>NZ_JH976535.1:1551836-2151836 GCF_000183545.2 Thermaerobacter subterraneus DSM 13965
GGGCCGAAGCCTGCCCAGGCCCCAGGATGGGTCCCGCCCGGGCCACCACCGGCCGGGCCCAGGGGGCCGAGGGGGCCACCGGCCCCCAGCACCCCGCCCGCCGCCCAGGGCCAGCCCATGGCGGCCGCCGGCCAGAGGCCGGCACCGGGCCCGGCGGCCGGCCAGCCCGGTCCCGCCGGCCCGCTCCACGCCCCGGCCCCACCGGCGCCGGGAAACGCCGCCGGCCCGGTGGCGCCCGCCGTACCGCCGGGGCCCGCCGTGCCCGCCTCCACCGGTTCGACCCAGACGTCAAAGACCCAGCCGTTGACCGTCACCCGATAGCGTTTCATCCTCGTGTCCTCCCGTCCTTACGGCCCTGCCGGGTGGAGGCGTCCTGGGCCGGCGCCTGCTGCCGGCCGTCCGGCCGCTGGGCGGCGGGGGGATGGGGCCGGCGGGGGCGCGCCTGCATGGCCGTGCCGGCGGCCATCAGCTCTTGCCTGCCGGCCAGGGCCCAGGGCTGCGGCCACCCGCCACCCGCCGTGGGCAGGGCAGGCGAGCCCGCGATGGGGTTGCGCCCAAGGATTCCCGCCGCCCCGCCGCCGGCCCATGAAGGGCTCGCCGGCGCAGGCCCAAGGGGTTCGATCCGGAGCACCCTGACCGGCTGCCCCGCCTCTGCCTCCACGGCCGCCATGATGGCGGCCACCACCGCCGGAGGAATCACCCTCCCATCCTCCTCCCACACCGGGTTGCACCCGAAACTGCGCAGGGCCCGCCTCGCGGGTTGTTCCTCCCTCCGGGCTCCGGGCAGCGGGAGGACCCCCGCAACCGCCCCTCCCGCCTCCAGCCCCCCACCGCTCTGGGGCACCGGGTTCACAGGGGGATGTTGCCGTGCTTGCGGGCGGGGCGCTGCTCTCGCTTGCCGGCCAGGCTCTCCAGGGCTGCCGCCACCCGCGCCCGGGTCAGGGCCGGCTCGATGACGTCGTCCACATACCCCCGGGCTGCCGCCACGTAGGGGCTGGCGAAGACGTCCCGGTACTCCCGCACCTTGGCCGCCCGCATGGCGGCGGGGTCGTCCGCCTCGGCGATCTCCCGCCGGAAGACGATGTTGCAGGCCCCCTCCGGACCCATGACGGCGATCTCCGCCGTCGGCCAGGCAAAGGCGTAGTCGGCCCCCAGGCCGCGGCAGCACATGGCGATGTAGGCGCCGCCGTAGGCCTTGCGCAGCACCACCGAGATCTTGGGCACCGTCGCCTCGGCGTAGGCATACAGCACCTTGGCCCCGTGGCGGATGATGCCGCCGTGCTCCTGGGCCCGGCCCGGCAGGTAGCCCGGCGTGTCCACCAGGGTGATCAGGGGAATGTTGAAGGCGTCGCAAAAGCGCACGAAGCGGGCGATCTTGTCGGACGAGTCGATGTCGAGGCACCCGGCCAGCACCCGGGGCTGGTTGGCCACCACGCCCACCACCCGCCCGCCTAGCCGGGCGAAGCCCACCACGGCGCTCTGGGCAAAGCGCTGGTGAACCTCGAAGAAGGTCCCCCGGTCCACCAGTCCTTCGATGACCCGGCGCACGTCGTAGGGCTTGTTGGGATCCGTCGGCACCACCTGCTCCAGTTCCGGCGCGGGCCGTCCGGGCGGGTCGCCGGTGTCGAGAAGGGGCGGTTCCTCCAGATTATTGGAGGGCAAATAGCTCAGAAGGTGCCTGATCAGGCCCAGGCACTCGCGCTCGTCCCGGGCGTAGAAGTGGGCCACGCCGCTGCGGGTGGTGTGGGTCGCCGCACCGCCCAGCTCTTCGAAGCTGATCTCCTCGCCCGTCACCGTCTTGATCACGTCGGGCCCGGTGATGAACATCTGGCTGGTGCCTTCCACCATGAAGACGAAGTCGGTGATGGCGGGCGAGTAGACGGCACCCCCGGCACAGGGGCCCATGATCACGGAGATCTGGGGGATGACCCCCGAGGCCCAGGTGTTGCGGGCAAAGATCCGGGCGAAGCCGTCCAGGGAGGCGACGCCCTCCTGGATGCGGGCACCCCCGGAGTCGTTGATGCCGATCAAGGGCGCCCCCGCCTTGAGGGCCAGGTCCATCACCTTGACGATCTTCGCCGCGTGCATCTCCCCCAGAGTGCCGCCGATGACGGTGAAGTCCTGGGCGAAGACGTACACCAGCCGCCCGTCGATGCAGCCGAATCCCGTGATCACGCCGTCGCCCGGCGCCTCCTTGCCCTCCATGCCGAATTCCCGCGCCCGGTGCTGGACGAACAGGTCCAGCTCCTGGAAGCTGCCGGGGTCAAGCAGGAGGGCGAGGCGCTCCCGGGCGGTGAGCTTGCCCTTGACGTGCTGCTGGGCGATGCGCTGGGTCCCGCCCCCCTGCTCCAGCCGCTGCCGGCGGGACCGCAGTTCGGCCACCTTCTCGGCCATGGACGCAGGTCCCGCTGCACCGGACGGCGGCTCCCCCCGCCCGTTGTCCTGCCCGGTGCCCGCGGGGCTGCTCGCCGCCCGGCCGCCGGGCGCCTGGCCCGCCCCGGCCGCCCTGGCGGGGGCGGGAACCGCCTGTTCGTCCCGTTTCGCCTTGCCGTCGCTGGTCATGGTCCCTTCGGTCCTCCGGTTTCTCGCCCGGTTTCGCCACGCCTTGCTGGCCCGCGGCCCGGCCCGGAACCCGGCTCGGGCACCGTGGACCGGGCCCGGGACCGGCCCAGGACCCGGGCCTTGACGCGGGATGCCGCCGGGATCCCGCTCGCCGGCCCGGGCACCCGACCGGAAGCCGCCCGCGCGCCGGTCCACCGGATCCGGCCGCCGGCCCGGTACGGCCGCGGGCCTGGGCCCCGGGTCTAGGAGCGGAAGCTGCTGTCGGTACGGTGGATCCAGCCCCTCACCCGCATGGCCTCGGCCACCCGGGCCACCGCCACGGTGTAGGCGGCCAGCCGCAGATCCCGGGTCGGGAGCCGCTGCCCCGCCTCCCAGACCCGGTGGAAGGCCCGCACCATCCGCTCCTCCAGCCGCTGGTTGACCTCGTCCTCCGACCAGTACCAGTGGCACTGGTTCTGGACCCACTCGAAGTAGCTGACGGTCACGCCCCCGGCATTGGTCAGGATGTCGGGCAACACCACCACGCCCCGCTCCACCAGGATGCGGTGGGCCTCGGGGGTGGTGGGGCCGTTGGCGATCTCGCCGACGAGCCGCGCCTGGATCCGGCCCGCGTTGGCAGCGGTGATCTGGTTTTCCAGGGCGGCCGGCAAAAGGATATCACAAGGCAGGGTAAGCAAGTCTTCGTTGGTGATGGTGCGGGCGCCCGGGAAGCCGGACACGCTGCCGGTGGCCTCCTTGTGGGCGGCCACCGCCTCGGGTTCCAGGCCCCCTTCGTTGACGATGGCGCCCCCCGAGTCGCTGACGGCGATGACCCGGACCCCCATGTCGTACAGCAGCCGGTGGGCGATGCTGCCCGCGTTGCCGTACCCCTGGATCGCCACCGTGGCGTGGCGGATGTCCAGGCCCATGGCCTGGGCCGCTTCCCGGACCACAGTGACGGCACCCCGGGCGGTGGCTTCGTGGCGGCCTAAGGAGCCGCCGATCACCAGGGGCTTGCCGGTCACGATGCCGAAGGCGTTCTGCTGGCGGATCTGGCTGAACTCGTCGGCAATCCAGGCCATCACCTGGGCCGTGGTGTAGACGTCGGGGGCCGGGATGTCCTTCTCCTCCCCCATCACCTGGGCCATGGCCTGGATGTAGCCGCGGCTCAACCCCTCCAGTTCCCGCGCCGACATCCGCTTGGGATCGCAGACCACCCCGCCCTTGCCGCCGCCGAAGGGAATCTCCAGCAGGGCGCACTTGAGGGTCATCCACATGGACAGGGCCTTGACCTCATCAGGGGTGACCTGGGGGTGGAAGCGGATCCCGCCCTTGGTCGGCCCCAGGGCGTCGTTGTGCTGGGAGCGGTAGCCCACGAAGACCTCGGTGCGCCCGTCGTCCATCCGGACGGGGATCGCCACCTCGATGAAACGCAGCGGCCGCGCCAGGATCCGGTAGACGGCGGGGTCCAGGCCCAGCACCTGGCAGGCGCGGGCAATCTCCTGCTTGGCCACCTCGTAGGGGTTGGGCAGGTCGGCACCCGTCTCCACCTTGCCGTCCCCGGCTCCGGCCCCGGCCGGACCGCCGGTCTCCCGGGCCGGCCCGGGTTGCGGCGCAAGGGTGGTTCCGGTGCCCTGCCGGGCCGCCGGCCCCTCCGGCCGGGCTGGCTGGGCTGCCGTCTCGCCCGCCGCCTCCCGTCCCCTGGCCGGCTCCGCCGGCGCCTCGGCCGGGGCGGGAACGGGCGGAGCCAGCGGCGCCGCCACCTCCATGGCCGTCGCCCCCGGGCGCGGCCCGGCGGCCGCCGGGGAGGGCGGGGGCCCCTGCTTCCCGGCAGGTTTCCCGGCAGGCTCCCCGGGCCGCCCCGGATCCGGCCGCGCCGGCGCGGGCCGCTCCTGCTCGGCCTGCTCCGGCCTCCCGCTCGAACCGTACCCTGTCATCGTGAGGCCCCCTTCCACGGCACGTGGTGGCGGCAAGCCCCCGCGACCCCGGGAGGGTCGCAGCCTCCCCCCGGCGGGCCCGCGCCCGGCCCCGGACCCGGCGGGGCTTCCGGCTCACGGCAGCGGGAGGCCCGGCCGGACTTCCTGCCGGTGGCCCCTCTCCCGTACCAGGTACGCCGGCCGGCGGCCGGTTCGTCCCATGGCAAACCGGCCGCCGGCCATCCTTCCGGGCTTCCGTCGCGCTCGGCCGGTGCAAGAAGCCCAACAGGTTACCCCTTCCCCCAGGGACGGCGGGCTAGTCGTCCTGCCCCAGCACCCGGGCAACGGCGTCCCGGCTCAGGCGGATCTCCACCTTGTCGGCGATGCGCAGGCGCACCGTGTCTTCGTCGACCCTGGTCAGGGTGCCGAAGATGCCGCCGATGGTGACCACCTTGTCGCCGGCCTTCAGCCGTGCCAGCATCTCCCGGCGCCGCTTCTGCTGCTGCTGTTGGGGCCGGATCAGCATGAACCACATGAGGCCGAAGAACACGGCGAAGATCAGCAGGTTCGAAAGCAGGGCATTCCCCTGTTCCGGCACAGCGCCACCTCGCTTTCCTCCAAGAGAGTGTACCCTTCACGGCTTCGCCGGGAGGCCCGGGCCTCCTGCCCTGCAGGGCCGCGCCCGCAGGGGACCGCCTGCGCCTTGCGCCCCATCGCCTTGGAGCCGTGTCGTCTGAGCCCGTCATCCCGCCGGCAGCGGTTCCGGCTCCGGCGGGCGGAAGCCCAGCGCCGCGCCTTCTTCCCGGTAGAACGCCGCCCGGAACTCCGGCAGGCGGTCCTCCCGCACCGCCTGGCGCAGGCGCTCCATGAAGCGCTGGAGGTACCGCAGGTTGTGGATGGTGGTGAGGCGCATGCCCAGGGTCTCGTTGACCTTGAGCAGGTGCCGGATGTAGGCCCGGGAGAAGTGGCGGCAGGCGTAGCAGTCGCAGGCCGGATCCAGGGGGCCGAAGTCCCGGGCGTAGGCGGCGTTGCGCACGGTGATCCGTCCCTGGGAGGTGTACACCGTTCCGTGCCGGGCCATCCGGGTGGGCAGGACGCAGTCCATCATGTCGATCCCGCGCCACACGGCCTCCAGGATCAAGTCGGGCGTCCCCACGCCCATCAGGTAGCGGGGCCGGCCGGCCGGCAAGAGAGGTACCGTCACGTCCAGCACGGCCACGGTGACCCCGGCGGGCTCGCCGACGCTCAGGCCGCCCACGGCATAGCCGGGGAAGTCCAGCTCCGCCAGTTCCTCCGCCGAGCGGCGGCGCAGGTCGGGATAGGCTCCCCCCTGCACGATGCCGAAGAGGGCCTGCCGGTCGGGGTCCCCGTCTTCCTGCCAGGCGCGGTGGCAGCGGCGGGCCCAGCGGGTGGTCCGTTCCACGCTGGCCTCCACCTCGTCCCGGCGGGCCGGATACGCCAGGCACTCGTCGAAGCACATGATGATGTCCGCCCCCAGGTCCCGCTGGACGGCCATGGACAGCTCGGGGGTGAAGAAGTGCTCGGAGCCGTCCAGGTGGGACCGGAAGCGGACGCCGTCGCCGGTGACCTGGCGCAGTGCGGCCAGGCTGAACACCTGGAATCCGCCGCTGTCGGTCAGGATGGGCCGGTCCCAGGCCATGAAGCGGTGCAGGCCGCCGGCCTCCGCCACCACCTGGGACCCGGGTCGCAGGTACAGGTGGTAGGTGTTGCTCAGGATGATCTGCGCCCCCACCTGGTGCAGCTCGTGGGGGCTCAAGGTCTTCACCGCGGCCTGGGTGCCCACGGGCATGAACACCGGCGTCTCCACCACCCCGTGGGGCGTGTGGAGCCGCCCCGCCCGGGCGTGGCTGTGGACTTCGTGGTGTTCCACGGTGAACCAGCCGTCCCAGCGGCCCAACGATCCCGTCCCTCCCACCCTCAGGTCCGTGCCCGGCCGCCCTCCGGCTCTCCCGCCCTGCCGGCACGGCCACGACGGCCCGTCGCCCGTCCCGGCGATCCCCGTCACCCGGCCGGGGGCCGCCCTTACTCCGGCAGGGCCGGCTCCTCCCTCCCCGCCGGCACCGCCCCGGGCAGGATCAGCATGGCGTCACCGAAGCTGAAGAACCGGTAGCGCCGGGCCACCGCCTCCCGATAGGCGGCCAGGGTCTGCTCCTTGCCCAGCAGTGCCGCCACCAGCATGATCAGGGTCGACCGGGGCAGGTGAAAGTTGGTGATCAACCCGTCGATGGCCTTGAAGCGGTAGCCGGGGTAGATGAACAGGTCCGTCCAGCCGCTGCCCGGCCGGACGGTCCCGCCGGCCGCCGCCACCGTCTCCAGGGTGCGGGTCACGGTGGTGCCGACGGCGATCACCCGGCCGCCGGCGGCGCGGGCGGCGTTGATCGCCTCCGCCGCGGCCGGTTCGACCCGGTAGAACTCGGCGTGCATCTGATGTTCCTCGACCCTCTCGGCGGTGACGGGCCGGAAGGTGCCCACCCCCACGTGGAGGGTGAGGTAGGCGATGCGGACGCCCTGGTCCTGGAGCCGCTTCAGCAGCTCCGGGGTGAAGTGCAGGCCCGCCGTGGGCGCCGCCACCGAGCCCTCTTCCCGGGCGTAGACCGTCTGGTACCGCTCGGGGTCCTCCAGCTCGGCGCGAATGTACGGCGGCAGGGGGACCCGGCCCAGGCGGTGCAGGGTTTCGTCCACCGTCTCCCCCGGCGGCGGCTCCAGACGGATGACCCGTTCCCCGCTGTCCCGGGCTTCCTCGACGTACACCCGCAGGGGCCGCTCCTCGCCGCACACCACCTCCGTGCCCGGGCGCACCCGCCGGCCGGGCCGGGCCAGGGCCAGCCAGCGGCCTCCGTCCAAGGGCTGCAGCAGGAGAAACTCCACCTGCCCGCCGGTGGGCCGGCGCCCGTAGAGGCGGGCCGGCCGCACCCGGGTGTCGTTGAGCACCAGGCAGTCGCCGGCGCGCAAGAACCGCGGCAGGTCGCGGAAGCGGGCGTGCAGCCAGCGCCCCGTGTCGCGGTCGACCACCATCAGGCGGGAGGCGTCCCGCCGGGCCAGCGGCTGCTGGGCGATCAGCTCCGGCGGCAGATCGTAATCGAACTCGTCAACGCGCATGCCCCTTCTCCTTCTGGCTCCGCGTTCTCCATGGCGACCTCGTACCCTCTTGCCCCGGGCGCGCCGGGCGGGGTCCCGGGCTGCAGGGTGGTGCGCCCGGGGCGTGGCGGTGGCCCGATGGGCCCTGCGGACCGCAGCCGCCTCGCCGGGTCACGTGGGGAATTATGACACAAAAAACCCCGGGGGCTCGCCACCCCGGGGCCGGATATCCTGCCGGCCGTCATGCCCGCTGCCGCGTGGCCGCCTGGGCCCGGCCATCCTTCCCTGCTCTCACGCCGCCTCAGCGACACAGCAAGGGATCGGTGATGCCGCCCACCAGGGAGCCCAGGAGCCCGCCCCCGTCCTGGCAGGTCACCAGCCCCTCCAGGTCGTCCAGCAGCATCCCGCCACCCGCCGGGCCCGTACCGGTATCGCCGGCCGTCGATCCCGGCGACCCCGCTTCGCTGCCCGTTCCGCCGCGCGTGCCGGTGCCCGCGGTCGAGCCGCCACCCCCTCCATCCCCGCTGGTGGTTCCGCTCCCCGTGCCGGCGCCGGTGGAGCCCGCCGCGGTCCCGGTGGTGCCGGAGCCGCCTCCCGCAGCGGGGCGGGTGGACCCGCCCAGGCCGGTGCCGGGCAGGGGGAGGGGCAGGCGAACGCTGCCATCCCCTTGCCCGCCGCTCCCAGAACCCGCCCCCGAATCGCCGTTCCCGGTGCCTTTGCTGCCGCCGTTCCCGCCGGGCAAGGCCCGCGGCCACCCGGGCACGGAGGGAACCGGGGACGAGCCCGGCCGCCCGGGCCGAACCTGGGTACCAGGGGCACCGGAACCCGTCTTCTCCTTGGTCTTGCGGCCGGTGCCGGCCTTCTTCCCCGGGCCGCCGGCTCCCGGGCCGGACTCCCCGCCCGCACCGCCGCCCTGGCCTGCCTGGCGGCCTCCGGCCTTGCCCGCCGCACCGCCCTTGCCGTCCTGATCGCCGCCATGTCCCCTGGCCTTGCCCTTGCCCTGCGGCTCCCGTTCCGCCCCGCCGTCCGGCGAGCCGAGGAGGTTCACGGGCAGGATGACCTGCAGGATGCCGTCCTGCAGCACCTGTCGGAGGGTGCTCACCCGTTCCAGGCCGGCCAGCACGTCTGCGGCTCCGTCACCGCCCGCGCCCCCCGCATCCCGGTCACGCCCGTTGCCGGCGTTCCCGCCACCGGGCGCGGCATGCCCGCCGCCGGGGTTCCCCTGGTCCGTGCCCCCGTTCCCCGCGCCGGCAGCGGGTCCCTCCGCGCCGCGGTCCGGTCCGGGCGCCACGCCACCGGAACCTGCCACCGGCCCGCCGGTGCCTCCCTGCCCCGGCCGGCCGGTACCGGTCCATCCCCGTCGCACCTGCTCCGGTGGCAGGCTGGCCAGCCGGGCCAGCAGGTCGCCGACCACCGCGGGCTCCAGGGTAGTCCCCGTCCCCTGCCGGTCGAGGGCCTCCACCTCAGCCCCCAGGACCGCCGCGGTCTTGAACACCGAAAGCCCCGCCTGCCGCGCCAGCCGGGCCAGCCGGGGCCCCAGGTGCGGCTCGTCCACCGCCACCACCGCGGCGGCCACCGCCTCCGGCCGCTGGCGCAGCACCACGGCCGCACCCCGCTGGGCGCGGGCCACCGCCTGCCGTACCGCAGGTGGCAGGCGCCGGCCTTCATCCAGCGGTGCGGCAGCGATCACCACCACTCCGGGCAGGAGGCTGTCCTGCCGGGCGGCCCGTTCCACCAGCAGGACCACCACCCGGTCCACCGGCAGGCCGACCCAGGCCGCCGGGTCGACCAGGGCCGCCGCCGCCTCGGTCAAGGGTTCGACCCCCAGCACGGCCGCCCAGGGGTCCGTCACCAGCCCGACGCTGGCCGGATCCAGATCGACGGTGACGTAGCTTGCCGGACCCGCCGCCGCCGGGGTCACCAGGAAGCCGCTGAAGACGGCCACCAGCAGGGCCGCCGCGGCCGCCCAGGCCAGCAGCGGTCGCCAGGAGGGGCGCCGGGCCACCAGGTCCAGATGAACCTCCTGGCCCACATACCAGCGGCGACCGCGCAGGGGCACCCGCAGGAACTGGCCCCCCTCCCGCAGGACGACGGCACGATCTCCGTCGATTTCCAGCACGACCGCCTTTGTCGTCACGGCCCTGCACGCCTCCCCCGGCCGGTCCGTCCATCACAATCCGGCCTTCGTTAGTCCTTACGCAAAGAACCGGTTCGGTTCTGGGGTGAATGTCGCCTCCGCCCCCGAAAATCCGCCCCGCGCGCCTCCGCCCGTGTTCCTCACGCCAGGTATTCCTGGAGGAATACATAATCGCCGATGAGGATCAGGGCAACGGCGACGATGTACTTGCGCTGGCGCTCGAGCGTCTTGCGGGACGCCTGCACCTCGGGGTCGGCCGCCAGTTCCCGCAAGGGCAGGGTCCGGTTCTTCAGCAGCGCCTCCCGGTATGCCGGCACCGACGCCAGGCGCCGGGCCACCTGGATGGCCCGGTCCCGCGCATCCTTGTGCTTGGGGCAGTTCTCCACCAGATCGCTGAAGCGGATGCCGAAGCGGGCAAGCTCCTGCTGGAAGCGCAGGATCTCCTGGCGGCGTTCCCAGGCTTCCTCCGCCAGGGCGTGCTGGTCCAGGGCAGCCTGGACGTCCACCTGGTTGACGGGGTGGCCCTCCTCGTCTTCGGTCTCCAGGTCGCTGAAGGGGACCACGGCCCGCGTCGCCGACTGCTTGCGGAAGTGGTCGATGAGCCGGCGCTTGATCACCGTCTCGGCGAAGGCGATGAAGTTGTTGCCCCGGGTGTCGTCGAAGCGGTCGATGGCCTCGTTGAAGGCCAAAAGGCCGATGCTGATCTCCTCGTCCTGGCCGGCGTGCAGGTAGCGGCCGCACACGCGGGAGGCCACCTTGAGCACAAAGGGGGTGTACGCCCGGATCAACTCGTTGCGGGCATGCTCATCCCCGGCCTTGGCCTGGACGATCAACTGGTCCGTCCCCAGGGGGCTCGGATGCATGGCTCCACCCCGTCGGCAAGTCCCGTCGCCGGCCACCCGTCCGGCGGGCCACCACCGGATCCACCGGCCCCTCCCCCGCCCTTCACCATCGCCGGCCACCGCCCCGGGAAGGCGGCCGCCGGTGCGGGACCGGTGACCGGCCGCCGGACCCGCCCGGCGGCCGGGAACCCGCAGCACCGGCCCCGCAGGCGGCTAGCGCCCGCGGAACAGCAGATTCAGCACCAGGGTCAAGAGCAAGCTCAACAGCAGCGAGCTGGCGAGAGGAAAAAAGAAGGTGAAGTTTCCGCGCCGGATGACGATATCCCCAGGCAGGCCGCCGAAGCCGGCCCGGCCGGCGAGCCAGAGAAGGAGCCCCAGGGCCGCCAGGCCCAGGCCCATGAACACCAGCCAGCGTCCGATGTCCGTCAGCCCCACGGTCCTCACCCGGCCTTCCGGTGATCTCCCGTCTTGTTTCCCTGTTCCCGGCCCATCCCACGTCTCCTACAAAGTTTGCAATAACATGACGAAATGATTACAAGCCCAGCCCGGGCAGTTCCTGCTGGGCGCTGCCGGTTTCGTCCCGGGACGAGCCCGAACCGCCGCGGGCCGGGCCGGAGCCCGCCCGGGCCCCGCCGGGCCGCACCCCCGTTTCGGGGCCTTCAGCATCCAGCCAGGCCGGCACGGGCAGCCCCAGATGCTCGTAGGCGCGGCGCGCCAGGACCCGCCCGCGGGGCGTGCGCTGGAGGAAACCCATTTGCATGAGGTAGGGCTCGTAGACGTCCTCGATGGTTTCGGGTTCCTCGCCGATGGCCGCGGCCAGGGTCTCCAGCCCCACCGGCCCGCCGCCGTAATGCTGGGCCATGACCGCCAGCAGCCGCCGGTCGGCCCGATCCAGGCCCAGCGGGTCGACCTCCATCAGATCCAGGCCCGCCCGGGCCACCTCCGCGGTGATGACGCCCTCCGCCCGCACCTGGGCGTAATCGCGCAACCGGCGCAGCAACCGGTTCGCCACCCGCGGCGTGCCTCGCGCCCGCCGGGCCACCTCCGCGGCACCTTCGGGGTCGATGGCCACCCCCAGGATGCCGGCGGCCCGCAACACGATCCGGGTCAGCTCCTCCGGCCGGTAGTACTCCAGGCGCAGCAGCACGCCAAAGCGGTCCCGCAAAGGACCCGTCAGCCGTCCCGCCCGGGTGGTCGCACCCACCAGGGTGAAGCGGGGCAGGTCGATGCGCAGGGACCGGGCGGCCGGACCCTTGCCGATGATCAGGTCCAGGGCGAAATCCTCCATGGCCGGGTAGAGGATCTCCTCGACCGGTCGCGGCAGCCGGTGGATCTCGTCGATGAACAAGACGTCCCGGTCGTTCAGGTTGGTCAGGAGCGCGGCCAGGTCACCGGCCCGCTCGATGGCAGGACCGGAGGTCATCCGGAAGCCCACGCCCAGCTCCCGGGCGATGACCTGGGCCAGGGACGTCTTGCCCAGGCCGGGGGGACCGTACAGCAGCACGTGGTCCAGGGCGTCGCCCCGCTCGCGGGCCGCCTGAATATAGATGGAAAGCTTCTCCTTGACCCTTTCCTGGCCCGGGAAGTCGTCCAGGGACTGGGGCCGCAGCCCCGCCTCCAGCGGTGCATCGCCGGCCTGCAGGCGGCTGGAGACCACGCGTTCTTCCTCGATCACCGGGCCGCACCTCCCGCCGCTCGGGCGCCGGCCAGGGCCCGCAGGGCGGCCCGCACCCAGGCCGCCGCCGGGGCGCCCGGTTCGACCTGGCCGGCCACCGCCGCCAGGGCACCCTCGGCCTCAGCGCGGCTGTAACCCAGGGCCTCCAGGGCCGCCAGGGCATCGTCCCGGGGCGAGGCTTCGCCGGTACCCGGCGAAGGGACCGCCCCCGCCGTGCCCGTGGCGGCCGGGCCGCCCGCGGCACCGTCCTCCGCCAGCGGCTGCCCCAGCCGGTCGCGCAATTCCGTCAGCAGCCGCCGGGCCAGCTTGGGCCCGACCCCAGGCACCCGGGTCAGCAGGGCGGGATCCTGGAGGACCACGGCCCGCCGCAGGTCTTCGGGGGTCAGGACCGACAGCACCGAGAGGGCGACCCGTGGCCCGACCCCCGACACGGCCACCAGGGCGTCGAAGGCCGCCTGCTCGTCGGCCGTGGCAAAACCGTAGAGGGACCACTGGTCTTCCCGGACCACCAGCCGGGTGAGGAGCCGCACGGGCTCACCCACCGGCGGCAGCCGGCGCTGGGTCTGGCGGGAGACCGCGACCCGGAAGCCCACCCCGCCCACGTCGATCCAGGCTTCGTCACCGTGGAAACCGGCCAGCTCGCCGCGCAAGAAGGCGATCACCGGACCGCCCCCCTCTGGAACGGTGCCGCACCGGCGTCGGGGAGGCCCCGCGATCCGCCCCGCCCCGGAGCCCCGGTCCCGCCCCAAGCCGAGGTCTGGGCATGCAGGCAACACACGGCCACCGCCAGGGCATCGGCGGCATCGTCCGGAACGGGCGGCCGGGCGAGCCCGAGCAGCGCCTGGACCATGCGCTGCACCTGGACCTTGGAGGCGCGGCCGTACCCCACCACCGCCTGCTTGACCTCGTGGGGAGCGTACTCGTGGACGGGAAGCCCCGCCTGGGCCGCTGCCAGCAGGGCGACACCCCGGGCCTGTCCCACGTGCAGGGCGCTGGACCGGTTCTTCTGGAAGAACAGGCGCTCCACCGCCATCGCCTGGGGCTGGTAGCGGCGGAGGAGCTCCTGGAGATCCCGGTAGATGGCGGCCAGGCGCTGAGCCGGGGGCTGGCTGGCCGGGGTACGGATCACGCCGTAGGTCACGGGCACCAGGGTGGTACCGGCCACCGCCACGACGCCGAAGCCCATGGTCGCCGTCCCCGGGTCGATGCCCAGCACCTGCAACGCTCATCCCTCCGTTCATCCGGTGGGGGTTCGACAGGCGCCAGGGTGGTTCCTTGTGGAAAGCCAAGGGCCGCGCCGAGGACCGCGGGGCATCGGACCCCGTGGCGGCGGAGCCGGGGTGGCCCACCGCGGCGGCATGGCCGGCAAGACCCAGCCCCACCGGGCGCGCCGGGCTTCGGCCAGCCCATGGGAGGGCCTGCCCGTCCCGGGCGGCCGGTCACGGCCCGGGTCCCGTGGGTGCGGGGCGGGACGCCTGCACAGCGGCATGGGAAGCGGCCTGGAAGGCAGCACGGAAAGGGTGTGGCCAACGACGGAAGGGCGCCGGAACGGGAGCGGGCGCTCCCTGGCCGAACCTCCTCCGGTTCAGCGGGACGGCGGCCTCCGGAACGGGATGCCGCCCGCGGGCTCCGGCGAGGGGCTCCAGCCCGCTCGCGGCCGCCGGCGACGGGTCGCAGCTACGGCGTCAGGCTCTCCAGCACGTGCCAGGCTTCGGCCTCGCCTTCCACCACCAGGCCGCGCTCCAGCCGGCGCCGGTCGCCGGGCAGGAGGCGCTCCTCGGGCACGGTGGTGAGCAGGCGCAGGGGCCCGAGGCCGTCGCCCTGCTCGCCGGGCCGGCCGTAGTACACCGCCACCCGCCCCTGGTGCAGGCCCACCGTGCGGTACCGCAGCCAGGCCTGGGGCGGGCACGGCTCCTGGACCTCCCGCTCCAGGACCACGCGGTCGGGCGTGGCCTCCACCAGCCGCCAGGTGTCGCGGCTGCGCAAGAGGTCGGCGACGCGCCAGCCCGTTTCCAGGGCGGTGGGCGGCCGTTCCGTCTCCAGCACCACGCCGCGGCAAGCCGGGTACCGGGTTCGCTCGACCAGCCGGGTCTCCGCCGTCAGGGTGGCGGCCCGCGCGGGCGGCGCGGGCTTGCGGGCGGCCGGCGCCCGTTCGTCCCGCCCGGCGTCCAGCCGCCACCAGTAGGCGCCCGCGGCCACCCCGCCCAGGATGGCCACCGCCACCAGCGTGGCCGTTACGGCCTGCTTGCGCCCCAGTGCCACGGGCCCGCCTCCCGAACCGTACCCGCTCCGCGGCGGGCACTTCTTCTGGAAGGCGAGGATGCCCGGAGGGGCCTTGCCCTATACCACGCCCCGGACCACCCCGATGCCCGGTGGCCATGGCCGCGTCCCCTCACCTGCTCCCGGCTCCCGATGCCGCACAGATGCCGTCGCGGGCCGCAGCGGGCCGCCTTTCCCGGGCGGGGGCCGTTCAGGATTCCACCAGCAGCTCGTCGGGCAGCTCGAAGTTGCCGTAGATCTCCTGCACGTCGTCGTGGTCCTCCAGGGCATCCAGCAGCCGCAGCAACTGCTCCGCCTCCTTGCCCTCCACCTTCACCTCGGTCTTGGGGACCATGCGCAGCCCGGCATCCTCCACCGGCACGCCGGCCTTTTCCAGCGCCTCCCGGACCCGGTGAAGGTCGTCGGGATCGGTGTAGATCACGAAGCTGCCGTCCTCGGCCTTCAGATCCTCGGCCCCCGCCTCCACGGCCAGGAGCAGCAGGTCGTCTTCCGCGGGCGCTCCCTGGGCCGAGACGGTGATGACGCCCTTGCGGTCGAACATCCAGGCCACGCACCCGCTCTCGCCCAGGTTGCCGCCGTGCTTGGCGAAGATATGCCGGATCTCGCCGGCGCTACGGTTGCGGTTGTCGGTCAGGATCTCCAGCATGAGGGCTACGCCGCCGGGGCCGTAGCCTTCGTAGACGAGCTCCTCGTAGTTCTCCGCCTCGGACTCGCCCAGGCCGCGCTTGATGGCCCGCTCGATGTTCTCCGCCGGCATGCTGAACTGGCGCGCCCGCTCCAGCGCCAGGCGCAGGCGGGGATTGGCCTCCGGATCCCCGCCGCCCTGCCGCACGGCGGTGATGATCTCCCGGGCCAGCTTGGAGAAGATCTTCCCCTTCTTCGCGTCCTGCCGAGCCTTGCGGTGCTTGCGGTTGGCCCACTTGGAGTGCCCGGCCATGCTCCTTCATCCTCCCGTGACGTGCCGAATGCAGGATGAATGCGCGCTGCGGCCGGCACCATGGCCAGCCGCAGCCGGGGCCGCGCCCTGTCGCCGCGCCCTATTGTAGCACGGCCCTCCGGGGCCGCGGCATCCTGCCGGGCGGCCCCCCTCCCGGCGGCAGGTCCCCCGGGGCCGCCGGCCGGCGGGGCCGGCTCGCGGGACGGAGGGGGAGCAGGGCATCCCCTGCCTGCCCGCGGCGCGGCTTACTCCTCGTCGCGGACGAAGGCGGCCAGGTCTTCCATCATGGAGAGGTAGCGCTCCCCGGTGTCGGGCAGCACCGCCAGCACCCGCCGGCCCGGACCCAGTTCCCGCGCCACCTGCCGCGCGGCCCATGCCGCCGCGCCCGACGAGATGCCGGCCAGAAGTCCTTCCTCCCGGGCAAGGCGGCGCATCATGATCACCGCGTCCTCATCCCGGACGGGGATGATGCGGTCGATCACCTGCCGGTTCAGCACCCGCGGGACGAACCCGGCCCCGATGCCCTGGATGCGGTGGGGCCCCGGCTCCCCGCCCGAGAGCACGGCCGAACCGGCCGGTTCGACCGCCACCACCAGGCACCCGGGCAGCTGCTCCTTGAGCACCTCCCCCACCCCCGTCAGGGTGCCGCCCGTCCCCACCCCGGCGACGAAGGCATCCAGCCGCCCGTCCATCTGCTCCAGGACCTCCCGGGCGGTGGTCCGGCGGTGGATCTCGGGGTTGGCGGGGTTGTCGAACTGCATCGGCATGAAGTACGTCGGATGCTCCGCCACCAGCTCCTGCGCCCTGCGGATGGCGCCCGCCATGCCCTCGGTCCCGGGCGTGAGGACCAGCTCGGCGCCGTAGGCCCGTAGCAGCGCCCGGCGCTCCAGGGACATGGTCTCGGGCATCACCAGCAGCAGGCGGTACCCTTTGACCGCGGCCACCATGGCCAGGCCGATGCCGGTGTTGCCGCTGGTGGGCTCCACGATGGTGTAGCCCGGCTTGAGGCGGCCATCCCGCTCGGCGGCTTCGATCATGCTCAGGGCGATGCGGTCCTTCACGGACCCGGCGGGGTTGTACGACTCCAGCTTGACCCAGACCTCGGCGCTGTCGCGGGGGATCACCTTGTTGAGGCGCACCACCGGCGTCGCGCCCACCAGTTGCAGGACGTCGGTCGCCACGCGACCCGCCTGCTGCTTGACGTCGGCCAAGGCCGCGACCTCCCGTTTCCAGATGCCAGAATGACGACCCCGAAAGCTGGGACCGGCGGGAAGGGCTCCCGCCCAAATCCAGCATACCATGATCGGCAAACTTGGAAACGGGGCCGCACGGCCCCGATCCCTGGCGAGGCGGCCAGGGCGCCGGCGGCTGCGGGGGCGATCCCCGGGCCCGTCCGCGCCCGGCGCAGCAGGCTCCCAGCCTATGGTGAGGGCCTCTCATGGGGAGCGTCCTACGGTGGGCCACCCGACCCCGGCGCGCCGCCCGGCCACGGGACCACCCAGGGCGGCACCTCGCCCGGTATCACCGTCTCCACCAGGGGGACCGGGACCTCCACCGGGACGGTATCGCCGTACAGGGGGATGGCCACGCGCACGGAGGTGCGGATCACCAGCACCACCCGGTGGCGCACCTGGTTGATGCCCGCTCCGTCGAACCGGCTCTGAACGTCCACGTCCACCCGGCCCAGGGGCAGGATGCGTACGGGCACACCGGGACCCCAGCCGGCCACCAGGGGATTGCCCAGGGCCGCCCCCAGGGGGATCACCACAGGCAGCGACCGCAGGTGGTTGAGCCGGTCCTGTACGGCCCGCATCACCCGGGCCTGGACGTCGACGATCAGCGGGGTGTTCACCTGGACGAACACCGGCCGGCCGCCGTCGTACCGCACCCGGATCACGTCCTCGGGCTGGTACCGGCCGGCGATCTCCGCTTCCACGGCGGCACCGATGGCCTCCACCGCCCGGATCTCCGCTTCCCGCCGGGCAACGGCCATGAGGGCCGGCGCGAGAGCCCGGTCCGCCGCCCAGCCGATCCCCGCGAGGACGAGCAGGGCCAGCACCACCACCCCGCGTGGCCCCAGGCGCAGCCGGGGCGGCCACCCCACCCCGGACCGCCGGCGGGTCCTGCGGCGCACGTAGGCCAATGCTGTCACCGCCCCGGGACCGGCCGAGCCGGTCCCGGGGTATGTGTATGCGGGCGTGAACAACGCCTGAACGGAGGAGGCCACCGGAGCCGGCGCACACCCACCGGCGGGCCGGCCGCCGGCCCCGGCGGCAGCGGGGCACCGGGGACCCGCCGCTGCACCGGGTGGGGCCGCCCCTGCCCCGGCCCCGGGCCGTCCCTCGATTCACCTAGCGGGAACCCGGCAACCGCAGCCGCGCGAACCGCCGCTTGCCCACCTGAAGGACGGCCCCGTCCGCGGGGGCCAGTTCGTCCTGGGGGGAAGCCACCCGCTGGCCGTCCAGGCGCACGGCGCCCTGCTCGATCAGGCGGCGGGCCTCGCTGTTCGACGACGCCATGCCGGCCGCGCGCAGCAGCCGTACGGCATCCAGGCGCGGGGCCGGCAGCACCACCTCGGGCATCTCGGCCGGCAGCTCGTGCCGGCTGAAGACCCGCAGGAACTCCTCCTGGGCCGCATCGGCCGCCGCCCGGCCGTGGTACATCCGCACCAGGGCGTGGGCCAGGCGGAGCTTGGCATCCCGCGGGTTCACCTGACCGGAGGCCATGCCCTGCTCCAGCCGGCGGATCTCGCCCATGTCCAGATCCGTGGCCAGCACCATGTACTTGACGATCAGCTCGTCGGGGATGGACATGGTCTTGCCGAACATCTCGCCCGGCGGGTCGGCGATGGCGATGTAGTTCCCCAGGGACTTGGACATCTTGTCCTTGCCGTCGGTGCCCTCCAAGAGGGGCATCAGCAGGGCCACCTGGGCCTCCTGGCCGTACTCGCGCTGGATCTCCCGGCCGACCAGAAGATTGAACTTCTGATCCGTCCCGCCCAGCTCTACGTCGGCGCGCACCGCCACCGAGTCGTAGGCCTGGGCCAGCGGGTAGAGGAACTCGTGGATGGCGATGGGCCGCCCTTCCCGATAGCGCTGGGCGAAGTCGTCCCGCTCCAGCATCCGGGCCACGGTATACCGGGCCGCCAGGCGGATCACGTCGGCGAAGGTCATGGGCCCGAGCCACCGGGCGTTGAAGGTGAGCTCCGTCCGCTCCATGTCCAGGATGCGCCCCAGCTGCTCGGCGTAGGTGCGGGCGTTGGCCCGGACCTGTTCCTCCGTAAGCTGCGGGCGGGTCACCGACTTGCCTGTCGGGTCGCCGATGCGGCCGGTGAAATCGCCGATGATCAGGACCACCTGGTGCCCAAGGTCCTGGAACTGCCGCAGCTTGCGCAGCACCACCGTATGGCCGATGTGCAGGTCGGGAGCGGTGGGATCAAGCCCCAGCTTCACCCGCAGGGGCCGGCCCGTTTCCACGGACCGCTGCAGCTTCTGCAAGAGCTCCTCTTCCGAAACGATCTCCGCGGCTCCGCGGCGGAGCAGCTCCAGCTGCTCGTGGGCCGGGAGTGCCGGGCCACCCGGTTGGGCCATGGCCGTTGCACCGTTCCCCTTCCTTCGACGGACTGGAACGAAGGTAATATAACCGGCATGGACTGACAAGGCGCGCTCCGGGGGGACGGCGCGGCCGGGCGGCGAAATATGCCCGTGGTATAATCGGCAGGACGAACCGGCCCCCACCGCCGCCGGCCGCACGCCTTCCGCTGCTGGCGCGGGACGGGCGGGCAAGGTTCCCCGGAGGGAGAGCATCCACAGGGGGAGGGACCTGCGTGGCCGGTTATCCCCATGCGCCCGCGGGCGGTGGCCCGCGGCGGCGCAAGCCATGGTGGCGCCGCATTCGCTGGATGCGGCTCTTCCTGTTCCTGGTCTTCCTGTTCGGAATCAGCGGCACCGTGCTGGCGGCCGGTTTCATGATGGGCGCGGTGCGGGCCATGGGGCCCATCACCGCCCTGCGCCCCCAGGTGGCCCAAACGTCCTTCATTTATGACCGCCACGGCGAGCTGCTGACCGAGATCACCGGACCCGAGAACCGCATCGTCGTTCCCCTAGAGCAAATCCCCGAACACGTCCGGCAGGCCTTCATCGCCATCGAGGACGAGCGTTTCTACGATCACTTCGGGGTCGATCCCATCGGCATCGCGCGGGCCCTGATCAACAACCTGCGGGGCGGCTACCTGCAGGGTGCCAGCACCATCACCCAGCAGCTGGCCCGCAGCGCCTTCCTGACCCAGGACCGGACCTGGCGGCGCAAGGTCCAGGAGGCCATCCTGGCCATCGAGCTGGAACGCCGCTTCACCAAGGACGAGATCCTGGAGATGTACCTCAACCAGATCTACTTCGGGAACGGGGCCTACGGCATCCAGGCGGCATCGTACACCTACTTCGGCAAGCCGGTGGAGGAACTCACCATCGCCGAAGCGGCGGTGCTGGCCGGCATCCCCAAGAACCCGTCGGCCTACCCTCCGCCGCCCATCCCGGAACCGGGGGACGAACCGTCGCCGGAGGACCAGCAGCGGGCCGAAAACGGCCGCTGGAAGGAGCGCCAGCGCCTGGTCCTGACCAAGATGCGGGAACTGGGCTTCATTACCGAAGAGCAGTACCGCGCGGCGCTGGAGGAAGACGTCCTGGGCAACCGGCCCAAGACCGCACCGAACAATCCCCAGCGGGACCAGAACGTCTTCGGCCACGTGGTGGATTACGTCATCGAGGAAACCCAGCGCATCCTGGCCGAACAGCTGGCGGCAACCCGCGGGCTCAGCCCGTCGGAGGCCCAGCAGCGGGCCGAAAGCATGCTCTACCAGGGCGGCCTGCGCATCTATTCCACGGTCGATCCCGAACTCCAGCGGGCAGCGTACCGCGCCCAGCATGAGCACCTGCGCCGGCTGGGCTACCCCATGCCGACCCCGGAGGACCGGTTGCGCGGGCCCCAGGCGGCCGCCGTCCTCATCGATGTGGAACAGGCCCAGGTGGTGGCCCTGGTGGGCGGGCGCTTCTACGACGGCCCCCTGGGCGCCCGCAACTTCAACCGGGCCACCACGGCCCGGCGCAGCCTGGGGTCGGCCACCAAGCCCCTGACCGCCTACGGCCCGGCGCTGGCCGCGGGCTACACGCCCGCCACCGCCGTGGACGATGTGATCCAGGTGGTGCCCTCGGGCGGTTCCACCAAACCCATCGGCAACTACGACGACCGGTACTTCGGCTTCACACCCTTCCGCTTCGGTCTGAAGCGGTCCATCAACACCGTGGCCATCCAGGCCGTCCAGCTGGTGGGCGTTGACCAGGCCTGGGAGTTCGGCCGGCGGCTGGGGCTGAATCTGGTCGAGAAGGACCGGGATATTTCCCCCCTGGCCCTCGGGGGGTTCACCAACGGGGTCACCCCGCTGGAGGTGGCCGACGCTTACGCCACCCTGGCCCGCGGGGGCGTGCGGGAACCCGCCTACATCGTGTCGGAGATCCGGGACGCCCAGGGCCGGGTGCTGTACCGCCACCAGAGCCACAAGGAGGCCGTGGTGGACGAGAAGGTGGCCTACCTCTTGGCCGACATGATGCGCGACGTGATGGAACCCCACCGCTTCCCCGCCGGCATCCCGCTCTACCAGCCGTCGTCGGGCACCGGCTACAGCGTGCACAACAACTACTTCCGCCGTCCGGCCGCCGGCAAGACGGGCACCCATCAGGACCGGGACGTCTGGTTCGTCGGCTTCACGCCCCAGTACGCCGCGGCGGTATGGGTGGGCTATGACGAGTACAACGACAAGGTCCGCAGCCTGCCGCGCGGTGCGTCGGGCGCCGGCGTCCCCGGCCCCATCTGGGGCCGCATCATGGCCGCGGCCCACGAGGGCAAGCCCGTGCGCTGGTTCGACCCGCCCCGGGGCATCGTGACCGCCACCGTCTGCGCCAACACGGGGCTCTTGCCCGGGCCCAACTGCCCGGAGGAATTCCAGTACCGGGAGGTCTTCATCGCCGGCACCCAGCCCTCCGAGGCCGAAAACCTGTGGGTGAAGATGCCCGTCTGCGCGGAGAACCCCGAGTTCCTCTACGCGCCCAACTGCGCGTGTACACCGCAGGAGAAGGCCTTCTTCAACCGGCCCCTGGCGAATCTGCCGGAGAACGCGCCCGAACCCAAGGACTACGCCCTGATGCCACCCGATCCGGAGAAGGCGTCGTGCGCCGCGTCGCCGGTGTTCCAGCGGGACAGAGGTCCCAACGAGATCTGGCTCACCCCCCAGGGCGCGGTCCCCGGCGAGATGGCGGTGACCGGGGCCCCGGGCGCCACCGTGACCGTCCGCCTCACGGACGTGGCCGGCCGTGACCATCAGGTCAGCGTGCCCTTGCCGGACCGGCAGATCCAGGTGGGCGCCCTGCAAAGCGTGGAGGTCCCGCTGACCCTACCCGCGGAGCCGGGCCAGCAGGAGTACCGGATCACCGCCACGTCCACCGCCCCCGACGGCGGGAAGACCACCCTGGTGGTCCGCCTGCTGGTCACCGTCCAGGGGGCGGCGCCCGGCCAGGGTGGCGGGAACGGTGGCGACGGCGGCAACGGCGGGGGCCGTGGTGACCAAGGCGCCACGGTGACCGTCCGGCTGCTGGGCGACGCAGGCGCCACCGGTCCCGCGGCGCCCGTGCAGGTGCGGGCCGGGCAGCCGCTCGAGCTGACCATCGAGGACGGCATCGGCCAGGACCACAACAACGTGGTGATCATGGTCGACGGCCAGCCCATGCCGCCGGTCAAGGTGCGGGCCAACCGCTCGACCACGCTCACCTTCACCTTCGACCATCCGGCGCAACACCGGATCGACATCTCCCACCTTCCGAACCATCCGGCGGAGGACGTCACCATCGTGGTCGAGGTGGTGGCGGCGGAAGGCGGCGGGAGCGAGGGTGGCGAGGATGGCAGCGAGGGCGGGCAGGCCATCCTGCCCATCGGGCCCGGGGTGTTCCGGGTCGACTGGGATCGCTGGTGGGCGGCCCTGACGGGCCGGGCGGCGTGAGGGCGCACGCCGGGAACGGGCGGCAGGATCCAGGTGAGCAGGGGGCCCGGCTGCAGCCGGGCCCCCTGCTGTGTGGGCTCGCACCGACCGTCAGGATGAACTCCGCCGGGCGCCGGGCGCCGCCGCCGGCGGCCGAGCCACCGGTCGTTGCCCTCGCCGCTCAAGGTACCGGGCCCGCTCCGTCGCGAGACGGTCTACAGGCTGTCCTTCAGCACCGCCACCGTAGCCCCCGCACCGCCCTCATTGGGTGCTCCCAGCCGGTAGGAGGCCACGGCCGGGTGCTTGCGCAGGTAGTCGTGAACGGCCCGGCGCAGCGCCCCCGTCCCCTTGCCGTGGATGATGCGCACCTGGGGGACCCCGGCCAGGATGGCGTCGTCCAGGTACTTGTCAAGGCGAGCCAGGGCCTCGTCCACCGTCAGCTGGCGCAGGTGGATCTCCGGCTCGAAGTCCCGCGCCTTGGCTTGCAACAGCCGCGCCCTCTCCAGGGCCCCCGTCGGGGCCGTGCCCTCCGGCGTGACGGAACCGGGCTCGCCCGCCCGGCGCCCCCGGCCCGAGCGCCTGCCGGTGGCCGCCGCTCCGCCGGTACCAGCGCCCGGTCCTGCCGCCGGGCCACCCGGCCCGGTGCCCGCCGGTTCGTCCAGGAGGCGCAGGTCTGACCGCGGCACCCGCAGGCGCAGGATGCCGGCCTGGACGGTGACCGGCTCGCCGGGGTCGGCGGGCACCTCCAGCACCTCGCCCTCCTGGCGCAGGCTGAGCACCTCCACCCGAGCGCCCGGCCGCAAGGCGGCCGCCAGCGCCGCCGCGGCCCCTTCCCGCGCCCGGCGCCGGGCTTCCTCGGCCTGCTGCCGGACCGCCGCCGCCCGACCCTCCAGATCGCCCAGACCCTGGCGGGTCTCCTCCAGGACCGCCCGGGCCGCAGCCAGGGCCTCGGCGGCCCGGGCTTCCACGGCCGCGACGGCGGCCGCCGGCCCCTCTCCCGCGTCCAAGGCATCCCCTTCCACCAGGGCCTGGCGGGCACGGGCCAGTTCCTCCAGCGCCCCTTCCAGACGCCCCATGGCCGCCCGCAGGCGGGCCACGAGGCCCTCCGTCTGCCGCCGGGCCTCCTGCAGGGCTGTGGCCATCTCCCGCTCCAGGGCTTCCAGCCGCGCCCGGTGCTCCTGGCGCTGCTCCTCCATCTCCCGGAGGCGCTGGTGACGCAGGGCCTCGGCCTCCCGGCGACGGGTCTCCGCCTCGGCGCGGAGGGCGGCGATCTCCCGCCGGTCCGCCTCCATGGCGGCGATGAGTTCCTCCACCCGGTGGGCACCGGCTCCCATCACCTGCCGCGCCCGCTGGACGATGGGCTCGGGCAGGCCCAGCCGCTGGGCGATGGTCAGGGCCATGCTCTTGCCGGGCAGGCCGATCCACAACCGGTAGGTGGGGCGCAGGGTTTCCGGGTCGAACTCCACGCTGGCGTTCTCCACTCCGGGCTGCTGGTAGGCGTACGCCTTGAGGGCGCTGTAGTGGGTGGTGGCCACCACCAGGCAGCCGCGGGAGCGGAAGTGCTCGATCAGGGCCACCGCCAGGGCGGCCCCCTCGTCGGGGTCCGTGCCGGCGCCGATCTCGTCCAGCAGCACCAGGGCGCCCGGCCGGGCGGCCCGGGCAAACCCGACGATGGCGCTCATGTGGGACGAGAAGGTGCTCAGGCTCTGCTCGATGCTCTGCTCGTCCCCCACGTCGCAGAAGATCTGCGGGAACACGCCCAGGGCGCTGCCGGGCGCCGCCGGGATGTGGAGGCCCGCCTGGTGCATCAGCGCCAGGAGGCCCACGGTCTTCAGGGTCACCGTCTTGCCGCCCGTGTTGGGTCCCGTGATCACCAGGGTGTCGAACCCGGCCCCTTCCCCGAGCCACACGTCGATGGCCACCGCACCCGGTCCCAGCAGGGGGTGGCGGGCTCGCTTCAGGTCGACCCGGGGCCGGTCCAGGGTCTCGGGCCGCTCCGCCCGCATGGCCAGGGCCAGCCGGCCCCGGGCCACGATGGCGTCCAGTTCCGCCAGCTCCTCCAGGGTGGCCGCCAGCTCGTCGCCCGCCGCAGCCACCAGGCGGGTGAGTTCGGCCAGGATCCGCTCCACTTCTTCCTGTTCTTCCGCCTCGGCCTCCCGCAGGCGGTTGCCCAGTTCCACCACCGCCATGGGTTCGATGAACAGGGTGGCGCCGCTGGCCGACTGGTCGTGGACCACCCCGGGCACCTGGGCCCGGGCCTCGGCCTTGACAGGAAGGACGAACCGGCCCCGCCGCTGGGTGACCAGGGGCTCCTGGAGGGCCGCCGCCCACTGGGGCGAGCGGATCATCTCCTCCAGCCGGCGGCGGATGGCCTCTTCCAGGTCGGCCAGGCGCCGCCGCAGGCTCGCCAGCCGCGGGCTGGCCTCGTCCCGCACCCGGCCGTCCTCGCCGATGGCGGCCGCCACCGCTTCCTCCAGGGCCGGCTGTGGGGTCAGCCGCGCCGCCCGGGCCGCCAGCCGCGGGCAGGTGGCTTCCCGCTGGGCGAGGAAGCTCTTCAGGCGCCGGGCGCCCCGGGCCGTACCCGCCACCGCCAGGAGTTCGTCCGGCGCCAGCATGCCCCCCTTGGCCGCCCTCTGCAGGGAACGGCGGATGTCGGCCAGGCCGCCCAGGGGGATCTCCCCTTCCCGCTCCAGCAGGCGGGCCGCCTCCTCCGTCTCCGCCTGGCGCTCCCGGACGGCCTCAGGGTCCGTCAAGGGTTCCAGGGCGCAGCAACGCTCCGCCCCCAAAGAAAAACTGGCCTGCGCGGCCAGAAGCTCCAGGATCTTGGCATACTCCAGCCGGTCCAGACTGCGTGGATCCATGGTGGCCTCCCTGGGTCCCGTGCCGCCGGGCGATGCCCGGCCCCCGCCGCTGCCCGGCGGCGGCCGGCCTGCGGCGGATCCATGGCCCCGCGACCCTTCTCCTCTCCGACCATAGTCCAGGGGCCCGGCGGATGGCAACGGTGATGCAAGCCGGAGCGGGCTGCGGGCGGGGTGAGCCGGTGACTTGTGCCGGAGGGTCTGCATCGGAGGGCCGGCGCCGGGCACGACGTCGAGTGGCTTCGACCGGCGGACCGCCAGCCGGCCGAAGCAGCCGGTGGCTGCGATGGGTGGCTCGCCGGCCGGTGGCTCCGGCCGGTGGCGCAGCCCGGGGGCCGGTGCCGGGTTGCCCGTGGCGCCAGCCGGCAGGCCGCCGCCGGGTCGCTTCGGGTTGTCCCTCCGGCTCGATTGCTCCCACCGGTGAACCTATCCCTGGGCCGGTCCCTTGAACAGATGCTGCCGGTGGGCCCGCATCCAGGCGGCCACGGCATGGTCCATGGGGTCGGGGGACTCTTCCAGCCGCTCCACAATACGCTTGTAGTCGATGTCCTTCCGGTTCTGGCTCATCTTCGCTTTGGCTTCCAGGCGCGTCACGTCCACCCGAAACCCCACGATACCCTTCATCTGACGAGCCAGCAATTCGGGGGGCAGAGTGTCCCACAGGCGCCCGTTCTCCCGGTGCCCCTCGTATTGGAGCAGCAGGTCCTTGAGGTCCGCTTCGAGCTCTTCCTCCGACAGGCTACGCAGGGTCCCATAGGCGTGAACCGCCAGATAATTCCATGTGGGGACCTCGTCCACCGTATACCAGCTGGAGGAGATGTAGGCGTGGGGACCGTGAAAGATCAGCAAGGCCGTGGTTCCGCCGGCAAAGGTCTCCTTCTGCTCGTTGGCGGCAGCGATGTGCCCCGTAACCCAGATTAGCCCACCCTGCCCATGCACCTGAACGGGAATATGGGTCGCCACCGGTGTGCCACCGGCCGCGGTCACCAGGATGGCAAAGGGATGGGCCCGCATGAAGGCGACGGCTTCCGCCGGGTCCATTTGAAAATGGCGGGGAACGTACACCGAGCCGTACCTCCTATTGGAGCCGGCGGCCGGGTTACCCGCACGGGCCGGCTGGCCGGCTCCCGGCGGCCGGAGCCGCACGGCGCCCCGAACTGTCGTCTTGGGGGCCGTTTGGGCCGAATCACCCTGCCGCCCTTCAGGCGCCAGCAGTCCCTGGCGGCCCGGGCCGCCGGCCCTTGGGCGCCTCCAGCCACGCCAGCAGGGCGTCCCGGTCCAGCGTGTTGAGGACCTGGCCGGGTTCGACCCAGGCGCGGCGGGCCACCTTGACGCCCAGGACCACCTGCTCGAGCTGTTCCGGCGCGTGGGCATCGGTGTCGATGACCAGCCAGACCCCCGCTTCCGCAGCGCGACGGGCCCAGACGGCAGGCAAGTCCAGGCGCTCGGGCGAGGCGTTGATCTCCAGGGCGGTGCCGTAACGCGCGGCGGCGGCGATCACCGCCTCCAGGTCGGCGTCGTAGGGGTCCCGGAAACCCAGCCGGCGTCCCGTGGGGTGGCCGATGATGTCCACGTGGGGGTGTTCGGCCGCCGCCAGCAGGCGCTCGGTCATGGCCTGCCGGTCCAGCTGCAGGTGGGTGTGGACCGACGCCACCACCACGTCGAGGCGGGCCAGGATCTCGTCCGGGTAGTCCAGGCGCCCGTCCTTGAGGATGTCCACCTCCGCCCCCTTCAGGATTTGGAAATCGACCCCCTCCGCCTTCAGCTCGCCGTTCAGGCGGTCGATCTCGGCCCACTGGGCCTCCAGTTCCGCGATCTCCAGCCCGTGGGCCACCTTGAGGGAGCGGCTGTGGTCGCAGATGGCCAGATACCGGTAACCCCGTGCCCGGGCCGCCGCGGCCATCTCGGCGATGGACGCGGCGCCGTCGCTCCAGCGGCTGTGGACATGCAAATCGCCCCGCAGTTGGGCCACGGCCACCACCCGGGGCAGCCGGCCCGCGGCGGCGGCCTCCACCTCACCCTGCCCTTCCCGCAGTTCGGGAGGAACGGGCTCCAGACCCAGGCACCGGTAGAGGGACGCTTCCTCGCCGCTTGCTCCTTCACGGCCACGCCCCGGGGACCGCAACCCCGCCGGCTCCAGTTCCCATCCCCGCTGCCGGGCCCGCTGCTGCAACTGGCGCCAGTGGGCCTGGCTGCCCGTGGTGTAGAGGAGGGCTGCGGCCCGCGCAGCCAGGGGCGCCACCGTGACCCGCACCGGCCAGCCCTCGCCGGTGGTCCCGGCCAGAACCCGCAGGCTGCCGTCCCTATCGGGCCCCACCGGAGCGCCCTTGCCGCCGGCCCCCGCCGGGGCATCCCGGTTACCGGCCCTTGCCCCCGCCGGGGCATCAAGGCCGCCGGAGGCGGCTGCCGTTCCGTCCTGCGGTCCGAGCCAGGCGGCCACCGCAGCGGCCACCACCGCCGGTTCCTCCGCCAGGACCAGCACCTCCGCCGCCTCCACCTGCTCCACGCCGCGCCGGGCGGCGCCTACCGGCAGCGCCTCCACCACACCGGGTTGCCGGCCCAGTTCTTCCGCCACGGCGGACGCCACCGCCAGGGCTTCCCCCAGGTTGAGCCACCGGCCCTCCCGGTCCAGCCGGTCCAGGGCCTCCCGCAGCTTGCGGGTCCGAGCCTCCCCCATGCCCGGCAGGGCGGCCACCCGCCCATCCTCCAGGGCGTCCCTCAGGGCGGCGGGGGAGTCGATGCCCAGCTCGTGGAAGAGCCGTGCCGCCGTCCGCGGGCCCAGGCCGGGAACGGCCAGCAGGGCCTGCACTCCCGCCGGCACCCGGGCACGGAGCTCGTCCAGCAGGCGGGTGGAACCGGTGGCGTAGAAGTCGCGGATCTTGGCGGCGATGGCGGGGCCGATCCCCGGCAGGGAAAGCAGGCGGTCGCCTTCCAGGTACTGGCGCAGGTCGTCCCGCAGGGCGGACACGGTGCGGGCGGCCCGGCGGTAGGCGCCGGCCTTGCGGGCGTCGGTGCCGTCGATCTCCACCAGGTCGGCGATCTCTTCCAGGAGGGCGGCGACCCGCTTGTTGGTCATGGCGGGTACCGAAGCGGCCCCGCCGGGCGGGTCGCCACCGGTCCCGCCCGCGGATTCCGGGCGGGCAGAACGGGCGCCGTCCACCGGTCCGGCGGAATCCCCGGGCCCGCCGGCGGCGCCAGGGCGCGGGCTGCGGCTGGTGCCTTCTTGCGGGCTCACCGGTCATCCCCGGCCGGGGACGCCCCGCCGGACCAGGAGCCATCAGGCCGCCCCGTGGCCGGTCCGCCGGGCCCTGCCGCAGATCCTCCCGCCGGAAGCCCCTGCCCGGCCGCGGCAGTGCTTCCCGGCGCGCCGCCGCTGCCCGGTCCCGCCGGTACCCCGCCGCTCCCGCCCGTGGCACCGGGTGCGGCCGTGCGCGCGCCCTGCCCGGACGAACGGCCGTTGAGTTCCCGCTTGCGCCGGTCCCATTCCCGCTCCAGCATGCCGAGCACGCGCTGGTACTGCTCTTCCAGCTTGGTGAGCTCATCGGCCAGGTTGATGGCGGCCAGGACGGCGATCCGGGTGATGCCCAGGCGCGGGTGGCGCTTGGCGATCTCGTTCATGCGCCGGTCGACCATGTCGGCCAGGCGTTCCATGTACGCCGGGCGCGCCTCACCCCGGAGGACGTACTCCTCCCCGAAGATCCGCACCGTGACCCGGTGGGTTGTCCCCTCGTCCTGACCCCCGGCCGGAGGCACATCACGCATGTCCGGGCCCCTCCCGCGATAGTGCTTTCGGATAGCACCCGCCGTTTCCTGCCGCTTTCGGAAACGGAGCCCCGGGAGAGCCCTTCTCCCGTCACCCCCGCGAGTGCGGGCCCTCCCGCCCCCGGCCGCCACCTCCGGCGGTCGCCCCAGCCGGCGTGCGGACCGCCGCGCCCGCCGGCTGGGGAACCCAGGGCCGGTCCGGGACGCGGCACCCCGGCGCCCCCTGGCGGGAAGGCCCAGCCCGCCGGGCGAGCGCCCCGGCAAGCCGCCCTAGGACCGGGGGGTCAGCCCCATGTCGGCCAGGGCCTGCCGCACCCGGCCGTGGACCCCGTCGACCTCCTCATCGGTCAGGGTGCGGTCCGCCGCCCGGTAGACCAGCGCGAAGGCCAGGCTGACCTGCCCTTCGGGCACCGGCTGCCCCGTGTACCGGTCGAACAGGTGAACGGCTTCCAGCAGCGGGCCCGCCACCTGGCGGATGCGCTGGGTGATGGCCGCCGCGGGCATCTCCTGGGGAGCCAGCACCGCGATGTCGCGGCGCACCGCCGGGAACCGGGGCACCGGCCGGTAGGCGGGTACGGGCTGCACCGCGGGCAGCAGGGCCTCCAGGTCCAGTTCCGCCGCCACGGGCCGGACCGCCAGGTCCCAGGCCGCCGCCACCTGGGGATGCAGCTCGCCCAGCCAGCCTACCCGCCGCCCCTCCAGCCAGAGTCCGGCCGCCCGGCCCGGGTGAAGCCACGGCTCCTCCACCGGCTCCCAGCGGCAGGCCGCCGCCGGGATGCCCAGCTCGTCCAGCAGCGCCTCCAGCACGCCCTTCAGGGTGAAGAAGTCCATGGGGACCGGCGTCGCCGCCCAGTGCAGGCCGCCCAGCTCGCCGAAACCCGCCAGGCCCACCCGGACGGGCTCCGCCGGCAACTCTTCCAGCGGCAGAGACTGGGGGACGAACACAGCCCCCGCCTCGTACACCAGCGCCCCCGCCTGTTGCCGGCGGGCGTTGTAGGCCAGGACGTCCAGCAGGCCGGGCAACAGGGTGGTGCGCAAGAGGCTGTGTTCTTCCGCCAAGGGGTGGAGCAGGGGGATGGCCCGCCGCCAGGGGTGGTCCGGCGGGAGCCTCAGCCCGTCCCACACCGCCGGCCGGGTGAAGGCCCAGCTCACCACCTCCTGGGCCCCGGCCCGGGCCAGGGCCTCCCGCACCTGCCAGGTCAGCGCCAGCCGAGGCGAGACCTGGTCGGGCGCCGGGATCCCGCCCGGCAGCAGGGCGGGGATCCGGTCCAGGCCGTAGACCCGGCCCACCTCCTCGGCCAGGTCCACCTCCCCCTCGATGTCGGTGCGGTAGGAGGGCACCCGGACCTGCCCCGCCTGGGGGTCCACGGCAAACCCCAGCCGCTCCAGCTGACCCGCCATGGTCCTGTCGTCCAGGTCGACCCCGAGCCACTGGCGGAGCCGCTGGGGACGCCAGGGCAGCCGACGCTCGGGAAAGGTCCGGGCCCGGGCGACCGCGGCACCCGGCACCGCCCGGCCGGCGCCGGCCTGCTGGAACAGGTCCATGGCCCGGTTCGCGGCCCGCACCACGCCCTGGGGGTCAACCCCCTTCTCGAAGCGCTGGGCCGCTTCGGTCAGCAGGCCGTGCCGCCGCGCGGTGCGCCGCACCCGCCGCGGCTCGAACCAGGCCGACTCCAGCAGGACCACCCGGGTGGACGGGGTGATCTCCGAATTGCCGCCGCCCATCACCCCCGCCAGGCCGATGGGCCGGGAGGCGTCGGCGATGACCAGGTCGTCCTTCGCCAGGGTACGCCGGCGGCCGTCCAGGGTCTCCAGCACCTCCCCCGGCGCCGCCGAGCGGACCACCACCGTCCCCCCGCCGACGGCCTCCGCATCGAAGGCGTGCAGGGGCTGGCCCAGCTCCAGCATGACGTAGTTGGTCACGTCGACGATGCGGTCGATGGGCCGCATGCCGGCCGCCACCAGGCGCCGGCGCAGCCAGAGGGGCGAGCCGCCCGGCCGCACATCCAGGAGGATCCGGGCCACGTACAGGCCGCACCCCTCAGGGTCGGCGATGCGGACCCTTACAGGCCAGTCGCCTCCCAGGAACGCCTCCGCCGGCCCTGAAGAAGCCTCTCCCCACCCGGATCCGCCGCCGCCGGGCCCGCCCGGCGCCTCCGGCCCCGGGGCGTCCGCGGCCGGGACACCCGCGGCGGCCTGCCTGCCGGATCCCCCTTCCCCCTGCCGGTCCCAGGGAAAGCGCCAGGGACGGCCCGTGGCGGCCGCCAGCTCCCGGGCGATGCCCAGGATGCTCTGGCAATGGGCGGCGTAGTTGGGCGTCAGGCTGAGCTCCAGCACCGGTTCGGTCCAGCCGAGCCAGGGAGCCAGGTCCGCCCCCGCCGCGGGCACCTCCGCGGGGTCGCCCCCGGCCAGGTCCTCCAGGTCGGCCAGCCCGGCCCGGTCGGCCGGTTGGTCCCCCAGGCCCAGCTCGGCGATGGAGCACAGCATGCCTTCCGACGCCACGCCCCGCACGTCCCGCACGCCGATGTTCATCCCCCCGGGCAGCACCGCCCCGGGAAGGGCCATGGCCACCGCCATGCCGGGGCGCACGTTGGGTGCCCCCGTGACCACCGTGAACCGGCCGGCGGGTCCCGCCGCCACCCGGCAGACCTTGAGACCCGCTGCCTCGGGGTGGGGTTCCACCGTCTCCACCCGGGCCGACACCACACCCCGGGCCTCGGGCGCCACCACCGCCACGGCCTCCACTTCCAGCCCCAGGGCGGTAAGCCGCTCCGCCAGGCTCCGGGCATCCTCTTCCACGTCGATGAAGTCCCGCAACCACTCCACCGGCACGCGCACCTTGGCCTTCCTCCCCGTCAGCGCAACACCTTATCCCCTGTCCCACCCTGCCGACCGGGCGGGCCCGGCGACCGGGCGGGCACGACCGGCCGGGGCCGCGGGGCACCGCCGGGCGACCGGCCGGGGCCGTGGGGCACCGCCCGCCAGGCCGTCCGGCCCGCCAGGGGGCCCGGTCGCCGAAACCGGCCCGTCCTCAGGGGCCGGCACGCCCCGCGGCCTGGGGCACCGCGCCCCACCCCGGCCTTCAGCGGAACTGGCCGAGAAACCGCAGATCGTTCTGGAAGAACAGGCGCAGATCGTCGATGTCGTACTTGATCATGGCAATGCGCTCGATGCCCATGCCGAAGGCGAAACCCGAAACCTGCTCCGGGTCGTACCCCCCCGCCCGCAGCACCGCCGGGTGGACCAGGCCCGAGCCGAGGATCTCGATCCAGCCGCTGCCGCCGCAGGTGCGGCAGCCGCTGCCCCCGCACAGGGGACAGGAGACGTCCATCTCGGCGCTGGGCTCGGTGAAGGGGAAGTAGCTCGGCCGGAACCGGTAGCGGGTCTGGGGGCCGAACATGCGCCGGGCGAACTCGGCCAGGGTGCCCTTCAGGTGGGCAAAGCTGACCCCCCGGTCCACCAGCAGGCCCTCCACCTGGTGGAACATGGGCGAGTGGGTCGCATCGTCGTCCCGGCGGTACACCCGGCCCGGGGCGATGATCCGCACCGGCAGCTGGGGCGTCCTGGCCTGCATGTAGCGCACCTGGACCGGGGAGGTGTGGGTGCGCAGCAGGATGTCGTCCGTCAGGTAGAAGGTGTCGTGCATGTCGCGGGCCGGATGGTCCGCCGGGATGTTCAAGGCCTCGAAGTTGTAGTAATCCCGCTCCACTTCCGGCCCTTCGGCCACGGTGAACCCCAGCCCCCGGAAGATGGCGATGATCTCCAGCTCCACCCGGCGCAGGGGATGCCGCCGCCCCCGCAGCACCGGGCGCCCGGGCAAGGTGACGTCGATCCGTTCCGCCGCCAGGCGGCGCCGCTCTTCCTGGGCCTCCAGCTCCCGGCGACGCCGCGACAGGGCCTCCTCCACCGCCTGCCGGGCCGCATTGGCCCGCTGGCCGAAGGCCGGCCGCCGGTCGGGCGGGAGGCTTCCCATCTGCCGCAGCAGCTGGCTGATACGGCCCTTCTTGCCCAGCCACTCGACCCGCAACCGTTCCAGGTCCGCCAGGCTTTCGGCTGCGGCGATGGCGGCCTCCGCCTGGTGCTGCAGCTGGGCGATGCCCTCCGGATCGGGAGCCGGGCCGGACGTACCCCTGCCGGCGCCGGGATCCTCGCCGCGCACCGGCGGCGCCTGTCTCCCCTGCTGGGGTTCCATCGCACCCTGGGTCACCACGTGCCACCTCTTTCCCTAACCCCTGCTCGGCCGGCCCTGCGCGTTACGGGTTGGCCGTGCCTCGACGGGGCCGTGCACGTCCATGGGGACGTCCCCTAGACGGGTTTGCAGCCAACAAAAAAGCCGCCCCCTCCGGGGGCGGACGAGCTCCGCGGTACCACCCTGGTTCGCGCCGGCCTCGCGGCACGGCGCCTCGGCGGGTCGGCACGGCACAACCCGGGCCCGGGCCGCTGCGACGGCGCCGGGCGCCACGCCGGGCGCCACGCCCCTGGGCCCCGACACCGTGACCGACCGCTGGGGCGATAACGGGCCCCTCCCGGAACGACCTACTGGGACGAACCGGCTTCCACCGCACACCGGCTTGGCCGCCGCATCTCGCCCGTTCAGCCGCCTGCTCCCGGGGGAACTTCATCCGGCCGTCGCCCGGGCGGGCTTGCAGCCTCCGGCCCGCCCTCTCTGCAGGGCCGTCTCCGGACTACTCGACCCGTTCCTCGCAGATCTGCTGGAAGATCGCCTGGCTGTCGCTGGCTACGCTGAAGGGAGGCGCCGCCTGGGATCGGCCTGCGCCCGCCGCCGATGGGCGGTTCGGCGATGGGGCGGTTGTCGAACCGGCCCCTGGGACATGCCGTTGAGGGCGGTGACGGTACGGATCCGGTTGCCATGGCACCCACCGGCTGCCGCCGCTGCCGGCGCCCGTCAGCCGTCGGCGCCCAGGAACAACCGGTACAGCAGAAACGCCACCACCGACCCGGTGCGCTCGAACAGCTGCCAGAAGACGTCGGCCGTCAGCGGACCCATCTCCGCACCTCTCCCTGCCTGGCGGCCGCCTGCCAGTTGCGGGCATTATAGCATGGCTCCGGGAAATCCCACAACCAGCGCCAGGGCACGGCCATCCCAAACCCCGCCCCGGGCCCGGTGCGGGCCTTTTCCACCGGCCCTGCCCTGCGGGTCTGGCTGGCTCCGCCCGGCCCCCTGGGCTACCATGGGCTGGGAGGTGGGATCATGATCCGCTGCCCGTTGTGCGAGGTGCCCATGCGCGAGGTCCAGCGTCGCGGCGTGACCATCGACGTGTGTCCCGAGTGCCGCGGCGTGTGGCTCGACCGGGGCGAGCTGGAGAAGCTCCTGGCCGGCGCCGAGCGCTGGGAGGAGGAAGACTTCCGGCACCGCGGGGAGACCGGCCATGAGGTCCCGTACACGCGTCACCCCTACGGCCGCAAGCGGCGCAAGCACTTTCTCGACGATCTGTTCGATTTCGACCTGCCCTTCTTCGGCGACTGAACCTGGGCGACCGGGCTTCTCGGGACGGGCTGCGGCCACCCGATTCGGCCGGAGGGCCGCCGCTCAGGAGAGGGCCCCCGCCCCCTGGCCGGTCCCGGGCCCGGAACCGGAATTCGCAGCCTGCCGGGCCGCCTCGTAGAGCAGGATGGTCCCGGCCATGGCCACGTTAAGGGACCCGATGCCCCCCGCCAGCGGGATGGCCACCCGGCCCGTGGCCTGCCCGGCCACCGCGGGGCTGACGCCGGCCCCTTCGTTGCCCACCACGAGCAGGGCGGGGCGGCGCCAGTCCACATCCCAGCAGGCGGTGGCCGCACCGGCCTCGGCCACCCACACCGCCAGGCCCGCCGCCCGGGCGGCGCGGGCGGCCTCCGCCGCGTCGCCCGCCCGGGCCAGCGCGAGCCGCAGGCAGGCGCCGGCCGACGCCCGCACGGCCCGAGGGTGAAAGGGATCGACGGTACCCGGTACCATCACGGCTCCCGCCGCCCCGAGCCCCTCGGCCGCCCGCAACAGGGTCCCCAGGTTGCCCGGGTCCTGCACGCCATCGGGCAGCAGGGCCAGGGGCAGGGAGGCCGCTGCCACTCCCTGCCACCAGCTGGGACCGGCGGGGCCGGGTTCGTCCACGGCCACCTCCGCCACGATCCCCTGGGGCGTTTCGGTCAGGGCCACCTCCGCCAGCAGCCGGTCCGGCACCTCCGCCAGCTGGCAGCCGGCCGCGGCCAGGTCGCGCAGCAGAGCCGCTCCTGCCGCCGAGGATGCAAAGGCGGCGGTGTACACGGCCTGGCGGACGACCCGGCCGGCCGCCAGCGCCTCGGCCACGAAGCGACGCCCCTCCACCAGGGTGGCGCCCAGGCGCCGGCGGTGGCGACGCTCCTGGAGCTGGCGCAGCCGCTTGATCCGCGGGTTGTGGGGCGATGTGATGAGCATGGCGCTGGCCTGCGGTCCCTCCCCTGCCCGGTTGCACGCCCGGTGGCAGGCCGCCCGCTGGTCCCGCCGGCGGGCGGGGCCATGCCGGAGGGCAGGGTCACGGCCGGTACCGGGCGGCTAGAGGCCGAGTTCTTCCTGCATGCGGCGGATGTTCTCGTTGCTGCCGATGACCACCACCAGGTCCCCCGCCTGGATGGTGGCCCCGGCGCCCGGGGCCACGATCACCTCGTCCCCGCGCCGGAGGGCGATGACCGTCACCCGGAAGCGGTTGCGCAGCCGCAGCTGCTCCAGCGTCTTGCCCACCATGTCCCCGCCGGCCTGAAGTTCGACCACGCTGATGTCCGGCGAGACCTCGATGTAGTCCAGGAAGTGGGCCGATACCATGCGCTGGGCCAGGCGAATGCCCATGTCCCGCTCGGGGAAGACCACCCGGTCGGCGCCGATGCGCTGCAGCACCCGGCCGTGATGCTCGCTGACGGCCTTGGCCACCACCCGCCGGACCCCCATCTCCTTCAGCATGAGGGTCACCAGGACGCTGGCCTCCAGGTCGCCGATGGCCACCACCACCACGTCGAAGTTGCGCAGGCCCAAGGACCGCAAGACGTCCTCGTCGGTGGCGTCGGCGGTCACCACGTGGGTGGCGTGCTGGACCATGTCCTGCACCACCTGCTCGTCGGAGTCGATCCCCAGCACGCTGAACCCCATCTCGTACAGGGTGGTCGCCACCGCCCGGCCGAACCGGCCGAGCCCGATGACGGCAAACTCCCGGACGGGCATCCGCCCTTCCCCTCCTTGACCTCTTCCTGGGTCCTTGCCGGGGCGCCCCCGGCAAGGATCGTCGCGGCCGCCGCGGCGGCCTCCCCGGGCCGGAGCTGCCGCGGCCTGGCGTGCCGCCACGGCCTGCAGCCTATCCCACCAGCACCCGCTCTTCGGGGTACCGCACCGCCCGCGGGCGCCGGCCGCGCCGGGTCAGGGCGACGGCCACCGTCAGGGGCCCGACCCGCCCAGCATACATGGTAAGCAGAATCAGCACCTTGCCCGCCGCCGTCAGCTCCGGCGTGATGCCCAGGCTCAGGCCGACGGTGCCAAAGGCGCTGACCACCTCAAAGACCGTCGCCTCCAGGGAATGACCGTCCCAGAGCAGCATGCCCACGGTCACCGCCAGCACCAGGCCCGCGGCCATCACCGCCAGGGCCAGGGCCTTGGCCACGACCAGCGTGGGGATGCGCCGCTCCATCAGCACCAGCTCGTCCTCGCCGCGGACGGTGGCCCGCACCGTGGCCAGAAGCAGGGCCAGGGTGGTGGTCTTGATGCCGCCGGCCGTGCCTGCCGGCGAGCCGCCGACGAACATGAGCAGGATGGTGGCGAGGACCGTGAGGTTGGTCAGCTCGGCCATGGGCAGCATGTTGAAGCCGGCCGTGCGCGGCGTGATGGAGTGGAAGAGGGCGGCCCAGAACCGGCCCCCCGGGGAGAGCCGGCCCATGGTGGCCGGGTTCGACCACTCGCCGGCCGCCACCAGCACCGTGCCCAGCACCAGCAGGGCCGCCGTGGTCCACAGCACCAAGCGCGTGTGCAGGGACAGCCGGTGCCGCGGATGGCGGAGACGCCGGCCCAGGTCCGCCAGCACGGTGAAGCCCAGGCCTCCGGCCACGATCAGCCCGCCGATGGTCAGGGTGATGACCGGGTCACCGGCGAACCGCTCCAGGCTGGGCCGCCGGCTGTCAAAGACGTCGAACCCGGCGTTGTTGAAGGCGGAAACGGCGTGGAAGAGGCCGCGATAGGCCGCCAGGCCGAAGGGCATGTCGTAGGCCTGCCACCAGTACAGGGTGAGCAGGGTCGCCCCCACCACTTCAAATCCTGCGGTGACGGCCGCCACGTACAGCACCAGCCGGACCATGCCCGCCGGCGAGAGCTGGCCCAGGGATTCCTGGATCAGCAGGCGCTCCCGGAAGGTGATGCGCTTGCCCACCAGGATGGCGAAGAGGGTCGACATGGTCATGATGCCCAGGCCGCCCACCTGGATCAGCGCCAGGATGATGAGCTCGCCCGCCGTGGAGAAGGTCTCGGCGGTGTTCACCACCACGAGCCCCGTGACGCACACCGCCGACGTGGCCGTGAAAAGGGCGTCCAGGAAGCTCACCCGGTGGCCGGGCTCCCAGGCGAAGGGCAGGCTCAGCAGCAGGCCGCCCAGCAGGATGACCCCGGCAAACCCCAGGGCCAGCACCCGGGCCGGGTTGGGCTCGCGGACCGGACCGGCCCGGCCTTCGCCGGCAGCCCACCGGGTGCCGGGTTCCTCCGGGCCAGGGCCGTTGCCTGTTGAACCGGCGGATCGGGACATCGCGTAGCGGGTTCCTCCTGATGAAGGCCCATCAATTGGAACGGAAGAACAAGCGGGGCGGCCCGCCGTGGCGAGCCGCCCCGCGCCGCCGGCCCGGCGTCAGGTGCCCAGGGCCTGGCGGGCGCGTTCCACCACCGCCCGGAAGGCCGCTCCGTCCCGGACGGCCAGGTCGGCCAGCACCTTCCGGTTGAGCCCCACGCCGGCCTTGCGCAGGCCGCTCATCAGCCGGCTGTAGGACAGCCCGTACTGCCGTGCGGCCGCGTTGATCCGCTGGATCCAGAGCCGGCGGAAGTCCCGCTTGCGTGCCCGCCGGTCCCGGTAAGCGTACCAGAGGGAGTGCAGCACCTGTTCGTTGGCAGCACGGAACGTCTTGCTCCGCCGGCCGTAATAGCCGCGGGCGAGCTTCAGGATCTTCTTGTGCCGGCGGCGTGTCCGGGGACCGCCCTTGACCCGTGGCATGAAAACCTTCCTCCTTACGCCTTGCTGGCGACGCCTTGCTGGCGGATGGCATGATGCCGCGTCGACTGCCACCGCGCGCCGCGGCGGGACCGTCGCTGCTTCCCGCCGGGGCCTGCCGCTGGTCCTCGGGCGGCCATGGCCGCCTGGACCGTAGCGGCCTTACTGGTACGGCAGCAGCTTGCGCACGGTCCTGGTGTCAGCCTTACCCAGCACCGCGGGCTGGCGCAGGCGCCGCATGCGCTTGCCCGTCTTCTTCTCGTTCAGGTGCCCGCGGTTGCTGCGCTGGTGCTTGAAGCGCCCCCGCGCCGTCCGGCGGAACCGCTTGGCCGCACCGCGGTGGGTCTTCATCTTGGGCATGGGGCCCGCCTCCTTCGGTCAACGTTGGAGAATTGGCACATTGTCAGACAAGCTAGCCGCTGCGGGCGGCTTGCACGGATGCCGGGACTCACCGCCGGGTGGCCGCCCCGCGGCGGCCACCGGGTTGCGGCCAGGCCCCGTCACCGGTCATGGGACGAACCGGATGTCATGTGGCGCGCGATTCCTCGCCCGCAGGACCCGCGGCGCCCTCGCCCTCCCCGGCCGCCGGCCGGGCCTCGGCGCGGGACGCACCCACCACCTGGGGGCGTGGGGCCAGGACCATGGTCATGTTCCGGCCTTCCACCACGGGGCGGCGCTCGATGGTGGCGATGTCCTCCACCGCCCTGGCCAGGCGCTCCAGCACCTGGCGCCCCAGGTCGGCATGGACGATCTCCCGCCCCCGGAACATGATGGTGGCCTTGACCTTGTCGCCGTCCTCGAGGAACCGCCGGGCATTGCGCAGCTTGACCTCGAAGTCATGCTGGTCGATGCGCGGCCGCATCTTGACCTCTTTGATATCCACAATCTTTTGCCGCTTGCGCGCTTCCCGATCCCGTTTCGCCTGCTCGTATTTAAACTTGCCGTAGTCCATGATGCGGCACACGGGCGGCCGGGCCTGCGGTGCCACCTCCACCAGGTCCATGTTCCGCTCGTAGGCCATGCGCAGGGCTTCGTGGGTCGGGAAGATGCCCAGCTGCTCGCCCTCGGGCGAGATGACCCTGACCTCGCGCACGCGAATCTGCTCGTTCACGCGCAGGTCCCTGACGATTGCGCGTCACCTCCGGAAGTTTGGCCGGCACCCCACCACCCGCCCTTGCCGCCCGGGTGGAGGTACCCGTCCCATGACCTGCCGTACGACCGCAAAAACAGCAAACGGGCGCAAGCGGCGCCCGCTCATCCCCCGGGCGGCTCCACGGCACCCTGCCCCTGCCGCCGGCACCCCGTGTGCAGGTGCCCGCGGCGCGCCAGGATCGCCACCGGGCCGCCCGGCCCGAAACCCCAGTCGCAGTTTGGACGCGCTGGGGTGGGAAGCTCGTGCTTCCGCTTGCCTGCCGGTTGAGACAAAAATGCCAGCCGGTCGCAGGATGCGACTAGCCTGAGGCATTGTAGCACCGGTGCCAGAGGCCGTCAATCGCCCGCAATCACTCAGCCAAAATGTAACCGAAGGGGTCCCGGATCACTCACGGAGAAATCTTACCGAAGGGACGTGCTGTGCCAATGTCGCTCGCCAGCCGCCGGGAGTATCTCGCCACCATGCGAGAACGGTATTGGGCGGCCCGAACCCGCCGGGAACGCACCGAGATCCTGAACGAAGTCCAGCAAGTCTGTGGGTATCACCGCAAGTACGCGATCCGGGTCCTCCGACAGGCTACGCCGCCGGCCCCGGCCAAGCGCCGTCGCAAGCGGGCCCTGCGCTACCTGGAGGCCTTGCCGGTCATCGCGCGGGTCTGGGAAGCGCTGGACTACCCTTGCGCCGAACGGCTTCACCCGGTCCTCTTGCCCATGGCCGAGCACCTGGCCGCCCATGGGGAAGTGGTCCTCACCGGGGCCGTTCGCGACGCCCTTCGGCAGATCAGCCGCGCCACCCTGGCCCGCCGCCTCGCTGCGATGCCCTCGCCCAAGCCGCGCCGTCGGCTTCCTCGTCCGCGACCGGGGCTGCTGCAAAGCCAGATCCCCATGGCCACCTACGACTGGGACGAAGCCCGGCCCGGGGCCTTGGAGGTCGATCTGGTCGAACATAACGGCGGCTCGACCGCCGGCCAGTACGCGTACACCCTCAGCATGGTCGACATCGTGACGGGCTGGAGCCGCCGCCGCGCCTTGCTCGGCCGAAGCCAGCGCGCCGTCCACGAAGCCATCCAGGACCTGATCGCCCAATGGCCCTATCCCGTCTGGGGCCTGCACACCGACAACGGCGCGGAGTTCGTCAACCATCACCTGCACCGGTACGCCGAAGCGCACCACCTGACGTTCACCCGCAGCCGCCCCTATCGCAAGAACGACAACGCCCACGTCGAGCAGCGCAACCGCCAGCTGGTCCGGGAGATCGTCGGCTATGCCCGCTACGACCGCCCCGAGCAGGTCGAACAGCTCAACCGGCTCTACGCCCGCTTGGACCTCTACGCCAACCTGTTCCTCCCAACCCGGAAGCTCAAGAACAAGGTCCGGGAGGGCGCCCGGGTGCGCAAATCCTACGACGCCGCCCGGCCCCCGCTGGATCGCATCCTCGAGCGCGACGTGCTCTCGCCCGAGGAACGGGCGCGCTGGCTGGCCCTTCGCCAGTCTCTCAACCCCCTAAAGCTCCATCGGGAGCTGGACGACCTGATCGCTGGCCTCCAGCAACCCCCGGAAACGACCATGTCCGCCGATTGAGGTGTTCGGTAACATCCTTACGTGAGTGATCAGGACCCGTTGGGTAACATTTTTAGCTGAGTTGACACGTCGCCGCCGGGGTGCCGTGCCGGCGGCGCCGGAGCCGGGATCGGCCCGTGACGTCAATCGTCCCGGGCCCGGGGATCCAGGAGGTCCCGCAAGCCGTCACCCAGGAGGTTGAAGCCCAGAACCACCAGCATGATGGCCAGCCCGGGAAAGGTCATGTTCCAGGGTGCCACGCGGAAGACCGTCCGGGCATCGTTGAGCATTCGCCCCCACTCCGGCTGGGGCGGCACCGCGCCCAGCCCGAGAAAGCTCAGGGCCGCCGCATCCAGGACCGCCGTCCCCACGCCCAGGGTGCCCTGAACGATCAGCGGCGCCAGGGCGTTGGGAAGGATGTGGCGGACGATGATCCGCGCATCGGAAAAGCCCAGGGCGCGCGCCGCCGCCACGTAGTCCTGCTCCCGGAGCGAGAGCACCTGGCCGCGCATCAGCCGCATGTACTGGGGCACCGCGACCAGCGCGACGGCGTACATGGTGTTCTCCAGGCTGGGTCCCAGGAAGGCGGCAAAGGCGATGGCCAGCAGGATGCTGGGGAAAGCCAGCATCAGGTCGACCAGCCGCCCGGAGACCATGTCGAACCAGCCGCCGTAGTACCCCGCCAGGGCCCCCCACACGGTGCCCGCCACGGCCGCCATCAGCATCGACACCACGCCCACCCGCAGGGAGATCCGGGCCCCGTAGATGATGCGGCTCAGGACGTCGCGGCCCTGGTGGTCCGTGCCCAGCCAGTGCTCGGCCGAGGGCGGCTGGAGGCGTTGCAGCAGGTTCGCGTCGTCCGTGGGATGGTAGGGTGCCAAAAGCGGGGCCAGCAGGGCGACCAGGACGAAGGCCAGGACGATACCCCCACCCAGGACCGCCGAGCGGTGGCCAAGAAAGCGGCGCCAGAATCCGTGGCCCAGCGGCAGCGGAGCGGCCGGCGGCAGAGAGGCTGCGGATTCCACTTGGCGGGACAGGGCTGCCATGCATCTCCCTCCGTGCGGTTCCCGGGCACCAGCCGGTGATCAGTCGTAGCGGATGCGCGGGTCCACCAGGGCGTAGAGCAGGTCGACCACCAGGTTGGTCAGCACGAACAGGGTGGCCACGAAGAACACGGCACCCTGCACGGCGGGATAGTCGCGGTAGCCGATGGAATCGACGATGTACCGTCCCACGCCGTTCAGGGAAAAGATGGTCTCCGTCAGCACCGCGCCGCCCAGCAGGCTGCCCACCTGGAGGCCCGTCACCGTCAGAACGGGCAGCATGGCATTGGGCAGGGCGTGCCGCAGCGTGACGATGCGCTCCAGAAGGCCCTTGGCCCGGGCCGTGCGCACGTAATCCTGCCGAAGCACCTCCAGCAGGCTGGAGCGGGTCATGCGCGCGATGAAGGCGGCCGGGATGGTGGCCAGGGCCAGGGCGGGCATGACCAGGTGCCGGGCGGCATCGACGAAGGCAGGCAGGTTGCCCACCAGCAGGGTGTCCACAAGGTACATGCCGGTGATGAAGGGGACCTGGGCCTCGTACTGCACCGACAGCCGGCCCGACGGCGGCAGCCACTTCAGGTCGACGGCCAGGTAGTACATCATCACGAGCCCCAGCCAGAAGATGGGCATCGAGACGCCGACCATGGATCCCGCCATCACGCCGTAGTCAAGGATGGTGCGGCGCCGTACGGCGGCGATGACGCCGGCCAGCACCCCCAGGGGGATCGCCACCAGCATGGCGGCAAAGGTCAACTCGATGGTCGCCGGCAAGCGGACGGCAATGTCCCGGCTGACGGGCAGGCCGCTGCGCAGGGAGCGCCCCAGTTCCCCCCGCAACAACTGGCCGGCGAAGCGCCCGTATTGCACCCAGAAGGGATCGTTGAGCCCCATCTCCTCCCGCAGCCGGGCCAGCATCTCCGGCGTGGCCCGTTCCCCCAGGATGGCCTGGGCCGGATCGCCGGGGATCAGGTACAAGAAACCGAAGACGGCCACCGAGATGCCGAACAGGGTCGGAATGAGCAGCAACAACCGTTTGATCACGTACCGCAGCACGCTCTCGCCTCGCTATCTCCGGCCGCTGGCCCGCCCCGCGCCCGCACCTGCTGCCGGGTGCCACCGGGGTGCCTCCGGCGGCCTTGGGTCCCGGGCAAGGCGCAGGCCGGGACGGGGTCCCCGCCCCGGCCTGCGCCCCGACCGTTCCCCTTCGCCACCTGCTGCCCGGCCGGCACCTGGCCGCCGGTAGCACCCGGCGAACCTCCGGGCCTGCACCCGCGACTTGGCGGGCCTTAGCGGGTGACCGACACCTTGTGCAGCTTCTCGCTGCCCAGCGGGCTCGGGACCAGCCCCTCCACGCCCTTGCGCACGATGATGGGCGAGCGGGCGTGGGCCAGGGGGATCATGGGCACGTCCCGGTGGATGATCTCCTGCGCCTGCCGGTAGAGCTGCTCCCGCTGGCCCTGGTCCGGGGTGCGCTGCGCCCGCACCAGCAGCTGGTGCACCTCCTCGCTGCGGTAGAAGGAGATGTTGCCGGCACCGGGCGTGCGGGCGTTGTCCTTGTCCAAGAGCACGTACAGGAAGTTGTCGGGGTCGCCGTTGTCGCCGATCCAGCCCAGCAGGGCCATGGGATGCTCCCCGTTGCCCGTCTTCTCCAGGTAGACGTCCCACTCGTGGCGGACGATCTCCGCCTGGATGCCCACGGCCGCCAGCTGCTGCTGGATGGCCTCGGCGATCTGCTCGGGCTGGGGCATGTAAGGCCGCGGCACGGGCATGGTCCAGAGCTCCGTCTGGAACCCGTCGGGGTAGCCGGCCTCCGCCAGAAGCTGCTTCGCCCGCTCGGGATCGTACTCGTAGTCCTGGATGTCATCGTTGTAGCCCCACATGGCGGGCGGCATGGGGTTCTTGGCCACCTGGCCCAGATCGCCCCAGAAGGCCTTGACCAGTTCCTCCTTGTTGATGGCGTGGGCGATGGCCTGGCGCACCCGCACGTCGTTGAAGGGCTCCTTGTCGTTGTTGAGCGCCAGATAGCCGACGTTGTTCGCATCGCGGTAGAGGATGTCAAACTGGCCGGTGTCGATGGTGGGCAGGTCGGCCGGGTTCGGGTCTTCCATCACGTCGATGGTCCCCGCCATCAGTTCGGCCAGCCGCGCCGAGTTGTCCTTGATCGCCTTGTAGACGATCCGCTTCATCTTGGGTTTCGGCTCGCCCCACCACTGGTCGTAGGCCTCCAGCACGATCTGCTGGTCCGGGACCCATTCCACGAACTTGTAGGGTCCGGTGCCCACCGGATTGCGGCCGAAGTCGGCGCCGTACTTCTTGATCGCCTCGGGGCTGGCGATGGCGAAGCTCGGCATCGCCAGGTTCTGCAGGAAGGGCGCCAGCGGCTCCCGCAAGGTGAAGCGGACGGTGTACTGGTCCACCGCTTCGACCTTCTCGATCACCGACTCCTCGTCGAACCCGCCGAACATGTAGGCGAAGTATTCGAAGTTCTCGCCCTCGTGCCGGTAGGGGTTGTCCGTCTTCATCCAGCGCTCGAAGTTGAAGACCACGGCCTCGGCGTTGAAGGGCGTGCCGTCGTGGAAGGTGACGCCCTGGCGCAGGTGGAAGGTCCAGACCTTGCCGTCGTCGCTGACCTCCCAATCGGTGGCCAGCCACGGCTCGACCTCCGTCTTGCCCTCCTTGAACTCCACCAGCGTGTCGAAGATCTGGTGGGTGACCTTCATGGACTCGCCGTCGGTGACGTTGGCCGGATCCAGGGACACCGAATCGCCGCCGCGCCCCCAGACCAGGGTGTCCGCCGGCAGGCCGGCCTCCCCGCCGCCGCTGCCCCCGCCACCCTCACCCGAAGGCTGGGCCGGCGCGCCGCACGCCGTGGCCAGGACCGCCAGGACGGCCACCAGCGCCAGCGCCTGCAGGCGCCGCCGCCACGTCTTCACCATCACAGCCCCCCTCACCCTTCGGCCCGGGAGTGATCTACACCGCCCTGCCGCCCGCGGGCGCAAGGCGCGCCGGCGGCACGGTTCCGGGTCCGTGTTGGGGTGGATTTCGCCGCGCTGGACGAGGTTCCTCCCCAAAAAATGGTCAAACTGGTCAAGCCGGGTTCCCCTGCCGCTGTGCCACCTTCTCGGTGATGAGGCGCACGAAGTCTTCCAGGGACTGGCTGCCCAGATCACCCCGGTCCCGGCTGCGCACGGCGACCTGGCCCTCCTGGGCCTCCCGATCGCCGACCACCAGCATGTAGGGCACCTTTTCCACCTGGGCCTGGCGGATCTTGTACCCGAGCTTCTCGTCCCGGGCATCGACCTCGACCCGCAGGCCCGCCGCCCGCAACCGTTCTTCCACCCGGCGCGCGTAGTCGTGGTGCCGGTCGCTGACGGGCAGCACCCGCACCTGCACCGGGGCGAGCCAGACGGGGAAGGCGCCGGCGTAGTGCTCGATCAGGATGCCGATGAAGCGCTCCAGGGACCCCATGATGGCCCGGTGGATCATCACCGGCCGCTGCTCCTGGCCCGCGGCGTCCACGTAGGTCAGGTCGAACCGGATGGGCATCTGGAAGTCCAGCTGCACCGTGGCCGTCTGCCACTTCCGCCCCAGGGAGTCGATCACGTAGAAGTCCAGCTTGGGGCCGTAGAAGGCGCCGTCGCCGGGCGCCAGGGTGTAGTCCCGGCCCGCCGCCTCCAGGGCCCGCGCCAGGGCCGCCTCCGCCCGCTCCCACAAGGCCGGATCGCCCATGAACTTCTCCGGCCGCGTGGCCAGCTTGATCTCGTAGGGCATGCCGAAGGTGCCGTAGATGGTGTCGACCAGCTCCAGGACGCGGCCGATCTCCTCTTCGATCTGGTCCTCCCGGACGAACAGGTGGGCGTCGTCCTGCTCGAAGCCTCGTACCCGCAAGAGCCCGTGCAGCGTGCCGGAGCGCTCGAAGCGGGCCAGCCGGCCGTATTCCGCCAGGCGGAGGGGCAGGTCCCGGTAGGAGCGGATCCGGCTGCGGTAGAGCAGGCAGTGCCCCGGGCAGTTCATCGGCTTGACGCCGAACAGGGCATCCTCCCGCTCGATCAGGAACATGTTGTCGCGATAGTGCTCCCAGTGGCCCGAGCGATGCCACAGGTCGACCTTCAGGATCTCGGGGGTGCGGACCTCCTGGTAGCCGTAGCGCGCCTGCAGCTCCCGGGAGAACTGTTCCAGGAGCCCGTACACCGTGGCCCCCTTGGGATGCCAGAAGGCGTACCCCGGCGCCACCTCCTCGAAGTGGAAAAGGTCGAGCTCGGGGCCCAGCTTGCGGTGGTCGCGGCGCCTGGCCTCCTCCAGCCGCTGGAGGTGCTCCTCCAGCTCCCGGGCGGAGGGGAAGGCGGTGCCGTAGATGCGGGTCAGCATCGGCCCCTTCTCGTCGCCCTTCCAATAAGCGCCCGCCACGCCGGTGAGCTTGAAGGCCTTGATCCGCCCGGTGGACGGCAGGTGAGGCCCCCGGCAGAGGTCGACGAACTCCCCCTGCTCGTAGACCGTCAGCGGCTCGTCCTCCGGGATGGACTCGATGATCTCGACCTTGTACCGCTCCCCCCGCTGCCGGAAGAGATCCAGGGCCTCCTGCCGGCTGACCGGCCGCCGGCGGATGGGCAGGTCTTCCTGTACGATCCGGGCCATCTCCTGCTCGATGGCTTCCAGATCGTCCGTGGAGAGGGGCCGGGGGGTCTGGATGTCGTAGAAGAACCCGTCCTCCAGCGGCGGCCCCACGGCCAGCTGGGCTTCCGGCCAGAGGCGCTTCACCGCCTGGGCCATCAGGTGGGCCGTGCTGTGGCGGTAGACCTCCCGCCCCGCCTCGTCGGCGAAGGTGAGAATCTCCAGCCGGCCGTCCTCTTCGAGGGGCCGGTTCAGGTCGATGACCTGCCCGTTCCAGCGGGCCGCCACCGCGTCCCGGGCCAGGCGCGGGCCGATCTGCTGGGCCACCTCCAGGGGCGTGATGCCCCGGGGCAGTTCCCGACGGCTGCCGCCGGGCAGCTCGACCACGATCATGGTCCCGGTTTCCTTACGTGCCGGTTCGTCCAACGTCCCTCACCGTCCTTCCAGGAATCTGCAGCGGGCAAATGAAAAGGGCCCCGTCCCAAAGGGACGAGGCCCGCCGGCCTCGCGGTTCCACCCTTTTTGGTGCCACCCGGGGCGGGAGCCAGCCCCCTCCCGCTTGGCACCCTCTTTCTGCCCGGTAACGGGGGCTACCGGCCGGTCTTCGGTGCTGCAGGGAGGCTCGTGCAGCCTCCGCGGGCCGCGGCCCCGGTCGCCGCCGCGCCGGCAACAGCTGCCCGCCCGCTCCCGGCCCCCGGCGGGGGTGCCGCTGTTCCGGGGCGGCGGCGCCGCCGGCCGGTCGAACCCCGCCGCCGGGGCCCTGCGCTCGCACCTGGGACCGGCAACTCCGGGGTGGTAACCGGCGGTGGCCTTCCGGGGCAGGCTCCCAGCCCCCCGCCCGCGGTTCCCGGCTACACTCCACCCCGGGCTGGCCGCAGCGGGGGACCCGCCCTCTCTGGCGGGGCCGCTCCTCCGGTCGTGTCCCCTTCATCGTCGCCGGCGTGCCCGGATCCTCCGGGCACCGGTTTGGCCGAAATTATAGCCAACCCTGGTGCCGGGGCAAAGGGGATCCTGCGCGCGGCCATCGAGGCGCCGTCACCGGCCGCCATGTCCCGGCGCGGCAGGCGGCCGCCCCCGGCGAGGTCCGGCCGGCCGCCGCCTGGGGTGCCCCTGCGGCCGCCGCTCCCGCGCCTGCGGCCAAGGCTTCGCTTCAGGCGACGGTCACCAGGAGCGCCTGGAACAGACCGACCAGGAATCCCAGCACCGCCCCCGACCACTCGACGAAGCGCAATTCCTTCCCGGCCAGCCGCAAGACCAGATCTTCAACGCCTGCCGGGTCGAGGGCCAGCAGCTTCCGTTCCACCACCGGACCCAGGCGCAGACCCTCGCCCGCGGCGGCCCAGAGGCCCTCGGCCAGCTCGGGAAAGCGGCGCGCCACCTCGTAGCGCGCCTCCTGGGCGATGCGATCGGCCAGCTGCAGGGACCAGGCGCGAGGAACCAGCGCCGGCAGGCGGGCCAGCACCGCCTCCCGCACCATCCGGGCCACCGCGTCGGCCGCCGCCCGGTCCAGTGGCAGCCGGCGCAGGTGTTCCCGCACATCGGCCGCCGTCAGCAGGTCCCGTTCCACCGCCTCGGCCAGGGCGCGGGCCAGGTCGGCCTGGCGGCGTGGCAAAAGGCCCTGCAAGGTCCATCCCACCCCCGGCACCCGCCAGGGCCGGATGGGCCGGAACAGGGCCCAGATGGCCACCCGGTTGGTGGCCCAACCGATGAGCCCGCCCGTCAGGGGCAGGGTGAACCACGCCGTGTCCACGGGCGTCCCTCCCGGCCGCCACTATACCACGGCGGCGGGAACGCCGGGCGCCTCCCCACCTGCGGGCCGGCGGTGGCTTGCCGGCGCCGGCCCGGCAGGGTCACCGGATCGGCGGGGCCGGAGCCGCCGGGCGCCGCTGCCGCGGGCGGCAGCGGGTGCAACCCGTGCAGACCTCCACACGGTTGCCGAAGACCTGCTCCAGCATGTCCCGGGTGTCACCGCCCAGCCCCTGATTGCGGCGGCGCAGGTGCACCACGAACCGGCGGGCGGCCACCGTCACCAGGGCACTGACCAGGGCGTCGCCGGGATCCGGCGCCACCCCCTCCCCCGGGCCGGCCACCCAGGCCTCTCCCGGTGGCAGGGACACGGCCCGCCCCTGCTCATCGGTCATGGTGAAGGCGCCCGACGGTTCCACCACCACATGGACCACATCCAGCCGCGGCACCTGCAGGTCGACGAACTGCCGCAGCAGCCGCACGAAGTCCCGGTACTCCCGGTCCAGCAGGTACTCGTCCACCGCCCGGTCCACGGCCAGCTCCAGGGCCTCCACGTAGTCCCGGCACCGGAACCGCAGGAACCCGTCGACCAGGAGCAAACCGGCGCCCTCCACGTACGCCGCCACCTGGCGGCTCAACTGGTAGCGGAGCTGCCCGTCCCGGGCCGGTGCGGTGGCCAGGTGCCGGCGGGCGTAGGCCAGGGCCTGGTGCCGCTCGTCGGGAGCCAGATGGGCGTAGCGGCGGGCGACCAGCCGCTGCATCAGGTGCCAGCGGTGCTCGTCGTGGATGAAGGCCACGATGGCCCGCACCACCCGGGCGCGCCAGTCGCGGAACAAGGGATCGGCCTCCGACGCGGGCACCGCCTCGCCCCTTCCGGCGGGGCCGGCACCGGTACCTGCGGGCGGCGTGGTCACCGGGTCCGCCGCGGCCACCCCGTTCGGGTCGCCGCCGGGCCGGCTCGGGGCCCCGGCGGCGCCGTTCCCGCCCCCGCGCCGGCAGGGCGGGTGCCGTGCACCCCGGGCTCGGCACCGGCCCCGGGCCGCCCCGCTTCCCCTGAGCCGCCGCGGGTTCTGCCCGGCAGGCCTCCGGGGGTGGCGGCGCCTCCGATGCCGGCGGTGCCGGGATGCGCTGCCGGGGCCGGCGTGGAGCGCAGGGAGGAACCGGCCGCCCCCGGGGCGGCATCGCGCCGGCGGGACGGGGCCCCGCGGGCGGCCGCGCCGGCGGTTGTGCCCAGGGCCCCTGAAATCCACCCCGGCCCTCCCAGGAACAGGCCGCCGAAGTCGTACCGCAGCTCCGCGGCCATCCGGCTCCAGGATGCGGCCGGACCCGGAGAACCCGGCCGCGCGCTTCCGGCCCGGCCGGGTTCCTCCCAGGTCCCGCCAGTGCCGCCGGGACCCCCGCCCGGGACCGCCGCCGGACCGGCCGGGGTCCGGCGGCCGCCCCGCAACGGCCCGTTCCGGCGCCGTCCCGGCAAGGCGGGGCCCTGGACGGCCAGGAAGAACCAGTTGCCGCACTGGTATTCGCTCAGCTGGGGCGGCTCGAGCCCGCAGGCCGCCGCCAGGGGGGTAAAGGCGGCCACCTCCTGCTCCAGCCGCTGGCGCAAGGAATCCGGCGGTTGGGCGGTGCCGATGACCAGCAGGTCGGACATTCCCATCGCTCCCTTCCCCGCCGCCTTCCCCCGTAGTGTGAGCACGGGGGCGGGGGGTCAACCGCCCGGCCCCATGTCACCGATATGGCCGGGCGAGGGAGGACATGCCGGGTCAGCGTGGGCGGCCGCGCGATGCAGCGGCGGTGCGGCGGCGATCAAGGCACCCATGTCCGGCCTGCCAGCAGCGGGCCCAGGGCGATCACCTGAACGGTCACTCGAACGGCCACCTGAACGACCGGATTAACGACCGCCGGCGCGACCGGCCGCCGCAAAAGCAGAAGACCCGGCCGCCGGGTGGGGCCGGGTTCCGATAACAGCTCCGGGCCAGGTGAAGGGCGGAACCGGCTAGCGGAAGCCCGAGGCGCAGGGCGAAGGCGAGACAGGGGGCGAAAGCGGGGGCCGGCGCGGCACCGCGTCCGGCAGTCCCGGGGTCGGCCCGGTGGCCGCGGTCAGGAGGTGGCGGCGTCACGGTCCCCGGGGGCGGCACCGTCCCGGCTGGTCGGGCCGCCTTCAGCCGGCCCCACCGTGCCAGCCGGCTCACCGCCAAGAGCGGCCCGGACGGCGGGGTCCGTCGCCTCCCAAACCTGGGGCGCCCGGGCGCGGATGGCCTCCCCCACCGCCCGCCGCTGGGCGTCCGAAAGCCCCTCCAGGTCGATCACCCCTTTAAGGGCCCGGGACATGTCGTTGACGTGACGCGCCAGGTGCTTGTACCCCACCATGGCCTGCCGGTCGATCCACATAGGACTGGCCACGGCGCCCCGCACCCCGCGCCCGCCGGCGCCGCCCTGGGCGATCCAGACCACCCAGTACTGGCGGGCCCCGGGCACCTGGGCCGGATCGTCCACCCAGCGTACCCCCTGCTCGACCGGCGATTTGGCGTGCAGGGCACCCGGCGACACCGTGGCCCGGTCGCCGTCCACCAGGATGGCGGCCAGGCCCCCCAGATGGCTGTGGGGCCCCGGCCGGGTTCCTACCAGCTGCAGCCGCACGGCCCCGCCGCCCCCACCGGCGCTGCCCCCACCGCCGGACGCACCGCCGGATGAAGGCGCCGGACTGCCCTGGCCGCCCGGGGAACGCACTGGCGGAAGCGTTTCGCCTGAGGGTACCACGCGCCATCCCTCCATGGGTCGAGGCCGGGTCAAGGCCCGCTCCGGGTGAAGACACGCTTCCAGGGCGTCAAGGCCCGCCCGCGGCGGCTCCGCCCGTGCTCCGTCCGGTTTCCGGACGAACCTGCCCGCAGCGCCCGCCCGGCACGCCGCCGGCGGGCATGCCGGCGGGACCGGCCGGTCCGGCGCGCCGGACGGGCCGGGAATACCGGGCCCGCCCTCAACTGTCCCGGGTCGGCCGGCGGGCGGGCATCTCCTCCAGGCGGACGGGCACGCGGAACAACTCGGCGCCGCGCAGCACCGTCACCTCCAGCTGGTCGCCGGGCCGGCGGCCCACCAGCCGCTTGCGGACGTCGCCGATGGTGTCCACATGTTCCCCCTGCACCGCCACGATCATGTCGAAGACCTGCAGGCCGGCCTTCTCCGCCGGGCTGGAGGGCATCACCCGGGTGATGACGATGCCCCGGTCGGCCGGCAGTTCGAAGGTGCGCACCCAGTTGTCGTCGATCACCTCGGCGTACCCCTGGATACCCAGCCACAGGTGCCGCACGGCCCCCTCCTGCAGGATCTGGCCGGCAATGGCCTCCACCAGGTGGACCGGCACGGCAAACCCCAGGCCATGGCCCTCCAGCTTGACCGTGGTGAGCCCGATGACCCGGCCGTCGAGCAGGGCCAGGGGCCCGCCCGAGTTGCCCGGGTTGATGGGCGCGTCCGTCTGGATCAGCCCGTCCAGCGGCGTACCCTGCGGGGTAGGAAGCGACCGGTCCACCGCGGAGATGATCCCCATGGTCACCGTGGTGCCCAGGCCGAAGGGGTTGCCCACGGCGATCACCGCCTGGCCGGGCTTCAGGCTGCGCGAATCGCCCAGCGTCGCTGCCGGCAGGGGGCCGCTGGCGATCTCCACTACGGCCACGTCGTACAGGCGGTCGCGGCCGGCCACCGTCCCGGTGACCCGCTTGCCCGACGGCAGGAGGACCGTGACCTCCGCCGCGCGACCGACCACGTGGGCATTGGTCAAGATCAGGCTGCGGCCCGGCTCGGAGCGCCAGATCAGGCCGGAACCCACGGCGTCGATGAGGCGCCGCCCGCCGCGCCGGTGCTGCCGCGCGATCTGCACCACCGACGGGCTCACGGCCTCCACCGCGCGGGTGATCCACTGGGACAGGGGGTCCATCCAGGGCTCGGTCACTCCGAAGCCTCCTCTCTCCCTTGAGGAAGGCCGGGAGCGCGGGCCACCGGCCCACGCTCCCGGCCGGCGAGCGCGCCCCGCGCAGGTGCGGGTCGCGCCGTGGCGCCGCACGCCATGGAGGCGCCTTTCGCCTCCGCGGCATGCGGATCCTTCGCAGGATGACTTTGACTATCACTGACGTTCGTTTTCATTCTACGCCTCCGGCTCCCGGACGGTCAATGAACCGCCGCCGGCAGGGGAACCGGTAGCGGAAGGGGCCGCCGGCAACAAAAACGGGCACCGGCCCTGCTCTCCGGTGCCCGTCGTGGGCGGTAGTGGACTCGAACCACTGACCCCGTCGACGTCAACGACGTGCTCTACCAACTGAGCTAACCGCCCGCTCAACCCCTGCGCTGCAGGACGGATTATAGGAGCCGCGCGGCTGGCCTGTCAACCCGGCCTTCTGCAGGCCCCGGCTCCCTCCCGGGACCCGGGAGCATCCGGGGAGCCACTTCCCTCGCCCCTCTTGCAGCTGCAGGTGCGCTGCAGATCCAGATGGGGAGGTCGATCCGGACCTCCCGCCGGCGGTCCTCCGCCGGTGAACGTTCCGCCGAAGGACCGCTCCTGAGGCCGCGGCCGGATTCGAACCGGCGAGTAAGGGCTTTGCAGGCCCCTGCCTTACCACTTGGCTACGCGGCCTTGCTTCACCGACGCGACCCTGCTTTCACGGCGCGGCTTTGCTTCACCGGCGCGACCCCGCCGGCGGCCCGGCCTTGGCCGACGGGAGCGTGGGCATTGCCGCCGGCAGCCCCTATGCCTGGAAGCCCGCGAGCCGGGCCGATTGATCCGCCCTCCGATTATACCTTGCCGGGTGTGCGCTGCAAAGCCGCCCTGGACCGCAGGATGGGGAGGCACGCCGTGAAAAGGGGCGAAACGCTCCCTAAGCTGACCTTCGCCGCCACCGGGGTGCCCGGCGCCGCCCCAAGGCGCCACAAAAGGGCGCCACAACACAAAAGGAACCGGGACAGGTCCCTGCCGCACCTGTCCCGGAGCGGAGCCGTGAGCGGGAGACGGGATTCGAACCCGCGGCCTTCTGCATGGCAAGCAGACGCTCTACCCCTGAGCTACTCCCGCATGAGACCCCATGGCAGGGTCTTTGCGACCGGAACCAGCGCGGAGGACCGCGACCCGCGCCCGGCACCGGATGCGTGCCGGGCCGTCCTGCCCGGGCGGCCCGGCGGCGTTCATTTTAGCAACCCCTCCGTATCCTGTCCACACCACCCGTTGCCAGCCGTGAGGCCCCGGTCCGGCAGCCGCCGCCCGCAGCGCGAGGCCGCTGCCCCACCGCCGGCCTGCCGCTCCCGGGGTCGCATAGCCCCGCCTTGCCAGCCCCGGCCCCAACGTCCCTCTGCCGCGGCAGGTTCCGGAGCGGCAGGCATCCTTCCCTTCGGGTGCGAAAAACAAGAAACGGGTTCCGACACGAAAGGACGGTGGAGCTTCGGTGGCCGTGAGTTCTCGCTACAACCCCACCTGGGATCTGGAAACCTTCTTCCCCGGTGGCAGCGCATCGCCCCAGTTTGAATCCTTCCTGGCTTCCCTGGCCCAGGACCTGGACCGCCTGCGGCAGGAGGTGCGCCGGCTCGACCCCGGCGCTCCGGCGGCACACTGGGAAAACCTGGTCAACGGCCTGCAGGACGCCGGCGCGCGGCTGGGGCAGGCGGGCGCCTTCACCTACTGCCTGGTCTCCCAGGACACCACCGACGAGCGGGCGCGGCTGTTGCTCACCCGCGTGGGCGAGCTGCGCGCCACCTACAACAACCTGTGGACCGACCTGGACCGGCACCTGCTGGCGGTGTCCGATCCCGCCTGGCAGGCCCTCCTGGAGCACCCCGGCCTGCGGGAAGTGGCCTTCGCCCTGGACGAACGCCGCCGCCGGGCCCGGGAGCGCATGAGCCCCGAGCTGGAATCCCTGGCCGGCTCGCTGGCGGTCGACGGCTATCATGCCTGGGGCGACCTCTATGAGCTGGTGGCCGGCCGCATCCGGGTTCCCGTGCAGGAAGGGGATCGCACCGTCCACCTCTCCGTCGGTCAGGCGGCCAATCGCCTGGAGGATCCCGACCGGGCCGTCCGCGCGGCCGTGTTCGACCGCTGGGAGGCGGCGTGGGGTCAGGAGGCCGAGGTCATCGCCGCCGCCCTCAACCACCTGGCGGGGTTCCGCTGGCAGTGGTACCGGCGCCGCGGCTGGGATGACATCCTGAAGGAGCCCCTGGACGAGAACCGGATGCAACGGGCCACCCTGGAAGCCATGTGGGATGCCGTCGCCCGCAAGCGCGGCGCCCTGCTGGAGTACTTCCGCTGGAAGGCCGAACGGCTTGGGGTCCAGCGGCTGGCCTGGTTCGACGCCCATGTGCCCGTCTACCAGGCCCAGGGCAAGGTGACGTACGACGAGGCGGCGGACTTCGTCATCGAGCAGTTTGCCCGCTTCAGCGACGAGCTGGCGGGGCTGGCCCGGCGCGCCTTCAGCGAGCGCTGGATCGAAGCCGAAGACCGCCCCAACAAGCGGGCCGGCGGGTTCTGCACGGGATTCCCGCTGAGCCGGCAGTCCCGGATCTTCATGACCTTCGGCGGAACGGCGTCCAACGTGGGCACCCTGGCCCACGAGCTGGGACACGCCTACCATCAGTGGCTGATGGACGACCTGCCCGTGCTGGCCCGGGACTACCCCATGAGCCTGGCCGAAACGGCCTCCACCTTCGCGGAGCGGGTGGTCACCGACGCCGCCATCCGGCATGCGCCCGACACGGACACGCGCCTGGCCTTCCTGGAGCAGCAGGTGCTGGACGGGGTCGCCTTCTGCATGAACATCCACGCCCGCTTCCTGTTCGAGACGGCCTTCTACGAGGCGCGCCGCCAGGGTCCCCTGAGCGTGGCGGACCTCAACGGCCTGATGGAAGACGCCCAGCGCCGTGCCTACCACGACAGCCTGGACCGGTACCACCCGTACTTCTGGGCGTCCAAGCTGCACTTCTACGCCACCGACGCGCCGTTTTACAACTTCCCCTACACCTTCGGCTTCCTCTTCAGCTCCGGCCTGTACGCCCGGGCCCGGGCCGAAGGACCGTCGTTCGCCCGCCGCTACGCCGCCCTGCTGCAAGACACCGGCCGCATGACGGTGGAAGACCTGGCCCGCCGGCACCTGGGCGTGGACCTGACCGGGCCCGCCTTCTGGGAAGAGGCCCTGGACGCCGCCCTGGCGCCCCTGGACGAGTTCCTGCAGCTGGCGAGGGCGGCGGGCAGCGGCAAGTAACCCCGAGCTCCAGGCCCGGCAGGCGATGCCGTCCCCGGGGACGAACCGGCCAGGGGGTGGAGGCCCGTCCAGCGGGCGCTCCACCCCCTTCTTTCACGACCGCCGCCGCGGCTCGAAGGTCTTGCAGCAGGTGTCAGTAGCCTGGCGCGCCGGCGTTCCACCCACCCGGCTCGACAGCTCCTGGATTTCGGCCGCATCGAACCGGTTGGGAAACCGGTCGCTGACCCAGTCGTGGGTGATGAGGATCTGCTCGGCGTCGCAGTAGTTCCCTTCCCGCCAGTAGTGGCAGTCGGCCACCGTGCAGCGCACCCCGACGAGCACCGCGCTCCCCCCCTTGCTTGCCCGGGCGGCGCCTGGAACACCTCGACCGGCGCCTCGGCGCCTGCGCCCCCGGCCCAGGCGCCGAGGCGCCTGCCCGGGTTCCACTGGAAAAGCATGGCCCGGCCGGGCGATTCTTATCCAGGTCCAGGTGTGGCGGCCTCCGCCCGGCCGACGGGGACCCGCCCGGTGCACGGCGCCGTGGCGGCCGGTCCCCAGGGACAGCTGCTGGCCGCGGTGCCGGGACGGGCTGGCGGGGCCCATGGCCACCCCCAGGGCCAGCGTTTGGGACCGCCAACAGAAAACCCGCGAAGCCTTGCGCCTCGCGGGTTTCTTGCTTGTGGCCCAGGGCGGAATCGAACCGCCGACACGGGGATTTTCAGTCCCCTGCTCTACCTACTGAGCTACCGGGCCTCATGGTCCTTTTGTCGTGTCGATCGTCCTTTTGTCGTGTCGATCGCCCTGCCCGCACCGGACGGACGGCCGTGTTTCCGGCTTTCCTTCCGGCCGGGTCCTTGCCGCGCGCCGGCTTCTTCCAGCACGACCGGCGCCGCGACCGACCCCTACTATACTGCAACCCCAGCCGTCGCTGCAAGACAACAACTGGAGCAGGGCGGTGTGGGCGAACCAGGAATCGAACCTGGGACCCCTCGCTTGTAAGGCGAGTGCTCTACCGCTGAGCTATTCGCCCATCGGCCAAAAGAGGATGCCGCCCCAGCACGGGAGGCTGCCGAGCGCCATCACCGGAGCTGCCCGGAGGCGCTTCCCCGTCCCGGGTTGCCCGGGCCCGGCGGGCCTGCCGCCCAAGCCCAGCCCGACGGCTCAGCGCTGCACGGGCCCACCGGTGGCGGCCGCTGCCCAGTATACCACCCGCAACCCGCGGGGGTAAAGGCGCCGGCGGCCTCGGGAACCCGGGCGCCACGGGGTGCAAGGCGCGCGGCCCCGGCGGCCCGAGCGCCGCAAGGTTTCAGGCCTTCAGGCCGGCGGCCACAGTTTCAAGCCCGTCTCCCCGTCGGGTGCCCGCTCCAAAGCCGGCCCGTCCAGCACCCAGATGGCGTACTCGCAGGCGAAGACCTGCGTCCCCTCCAGTACGTGCCCGCCCCACGCCCGCCCCTGGGCGTCGCCCAGGGTCAGATGCAGGTGGACGAAAGGCTCCGCTTCGCCGCGCAGCCGGCTGATGTTTCCGGTGCCGGCCAGGATCTCGGCCGGTTCGTCCAGCTGGAAGTCGAGATAGCGCTGCTCCGCCTGGTCGTAGAAGGCCAGGCGCGCCCGCTCCACTGCGCCCAGCAGCTGGACCCAGCCCGTGACGATCCGGTGCTGGCGGGCCAGGGCGGCCAGGGCCGCCAGGATGTCGTCACCCCGGCGCAGCCGTCCCACGATGACCCGGTTCAGGCTGAATTCCGGCAACGGGCGCTCCCCCTCTCCGCGGCGGGCCACCGCCAGACCGCCGGCATGCCTGCCGCCGGCAGATCTTTGTGTGGAGCCGCGGCGGACCCTCAGGCCAGGCCGCGGGCCGGCCCGCCGGCGGCCGGTTCGTCCCGGTGGGCACGGTGGGCTTCCCGGGACAGGCGATGTCCGCGATACAGCATCCAGACGCCGATGAGGTTGGCTACCGGCAGCACCGCCGGCACCCCGAACCGGGTGAGGGCGCCGCCCGATGAGAGAACCAGGGTCCCGGCCAGCAGCCACAGAGCGTAGGGATGCCGCGCCCTCCACCAGGAGGCAACGGCGCCGCCCAGGAGCAGCAGGGCACCGGGGATGGTCAGCAGGGGCGAGTAGGCGCGGACGCCGGGGTCCGCCCACCCCTCGCCGCCCACGGGCCCGCCGCCCGACAGGGCCGCCAGGTCGACCGGGGTACGGATCGCCGCCACCAGCATGGCCATGCCGATGACGGCCAGCACCACCAGGATGGCATGGGCCCACGCCCGGCGGAAGACCAGATAGGCGGTCCCCGCCCCGAAGGCCGCCACCAGCCAGGCCGCCCCCACGTACCACAGGCGGTACAGCCAGGGGCTCCAGCCCGCGAGGGAGGCGACGGCGTCGGCCAGGGCACTGGCCGCGAAGAGCATCAGGGCGACGAACCAGCACAGGGAACTGGGCGCGCGCCGCCGCAAGAAGCTGCGTCCGACCTCCCCGGCGAAAACCAGCGCCAGGAGGCCGCCGGCGGCGTGAAGGCCCGCCGTCAACCAGGTCACGGTGGCCCTCCTATCCCGGCCCGCCGCGTCACACCGCCTCGACGTCGGTGACGCCCGGAACCCGCTCGCGCAGGATGCGCTCGATGCCGGCCTTGAGCGTCATGATGGACATGGGGCAGCCGACGCAGGCACCGATGAGGCGCACCCGCACCACACCGTTCTCGTCCACGTCCACCAGCTCGATGTCCCCACCGTCCATCTGGATGGCGGGGCGGATGGATTCCAGCGCCTGTTCCACCTGCTCGCGCATGATCGGGCCCTCCCATCGGCCCGCGCCGCGCGGCGCGGGCGGTCCTCTGCCCGGGGGCGGTGAAGCACCGTCACCTCGGGCCCGGCAAGCGGGCACCGCCGGTGGCGGGCTGCCGGCCGAGGCGCTTCCCGTCGCCGCCCCGGCCTTCATGGTCTCGACCTCATTATAGAAGACCGGGCGAGCCGCGGCCATGGCGGGGACCCGTTCCACGCCTTGCCAGGTTGCCCGGCGCCGGCAGGCCGGCACACTACGGTTGGACCCGCCCGGTCGACCCGCCCGGGCGGGATCGGGGGGATCCACCATGGCAAGACGCCGCCTGATGTCGGAAGCCCTGCGGGAAGACCTGGCCCGCGAGCTGGGCGTGTACGAGCTGGCCGCCCGCCACGGCTGGGGTGCCGTGCCGGCTCGGGAGTGCGGCCGCCTGGTCCAGCAGGCGGTGCTGCGAGCCGAGGCCCTGCTGGCCCAGCAGGAGGGGCGCCCGGACGCGCCGTTGATGCGCCAGCAGGGGGCCGGCCCGGCTCCGCACGCCCTCTCACCGCAAGTGCCGCCGTTCGTCCAGAACCCGTCGCCCTGGCCCGGGCCGTGGTTCGGGCATGCCACGGCCGCAGCACGCCCCGGGCCCGCCCACCCCGCACCCGCCCAGCCCTCCGCCCCAGGGGGCCGGTCGCCGGCGCCGCAACCGGCCGTCGCCCCCTTTCCTGCACCCGGGTTCCCGGATCCCAGGGCAGCCGCCGGGGCACCGGCGGGGTTGGGGACGAACCCGGCCGCGGCGGGCGGTTCCCCGGCCGCAGGGCACCTGGCACCTCCCCAGCCCTGGCGGGCCGGGCAGCCCGGACCCATGGTTCCCGCCGCGGCCGTCGTGACAACGGCGGCGGCGGCAAGGGCCGGCGGTCCCTGGCCGGTCTAGGAGGTGGCCAGGGCGCGATCGTTGCGGGGGACCGGGCCGGCCGCCGGCCGCCGGTCCCCCGGCCTCGTGCCCGGGCCTTCCTTCGGCGTGTCAGCCCTCCTGGTGCCTTGTCCCCTGACCGGTGCCGTGGCCACCGGCACCCGCCGGCGGCCCCGGATCCCCCGGAGGTCCGGCCGGGCCCCACACCTGTGCGTTCCGGGGACCCCTTCGTTCCCGGCGCCGCTCCCGCCTCCGCGGCTGGAGCCGGCGCAGCCCCGCCGGCACCGCACCGCGGTCGCGTCCCGTCCCGTCCATGCCGCCCCCGCGCCGTCTATCCCCGCCCGCGGGCGCGTATGGTAAGGCGGGTGGGCGGGAGGTCGTCACAGCTTGGGTCAACCGGACCTGGTGCTTCTAGCGATCCTCGGCCTGGGCGCCCTGGGCCGCAACCCGCTGGTGACCGCGGCCGCAGGGATCCTGCTGCTGCTGCGCCTGCTCGGCCTGGCCTCGCTCCTTCCGGCCCTAGAGCAACACGCCATGTCCCTGGGGCTCGTGCTCCTCATCGTGGCGGTGCTCATCCCCTTCGCCGACGGGCAGGTGACGCTGCAGCAAACGGTCCAGTCCTTCACCCGCGGCGGGCTGGCGGGCTATGCGGGGCTGGTGGCGGGATTCGTGGCCGCCGTGCTGGGCGCCCGGGGCATCGTGCTGCTGGAGCAAAACCCCCACGTGATCATCGGCTTGATCTTCGGGACCCTGGTGGGCGTGGCCTTCTTTCAAGGGATTCCCGTGGGCCCCCTGACGGCGGCAGGGTTTGCCGCCGTCCTGATGGAACTGCTGAGTCTCTTGCGGCGCGGCTTTTAGCGCCGGCGGCGGCTCGGCCGAGGGCCCTGGTGCCGTTCCGGCTTCGGCGGCTTCGGGGGCGGTCCGGGCAGGGCCGGACCCTCCCCGCCCGCTGCGGTAGAGGGCATAGGCCCCGATGGTCACCAGGTACAGGCCGAACAGCCGCCGCAGGAGATCTTCGGGCACCCGTGTCCCCAGCTGGGCCCCCGCCCAGGCTCCCACCGCGCTGCCGGCGGTCACCCGCAAGGCCAGCTGCCAGCGCAAGAACCCCTGGCGCCAGTGGACCCAAGCGGCCACCAGGGCCACGGCGGGAAAGGTGGCCAGCACCACCCCCTGGGCCACGGCCTGGGGAACGCCCAGGAGCAGCACCAGGGCCGGAACCAGCAAGGATCCGCCGCCGATGGACAGGCCGCTGAGGATACCCGTCGCCACCGCCACCAGAGCGGCCCAGGGAAAGGTCACGCCCGCTTCACCTCCCTCCGGCCCCTCTCGCGCTCGCCTGTCGAGGACCGCGCGGAACGTGGCGGTGCGGAGCGGGCGCCCCGCCGCCGGTGCCCGGCGGTGGCCACGGGCGGCCGCAGAAGGCCGCGGTGGGCCGAGGCGGCCCGCCCCGTTCACCACCCGTCAGCCGAGCACCATCATCCGCAGGCCCAGAAGCAGGAGGAACCAGCCGTACAGCCGCCGCAGCCCCCGGGGCTGGAGCCGCTCCATCCACCGCGCGCCCACGGCCGCACCCACCATCCCACCGGCGGCCACCTGCCACGCCAGTTGGACGTCGACCAGCCCCCGCGCCGCGTAGACCGCGGCGCTGATGATGGAGGTGAGCCCCACCACCAGGATGGACGTGCCGTGGGCCCGGTGATCCGGCACCCCGAACCAGTAGACCAGGGCCGGGACCAGCAGCGTTCCACCGCCCACCCCCAGCAGGCCGTTCACCCCGCCGGTCAGGACTCCGGCGATAACGGGCGCCCAGCCTTCCAGGCGGCGCCATGCCGGCCGCCGGGCGCTGTCCTGTTGGTCCACGCAGTTCCCCCTCCCTGCGAGTCCCGCGCCCGTCCCTAGGGTGTCCCCCGCCGCCCGGCCGTTAGCCGCCGGCCCGGGCAGCCCCATCCGCCCTCCCGCCCTTTCCGGCCCTCCCGGAGCGCCCGCCGGGCATGCCCGTGTCGGCTATGGCGTCGCGGCGAGGGGTCTCGGGGGCGGCCGCGGGCCCACCGGGGGCGCGTGGTGGCGCGCTATGGCAAAGTGGAGGCAAAGGGAAGGCGAGGTGGTGAACATGGATCCTGTCCATCCCGTGGGCGGGCGGGCCGGGGCACCCGCGGGAGCTGCGGCCCGCCTGGAGGTCACGGTGCACGGCCGGGTCCAGGGCGTGGGCTACCGGGCCTTCGCCAGGTCCCGCGCCCTGGACCTGGGCTTGCGCGGCTTCGCCCGGAACAACGCCGACGGCACCGTCACCGTGGTGGCGGAGGGAGCACCCGGGGCCCTCCAGCGCCTGGTGGAAGCGCTGCGCCAGGGGCCGCCCGCGGGCCGGGTCGACGGCCTGGAAGTTCACTGGTCCGCTCCCCGGGGCCTGGGACCGGGCTTCGGCATCGGCTGAGGCGCCGGGTTCAACCCACCGCCCCGCGGGCCGGCGCAGGCCCGGAGCCGGCGCAGCGCCTCCCGGAGCCGCCGGCCGGGCACCGCCCGGGTGGTGATCCCGGACCCGCAGGCCCGGGAGCCGGCCCAGCCCCTCCCGAAGCCGTGGGGCCGGGGTCATGCCGGGTGGCGCCGGCCCGGGTCCGGGACGGGGCCGTCCCGGGCGGCGCCGGCCCGGGGCGGGAGCGGCACCGCCTGGGGTCAGGACACCGGGAAAGTGGCCGCCGGACCGGACCGCTTCCCGGGAAGCCTAGGGGCAGGAGGTGATCCTGTGTCCCAGCACGAGCACCGGGACGAACCGGCCGGCACCACGCCCCAGGATGTTCTCCCCGGGCAGGAAGGCCCGGCGCCGGGAGGCCCGGCGGGCACCCGCCGGCAGCCGGGCCAGGGGAGGTCCGGTCCCCCGCAGGGCACCCGCGGCCCTGGGGACGCCCAGGCCAACCCGGCCGCCGGCGACGGGCTCAACCCCCTGACCACCGCGGCGGCCGGCCACTTTGGACCCGCCTGGGTCCACACCGGCGAGGGCGAGGGGGTCGACACCCCCGCACCTTACAATCCGCTGTCGAACAGCGTGGGGTTCCAGCAGTTCGCGACCCACCCGGAGGAGTTCCGGTCGGCGCCCCAAGCGGTGCAGAACGACCCGCCCGGGGCTGGGGTGGTGACACCGTCGCTGACGACCCCGCCTGCTCCGCAGCCGCTCCAAGGCCGCCCCGGCGGCGAAGGAAACGGCCGGGATGCCGCCCGGCGACGGGATGCCGCAGGGGGCCGCAACCGGGCTCGCCAGGGTCCTGACGGCGGGGATTCCCGAGGCGGGGCATGAAAAGAGCATCAGGCCGGCTCCGCGACGGTGGAGCCGGCCCTTGTTCTCCCTTCTCCTGCGTGCGCCCTCCTGCGCCGCTTCCGCCACGAGCGCCGTCTTCGCCACGAGCGGCTTCCGGAACGGCTGCAGCGGATGTTTGGAGGGTTGCGTGAGCCGTTCAGCCCCCGCCGCCCCCACCGCTGCCTCCGCCCATCCCGCCCCCGCCACCGCCGCCGGCGCCGCCTCCACCGCCGGCGCCGCCGCCACCGCCGCCGCCACCGGCACCGCTCAGCATTTGCTGCAGCTGCATGGTGACGGCCTGCCGGATCATCTGCTGGCCCTGGGGGGAGCGGAGGAACTCCTGCACGCCCGTCTGCATCGCCATCTGGCCCTGGGGCGAGCTGGCCACTGTCTTCAACTGCTGGACCAGCTGCTTCTGGCCCTCAGGCGTCAGCAGCACCTGCTGAGCCGCCAGCATCTGGACCTGCTGGGTGATGATCTGCTGAATCTGGGCCTGCATCTCCGGGCTCTGAAGTTCCTGGCGGACGGCATAGCGGACCTCTTCGGGGGACGGCTTGGCCTGGCCCCCGCCACCGCCCCCGCCCCCCATGGCGCAGCCGCCGAGCCACAGCCCGCCGGCAATGAGGAGGGCCGCCGCCGTGGCCCGGCGCCGGGAGGCCGGGAAGCTGCCCGGCGGGGGGATGCGCCGCACCAGGACCTGCCCGTTCCCTGACCCGTTGCCGCTCCCGCGACCGGCCGGCCCGCCCCCTGGCCCGGCGAGCCCACCCCGGCGACTGGCCTGCCGGTCCCATGTCCGTCCCCCGCTGCGCGAAGCCGTCCTTGCCCCTGCCCTCACGGCGGGTTCGTCCCCCCTCACCGCGCTGGCCCGGCCGCCTGGGTCCCACCCCGTGTCCATGGGTTGCCGGTGACCAGACTGAACCGGTTCTAACCTTTCTCCGGCGGGGGAAAGTATGCGCCGTGCGCCGTGGGGAAGATTGCCCCCTCCGGCCTGGCGGGCGGGGAACGCGCGGGAACGGCCTGCTGCAGCCTGCTGCCTGCCCGAGCGCCTGGGCCGGCCGGGGCCGCCGGATCCCTACGTTGCCGGGCCGCCGGCAGCAGCTTGGCGCGGCCACCCACCTGGGCCGCCCCGGGGCGCTCGCCGGCGCCGCGGGGCGCGCCCCGGGGTGGCGGCACGGCCAGCGCCCCAGGGGCCTGGCCCGGCGGACGGGCCGGGTTCGTCCCGCTAGCCGGCTGCCTCGCCCTGCGGACCGGAGGGGGATTCCGCCGCCCGCCGGTCCCGCAGGCGCCGGTAGGCCGGCTCCAGGTAGCGCTCGTAGAGGTCCGGTCGCAGATACCCCGGGAAACCGGCGCGCCGGCGGTATTCCCGCAAGCGCACCAGATCCAGGTCGGCCACCACCACCTCGGCCCGGTTCCAGGTGCGCGCCTGCGCCAGCACCCCATCGCCGGCCGGGGTCAGCGCCAGGGGTGCATAGACGGCCGCCCGCCCCGTCAGCTCGATGCCCAGGATCCGCCCCACGAGGGCAGGGACGACGCCGTAGACGGGCGTCTCCTGGACCCGGGCCCAGGTGCCGCGCCGGGCATGCCACTCGTTGTACGGCTCCGGGTTGGCGATGGGGACGACCACCATTTCCGCGCCCGCCAGGGCCAGCAGGCGGAAGGTCTCGAAATAAGTGGCGTCCATGCACACGGGAATGCCGATCCGGCCGAGCACCGTGTCGTACACGTCGAAGGAATCGCCGGGGCATACGCCCCACTCCGCCTCCATGGGAAGCAGGTGGGCCTTGGCATGGCGCCCGACCAAGCGCCCGTCGGGCCCGTAAAGGAACCCGAAGTTGTAGAGGTTGCGGCCCCGGGGGAGCATGACGCTGCCGCCGTGAACGAAAACGCCATGGGCGCGGGCCAGCGCCGAAAAGGTCGTGTGGTAGATCCGGCCCACCGCCGGGCCCAGGAAGCGGAAGACGTCGGCCACCCCCACGTCTCCCAGGCCGGCCAGGGCGGCCTGGGGTGAGGGGGCCGCGGCCAGCCGCTCGAAGCCGGGAAGCAGGCCAAGGAGCGCCAGCCCCACGTCCTCGGGAAAGGCGACCAGCTGGGCACCCCGGGCCACGGCGTCGCCCAGCGGCCGCGCCACCCAGCGGGCGAAGTCCTCCGGCCGGCGGAAGGTGTCCAGCTCCAGCTGCACCGCCGCCACCCGGACCCGGGCCGGATCCAACCGGTGCAGGTTGGGGCTGCGGCGGATGCCCATGGCCGCCACCGCCCGCCGCAGGGGACCACCCCGCGCCGTCCAGCGCAGGATCAACCGGAAGGCCTGTTGCTGCAGCGCCTGCCAGATGCTGCCGGACATGGTTCACGCTCCCCCGGTCCCGTCACCGCCCGCGGGCTGGGCTCCGCGGCTGGAAGCCGGGCTCCCTCCTTGTTTGGCACCTGGCGGGTTGCCGTCGCCTCCGCTGCCGGGCCCCGTCCCGTGGGGCGCTGGCGCCGCCCTGGGGCGCCGCTTCCTGCGCCGCCGCTTCCTTCCCGCCGGTGCAGCCGCCGGCCCGCCCCCCGGTGCAGCCGCCGGCCCGGCAGCGGTGCGACCCGACGCCGGTGGCCCGCCGTCTCCTTCCCGCCCGTTGCAGGGCGACGGGCCGGGCCCGGGGTCCCTGGTGGAAGCCGGCCCCGCCTTCCCGGGCCGGGCCGCCGGCGGTGGCGCGGCAACGGCGGCCGTTACGCCGGGTTCGCAGGCGGCCGCCGCATCGGCGGGCGGGGCGCCGGTCACGCCCGCGCGCCCGGCATCTCTGCCCTGCCGGAGGAGACCGGCGGCACCCCCCTTGCGGGCCCGCCGGCGCCGCCTGCCCGCCGGTCGCGGGCGGGCCCGCCCGGCATCCCCCGGTCCTGGCTCGCCCGCAGCCGGGACGGAGGCAAGGCCCGGGAGGGCTGGAGGCGGCGCTGCCGGCTTCCCGTCCCCCTTACCCGGCGCAGCCTGTCCCGCATTTGCCACATTTGCCATTCCCCATCCTCCGGCTCCGGCCAGCCGGCGGTAGGCCGGCAGGAGCTGGCGCAGGTAGAGCGCGGGGTGGAGGTAGCGGTCCAGGGGGTACTGTTCCCGCACCGCCGCCAGGGCCGCCGCCTCCAGGGTGGCAGCCGCCGGCTCGCCCCCGTCTTCCCAGGCCAGCCAGCCGCGTCCCGCGGGGGTGATCTCGCAAGGCGCGAAGATGGCCGCCTGGGGCGCCAGGTCGCGCGTGCCCGCCTGCCCCGACGGCGCCGCGTGCACCCAGTACACCTGGGTCTGCTGGACCACCTGCCAGGGACCTGCCACCAGGTCCCACCGGCCGGCGGCATCCAGGGCGTAGCCCGGGTGGACGACCAGCCGCACCCCCTCCAGGCTTGCCCAGCGCCCCACCTCGGGGATCCACCCGTCCCGGCCGACCACCAGCGAGGCCGTCCAGCCGCCGAGGGTGAAGGGTGTCCAGTCGTCGCCGGGTACAAGCCCCAGGGCCGCTTCCTCGGGCGTGGCGTGCAGCTGGGCCTGGCGCGCCAGGAGCCGGCCGTCGGGTCCGAAGCACAGGGCCACGTGCTCAAAACCCTCGCCCTGGGGAACCACCACCGTCCCCGGGCACAGGTAGATCCCCAGGGTCCGGGCGGCCTGGGCCGCCCACTCGGACCAGACCTCCGCCGCGGCGTCACCGAACCGGCGGGCCAGGGCGGCCAGCCGCCCATCCCAGCGGGGCGGCTCCCCCGCCAGGGCGCTTAGGGGCAAAAGCCCGCCCAGGCCGGAAAGGACCACCAGTCCCGCCGGCCGCGGCGTCGAACGGAGCCGCGCTCCCGCGGCGCCGGTGCCCGCCCGCCTGGCGGTGGTTCGGGCCGCACCGGCAGCAGCGGCATCCCGGGAGGTGCGGGAAACGCCGGCGCCGGCCGGCGGGGGCGGGCCCAGGCTGCCCGTGCCGGACGGCGGATCCCCGGTCCCCCCGTCCCTCCGCCGCCCGGCACCGGCGCGGGTCCGGCGGCGTCCCCGGGCTGGGGTTCGCGGCCCTCCGGTTCCTGTGCCCCGGCCGGCGGGGACGTGGAGGCACCGTGGAGCAGGCGCGGCGGGTGGGGCCGCACCGCCCCGGCGGCGGCCAGCTTCCGGTAGCCGGCCAGCAGGGCCGAAAGGAGCCGCTCCCGCGCAGCCTCCAGATGGGGTACCGGTTCGACCCGAATGGGTACGGCCACCACCCGCAATCCCCGCATGGGCCCTCCCCCTTGCAGCGCTCGTCCTTGCATTCCCGTTCCAGGGGAGCTTACGTCATCCCGGGGAAGCCCTGCTGCCGGTAGGCCTCGTACAGCACCAGGGCCACCGTGCTGGCCAGGTTGAGAGAGCGGAGCCCCGGGCGCATGGGCACCCGCAGGACCGGGCCCGGCCGCTCTTCCATGAGGCCGGGCGGCAGGCCCCGCGACTCGCTGCCGAAGACCAGGACGTCTCCCGGTGCAAAATCCATCTGGCTATACCACAGGCTGCCACGGGGGTCCAGATAGCAGAACCGGGCACCGGGCAGGGCAGCCAGCAGATCATCCCAGGTATCGTGGACCTGCCATGCCACGTGAGCCCAGTAGTCCAGACCCGCCCGCTTGAGCAGCCGGTCGCTCAACCGGAACCCCAGGGGCCGCACCAGGTGGAGCCTGGCGCCGGTGACGGCGCAGGTACGGGCCACATTGCCGGTGTTGGGAGCGATCTCGGGCGCCACCAGGACGACGTCGAACATGCGAATCCCGCTACCTCCTGCCGGAACGGCGGCAGGACACCGTGGAAACACGTGCCCTCTTCGCCAGAAAGCAAGCAGGTCCTTGTCGCCGGGCTTGTCGCCGGCCCTGGTGGTCCGGGGTGGTGCCCGGGGCGGGCAGCCCGGGTCGCGAGGGCGGCGCGGCGGCCCTCTTGACCCGGCCACGGGCAAGCCCGGCAGGAAAGGAGGCCCCTTCTGCCGGCCGGGATGGAGGCAGCGGGCACGGACCCGGTACGGGGAGCAGGACCGGCCGGTGCCGGGCCAGCATCCGGTAGAGGGCGGGTCCGGCTCCCAGACGGCCCAGCAGCGCCAGGACCGGCACCGCGGGCCAGAGCAGGGGAAGCCGCAGGGTGACGGCCTGGACGGCGGCAAAGCCCTGGTACCACCGGCCCGAGTCCCGGCCCCGGGCCAGCAGGGCCTGTTCCGCCCGGGCCGCTTGTTGCGGGCTGAGGGGCGGGCACGCTTCCGGCCCCTCCGGCCCCTCGGCCGGCGGAGGAAGCCGCACCGGCGAGCCGGCCGCCGGACGACCTGCCGGTTCCCCGCCGGCGCCCGTGGCGTCCGGGATGGCGCCGTGCGGGCGGAAGGAACACAGGTCAAGGCGGTTCAGCCAGTCGAGCCGCCGGCACCACCGGGCGGCCCGGCGGCACCAGGGGCACCAGCCGTCGTAATAGACGCTGAGGCGCTCCACCGCGCCACCGCTCCTTCCCGCCTGCCGGCGCTGCGGTCCCTGGCCCGTCGCCCCCCTTCCACTAGGGCGGCGGCCAGGGGGATCACCCGCCGCGCCAGCAGGGCCCGGGCTCCGTCCCGGTCCTGCAGGACACCTTCGACCGCCAGGGGCACGGGCGGGTCGGTGAAGATCCACCGCCCGTAACGCTGGTATACCTCCTCGAAGACGGTCACGTCCACCAGCCCGGTCTCGTCTTCCAGGGTCAGGAACACGATCACCCGGCCGCTGCGGGTGGGCGGGCGGTGGGGCCGGACGGGGATCCCCGCCGCCCGCACCGGCACACCCGGCGGCAACCCGCGGAGGGCCGCCGCCGGCCGGTAGCCCCGGGCCTCCAGCACCTCCCGGAGCATGGCCAGCAGGTGCCGGCGGTGGACGTCGATGCCCAGGACCTCCCGCTCCATGGCCCACTTCTCCAGATCGGGGAAGTCGGCCACAACAGGCGGCGACCAGGCCGCCGCCAGTCCTTGGGCCAGGTCGCCACCGCCGGCGGCCTGCCGGGCCGTGGCCAGGGCCTCGTCCAGCCCCCAGAGCAGGGCGCGGCGGTTGGCGTGCAGGCCGTCGAAGGCCCCGGCCCGGATCAGGGCGGCCACCTGCTCCCGGTCGAGGACCGGGCCGGCCGCCGTACCGCCGCGGGCCGCCAGCCGCAGCAGGAAGTCCATGAGATGGCGGAAGGGGCCGCCCCGCTCCCGTTCCGCCACGATGGCGGCGGCGGGTTCGTCCCCCAGGCCCTTGACGGCCCGCAGGCCGATGCGGATGGTGCCGGGGGTGGCGGTGAAGGCCACCTGGCTGGTGTTGATGTCTAATGGAAGGATCTGGATTCCCCGCCGCGCCGCCTCCACGCCCAGGGTGTTGGGCGGGTAGTATCCCATGGGCTGGAGGCTGAGCAGGGCCGCATACCACTCCGCCGGGTAGTGGGCCAGCAGGTAGGCGGTCTTGTAGGCCGTGACGCCGAAGGCAGCGGCGTGGGCCTCGCAGAAGCCGTAGCTGGCATAACCCTGGATCATGCGGAAGATGGCCTGGGCCACCTCCTCGCCGACGCCCTGCTGCCGGGCCCGGCGCAGGAAGTGCCGGCCGATGTCCTCCATCTCCTCCGGGGAGCGGGCGTGGGTCATGACCCGGCGCAGGCGGTCGGCCTCACCCGGGGTGAAACCGGCGATGGCGGTGGCGATCTCGATCACCTGCTCCTGGAAGAGCACCACGCCCCAGGTCTTGCGCAGGATGGGCTCCAGCTTGGGATGCAGGTAGGTGACGGGCTCCTGCCCCCGGCGCCGGGCCAGGAAGGGCTCCACCATGTCCCCCTTGATGGGGCCGGGCCGGATGATGGCTACGCTGGCCACCACGTCCTCCAGGTTCTCGGGCCGGAGCCGCGGCTGCAGCGCCCGCTGGGCCGGGGACTCCAGCTGGAAGGCCCCCACGGTCTCCCCCGTCCCCAGCAGCCGGTAGGTGGCCCGGTCGTCCAGGGGGATGTGGTCGTAGTCGAAGGAGGGGTTGCGCCGGCGGATGACCCGCACCGCCTCCTCCACCGCGCCCAGGGTGCGCAGGGATAGGAGATCCAGCTTGACCAGGCCCAGCTCTTCGACGCCCCGCTTGTCGAACTGGAGGATCCGGCGTCCCTTGGCCGATCGCTGCAGCGGGGAGAGGTCCGAAAGCGGCCGGCGGCTGATCACCAGGCCGCCCAGATGGGTCCCCATGTGCCGGGGCAGCCCCGCGGCCGCTTCGCACAGGGCCACCAGCCGCTTCAACCGCTCCCGGGGCAGGTCAAGGTCGCGCAGCTCCGGTACCTCCGCCAGGGCCCGCCCCAGCTGCCGGGACAGGTAGTACGGCACGCGCTTGGCGATGCGGTCGATCACCGCCTCCGGAAAACCCAGCACCTTGCCGAAGTCCCGCAGGGCGCCGCGGGCATGGTAGGTCTGGTAGGTGCAGACGGTGGCCACGTGCTCGGGGCCGTAGCGCTGCTCGACGTAATCCGCCACCTGGTCGCGGTAGCGGGCGTCGAAGTCGATGTCGATGTCCGGCTGTTCCGCCCGCTCCAGGCTGAGGAAGCGTTCAAAGAGCAGGCCGCGCTCGATGGCGTCCACGTCGGTGATGCCCAGGCAGTAGGCCACCGCCGAGTCGGCCGCCGAGCCGCGACCGGCACAGCGGATGCCCTGCTGGCGCGCATAGCGGGCCACATCCCAGACCAGCAGGAAGTAGTCCGCCAGTTGCAGCTTCTCGATGATGGAAAGCTCGTGCTCCAGCCGCTGCCGGATGCGGGGAGTGATGCGGCCGTAGCGCCAGAGGGCGCCCCGCTCCACCTGCTCCCGCAGGTAGGCTTCGGCCCGGACTCCCGGCGGCAGGGGGAAAGCCGGGCGGGGCACGCCCCCCTCGGGCAGCGCAGGGGCGCAGCGCTCGGCGATGGCCAGCGTGGCCTCAAGCGCCTGAGGGTAACCGGCGAACATCCGGGCCATGGCCCGGGGGGACTTGAGGTCGTTGTCGGCGTTCAGGTGCCGCTGGGGATGGGGTTCGTCCACCGGGATCCCCAGGCGGACGCAGGCCAGCAGGTCGTGGACGGCGAAGCGGTCGCGGGTGGCGTAGTGGACGTCGTTGGTCGCCACCAGCCCGACCCCCAGGTGCTCCGCCAGATCGGCCAGGGCCCGGTTGAGGGCGCGGTTGCCGGGAAGCCAGCCGCCCTGCAGCTCAAGGAAGAAGTTCTCCCGGCCAAAGGCGTCCCGCAGCTGCCGGGCCCGCTCCAGCGCCGTGGCCCGGTCGCCCCGCAGCAGCGCCTGCAGCACCGGTCCCTGGCGGCAGCCGGACAGGGCGATCAGCCCGTGGCCGGCCAGCGGCTCGCCGCCGGGCGCCACCTCCTCCAGCAGCACCGTCCAGGGAAGGGCCGGACTGCCCCGGGGGCGGTCCAGGTGGGCCCGGGTCAGGAGCCGGCAGAGGCGGGCATAGCCCTGGGGACCGGTGGCCAGGAGGACCAGATGGGCCGTCACCGGCTCCGGCCTGCCCTCCGCGGCCGGCCGGGGGGCGGCGTCCCCAGGACCACCCGGACCGCCGCCTCCGGGCTTGCCACCGGTCCCGAGCCCGCCACCGGCGGGCCTGGCGCCGCCGGGCCCGGCGCCGGCGGCCGGCCTGGGACGGGCGGGCCTGACGCCGGCCGGCCCGGCCGGTTCGTCCAGGAGGAGGGTGACCTCGGCCCCCTGGATGGGCTTGATCCCCGCGGCCCGGGCCGCCCGGTCGAACTCCACGGCGCCCGCCACGTTGTCGTGATCCGTCAGGGCCAGGGCGGGCATGCCCAGCGCTGCGGCCCGTTCCACCAGCGCCTGCACCGGGCTTGCCCCGTCAAGAAAGGAATAGGCGGAATGGCAATGCAGGTGGACGAACATGCCACGGCCCCCCTCTACCCTGGTCAGGCCTGCCCTGCCACGACCTCCGGCAAGACAAGCGGGACCGGCCGGAGGCCCAACCCGGCCTGCGAGCCGGTGCACCGGGCCGCTCGCTGCCGGGCCGCTCGCTGCACGGCGACCGGCCAGGCCGGCTGCCGGCGGCACCCGGCGGTGTCAGTCATAGACCTTGTAGAGCACCCACCGGGAGCTTCCCGCCACCCGCTCCAGCTCGAAGACCCCGCCCCCTTCCACCAGGACCCGCACCACCCGCCGCTCCTCTTCCCCGTCCCACCAGGCCCCTGCTTCCCGCCACTCGTCGAGGATGCCGGTCACCCGGTGCCAGCGGCGCCAGAAGAACCGGCTGGGCCGCCCGCTGGCGTCGACCTCCACCGGCACCGGCTTGCCGATCAGGGCCATGCTCCCGTGCCTCCGCGACCGCTGCCTCAAGGGACCGCCGCCCCAAGGCCAGGCGCTCCTGGGCCGGATCCGGGCGGTGGGCAGGACGTTCGGACCGCTTCACCTGCCCGGCTGGCCGGGTGCCCCGCGCCAGGGATCCCAGTAGGCCAGCTGGCGTTCCCGCCGGGTGGCGGGCCGCTCCCGGCCCCAGAAGATCCGCCCCGGATAGCGGCGGACCAGCTCATCCAGGAGAACCGGCAGCTCCGGGCCGGCGACCTCTTGCCCGGCCGGGAACGGGGCACGGCCCGCCCGCTGGCGGCCGGTGCCGGGCCGTTCACCACCGGGGACGGCTCGCCGGCCGCCGGGGCCGGCACCGGGGTCAAAGGCTGCCGGCAGGGCCAGTTGCCGGGCCGCCGGCTCCAGGGCCGTCACCGTCAGGTCCAGCCGGGCCGGGGCCGGTTCGGCCGGTACGAGGCGGTGATACAGGGCCAGGGCGGCGCGGGCCAGGACGTCCTGCCCGGCGGCGGCCACGGGCAGGTAGCGCCCCACCCGGGACCGTTCCCCCTGCAGGATCACCAGGCGGCCCGCCTGCCCGGCAGCGGCCAGCCGGGCGGCCACCTCCCGGGCCAGGCGGGGCAGCTGGGCCGGCCACCAGCCGGCGCGGAGCTCCTCCCCCAGTTCGGGAGGCGCGGTCAGGGTGGCGGTGACCCCCGGCGGCGGGTAGCCCGGCTTGAGAGGGCGGCGGTCGTCCCCCCGGCACCACGCCTGCAGGAGGGGAGCCTGGTCGCCCACCGCCCGGGCCACCACCTGCCGCGGCGCCGCGGCCACATCCCCCAAGGTGTACAGGCCCAGGCGCTGCAGCTGGCGGCGAGCCGCCGGCGGCACCTCTTCCTGCAGGGCGGCCACGGGCAGGGGGGCTAGAAAGCCCGCTTCCTGGCCGGGCGGAACGCAGCAGCTGACCACCGCCAGCCCCGCTGCGCCACAGGCTTCCCGGGGCGGCCGGGCACGGGACGGGTGCCCGCCCGCCGCCCCGCCCCGTCCCGCCGGGAAGCCGGCTTGCGGGCCCGGCTGCGCCGCTGCATCCCTGCCCATCGCCTCCGCATCCCGCCACGCCCCTCTCCCGGGCCACGGCCGGCTGCCATCCCGGAACCGGGGAACCCTGGCCGCCCCTTTTGCAGGGCCGGCCGGGGGCCGGGTGACCGGTGAGGGGCCGGTGCGGGACGATGCGGGACCGGAACCGCAAGCTTGCCGGCCGGTGGCCCCTGCGCCGCCGCCGGTCGGGGACCGCGCCGCCACCCGGGCGGCCATCCGCGCCACCAGCCGGCCGTGGCCGAGGCCCAGCACCAGGCGGTGGCCGTAGCGCCCCAGGCCTGCCGCCTGCAAGATGGCCACCACGCCGTCCACCGTTTGCCGGGGATCCAGCTCGCAAAAGGCCGCCAGCTGGTCAACCACCGGCTCCACCCGGGGCGAGAGGGACAGCAGCGCCTCATAGAAGGGTTCCAGGGCCGCCATGGGGTCGATGGCATCCCGCGGCACCACCTCCAGGCTGCCGAGGAGCCGCCGGGCGCTCTGGACCCGGATGCCAGGGCGCAGGCCCGCCGCCCTGGCCGGCAGCGACACGTCGGCCACGACCGGGCCGTCGGCCACCACCGCCGGCCGGTCCTGCACGCCGGCCGCCACCGCCCACGCCCCCTCGAGGCGGGCATAAGCCATCCACGGGATCGATACCGAACGTGTGTTCCCCATGGTGAGGCCATTGTAGGAGGGGACGACACCGGCCGTCAAGAGGAACGACTGCCCTGAAGAGAAAATTTCTGGAGCATCCTCCGGCAACCGGCAGCGGGGACAAGCGCCCCCGGGGGAAGCCGGCCTCCAGAAAGGCGGAGGCCGGGAGATCCCGGCCTCCGCGCCTCGCCTGGCGGAACCGCCCGCCACCGCGGTCCGGCACTATCCCAGAAGGTCGTGGCGGCGGATCAGTCCCACCCGCAGGGCGAACAGCACCGCCTGGGTCCGGTCGCGCACCCCCAGCTTCTGCATGATGTGGCTCAGGTGGTTCCGCACCGTCTTGGGGCTGATGAAGAGCTCGCGAGCCACCTGGGCGGTGGTCTTGCCGCGGGCGATGCGGCTCAGCACCTCCAGCTCCCGCTGGCTCAAAAGCCGCGCCCGCTCCACTTCTTCGGGGGCGGGAACATAACGGTAGAGGGGCGAGTCGCTGGCCAGCTCGGACATGATCTCGGCATCGATCACGAAGATCCCGGCCGTGCAGGCGCGAATGGCCTCGGACAGGCCGGCCGCTTCCCGGTTGGCCAGCAGGTAGCCGCCCAGACCGGCCTGCACCAGCCCCAGCAGCGCGTGGGGGTCGGCCCGGTCCGTGATGCCCACCACCACGGGCGAACCGGGCATGCGCCCGATCCGCCCCACCAGCTCCCGCGCGTCGCCGGCGGCCAGGCTCAAATCCAGCAGCACCACATCGGGGACCAGCTCGCGCACCCGGTCGAGCAGCGGCTCAGGTCCGGCGGCGTGCCCCACCACCTGCAGCCCGGGGGCGCCCTCCAGGATGCGCTGCAGGCCTTCCCGGACCAGCGGCCGGCCCGTTGCAACGAGGATCTTCAACATCGGCCTCTCCCCTGCATTGCCCGGGCAGGTTGCAGGGCCACCCGGGTGATGTCATCCCATCCTACGAAAGTCGGCCGCAGGGGGGACCGGCGGCAGGCGCCCAAGTAGCGAAAGCCGTCACGGGGAGCAACGGCCGGGATCCCCGGCCTGGCGGAACCGGCCGGGCCGCAGAGGGTGGATGCGGGTGGACGCCCGGGGCCCCAGGCCCGTGGCGAGCACCCCGGATGCCCTGGCGGCCCGAGTCCCTGGCAGGCGGTGGGCAGCGGTCACTCGCCGCCGCCCGGGGACGCGATATCCGCCGGCCGGCCGGCCTCCAGGTCGTACACCACGGGAAGGCGGGACCCGTCTTCGGCCTCCACCATCAGGGTCGCCCGCCGTCCGGCGGCGCCGGCCTGCCACCCCAGGCCGCGGGCGTGGTAGAGCACGTCCAGCACCAGCACGTCCCGGCCGGGCTCCTCGGCCGGGTCGTCCAGGGACCAGCGCCAGAGGGCCACCAGGGGACGGGGTCCCCGGGTCACCAGCAGGACGCCCCGCTCCCCGGCCAGGGCCAGCGGGCCGAAGCCCTCGCGGGAGACCTCGACCTCCACCCCCGGCGGGCCCCCCGGGGGAGCCGCCCGCGAGGGCAGGTCGGCCAGGCCCAGCCCCGGCTGCCAGGCGCCGCCGTCCCGGCGCCAGACCAGGCGATCTCCCGCGACCGCCACCTCCAGCACCACCCGGGCCGGCGCCCCGACCAGGCGCGGTCCTTCCAGCAGCCGGCGCCAGAAGAAGTCCTGCACCAGGCGGGCCGCGTACCCTTCCGCGCCGCCGTCCGCCGGGCCGGCCACGTCGACCGCCGCCGCCACGTGGACGCGGCCCAGGGCATCGGGACGGGCCGCCCCCAGGGTATAGTGGGTGACCGGCACCTGGAGAAACCCGGCGGTCCCTTCCCCGGCGGAGGAACCCGCCGGCGGCAGGCCCTCCGGCTCCGCGGCCGGGGCCGGTACGCCGCCCTCCAGGCCTGCGGAGAGCCCGGCCAGCCAGGCACCCCCCGGCCCCGCGGCCGCCGGGGCCACCCAGGCCCCGGCGGCCGCGGCTTCGCCCGCCCGCCAGGCCTCCAGCAGCGCCCCGGTGGCCGCCACGGCCTCCGCCGTGGCGGCCACCGGGGGTGCCTGCCGCTGCATGCCCACCCAGGCCAGCGCCAGCCCCCCGGCCAGCACGGCCCAGGCCAGCGCGCGGGGCACCGGCCCCCGCCGGTGCCCCGCGCGCCCTCCGGTCTTGCCCATTCCCGTCGCCTGCCTTCCCGCCCGGGCGCCTGCCGTGACCCGCGCCGGCTGGTCCTGCGAACATCACCACGGAGCAAACCCCGGCTGCTCCTGCGAACACCACCGCGGCGCAAGGGCCGGCCGCTCCAGCGAAAATCGCCTCGGAGCAAGCGCTTGCCGCTCCTGCGGCATCGCCGCGGCTCTAGCGCCGGCTGCTCCTCCGCCATCCTCAAGCGCCTTCTGCTTCGCAAGTCGCGGCGCCCTCAGGCACCCGCCGCTCCTCCGCCATCGCGGCGCCTGAATCGACGGGCCCGTGCGCTCCGCGCCGGCTACTCCACCACGACCCGCCCGGCGGGTTCCCCTTCCACCCGGCCGATGCGCCGGGCCGCACGGACCCCCCGGCGGTGGAGTTCCTCCAGCAGGGCACCGGCGCGGGCCGGTTCGACCACCAGCAGGAGGCCGCCCGAGGTGACGGCGTCGAACAGCAGCCCCTTCTCCCACTGGGGAAGGGCCCGCCGGAACTCCACCACGCTGCCGTAATGCTGGCGGTTGGCCCGGCTGCCGCCGGGGAAGACGTCCCGCTCCGCCAGCTCGCGGGCGCCCGGCAGCACCGGCACCGCCTCGGCCTCGATGACCAGCGCCACGCCGCTTTCCCGGGCGATGTGGCTGGCATGCCCCAAAAGCCCGAAGCCCGTCACGTCGGTGGCGGCGTGGATGCCGCCCACCGCTTGCCCGGCCTCGGCGGCGGCCCGGTTCAGGGTGCGCATCGTCTCCACCATGGCCTCCACCGCCGCCGGGGGCGCCAGGTCGCGCTTCAGGGCGGTGCTCAAGACGCCCGTGCCGATGGGCTTGGTCAAGATCAGCACGTCGCCGGGACGGGCGCCCTTGTTCGTCCACACCTGGTCCGGGTCGACCACGCCGGTGACGGCCAGGCCGTACTTGGGTTCCGCGTCGTCGATGGTGTGCCCGCCGACGATCACCGCCCCTGCCTCGCGCACCTTGGCGGCGCCACCCCTCAGGATGGCCGCCAGGGTGTCCGCCCCGTAGCGGCTCACGGAAAAGCCCACCAGGTTCAGGGCCGTCAGCGGGCGGCCGCCCATGGCGTAGACGTCGCTCAGGGCGTTGGCGGCGGCGATCTCGCCGAAGAGCACGGGATCATCGACGATGGGCGTGAAGAAGTCCACCGTCTGGACCAGGGCGATCCGGTCGGAGAGCCGGTACACCCCGGCGTCGTCGCCGCTCTCCAGCCCCACCAGCAGGCGGGGATCGTCGACCTGCTCGGGGGATAGGTGGCGCAGGACCTGCGCCAGCTCGGCCGGGCCGAGCTTGCACCCTCAGCCGGCCTTGCCGGTGAGCTGCGTCAGCCGCAGCGCCTCCACGGCATCTCCCCCCTCCCACCAGGCCCGGCGCGCTCCCACTGCGGGCAGGCCGGTCCGGGCGAGCGCACCGGACCCCCGCGCCCGCGAGGCCCGAGCACAGGCATCTAGGCGAATTCCTTGGCAAACCAGACCCGGTCGTACCCGCCGGCGGGATCCGGATCGGCATCGAGCCGGTACGGGCGGTACCCGACCCGGTACCAGAACTCGATGGCCGGCGCGTCGCGCAATCCCGTCTGCAGGTGCAGGGCCCGGACCCCCTGCGGGCGGAGCCGGTCTTCCACCGCGCGGACCAGGGAGGTGCCGACGTCCAGCTGGGAGTACTCGGGGTCCACCGCCAGCCCGTAGATCTCCCAGGCCTCCTGCCGGCCCGCCAGGGGCCGGGCCCGCACCACCCCGATCACCCGCCCGCCGTTGCGCGCCACCCACACCCGGCCCCGGCCGATGTCGTCCTGGACCCGCGCCAGGTCATCCTGCAGCGGCTCGGGGGCCACCGGGTACTTGCCCTCGTACCGCCGGAAGGCCCTGCGGGTGACCTCCAGCACCTGGACGGCGTCGGCCGGCGCGGCGGGTTCAACGCTCCACACGGCTCCACCCCACCCCTTCCCCTCCGGGTTGGCCGGGCACCGCGCTGCACCCGGTGCCGCGACACGCCACCATTGTCGACGACACGTTACGATTGTATCGAAACGCCGTTGCGGGATCCAAGGATGCCCAGGGACGGGCCTGCCCGCACCGGGGAGGGATCGCCATGAGCCTGTACCGGCTTGGTGACCAGGTGCCGCACGTGGCCCCCACCGCCTACGTGGCGCCGGGTGCCCGGGTGATCGGCCGCGTGGTCCTGGACGAGCACAGCAGCGTCTGGTTCGGCGCCGTCCTGCGCGCGGATCTCGACCTCATCCACGTGGGTGCGGGCAGCAACGTGCAGGACAACGCCGTTCTCCACGTCAACGCCGGGGAGCCCTGCCGCATCGGCCGGGACGTGACCATCGGCCACGGCGCCATCGTCCACGGCTGCACCGTGGAGGACGAGTGCCTCATCGGCATGGGGGCCGTGGTGCTGAGCCGTGCCCGCATCGGCCGCGGAAGCCTGGTGGGAGCAGGCGCCCTGGTTCCCGAGGGCATGGTGGTCCCGCCGGGGAGCCTGGTGCTGGGCGTGCCGGCCCGGGTGGTCCGCTCCCTGACGCCGGAAGAACAGGCCGAAATCCGCGCCGCGGCGGCCCGTTACCGGGAGAACGCGCAGCGCTTCGCCCGCGGCCTCGAGCTCCTCCCGGTCCCGCCCGCCGGGCCGGGAGGGCAGCCGGGCTCCTGACCGGCCGGCTCGCCGGCCATTCACCGCGCCGGCCATCCCACCGCCGCCGGGCGGTGGACCGGCCGCCGGTCCGGCCTGCGACCGGCCGCGAACCGGCCGTGCCTCGGCCTGCGCCCCGGACAGCGCCCGCGGGCCCCGCAAAACAGCGCGGGGCAGGCGCCCTGACGCCCGCCCCGCCGGCTCGTTGCGCCGGTTTCGTCCGTCCCTGATCCGTCACCCACACCAGGCTTTCCGGGGCCTGCCGGGTCACGCACCAGACCCCGTCTCGCGTACCGGACCGGGTCTCACGACCGGGTCTCAGGCACCGGACCGGGCCTCAGGCTCCGGAGCCCATGAAGGCGTAGTGGGCGATGAAGATCGCCGCCAGGATCCACATGGTCACCGAGACCTCGCGGATACGGCCCGTCACCAGCTTGAGCACCACATAGGACACGATCCCCAGCACCATGCCCGTGGCGATGCTGAAGGTCAGCGGGATGCCGAGCACGGTGAGGAAGGCCGGCAGGGCCTCGGTGATGTCGTCCAGGTCGAGCTTGCGGATCGGCTCCATCATCAGCAGGCCCACGATGACCAGCGCCGGCGCCGTGGCCGCGGCCGGGATCACGCCCGCCAGCGGCCAGAAGAACACGGCCAGCAGGAACAGGAGGCCCGTGACCACGGCCGTCAGGCCCGTTCGACCGCCCTGGCCGATGCCGGCGGCGCTCTCCACGTAGGTGGTGACGGTGGAGGTGCCCAGGCCCGCGCCGATGATGGTCGCCAGGGCGTCGCTGACCAGCACCCGCCCGACCCGCGGGAAGGTCCCGGTCTTCTCGTCGATCACGCCCATCTTGGTGCCCAGGCCCACCAGGGTGCCCGCGGTGTCGAACATGTTGACGAAGGTGAAGGTGAAGATCACCGTCAGCAGGCCCAGCTGCAGCGCGCTGCGGACGTCCAGCTGGCCCGCCACCTGGGCCAGGACGCCGAAGTCCGGCGCGCGCACCACGTCGGCCAGGCTGTGGGGCAGCCGGGTCAGCGGCTGCATGGCGCCGCTGGCGTCCGGGGCGTGGAAGAAGGCTCCCAGCAGCGTGGTCAGCAGCACGCCCCAGAGGATGGCGCCCTTGACGCGCCGGGCCATCAGGAGCGCCGTGATGACCAGCCCCAGCAGGGCCAGCACCGCCGGCCCCGAGCGCACGTCACCCAGCGACACCAGGGTCGCCTCGTTGGCCACGATCAGTCCGGCCGAGCGCAGCCCGATGAAGGCGATGAAGAGGCCGATGGCCGTGCTGGTGGCCAGGCGGATGTTGAGCGGAATGTCGCGCAGGATCCGCTCCCGGATGGGCAGCAGGCTGATGAGCAGGAAGATGACGCCGTCCATGAAGACCGCACCCAGCACCGTCTGCCACGGGATGCCCTGCCCCAGTACCACGGTGTAGGCGAAGTAGGCGTTGAGCCCCATGCCCGGCGCCAGGGCGAAGGGCATGCGGGCGAACAGGCCCATGAGCAGCGTGGCGAAGCCCGACGACAGGGCCGTGGCCATGAGCACGGCATTGGGATCGAGCCCCGCCGCCCCCAGGATCTGCGGGTTGACGAACAGGATGTAGGCCATGGTGACAAAGGTGGTCACCCCGGCCAGGATCTCCGTCCGCAGGTCGGACCCGCTGGCCTGGATGGCAAAGAACCGGTCCAGCCAGCCGCCGCTGCGGCGCGGCACCGGCGCGGGTTGCACCTGCTGGCGCACCGCCACCGACATATCGTGAACCCCCTTCTGGATGAACCCGGCCGGTCGCCCGGCGGGCCGGCTCCGGCCTCTGCAGCCGCTGTCGCGGGCGGCCGGGTCCCGGAGAGATCGTGGGGAACTCCGGCTCCCGCCCCGGCGAGGCCTGCAACTCCGGGATATCATATCGTTGCATGCGAATCAACAAAGGTTGTTCGTATCATCTCGAACGAACGAAAGGATATTTTTCTTATTGTTTAGAAACGTTGACTGGCCGGCTTCTCGCGGCCATGCGGCCTGCACCTTAGGTGCGGCTGCGGCGCCACCCGGGGTGATGGCAATGAGAAGGAGCGCGGCTCGGCCGGCGCGACGGGTGGCCGCCAGCCGCGGCGCGCGCGCTTCGACTCGCGGTCCAGCCATGCCGGTGGCCGGTGGCGCCGCCGGGTATTCACACCGCCCCCCGGGATTCACTCTCCGCCCCGAAACTGCAAGCCTGAAAGGTCCTGCGGCCGTGCAAATTATGATCGGGAACGCCACCTGCCGCGTACCCGCTGTACGGCCTCGGGACGAGCGCCTGTGCCGCCATGGCAGCCCTCTCCACGGGGTACGGACCGGCGGGAGGTCCCGGGCGGGTGGAGCGACTGGTGCAACCGCTTCCAGGACCGGTGCGGGACGCGACGCGAGGTCGACGAGGTCGACCGGACGAGGCAAAAACCAGCCAGGTTCAGGCAGGCAAAAGCCGGCCGGCGGTACGGCAGGACGGCACAGCGGGCCGGCGAACCCGGCCGGGTGAACCGTCGGGCCGGGGTACCGGGCATGGGCTGGCCGGTGGCGGCGGCCGCGCAGGACGTACCGGAGCAGCGGGCGTGCGGGGCCGAGTTCGACCACCGAGGTGATTCCCATGGCGTTGGGTCAGAAGACCAACCGGCTGCTGATCAAGGAAGCGCACCCGGCCCTGGACAACCTGAAGTACGAGATTGCGGCCGAGCTGGGCTTGCCCGTTCACCAGGGTTCCGAAGACTACTGGGGTGATATTCCCGCCCGCCAGGCGGGTGCCGTCGGCGGCCACATGGTGCGGCGGATGATCGCCCTGGCCGAGCAGGCGCTGGCCAGTGGCCAGGCGCTGCCGCCGGACCCGAAGAAGTAAGGCGAAGAAGCAAGCTGAAGAAGTAAGCCGTTGCAAGCAAGCCGTCGCCCGCGAGGCCACAAGCGACGCCAAGAACCGGACGGGCGCACCCCAGGCGGGTGCGCCCCCTCGTTTGCCCCGGTCCCGTCACCCCCCGCCGCCCGCCCTCGATCCAGACCCGCTCGGACCTGCCCACCTGCCGAAAGCCCGCCCGCCGCGGGTGCCGGAGAGCCGCCACCCCCGCTGCCCGAAAACCTGCTGAATCCTGGTACAACGCTGCGCTTTTCGGAAGGAATACCCAGAAGCCTGGACGAATAGCGGGTAATCAAACCTCGATCCGGCGGCAAAGAGCTCGGGCGGGCGGCGACGGGCGGGCGGTTACGGGCGGGGCCGGCGCCAGGCGACGGCCCGCCGGGGGCGGCGCGGGGAACCGGAGCCGCGCCGGACGGCGCTGCAACCGCACCTCCTGGAGCGCGCCGGACCGACCTGGCGGCGCGCCGCGCCGCAGCGGGCCGTACCGCCCCGGCGCCGGGTGTGCGCCGTAGCGCCCCCGGCGGGGTGCGCCGCCCCGGCGCCGCACCCCGCCGGCCTGAAGCCGCGCCGGAGCATGAGTACGGGAGGGCTTGCCTTGAAGGCACTGAATTTCTACTCCACGGTCTACCAGGCCAATTTGCTGGCGGCGGAAAAGCGCTGCACCATCCGCCTGGGCGACAAGCGCGACAAGTACCGCGAAGGCGATCTGGTCTGGGTGACCTACGGCAACCGCTTCGAACCCCGACAGAAGCTTTTCACGGCGGTGATCGACCGGGTGGTGGTCAAGCCCCTGGGGCAGCTGACGGCGGCGGAGCTGGCGGCGGAAGACCCCAACCTGAAAAGCCCCGGGGAACTGGCGGGCTTCCTGGAACGGATCTACGACCGCCCGGTCTCCCTGGACGAAACCGTCAGCGCCGTCTTCTTCTCCCGTGTCCTGGAATGACCATTCTCAGTTTCAACCTGCTGCTCCGCGCCGCTGGGCCAGGATGTGCCGGACCACCCGCTCCCCGTGCCAGCGGCCGTTCTCGATGAAGATCTTGTTGGCGTCGTAGCCGGCGGCCACCACCCCGGCCAGGTAGACCCCGGGCACAGGCGTGGCCATGGTCTCCGGGTCGTGCCGGGGCTCGCCCGTGGCCGGGTCCACCGGGATCCCCAGCCGGTGCACCAGGGTGTGGTTGGGACGGTAGCCGACCAGCAGGAAGACGAAATCGGCTTCCAGCTGCCGCGGCTCGCCCGCCACCGCCACCCGCACCCGGCCGGGCTCGATGGCCTGCACCTCCGTGTTGTAGAGCACCGTGATGCGCCCCTTGTCCACCAGGCTGCGGAAGGGCGGCAGCACCCAGGGCTTGATGCGCTCGGACAGGGCCGGCCCCCGGTGGGCCAGGGTCACCTGGGCTCCGCAGCGGTGCAGGTCCAGCGCCGCCTCCACGGCCGAGTTCTGCCCGCCGACCACCAGCACCCGCCGCCCGTAAAACGCGTGGCCTTCGCGGTAGTAGTGGCTGACGTGGGGCAGGTCTTCCCCGGGGATGCCCAGGCGGTTGGGGCGATCGTAATAGCCCGTGGCCAGCACTACGTTCCGGGCCCGCAAGGTCCACAGGGGGCCTCCCCGCCGGGCGGCCCCGCGGCCCTCTCCGCTTTCGCCGCCCTCCCGGCCCTGGGCGGGCGCCGGCTCCGGCCCGCCCTCCTGCACGGCCTCCAGGGCGCCTGACGCCTCCGGCTCCAGAGGCGGCCAGGCGGCCACCAGGCGAGGGGCGGGCCGGGCGGTTACCAGGAACGTGCCGTCCGCCTCGCGCCGGGCGTCGACGACCTCGGTGAAGGTGTCGACCTGCAGGCCCAGGTGCTGGACCACCGCCCGGTAGTAGTCCAGCGCTTCCCGGCGGGTCGGATTGGCCCGCTCGATGACGAAGGGAATGCCCGCAATGGCCAGGTTGTCGCTGGTGCTGAAGAAGTTCATCTGCAGCGGGAAGTGGACCAGGGAGTTGACGATGGCCCCCTTCTCCAGCACGCGGTAACGCAGGCCCGCCTTCTGGGCCGCCGCCGCGCAGGCCAGCCCGCAGGGGCCGGCGCCGATGATCACCAGATCGTAGGGGGCTCCCGCCGGTGCCGGGCTCCCGCTGCCGATCGCCGGTTCCTCCGTGTTCACCATGTGACCTCCATGTTATCCCGATGTTGGCTCCCCGCCCGGGTCGTCACTGGCGGTCCGCCGGGACCAGGGGCCGCACGATCACCGTGCCGTAGACCACCCGGCGCGGGGCCGCGGCCACTTCCAGGACGGTGTGGGCCACGTCCTCCGGGCGCAGGGAATAATCCCGGGGCGGCGTGCCGCCGAAGTGGGTCTGCACCGAACCCGGGCAGACGGCGGTCACCCGCAGCTCGTAGGGACGCACCTCCTGGCGCAGCGTATCGGCCAGCGCCATCAGGCCCCACTTGGACGCGCAGTACCCGGCGCCGTTGACGAAGGTGGTGGTCCCGGCCACCGACGAGATCATGATGATGTGACCGTCCCGCCGCTCCATCATATGGGGCAGCACCGCCTGGCTCCAGAGGAAGGGCGCCTTGAGGTTGACGGCCATCATCTCGTCCCAGGCCGCTTCGTCCAGCTCGGCCACCGGCGCGAAATGGCCCACCCCGGCGTTGTTCACCAGGATGTCGATGCGGCCCCAGCGCTCCAGGGTCTCCCGCACCACCTCCCGGGCGGCCGCCGCCGAGGTGACGTCGGCCACCCGCGGGACGAACCGGCCCCCGGCGCCGGCCGCCGCCAGATCCCGCGCAAGGGCCTCAAGGACGCCGGCCGACCGGGCGACACCCACGACCCTGGCCCCCTCGGCGACAAACCCGCGGCTGATGGCCTCGCCGATCCCTCGGCTGGCCCCTGTCACGATGGCCACCTTGTCCTGCAGTCGTCCTGGCATGGATGCCCCTCCCGCCGTAAAAGATGCCGCAACAGGTCCTCCGTCCTTTGCCGTGGCGGGCCCCGGCCCGCGTCCCGCCGCGGGCCGCAGGGGAAACGCACACCCCGCCAGCAACCAGCAAGAAGATGCCGGCCAGAGGGCGCCGGCGACGCGCGGGCCGGCAAGGCGCGCCCGCCACCGCGCCCCGCCAGGCGCGCGCCGGCGACGCGCGGGCCCGCGAGCCGCGCCCGCGACCGCGCTCCGGTCGATGGGTGGCGTGAAGCCGAACCGGCCGGGGTGCACCCCCGGCGTGCCCCGCCAGGCGCCTGGCGTCAGCGTGCACCGGCCGGGGCTGGACCCTGCCACCGCCCGGCGACCCGGGCCTGCTGGCCATGTGCGATCCCAAGCATACGGCTGTGCGGTTCCATCTTACCGCAGGACGGAAGGATCAGGCGGGCCGCAAGAGCCCCGGTTGCTGCCGGCCTGGGGCCCCCTGGATCCCGACCGCCGCCCGGGGTTGTGGCAGGTGGGATCGCGGTGCTAATGTTGGAGCCGTCAATCCCGGGCAGTGGAACGGGTCGAGGCAGTCGATCCGGGCCGCGAAGCGGCGGGCCGGGCAAAGGACGGCGACGCGCTGTGACGGACGGGCAGGAGCCGGCAACCCATTCCAAGCCGCACGAAACGGCGACGCTCCCCTTCCCCCAGGAGGGAGCAGGTCCGCGCGCCGGCGGCCGCACCCCCGCCGGGGGCACCGGGAGCGCCCAGGGCACCCGCCCCGGAGGAACCGGGCCCGGCGGCCAGGAAGCTGCTGCGGGCCGCCGGCCGGCGGCAGCCCGCGGAGGCCAGGATGAGCCGGCCGGCGGGTTCCGCCGGTTCTGGCGGTTCTACCTGCCCCTGGCTGCCAGCGACCTGCTCATGGGCGCTTCCGAGACGGCGGTCAACGCCGGCATCGCCCGCCTGGCCGCGCCGGACCTCTCCCTGGCGGCCTACGGCGCCGTGATCGCCACGTGCCTGCTCATCGAAAGCCCGGTGATCATGCTGCTTCATGCCGGCAATGCCCTCGCCACCCATCCCCAGGCGTTGCGGCGGCTCCAGCGGTTCACCCTGCTGCTGGCAGGGGCCCTGACGCTCCTCCACGGGGCCCTGGCCTTCACGGGCCTATTCGACCTGTACTTTGGGCGGACCCTGGGCTTGGACGGCGAGCTGCTGGCCCTGGTGCGACCGGCCTTCGCGGTGATGCTGCCCTGGACGGCGGCCATCGCCTGGCGGCGGCTCCATCAGGGGCTTTTGATTCGCCACGGCCACACCGCCGTGGCCAGCCGGGGCACCGTGATCCGGCTGGCCACCCTGGGGACCGTCCTGGCTGCCGGCGGTTCCTTGGGCATGCCGGGCGCTCTGGCCGGGTGTGCTGGCCTGGCCGCGGCCGTGACCGCCGAGGCCGCATACGTGCATGCCTGCGCCCGGAGCTGGCTTCGGCGCCACTGGCCGCCAGGCGGCGTCAGGGAAGCGTGCGACGGTACGGGAGCGGGGGACGCGGGCGGCCAGCACGCCGCCCCCGGGGCGGCCGTCCGGGCAGGCGGCCACCCGGCCGGCGAGGCCGGAGGGCTGAGCTGGCGAGGCCTGTTGGGCTTTTACATCCCCCTGGCCCTTACCAGCGTGACGACTTTCGCCGCCCGCCCCGTGCTCACCGGCCTCCTGGCCCGGGCCGCCGACGCCACCGTGGCCCTGGCCGCTTGGCCCGTGACCTGGAGCACGGTGCTGCTCTTCATGCTCCCCATGCGCACCGTGGAGCAGGTGGCCATCGCCCACGGCGAAGACGGCGCGTGGCGGGCCGTCCGGGGCTTTGCCTGGCGGACCGGGCTGGGCGGGGTGCTGGTCATGGCCCTGCTGAGCGCCACGCCGGCGGCCGGGGCGTATCTCGCCGGCGTGGTGGCCGTTTCCGGGGAGGTCGCCGCAGCGGCGCGCTGGGGTCTCCTGGCGATGATCCCCGTTCCCCTGGTCGTGGCTCTTGCCTCCTGCGAGGCCGGGCGGCTGGTCCGCACCCGGCGGACCGTTTTCATCCACCTGGCCGCCCTGGCCAATGTGGGCGTGCTGACGGCCACGGCGTTCCTGGTCCGGCTCCTGGCCCCGGCCCTACCGGGCACCGTGATCGCCGCCGCGGCCCTGCTTGCCGCCTATGGGGCCGAATGGGCCGTCCTGGCCGCAGGCACGGCCATGGTGGCTCGCGCCCCTGCTCCCCTGCGACACGGCGCGCCCGCGTGAAGCCACGTGTCACGACCACCATGCGGCCACCCGTCAAGCCAAGTAGGAAGCACGCGCTACGCTACGGGTTCCCACGCCCGCCCGGAGAGCGACCTGTTGCAGCATGCGCTTCCGTTTTCGGTTCCGTCTGTGTGCGTGGGACCCTCCCGGGGCGCGTCCCCGGTGGAGCTGCCGGCAGGCGAGGCCCGCCGCCGGCACCTCCGGCGGCCCCGTCCGTCCCGGGATCCCCAAGCTTACGGACCCGGCCGGCGATCTTGTCCTTCCCGGCGCGGGTTGCCGGGTCCCCGGGCGACCCGGTGGGCGCGGCGGAGGGCTTCCGTGGACTGGCGGGTCGCTTCATCGTCCGTGCCGCCGCCCGGCGCCGGCCCGTAGGTTGCTCCCCACAACCGAGCGGCAGCGGCCGATTGCGGTCCCGGGACGCCGCCGTCCACAGGGACCACGGGACCGCCTTCCCCTTGCTCGATCCCCTGGACCCCCTCCCCCTGCCGCCTTGCCTCGGGGCGGGCTGGCGGATGGTTCCGGCGACGGTCCGGACGGGCCGGTGCGGCCGGCGGCAACTCCCGGTCCTGAGGCGCTGCGGGCATGGTTTCACCCCCGGCCTAGTATGGCTCCCGGACGGCCGGTCCCTGCCGCCCGGGCCGGCCGGCATCGACGCCGCAGCCGCCCTCCGAGGCCGCCGCAAACCGTCCCCGCCGGAGGCGGTTCACCCGACGGGCACGGCATCCCCCGTGGCCAGGAAACAAAGGTAAGCCTCCTTGACGGGACGGCCTGTGATCTCCGCCAGCGCCCGCCGGTAGAAGCGCACCTGACCGGCATAAAAGGCCGCCAGCTGTTCGATGGACCGTTGCCGTGGCTCGTCGGTCTTGAAGTCCAGCAGGAGCAGGCCGTCCTCCTCGTCGACAAAGCAGTCCACGATGCCCTGGACCACCACCAGATCGCCCGCAGGGACCGACCTTGCGGGCATCCTGCCGGCCTTCTCTGCACCCGCCTCCTGCACACCGGTCTCCTGCGCGGCCGCCTCCAGGGCCGGCACCAGATCCGGGTACATCTCCACCGCCGGCACGCCCAGGGTGAACATCCACTCGCGGTAGACCCGGTCCGGACGGTGCAGAAGGCGCCGGCCCAGCGGGCCGGCAAAGAACCGCGCCAGGGCTGCGACGTCGACGGCAGCGGCTTCCGCCGGCGCCAGCAGCCGGCGGGCGACCAGGCTCTCGATTTGCCGTTCGATGGACCGCCGGTCCATCGGGCCGGCCAGGTCGAGGTGCTGCAGGACCCGGTGGGTGGCGGTGCCCCGGGCGGCCCCCGTCACCGCGGCAGCCGTCGCCGGTTCGTCCGGCCGGGCGGGCTCCGCCCCCGGGGGCGTTCCATTCCAATGGAGGCGGGGCTGGCGCAGGCCCCGCCGCAGGTCGGCAGGGAGCGCATATGCCTGCCACTCCGGATCGTCCTGCCCCTTCAGCTCGCTGACCGAGCGCTTGGCAAACCGGTTGGCCAGAGGCGCGTATGGATACCGCCAGCGCAACCGCCGGCGCAGGGCCTCGACCGCTGGGCCGTCGACGGCGCCGGCGGGCAGGGGCTGCCCGCGGACCAGCGGTTCCAGCCAGCTGGGGGCCGGGGTGCCACCGGTCCCCTGCCCGGTGCCCGGTGGCGCCGGCGCCACCGGTTCGTCCCGTTGCCCGTCCGCCGGTCTCTCCGCGTGAATCGACTCCGGGTCCTGGGGGCCGGGAACCGCCGAGGGTCCCGCCGCCGCACCCGGCGTCGCCGGCGGACGCAGCCAGACGGTCCAGCGCCAGCGCGAGGTCCACCCCTCCCTGGCCAGCCCCTCGCTGCCCGCAGCCGGCTCCAGCGGGCTGGGGGCCATGGCCAGCTGTCGCAGGGGCGCGGCATCGGGGTGCGGGATCAGGGCCGGACCCAGCCAGTCCAGGTAGCGGGTAGCCCCTTCGACCGCCTCCGCCGGCAGGGGCCGGTCGCCACCGGCCAGTGCGCCGCCCGCAGCGGCCCACCACCGTGCGGCCGACGCGGGCAGGTCCCGGGCGGACCCCACCAGGATGAGCCGTTCCCGGGCCCGGGTCAGGGCGACATAGAGGATGCGGAGTTCTTCCGCCAGGGTGTCCAGCCGCTGCTGGGTCCGCACCGCCTCATAGGCCAGGCTGGGGTAGCGGATGCGCAGGTCCGGGTCGGCCACTTTCAGGCCGAGCCCCAGGTCCCGGTGGATCAGGGCGTGGCCGCGGTCGAACTGGAACTCGACCCCCAGGTCCGCCACGACCACCACGGGGAACTCCAGCCCCTTGCTCTGGTGGATGGTCATGACGCGGACCACGTCGTCGTTTTCGCCCAGGGCCGGTGCGGTACCCAGGTCGTCCCCCCGTTCCCGCAGCCGGTCGATGAACCGCAGGAAGCGGAAGAGGCCCTGCCGCGCGAACTGGTCGAACTGGCGAGCCCGATCCCGCAGCGCCTCCAGGTTGGCCCGCCGCTGCTCCCCTGCGGGCAGGCCCGACACGTAGGCCAGGATGCCCGTCTCGTCGTACAGCTGCTGGATGACCCGGGAGAGCGGGTACCGCCGGGCAGCCGATCGCCACCGGGAAAGGTCGGCCAGGAACCGCCGCAGGCGGGCGGCCAGCGGGTCCTGAGCCGCTTCCCCATCCCCGCCGGCCTCCCGGACCGTGGTGCTTGCACCGGCGTCGACCCCAGCGGCACTGCGGCCGTGGGCTGCACTGCCGGCGTCCTGCGACGGGGAGAGGCCCTCCAGGTCCTGCCCCGCCGCGCCCACCGGAGCCTCAGCTTCGGGATCCCATCCGGCCACCCGGCAAGCTGCTTCATAAAAGGACAGGCCGGGTCCAGCCAGGCGGATGCGGGCCAGATCACGGGCGCCAAGTCCCACCACCGGCGAGCGCAGGACGGCCGCCAGGGCAATGTCCTGCCGCGGGTTGTCCAGCACCTGCAGCAGGGCCAGCATGACTTCGACCTCGGGAGCCACCAGGTAACCCGTGCGGGAGCGGGAATAGACGGGTACACCCTCCCGGTCCAGCACCTCGACGAAAGTCGAGGCCCGCAGGCGGGCACTGCGCAACAGGACCACCACGTCCCGATACCGGACCGGGCGATAGGCATTCTGTTCGGGATCCCAGATGAGCAGCGGCGGCTGCCGGCCGGTGCCTTCGACCAGCTCCCGAATCCGCCACGCCACCAGCCGGGCTTCCTGTTCCAGGGCCGTCAGGTCCGCCGCTTCCTCGACGCTCAGGCCGTCATCCTCGTCCCCGGCCGGCGGCTCGGCCGGGGTTTCCTCCGGGTCGGCCCTGCGGGTCCCGGTGCCGCCGGTCCTGGCGCCGGCGGTGCCGGGCGGCAGGGACCCGGCAGGGTCGAAACCGGCCCCTCCCTCGAGGCGGTCCGGCCAGTCCTCATCCAGGGCCTCGGGCTTCCGCTCGAGAAGGTAGACCTCAACGGGCGCCTCCCCGCCGGAAGCCCCCGGAGGCAGGTCCGGGTACGGGGCACCGGGGTTGAGCCGGGCTTCCTCGTCGTAGGCCAGGCCGCCCAGTTCCGGCACCATGATGCGGCGGAAGAGGTCGTTGACCGCCGCCAGGACCGCCGGCCTGCTGCGGAAATTGGCGTTGAGGTCGATGCGCCAGCCACGGCCCGAGGCCGCTTCCGGGTCCCCGGCGCCAGGCGGTTCCACCCCGGCCGCCCCGCCGGCCGTTTCCGGACCGCGGGCCGGGGCCGCTCCGCCTCCGCTGGCACCGCCTCCGGCGGCATCGCCCGGCCCCGGCGCCGGCGGGTACGCCCGGTAGCGGGCCAGGAAGATGGCCGGCTCGGCCTGGCGAAATGCGTAAATGCTCTGCTTGACGTCCCCCACCATGAAGAGGTTGAAGGGAACCTCCTCGCCATCACCGGCCACCAGCTGGAGGATGGCGTCCTGCAGCGGGTTGATGTCCTGGTACTCGTCCACCAGGACCTCCTGGAAGAACCGGCGCAGCTCCCGGGCCACGGGCGACGGGCGGAGGATGCCGGCGGGCGCCTCCGGATCCGCCAGGACCTGGAGGGCATAGTGCTCCATGTCGGCGAAGTCCATGAGACCCCGGTCGCGCTTGGCGGCCTGCAGGGACCGGGCAAAATCCCGGCACAGGTCCACCAGGGTCTGGACGTAGGACTGCAGCCGCGCCAGGTCGGCGGCCACCTCCGCGGGAGCGCGGCTCCACATTCCCTGGGCCAGATCCCGGACCTGGTCCTTGACCTGGTTGCGTCCCTTCTGGATGCGAGCATGCATCGGATCCTGGGACTGGGGGTTGCGGGGCAAGCGCGGCCAGTCCCCGGCCGCCTGGGCCACCAGCCGGCCGGCAGCCTCCCAGCCGGCCCCCTCCAGTTCCCGCGCCAGGGCCTCCAGGCGCCGGGCATCGTCCTCCAGGGTTTCGGCCCACACCGCCGGGCCGCCGGGCTGCCGGCACTGGGCGGCCAGGCCCGCCAGGCGGCGGGCGTGGCGCTGGAAGGCCCTCACCAGCCCCTGCCGGGCCACGGCAAACCAGGTGCTCTGCTCCAGGGCGGAGGCGCCGTCCCGGTACATCCGGGCCAGCCCGTCCAGCCACGCCTCGGGCCACGGCCGGGCATAGGCGCTATCGTACAGGTCGAGGACCAGCTTCCGCAGGGACTCGTCACCGCGGCCGCCGCCGTACGCCTCGACCAGCGCCAGGAAATCGGGAGCGGCCTGGGCATACCTCCGCTCGAACACCTCGTCCAGGACCTCGAAGCGCAGCAGCTGGGCCTCGTGCTCGCCGGCCACCCGGGTCGCGGGGTCAAGCCCCAGGCGGTAGAAGTACTGCCGCGTGATCCGCAGGCAGAAGGAGTGGACGGTGGAGATGCTGGCGCGCCCCAGCAAGGCCAGTTGCCGCCTCAGCCGGGCGTCGCCGGGATGTTCGGCCAGGGCTTGCTCGAGCCGGTTCCGGATCCGCTCCTTCATCTCCGCGGCGGCCGCCTCGGTGAAGGTCACCACCAGCAACCGGTCGATCTCCACCGGGCTGGCGGGGTCCAGCAACCGGCGAAGGATGCGCTCGACCAGGACGGACGTCTTGCCGGAACCCGCCGCCGCGCTGACCAGCAGGTTCCGTCCCCGCAGGCAGATGGCTTGCAGCTGGGCATCCGTCCAGCGGCGGCGGGAAGCCGCCTGACCGGCCGCCGGACTCATCCACCTTCCCCTCCTTCCCGGCCGTCCCTCTCCGTCCCGCCGGCCCCCTCGAGGCGTTCCCAGACGTCCCGGGCGCTCAGGGGCCGGATGGACCGGTAGTGGTTTCCGGGGACCCTCGGGTCGAACTGGCACACGGCCCGGAAGCGGCAGGTGCTGCAGGGCGATTCGTCCCGGAGACGGTAGGGAGCCACATCCGCCCGCCCCGCCAGCATCGCGCCGGCCATGGCCCGCACGCGGCCCTCCACGTGCCGGAAGAGGGCGTCAAGCCGCTCGGGGCCCAGCACCCGGGAGCGGGCCTCGGGCCGCCCGTCTTTGCGGAACCGGACCGGCACCAGGGTATCGAGCTGATCGCGGGGCCCCAGGGCATCGAAGACCTCGTCGTCGTCCAGCACCCACCCCTGGGGCCGCAACTGCTTGACGGCCCGGAGCCGGGCGATCTCCCCGGCGTCGAGGGGGCCCTTGACGTCCAGGTACGGGTCATGGACGGGGAAGAAGAGCAGCCCCGCCGGCTCGGGGTCGGAGGCCGGCGCACCGGCGGTGGGGCCGCGCACGCCCGGCATGTTGCTCAGCAGGCGCCGCCCGGCCCGGGTGGCCACCAGCAGGTACAAGGGCAGCTGCAGGGACAGGCCGTAGTAGACCCGGTCCAGGGGCAGGTCGCGGGAACTGCTCTTGTAATCGATGACGCGGAGGAACCAGCGCCCCGACGGGCTGGAGGCCGCGTCGATCCGGTCGATCCGGCCCCGCAGCGCCAGGTGCTCGCCGGGTCCTACCCTCCACGGCGCGGCCGGCAGCACGGGACTCTCGGGCCCGAAATCCACCTCCACGGCCACCGGCCGGAAGCGACCCTGGCGCGCATGGTGGGCCAGGCGCGAGGCCGTCTTGACCAGAGTCCGCCGGGCGGTGGCCAGCAGGTGCTTCTGGTAGGCGGTGCTGGTGGCAAGCTCTTCCGCCAGGCGGGGCCGGAGGGCTTCCACCGCCTCTCCCACCAGCTGTTCCAGCGCCTCCTCATCCAGGTCAGCCCAGTCCAGACCCCGTTCCCACACCCGCCGCGCCAGCAGGCTCAGGGCGGCGTGGTAGATCCGGCCCAGTTGCGGCGCGTCCAGGCGGCTGATCTCCCGCTCCTTTAGCCCCAGGCCGTGGGCGGCAAAGTGCTGAAAGGGACAGGCGGCCAGCCGCTCCAGGCGGCTGACGCTGGTCCGGACCTCCCATTCCGGGCCCCGGGGCCGCGCATAGAGCTGGCGGGCCAGATCCTGGCCCAGCGGTTCCACCTGGTTGGAATGGACCAGGGACTGGAGGGCCTGCAAAGCCCGAGGGCGGGCCTCCGGCTCGGTCACCGCCCACTGGTAGAGGATTCGCCACCCCGCTGCGGCCGGCTCGCCGGCTGCGGGCGAACCGGCTTGGCGTCCCAGCATCCGCACCAGCTGGTCAACGGCCTGGGAGGCCGTGGCCACACCCTCGGGCCCCTCCACTACCGCCGGCGTCACCGCGAGGGCGGGGAACAACACCCGCAGGCGGCGGGTCAGCCAGGCCGGCGTGATGGCCCGCCCCTCCTCGTCACCCAGGGGATAGCTGACCCAGAGCCGGTCCCTTGCCCGCGTCAGGGCGACGTAGGCGTGGTACTGCTCGTGCAGGGCCCGGATGCGGCCCGGGGGATTGAGCTCCAGGCCGGCCTGGGCCAGCTCCTCCCTCTCCCCGTCGGTGAAGATGGCGTCGTCGTCGATCCGCCGCGGAAAGGCGTCGTCGGTGGCGCCCAGCAAGAAGGCGACCCGGGCACTGGGGTGGCGCGACCGTTCCACGCTGCCGGCCACCACCTGGTCCAGGCCGGGAGGGATCAAGCCCACCCGTAACCCCTCCATGCCGGCCTCCAGGACGCGCAGAAAGTCCGCCAGGGTCAGGGGAAGATCGGGAAGGCTGGTGGCCGCCTGCTCCAGCAGGTCGCCGATCCCGTTCCAGACCTGCAGGTGCTCCTGGGCGGCCTCCAGATCACCTGCTCGTTCCGCCTCCTCGCTCCAGCGCAGGATCTGGCCGGGCACGTCCAGGTCCAGCAGCAGCTGGTGAACCGCCTCCGCCAGGGTCTTCACCGGCACGGGCTGGCGCCGGGCCGCGGCGACGCGGTGGTGGAAGTTGCGCAGGGCCGCGGTGGCCTCTTCCCGGATCCGGTTGATCGCCTCGAGTTCCGCCTGCCAGGCCGGATCGTCCGCCTCCTCCTCGTCCAGGGCGAAGCGGCGCCGCCAGCGCCACGGCTGGCCGCGGTACCAGAGCGAACCGCGAATCCCGAAGGCCAGGACGTAGTTCTCCAGGCGGTCCACCGCACCCCGGGCCACGGGAACCAGGTCCGTCTTGAGGTAGCGGAACACCGCCTCGTAGGGCCAGTCCGCGGCCACGACCTCCACCGCCGCCCGGACCAGTTCGACCAGGGGATGATGGCCGACCGGCCGCCGGCGATCGATGAAAAGGGGTATGCCGTGCTCGGCGCAAGCCGCACTGATCAGATCGTGGTAAGCGTCCAGGTCCCGGACGATGACCACCATGTCCCGGAACCGGTACCCCTCTTCCCGGGCCAGGCGCAGCATCTCCCGGGCCGCCGCTGCCACCTCGGACCGCCGGTCCGGCGCCGCCACCACCGTGATCCCATCCGGTGCACCGGTAAAACGGCGTCCCGGGAACCGGAAGAGTTCCCGCTCCAGGTGGGCCAGCGCCGGGTTGCGAAAGCGGGGCAGCCTCTGGCCCGCGCCCTCCGGCGGCAACGTCACGGCCGGCTCGACGGTCACCCGCTGGCGGCGCGCCAGTTCTAGCAGCTGGCGGGCCGTCTGCCAGGTGGGGTGGAACAGGGTCGCCGCATCCGGGTCATGGCTTCCATGCGGCGTCGCGCCCGCACCGGGTCCCCCCGGCGGCTGCCCCCTGACCGCCCACGCTGCCTCTGCCGGGTCCAGGCAAAGGGTCACCTCGACCCGGTCCGCCACCGCCAGCAAGGCCCCCAGGACCCGCAGCTCACCCGGTGTGAAGCCTGTGAAACCGTCGACCCAAATCCGGGCCCCCCGCAACCAGGCGCAGTCGCCAAGTCGCCGGGCCACGCTGTCCAAGGCATGGACGGGATCGGCCAGGCCCTCGTCCTCCAGGTAGCCCTGATACGCCTCCAACAGGAGAGCCAGGTCGTGCAGCTTCACGGCCAGCAGGCCCTCCCGGCCCTCCGCCAGCCAGGCTTCCCGTTGCCGGCGCAGCGCTTCGGCGTCGATACCGAAGGCGGCCAGTTCGGCCAGAGTGGTGACCATGCGGTCGATGAAGCCCGGACGGTCGGCTACCCGGTGAAACAACTGCAGGCGGTGCGCCTCGCGGGAGAGAAGGGCCCGCAGGATCAAGCGCTTGCCCAGCTCGCTGACGGCCGGGCGTGTGGCACCGCCCGTCTCCTGCTGAACCCACCAGGCCAGGCGCTGGAAGCTGGCGACCCGCGCCCGTGCGAAGCCGGCGCGTCCTGTCCGGTGACGCACCGCGGCCAGCAGGGCCTGCTCCATCTGAAAGGTGGCCTGTTCGGGCACCAGCAGCACAAGGGCGGGTCCGGAAACATGCCCGCCTTCGGCTGCAGCCACCGCTTCCAGGCAGTAGTGGGTCTTCCCGGACCCCGCCCGGCCCAGGACCAGCCGCAGGCTCACAGGCCCGACCCTCCCCTGCCTGTTGCGGTGTCGACCCCGCCGTCCCGTCCCAGCGCCCCGCCGCGGACCTCGACGGCCTTGCCCCAGGTGGCCAGGATCTGGCGGTGGGAGAGCAGGATCACCTGGCGGTCCGCAGCGAGAGCGTCCATGATCCCGCGGGCTTCACCGAGGCGCCCGTCGTCCCAGTGGACGAAGGGGTCGTCCAGGATGAAGGGGATGTTCACGTCGCCCGCGAGCAGATCGGCAACGGCCACCCTCAAGGACCAGTAGAGCTGGTCGCGGGTTCCCTGGCTGAGCTGCTCGGGCACCACCGGCGTACCGTCGGGTTCCTGGACGGAGACCCGGAATCCCCCGTCGAGGACCACCCGGCGGCCCGGCCGGCCGGTCAGCCGGCTGAAGTAGCGGCTCGCTGCATCCTCAAGCCGCTGGCGGTAGGCCCCGTGATACGCCTCCACCGCGGCCTCCAGGTGGCGATAGGCAAGTACCAGGGCATCCAGCTCGTCCTGAAGGGCGTCCCGCTGCCGGCGCAGTTCCGCCAGCTCAAGTTCCGCCTGAGCGATGTTGATGGGCTCGTCCCGCAGGTAAGACTGCTCCCTGGAGGCCAGGTCGCGGTACGTGCCGTTCGCGGCTTCCAGCGCCGCCTCCAGCCTGGCTTCTTCGGCCGCCAGCCGGGCCAGGGCCTCCCTGGCCCGGTCCGGGTCAAGGTCCTTCAGTTCGAGGTCGGGATCCTGCCGCGCCAGCTCCTCGATGGCCTTCAGATCGAGGAGGGCGGCATCCCGCTCCTCGGCCGCCCGCACCCGGAGGGCCTCTTCATTGGGCACCTCCCAGGCGGAGAGCAGCCCTTCCAGCTCCTTTTCCCTCTCCCGCCGCCGGCTCCGGTGGCGCGTATACTCCAGCCACTCCTCCCGGGCCCGCCCGGGATCCCCGCCCGCAGGCTCCAGGAGAACGCGCCACTGCTGGCGCAGGCGGCCGACCTCCGCCTCGACCGCCTCCAGGTCCCGGCCCAGGCGCTCCGCCCTGCCCCCGGCCGCCAGCGCCTCCTGCTCGCCCTCGGACTCCAGGCGCTCCAGTTGCTCCACCACGGCGGGCGGCCAGGCTGGCACGGCCGCAGGATCGGGCCCTTCCCCGGCATCCCAGCTGGCCTCGAGAACGGCCAGCCATTCCGCCATCCGCTCATTGATGCGGCGCCAGCGGGCAGCCTCCAGGGCCGGCTCCTCCCAGAACAGGGGGTCCCAGCCAGTGAGCCATTCCACCAGGATCCGGGCGCTCTCGGGAGGAACCGGCTCCGCCCCGGCTCCCGTACCAGGGCCGGCTTCGGGCCCGGTCCCGGCCCCCTCCGCGGACCCGGCCGGGCCGCTTCCCGCCTGGACCGTGGCGGCCGCCGGGCGACCGGGCGGGAGGGGCGCGGCCAGCCCGGCCGCCACCTGGCCCGCCGCCTCGCCGCCGCCGGGGGCGGCAACCGTGGCCGCCAGCCGCCACCACGCTCCCGGCCCGTCTGAACCAGCCGGCCCGGTTCCAACGCCGTCCGGGCCACCCGGCCCCCCCTCCCGGCCCCACAACCGGCCGGCCAGGGTCCGGGCCTCGCCTTCCGCCTGGCGGCCCAGCCGGCTCACCGCCTCCCACCAGGCCAGCACCCGGGGTAGATCGGCCAAGGGGCGACCTGCCAGGAAGGGGGTTGCCCACCGGTGCATGGCATCCAGGCGGGCCCGAGCTTCTTCCAGCTGCCGGCTCACCTCGCCGGGCTGGCGCATCGCCAGCTGGGCGCGGCGCCTGGCCAGCTCTTCGCGTCGGGCCTCCCATTCCCGGTAGCGCCGCTCCAGCCTCGCCAGCTCTTCCGGCGGCAGGCCGGCCCAGACGCCCAGCCGGGTGCTGACATCCTCGAGACGGCGGCGAAAAGCTTCCTCACCGGCCGGGTCGACAGGCGGCCGGCCACCCGCCACCAGCCGCCAGGCGAGAGCCCCGGCGGCCAGGGCCACCACCACGGCCAGGGCCGCTACGGCCCCGCCTGGGAGGTTGCTCCTTGCACCGGCCACCGCCGCCAGCATTCCCGTCACGCCGGCCGCCAGAAGACCAACCCGAATCCCCAGGCCTCGCCGCCGCCGCGCTTCCGCCTGCAGGTGCTCCGCCTCAGCCTGCCGGCGCTGCTCCTCCGCCTTCAGCTGGAGCATCTCCAGCGCTGCGGCGGCTACGCCGACATTCCACTCCCGCACGTCGGCGTAGGCATCGGCGACGGCCGCCTCATCGGCCTCCAGTGCGTCCAGCGCCTCTCGCCGTGCCCGCTCCTCCGCCTCGAACACCGCGATCTGGCGCTGCAGCTCCGCCTCCTGGCGGGGCAGGTCCCGCAGTCGCTCCAGATCGGCCGCCGGGGCCTCGGCCAGGCGGGGTACCCGGCCGGCAAGGCGGACCACCGCCTGGCCTACCTGGGTCAGGAAGTGATGGCGATGCCAGGCCGCCAGCAGCGAGCGGGCCGCCGCCTGGCGCTGGCGGGCCCTGGCCTCCTGCTGCTGCTGCCGGAGGGCCGCCACCTGCCTTTCCGTCTCCTGGAGGCGGTCCAGGCCCGAGAGGGGATTCCCGTCCCCGCCGCGGTCCAACGCATCCCAGCCGGGCCAGCGGCGGGTCTCCTCCCGCTCCAGCAGGGCGATGTCGGCCTGCAGCCGCCCGGCCTGTTGAGCCGCCTGTTCCATCTGCAACCGTCGCTCCAGGCGGTTGCGGTAGCGGTCAACCCGCCGCTGCCACTCCCTCCAGGCCTCCTGGCGTCGCCGGCAGCGGTTCAGCTCGTCCCGGAGCCCCTGGCGGCGCTGCTCCAGCTCCGCCAGTTGCTGCCGCACCTGTTCCAGGTCGTCGGCCGCCAGCCGGTCACGGCGAATGGCCGTCTCCAGCTGGCGGATCTGGGCGTCGAGCTGTTCGATGGCCCGGTCCTGCCGCTGGTTGTGGGTCGTGATGCCGAGGTCCCGGGTGGCCCGGGTCAGCCCCTTGATGCTTTCGAGCAGCCAGGTCAGAGCGGCCGACGGCGAGCGGGTCCCGGCGCCGGCCAGCATCTCCTGCACTTCCTGGGCCAGGCCGGGGCGCTGCCCCTGGCCTTCCGGTGCGGGCAGCGGCTGCTCCAGGCAGTAGACCTGGAGCAGCACGTGGCGGGACGCTACCCCCAAAAGCCGCCGCAGGGCCTGCTCGTACCCCTCGGCCGGCCGGCTGGCCGCCGGGTTGTGGGTGCCAGTCCATACCTCGACCGCCCGCCCGCCGTCGAGGTGCAGCAGGCGGACCCGGTGGCGCTCGAAATCCCGTACGACGCGGTACCGGTGGCCATCGGCGGCCGTGAACTCCAGTTCGCCCTCGAAGCGGCGGGCTCCCGCCCAGTGCCGGTAGCGGGCCTGGCCGTACCGGGTGGGGTCGTTGGAGCCCGGAAGCCCGAAGAGCACCGCCACCAGGCCTGCCAGAAGGGTCGACTTGCCCGATTCGTTGGGCGCCACCCAGTGGGACAGGCCCTCCGGGCAGCGGAACTCCACCTCGTCGCGGAAGGGTCCGAAGCCGCGCAGCACCAGGCGGTGCCAGCGAACCGGATGCCCGTTGCCGGGGCCCGCCCCGGGCACCTCCGCAGCCTCCGCCCGGCCCGCCGCCGGGTCCCCCCCCTGCCCACCGGGGCCGGATTCCCCAGGGGACCCTTGCTCCAGGGGCCGGTGGCCTTCCGGACCGGCTCCGGCCGGCAGCTCAAAGACCTGGCTCACCGTGCCTGTCCCTCCCGCATCAGCGCCTGGACCCCCAGGCGCAAGGCCCGCTCCACCACCCGGCGCCGCCGGGGTTCGGTTTCGCCCTCCAGCTGATCCAGCAAACGCCGCACGAACAGCCCGGTGATGGTCGGTTCCCGGGACCATTGCAACAGGTCGTCCCAGCTGACGGGCTCCGTGGCGTCGTGGATCTCCAGGTGGAAGAACCGGGTGGCGTGTTCGGCCTGCAGCGCGGGCCCGTCGACGGCGAAGGCCGGTGTGCCATGCAACTCGAGACGCAGGATCCGGTCGGGCGCGGCCAGGCTGGCCAGGTAGGAACCCAGTTCGGCGGCACTGCCGAAGGTGCCGGCGTCGATGCGCAGGGTCTCCACCGGCTGCACCGGGACCGGCTCCCGCCGGACGGCCACCACTCCCCGCCCCGGCTCCACCTCCACCAGGGTAAAGGCCCCCGTCCCAGGGTCGTCAAACCCCTTGCCCTCCACAGCGCCGGCATACACCGCGGGGGTCCGTCCCAGGCGTTCCTCGAGGGCCTGGTGGATGTGGCCGAGGGCCACGTAGTCGTACCCCGCCCGGGCCAGGGCCTCCCGGTCCAGGGGCAGGCTGCGGTCGCCGCCCCAGTGCCCCAGGGTGCCGTGGAACACGGCCACGTGGAGGCCCGGTTCGTCCAGCCGAGGGAAAGCCGTCAAGGGACTTCCCGCCGGTGTGACCCCGCCCGTGTAGGCAAGACTGTAGATGTGGACGGGAAAGCCGGCTACGGCCAGGGTCGCCACGGGCTCCGGCAGGGGGTTCTGGACCAGCACGCCCGGCCAGGCGGCGGCAAAGCGCCGGTACACCGAGTCATGGTAGGTGATCTCGTCGTGGTTGCCGGGCACGGTCACCACGGGGACCCCAGCGGCCTCCAGCCGCCGCAGCTGGCCGATGACCTCCTGAACCAGCGACTCCGGCGGCCGGTGGGTTTCGAACAGGTCCCCGGCGATGAGCACCAGGCCCACCTGATGGCTGGCCTCAAGGGCGTAATCCACCGCCCGGGCCAGCAGGCGATCCCGGCGGCGCCGGCGCTCGGCGGCCCGGTCCGGCGCCATGAAACGCGGTTCCCATCCCAGGTGGAGATCCGCCAGGTGCAGGATGCGAAACAAGGCTTGTCCCCCCAGCGGGCAAACGCAGGTCTCAGGTTCCCACCGGCCGGTCCCCCGCGCACACGAGGCCGGCCGGCGGTGTCGTGACCGCCGGCCCGTAGATCGACCAACTGGATATAGATTACAGAACACGTGTTCCGTGGGTCAAGCCCCGATGTGACCAAGGCGGCGCCGCCGGTCCCACTGCCGCCCTTCTCAAGCCGTCGCCGGCCGGTTGCGGAACCACAGCCTGGGCGCCTCCCAGGAAGCGGCACCTGGCTCCCTCCGGCTAGATCCAGCGGCCCCGTTGCCGGGTCCATTGCAGGTAGCGCAGCCCCACGGTCACCATGGCCGCCACCGCGGCCAGCACCCTCCACCCTGGCAACCGGCCGGCCAGCATGAACGCCAGGCCCAGGGGAAAGCCGACGATGCCGACCCACGGCGTCCGCCGGCGCCACAAGGCCACCACGCAGCCGGCCAGCAGGGCAGGGATCAGGGCGCCGGGTGCCAGGTACACGGTGGCGCCGATGGCACTGGCCAGGCCCCGGCCCCCCGGCCGCAGGCACCGCTGCAGCGGCCAGTTGTGGCCGGCCACCGGAGCCGCCGCCGCAGCCACCAGCCACCATCCCTCCCCGGCCAGGTGGTCGACCAGCGCCACGGGCAGCAACCCCTTGGCGAAATCGAAGGCGAATACCGCCAGCCCCGCTGCCGGGCCGGCCTGGCGCCAGGTGCCCGCGGTGCCGGGTTCGTCCCCCAGTTCCCGAGGCGAGGCGCCCCGGCGCCACCGCACCAGGTACTCCGCGGGCAGCACCCCGCCCAGGAGATACCCCAGCAGGGGGACGACCCAGATCCACGCCGGCACGGCCGGTTCGGCCGGCCAGGCCATGGCGAACCCCCGGCCCATACCTCTCCCCTTCCCCTTCCCCTCCGCCACCGGCCGCCTCGCCTGCTCCTCCGGGAACCCCTTCGCCCGGGAACCCCTCCTCCGGTGGCAGGTCCCTTGCCCTCAATGGTCCGCCGGGCCCGGTGCGGCCGGCCCCGTGGTCTGCCAGCCGGACCGCCCGCCGGCGCCTGGCCCCCCATCACCGGCACCCCCGGATCCCGTCCCGGCCCCCTCGCCGCTCCCTGGGACCGGAGCGGCCTCTCCAGCACCTCCCGTTCCGGACGCGGCCGCGGGCCCCCCGGAGGCCGGCAAGGGCCCCGCCAGCTTCCGCACCCGCACGGCGGCGATGCGCAGGCCTTCGCGGCGTTCCACCGACAGGTACCAGCCCCGGTGCTCGAATCCCTCCCCGGGTTCGGGCAGCCGGCCCAGGTTGTACAGGAGGAACCCGGCCACCGTCTCGTAGTGGGGGCTGGCCGGGATGTCCAGATCCAGGCGCTCATTGGCGTCTTCGATGGACGTGTCCCCTTCCAGCACCCATTCGCTGGCCGTCACCTGCCGGCTGCCCGGCAACCCGCCGGCCATCTCGCCCACGATCTCGTCCAGCAGGTCGTCCAGGGTGACGAGTCCCGCCACCCCGCCGTACTCGTCGACCACCACGGCCAGCCGAAACCGGTCCCGCTTCATTTCCTTGAGCAGATCCAGGGCCGGTTTGGTCTCCGGGACGAAGCGGACCGGTTGCAGCAAGCCTTCCACGGTGTCAGGGCCATCCCCTTCCACCATGGCCCGCAGGAGGTCGTGGGTGCTCACCTGACCGACGATGTCGTCGGGGCCTTCCCCCGTCACCGGGTAATGCTCGAACCCCGCCCTCAGGGCCCGTTCCACCGCCTGGGAAAGGGGCAGGTGCCGCGGCAGCGTGTGCATCTCGGGCCGGGGCACCATAACCTGGCGGACGATGCGGTCGCCGAAGTCGAACACGCCTTCGATCAGCTGCTTCTCCTCCGACCGCAGGTCCTGGTGCTCGGCCACGTAGAAGCGGATCTCCTCCTCCGTCAGCCCCCGCTCCTGCACGTCGGCACGGCCCCCCAGGGCCCGCACCACCAGGTTCGTCGAACGGGCCAGCAGCGCCGTGAAGGGCGCCGCCAGCCGGGCAAGCATGGCGATGGGCCGGGCCACCCTCAGGGCCAGGCCCTCCGGGTTCTGCAACGCCAGCCGCTTGGGCGCCAGCTCGCCCAGCACCAGGGTGACGTAGGAGATCACCACGGTGACCAGGGTGACCGCCACGGAAGTGGCGACCCCCGGCGCCAGTCCCAGGGTCCGCAGCCAGGCGGCCACAGGCTGGGCCAGGGTGACGGCCGCCGAGGCGCTGGCCAGGAACCCGGCCAGGGTGATGCCGACCTGGATGGTGGCCAGGAACCGGCTGGGGTCGGCCATCAGGCGCTGGGCGACCCGGGCGCCCCGGTGCCCCTCCTCCGCCAGCTGGTGGATGCGCGCATCCCGGGCGGCGATCACCGCGATCTCGCTGGCGGCAAAGAACGCGTTGACCAGCACCAGGACGGCGATCCACAACAGTTCCGGCAGGATCTCCGCCAAGGGCGCCCGCCTCCTTCTTCCCGCGGGGCGGTCGGGACGCCCACCTGCCTGGGACCGTGAAGGGGGCCGGTGATCCCCGGCCACCAGGGTCCCGCGGTCCCCCGGCGAACCGCCCGCTGGTGAAAGGTCATTCTACTGCGAATATATCCTGCCGTCCGGTGTCGCAGGTAAGGGGCCCAGGTGGGGGCGGGGTCCAGGCCAAGAGGGCTCCTCAGGCGGAGGACCCGGCTGCAGGTACCCGAGGACGGGAAGGTGCCTCGGGCCGGGGGGCCCGGCTGCGGAAGGTGCCCCAGGCCGGGGCGGGATCCCAGCGACGGCAGGTACCCCAGTAAGGGCGGGGCGGGCGGCGTCGACGCCGCCCGCCCCGGTGGCTTCCGATGCGGCTCGCAACGGGCCGGGCCGCCCGCTCCGCCGGAACCGCCCGCTGAACCGACCGCCAAACCACACCGCCGGCCGCAGAGCCGGTCGACCCCCGGCCCGGCCTTCGAACGGGCCGGCCCGGCCGCCCGCCGGCCCCTGGGGAGGGCCTCAGGATGCCTCAGGATCCGGGCCGGATCTCCGTTATCGACCCGCCCTGGACCACCACTTCGACCCGCTGGCCCAGCAGGCCCGCCAGGTCGATGCCCAGGAAGAGCCCGTTGCCTCCTTGGAGCGCCAGGTGGCGCGGGTCGACGGGCAAGGTCACCACCCGGCCGTCATCCAGCCGCAAGCGCAGCTGGACCTTGCCCCCCGCCCGGCCGGCCGCCCGGCTCGAACCGCCGGCGTCGGCTTCGCCCTCGGCACCTGCACCGGCCCCGGCGAAGCCTTCCAGCGAGGCCAGCAGCGCTTCGAGCCCCGGACTCTCCAGCAAGGTCCCCTCAAGGAGCAGGTTCGCCTTGCCGCCCAGCTCCGGCGGCAGGTCCACCGGCTCCGAGGAGCCACCGCCCCCTTCGGCAGCCCGGCCCCCGCCGTGGCCGCCGGCGCTCACCGCCGTGGCGGCCGCCTGCCCCTGGCCCGCCACGGCCGCCGACGCATTGCCGGCCGCCCGCCCGGCGACGTGCCCGCTCCCGGTACCAGCAGCCGCTCCCAGCACCTGTCCAGCCCGCCCGGCAGTCCCCTCCGCCCCACCGGAGCCCGGGGCCAGCACCCTTTCGACCCGCTGCCAGAGGGAGGTCAACCAGCCGCGCACGGCCTGCCAGATCCCGGCCACCGGTCCAGGGCCACCTTGCCCGGCAGCACCCTCTCCGGCGGTCGCGGCCAGGCGCCCCTCCCCTTGGAGCACCCCGCCGGCAAAGGCTGGTGACCCCGAACCGGCGCCTGTCGCCGTAACCTGGGCTTCCCCGCTCCCCTCCGCTGCGGCTTCGACGCCCTGGCTTGTGAAGACGGCGGCCGCTTCGGCCAGCACTTGGGCGCGGGGGGCCACCTGCCCCTGGGTCCCCGCCGCTGTACCGGTTCCCGGCGCAGCCAGCAGGGGCGTCGCCACAAGGGCGCCAGCCAGCACCAGCGCCACCGTCAACAAGATCGAGGATCCCTTCGCCTTCGGCCGGAGACGCATCCGCTGGAACCCACCTCCTGTCTGTCCCTCCCCGGCCCGAATCCCCCGCTGCCCTCGCAACCCACCACCCAGCACCGGCCCCCACCTGCCGCCCCCTCCCCGGATCGCGGCGAGGCCGGGGCCGGTGCCGGCGGCCCGGCCGGAGGATCCCGGCCGGCCGGCCCGCGCCCGCCAGGGCCACGGGGCCGGTTCTTCCCCCACCCGTGACAGAGTTTCGACTCACTAGAGGTTGTTTTGGGGCTTGTCCGCGGATTGTCGTCAGGAATCACCGCATTTCGCGAAATCTCGCGCCGTATTGAGTGATTTGCCGTTCCCGAGCTGGGGGCGTATGCTACACCCAGGCAAGGCAAGCCGACCCGGGAGGTGGACCGCTTGGCGACCTTCCAGTATCCCAGCCACCCCAGGCCCTCGTGCCACGCGGTGGTCAGCGACGGCCGGCGGGTCGTCCTGGTCCGGCGGGGCGGCGAGCCCTTCCGCGGGTGGTGGGGGCTGCCCGGCGGTGCGGTGGAGCTGGGCGAGACGGTGGAAGAGGCCCTTCGCCGGGAGGTGCGGGAGGAGACGGGGCTCGAGGTCGAGGTGCAGGGACTGCTGACCTACAAGGATGCGGTCAACCGCGACGAGGCCCAGCGCATCCGCTTCCATTACGTCATCCTGTTCTTCGCAGCGCGTCCCGTCGGCGGCACCCTCCAGGCGGCCGACGACGCCGCGGAGGCGGCCTGGGTGCCGTGGGAGGAGGTCGACCGCTTCCGGCTGGTCCCAGGCACCCGCCAGGTGCTGGCGGCGTGGCGGGCCGCCCAGGAGGCGGGGTTCGCCCGGTAGAACGGATCCTCGCCGCCGGCCGGTGCGGCCCGGGCGCCGCCAGCCCGGCGTCACAGCCCGCGGCCGGCTTCCTTGAGAAGGGTCACCAGGGCGTCGTGAATCCGCCCGTTGGTGGCCACCACCGAGGGCTGCCACACGTCGAAGGCGCCGCCGTCGAGGCGGGTCACGCGACCTCCCGCCTCCCGGACCACCAGGGTCCCCGCCGCCAGGTCCCACGGCCCCAGGCGGAGCTCCCAGAAGCCCGACAGCCGGCCGGCCCCCACGTAGCACAGCGACAGGGCCGCCGAACCGATGGCCCGCACGTTCCGCGCCTCGGCCAGCACGGCCCGGAACAGATCCAGGTTCACCCGCTTGCCCTCCACGGCGTCGTACTGGAAGCCTGTCGCCAGGAGGCTTTGGGCCAGCTCGTCCTCCGCCGACACCCGCAACGGCCTGCCGTTGAGGGCGGCGCCATGCCGGCGCACGGCCACGTAGAGCTCGTCCTGCATGGGGTTGAACACGGCCCCGGCCAGCACCTCATTGCGGTACATCACCGCCACCGAGGTGGCCACGATGGGAAGGCCGTGGATGAAGTTGGTGGTCCCGTCGATGGGGTCGATCAGCCATTCCCACTCCCGCTCCCCCGCGGCCTGGGCCACGGCCCCTTCCCGCGAGCCCGCCTGCCCCGAGAGCACACGGCGGGAGATGTCCTCCTCGCCCACCACCGCGTGCCCCGGGAACTGGCGCTGGATGTAGCGGGCCAGCTCGGCCTCGATGGCCTCATCGGCCTCGGTGACCAGGTCATACCGGGAGGTCTTCGCCCGCACGCCCCGGGCGGCGCCGAAGTGGTGCCGCAACATCTCCCCACCCCGCAGGGCCACGTCGACCACCGCGTTGCGCAACGACTCCGCATCCAGCATGCCGGACCCTCCTGTTCATCCGGACCCCGCGCCCAGTAAGAACCCGCGCCGCCCGGCGCGGGTGACCGGAGGGCGCCCCGCCCGCCGGCCCGGCGCCGGCCCGGCGGGACACACCTATCATTGTTGCAGACTCCCTCGCCCCCTGCCACGGTGGCGGCCAAGGCCCAGTTCCCGCCGGGCGGCTGCCGGAGATCGACCCCCGGCCCGCGGGGCCCTGGCTGAGGCAAGTGACCCCGCCCGGTGCCGGCCCTGAAGGGTCCGGCACCGGCGTCCCGCTTGCGAACCGCGTCCCGCTTGCGGACTGCGTCCCGCCTGCGGGCCCCGTCCCTGCAGACCGCGTCCCGCCTGCGGACGGCGCCCCGCCTGCGGACGGCGTCCTTCCGCCCAAACCGCAGCCCGCCAGCCGCAGGACTCGGGGCCCTGGCCTGCATCCCCAGGCTCCAGACGCCCTAGCCGGCCACCGCATCCTGCCCTACTGCTTGCGCCCGGCCGGCCGGCGCCGCCGGCCGGCGCAGGATGCCCAGGGCCAGCACCGCCGCGGCCAGCACCAGGAAGGTCGCCGCCAGCGGCCGGGTGAAGAAGATGGCCGCCGAGCCGCCCGCCATGGTCAGGGACTGGCGGAAGGACTCCTCCAGCATGGGCTCCAGCACGTTGGCCAGCACCAGGGGCGCCATGGGGAAATCCAGCTTGCGGAGCCCGTAGCCCACCAGGCCGAAGACCATGGCGCCCCCCACGTCGAAGAGCGAGTACCGCAGGCTGTAGGCCCCCAGCGCCGAGAGCACCAGGATGGCCGGCCCCAGCAGCGCGAAGGGGATCCGGGCCACCCGCACCCACAGGCCGATGAGGGGCAGGTTCAGCACCAGCAGGATGACGTTGCCCACGTACATGCTGGCGATGATGGTCCAGACCAGGTCGGGGTGCTCCTGGAAGAGCCCCGGCCCGGGATCCAGGCCGTACATCATGAGCCCGCCGAGCAGAACCGCCGGCACGGGCCCGGACGGCAACCCCAGCGAGAACAGGGGGACGAACCCGCCCGTGGAGGTGGCGTTGTTGGCCGCCTCGGCCGCCGCTACCCCCTCGATGGCGCCCTTCCCGAACCGCTCAGGGTGCCGGCTCAGCCGCCGCTCGGCATCATAGGCCACGAAGGTGGTGACCGAGGGGCTGCATCCCGGCAAAAGCCCGAGCAAAAAGCCGATCACGCTGGACCTGAGCATGGCCGGGGTCGCCGCCCGGAGGTCCTGCCGGGTGGGCAAAAGGCCCCGGATCCGCGTCCCGTACAGGTGGGTCACCCGCTCTTCCGCCGCCAGCAGGACCTCGCTGACGGCGAAGAGCCCGATGATCACCGCCACGAAGGGGAAGCCGGCCATGAGGGGCAGCCAGCCGAAGGTCCAGCGGGCCGCTCCCGTCACCGGATCCAGGCCCACCATGGCCACCAGCAGCCCGAGCAAGGCCGCCGCGACGCCCTTCAGCCCGTGCCCGCCCGAGAGGCTGGCCACCAGCGCGCCCGCCAGCACGGTGAGGGTGAAGTACTCGGGCGGCCCGAAGGCCAGCGCCACCTCCGCCAGCGCCGGGGCGAAGAAGGTCAGCCCCACCAGGCTCAGGGTGCCCGCCACGAAGGACGCCAGGGCCGCCATGCCCAGGGCCGGGCCCGCCCGGCCCTGCCGGGCCAGCTGGAACCCGTCCAGGGCCGTGGGCACCGATGAGGCCTCCCCGGGGATGTTGACCACGATGGCCGTGGTCGACCCGCCGTACATGGCGCCGTAGTAGATGGCCGCCATCATCACCAGGGCGGGCCCCGGCGGCAGCACCACCGTCAGCGGCAGCAGCATGGCGATGGCCGAAGTCGGACCGATCCCCGGCAGGACCCCGACCAGGGTCCCCAAAAGGCAACCCACCAGCCCCCAGAGCAGGGTCTGGGGGTCCAGGGCCAGATCGAGCCCGCGGACCAGCCATTCGAAGGATGTCAACGGCCCAGCACCCCCATGGGCAGGGGCACCCCCAACCCCCGGACGAACCCGGCCCACAGGGCCACGGCCAGCAGCACACCCCAGAGGAGGGCCGCCAGCGGCCGCCGCTCGCCCAGATACCACGTGAGTCCAGAAACCAGCACCGCACTGGCCACGGGGAAGCCCAGCACCGGCAGCGCCGCGGTGTAGGCGCCCAGGGCCCCGAGGGTCACCAGCAGCCGCACCCTCCCCTCCCGGACAGCCGCCGCGGGCGAAGCCGCCGCAGGCAAAGCCGGTGCAGGCGAAGCCGCTTTCGGGGAAGCCGGTGCGGGCGAAGCCGCCGCCACGGTGGACGAACCCTCTCCCGCTGCTTCCAGGCCGCCCGCCGCCACCCGGGCTGCGACACCCGCCCTATCGCCGGCCGCCGCAGCCGCCGGCGCCCCGGCCGTAGCACCCACCCTCACCCCGGCCGCCGCAGACTGCGGTGCCCCGGGGCAGGGGCCCGCCGCGGCCCTGGAGCCGGCCGGAGTACCGGTGACGGTCGCCGGCATCGCTGCCGCCTGGGCGGGGCCGCGAGCCCCTCCCGCCCGGGAACGGGCCCGGCCTTGAACCGCGGTGACCAGCACCAGCCCCAGGCCGGTAAGCACCAGCCCCAGAGCCACCAGGGACGGCAGCACACCGGGCCCCATCACACCGGCCACCGGTTCCCGGGAAGGTGCGCCGGCCAGAGCCACCAGCCCCAGCAGGGCCAGGACGATCCCCGCCGCCCCATCCCGCTTCATCGCCCGTTCCTCCTTCCCGCCAACGGACCGTGGCCGCCGCCCGGCCCCCGGCCCCCGCCGGTCCCAGCCTCTCATGGTCCGCCCCGCGGGCGGGTGGCGGAGGGGCGGGGGGGCCGGGGGTCAGGGGCACGGCCACCTTGCCCCCTGCCGGCGACGGCCGCGCTCAGTGCTGGAGATCACCTTGCTCACTGCTGAAGATCCTGGACCAGCGCCTTGTACGTCGCGGTCACCTGTTCGATGTACGCCTTGCTCTCGGCGTGGCCCATGGCCAGCGGCACGAAACCCTGCTCCTCCATCTGGGCCCGGATGGCGGGGTCGCGGGCGATGGTCAAGAACGCCTTCTCCAGCTCGGCGATCACCTGGGGCGGCGTTCCCGCCGGCACCCCCACGCCCCGGTCGATGCGCTCCACCAGGTCGATGCCCTGCTCCCTGAAGGTGGGTGCACCGGGCAGCCCGGGAAACCGCTCGTCCGCCGCGATGCCCAGCACGCGGATGCGGTCGCGGTACCTCACCAGGTCGTTGGAGTTGGCGAAGACCGCCACCACGTGGCCGCCCAGGAAGGCCGTGATCTGGGGCGCCGCCCCGCTGAAGGGCACGTAGGTCAGGTCGATCCCGGCCAGCTTCTCCAGCCGCACCGTGGCCACGTGGTGGCCGGAGAAGGTGCCCGATCCCCCCACGGTGATGGCCCCCGGGTTCGCCTTGGCCGCGGCGATGAACTCGTCCAGGGTCCGGTAGGGGCTGGAGGCCGGTACCGCCAGACCCAGTGGGGTCGACTGGAACAGGACCACGGGCTCGATCTGCTCGGTGCGGTAGCCCGTCTGCTGCTGCAGGGGCTGCAGGATGATGTGGGGCAGGTTGATCCCGGCCACCACCGACCCGTCGGTCCGGCTGCGGACCAGCTCGCTCCAGCACAGGGCGCCGCCGCCGCCCACCTTGTACTCGATGGCCACCTGGCGTCCCAGCAGCCGCTCCAGGTGAGGCTGCTGGCGCCGCGCCTCGATGTCCGACTGGCCGCCGGGATCGAAGCAGACCAGATAGGTAAGGGGCCCGCGGGCGCCGCCCGCTCCGGCACCGCCCGCGGCCTCACCGCCCGAACCGGCGCCCCCGCCGCCCGGGGACGAACCGGCTGCGGCGGCTCCTCCACCCGGGGCCGCACCGCCCGTTCCGCCGGCAGCGCTGCAGCCCGCCAGGGCCAGGATCAGGCCCAGCACCGCCAGCCCGGCCAGCCTCCGCCACCCCGCACGCCGCCACCGGCGGCGGTGCTCTCCTGCCGGAGGGAGCGCCGGTCCCAGGGACGCCGGCCCGGCCCCCCAGGCGGGCGGCTGTGTCCGGATCCCGCTTCCCATGGTGCCTTCCTCCCCGCCCGGCGGGGCACCTGTCCGGTGCCGTTCGCAGCCGGGGCCCGCAGGCCGGCCCCTGGCCCCTGGGCGACGGGCAGCCCCTAAGGGCCGTCGCGGGCCGGCCGGCCCATCGGGTCACCGGCCCGGATTGCCTGGGCGTTCATCCCGCCGGGCTAGGCGTACTCTATGCCCTCCGGCCCGGCGACGTGAGTGCAGGGGCGCGCGGTCCCGTACCGGGCCATGCTCCAAGGGCCTCAGCGGGCTCAGTGGCGGCTGCGGGCGTAGAGCCTGGGCGTTCGTACCCGCGGAGCGGCCATGGTGGCGGGGGGATCGCTGGCGGGGAAGGTCCCTTCGACCACGTCGTCGTAGTCGAAGCGGAACTCCTCCATGCCCCGCACCAGTTCCGCCGCCACGCCACCCAGGTGGCTGTGCAGTCGCTGCCCGGCCAGCGGATGGAGCTCGCCCTCCTCCGCCTGCCGGTGGCGCTCGAAGGCGGCCGCCAGCTCGGCCACCAGCCGCTGCAGCCCGGGCGCCCCCGCCCTGGCGTCGCCCGTTGTGCCGTCTGCCGCCGCCGCACCACCCGCTGCGACGCCCGCCATCGTGGCGTCACCTGCGGCGCCAGCATCCCCCCCGGGCTGGGTCCCTGCCCACGGCCCGTGAACCTCCGCGGGCACTGCCGGAGCCGGTGTGCCTTCGTCCCCGGGGCCACCGCCCGCCGCGTACCGGCCCCCCGCCCCGGCAGGAGCGGGAGTCGCCAGCCCGCCGGCCGCCATGGCCAGGCGGGCGGCGCCGGGATTGCCATCGGAGGACGGCGGCGATTCCCCCTCCAGCCCTTGCATCCTTTCCAGGGCGTTGCCCAGGCGCTGGGCCAGTTCGTCCAGGCGGCGGTGTTCCGCCACGCGAGATTGCAGGGTCCCAGCCAGGTCGTGGCCGCCGTGGAGGCGCAGGGCGGGATAGAACACCTCCTGTTCCAGCCGGCGGTGGGCGTCCAGCTCATCCAGCAAGCGGGTCACCAGGCCAGGGTCGGGGGCCTGGCGGTCCCCGCGCAGGTCCCCACGGCGGAGGTCGTCCAGCAGGGATGACAGCCGCCGGTGCTGATCACGAAGGATCTCCAGGGCCCGCCGGCCGGTCCCACCACCGGGGCCGGTGCCGGACCCCGTCCCGGGGCCGGCGACGGTCTCTGCGTCCCCGCCGGGACCCGCGGGGATCCCCGTACCGGTTTGCGGGCGGTCCCGGCGGCCTCCGGCGACCTCCCCCATCCTGGAGGCAACCTCCTCCATCCTCTGGTCCACGGTCGTCGCCCCCTCTGCAATGGCCTGCGGCCCTAGTTTGCGCCACCCTGCCGGCGGCTCCCGCGGGGCGCTGGTCGTCGCGGCCGGCCGGCTCCCGGCCCGGCGCCCGGTCCGCAGCGTTCCCAGGCGGGCCCCATGGTCCCCACCGCCAGGCCTGCCGCCTGCCGGCCTCGCACCCGCCGCTGCGTTCTTCCCGCACCCCGCAGCGCGGCGCCCGTCCCTTCCTGGTCGCTCCCACCGGCCCGCAGCTGCCGCGACACCCCCCGCTCTCCGCCGCGGGCGGCTAGGCACCGGCTGCTGACGGAATGCAACGGAAAGATGAGCCGCGGCTGCGGCCTGGGGCGTGTATCGGGCATGTATGAGCCGCCAGCGTACAGGCCATACTGGAACGTGCCCGGGCACCAGAAGGAGGAAGCAGCTTGGTCGGCAAGATCAGGCCGCGTCGCGTCATCATGCCGTCCGATCTGGTGGGCCAGGCCGGACCCAGCAGGCCGCGGTCGGGCCCCGTCATCCATTACCGCCTCGACGACCAGGCCCTGGCGGCGGCCCCACCGGCCGCCGGCCCGTCGGCGGACCCGCCCGCGGGGCCCCCGGCGGGCGGCAAGGAACCGGGCAGCCCACGCCCGGCCGGCCATGCCCAGGTGCAGGCGGGGACGGTAGGGACGGCGCAAGCCCGCCACGCCCATCGGGTCCGCCCGGCTGCCGGTTCAGGATTCCATGCTGCGGGAGGAGGAGGACGCATGCAGGAACCCGTGACCCACACCGGTACACCCGCTTACGCCGCACCCGGTGGTCACCCGGCGACGGCGGTGGCCGCCGGCTCGATGCCCGGCGGCGCCCAGGGAGCCGGCTCGCCCGGCCCGGCCGGGGCCGCTCCCGGGCGGGTCGACTTCCACCGGTTGAGCCCGCAGGAGCAACGCCAGGCTTTGCTGGAACTGGTGCGGGACGGCCGCAACGACGAGGAAATCGGTGAGATGTTCGGCCTGAGCCAGTGGCAGGTGCGCAACCTGCGCTACCGCCTGGGGATCAAGAAGGACCGGGGTGGCAACGTTCACCTGGAACCCATCCGGATGCGGGGGGTGGAGCCGTCCGACCCGGTCGTCCCCTTCGAAGCCGGGGAAGGCCGGCCGCGGCTGGCCCTCACCCTGGAGGGGGAGTTCACCGGCACGACCCTGGCCAGTTATCTGGAGGGGATCACCAGCTTCGTGGGCGCAGCGGGCGAGCGGCCCTTCCGGGTGAGGTGCTTCGTCTGCGAGGCCGGCGAGGACCAGGACGACCACCGCTAGGATCCGCGGCCCGCCAGAAGCCGTGGCCCGCTAGGATCCGCGGCCCGCGGCAACCGGCCCGCCTGCGCCGCCGCCGCGGCCGTTGCCTAAAGAACCGGCCAGCAGCAGCGCAGCAGCTGTCACCCGACAGCGCGCCGCCGCCTGGCGGCCGGACCCGTACGCCGGCTGGCGGCGGGCCTGGGGTGGAACCGGCCGGCCCGGCACCCTCCGGGGTGACCGGGCCGGCCGTCCTTTGCCGTCCTCATTCCCGGGATGAACGGCGGCCGGCGCCGCCCGCCTCGCCGGCCGGCCGCCGGCCGGGCTCGACCTCCGCTGCCGCCTCCAGGGACGCGCCCCCTGCCCGCGCCCGGCCCTCCGGGCAGTCGGGCCGCAAGGCGCAAGCCTGGCACCGCGGGTTGCGAGCATGGCAGATTCGCCGCCCGTGCCAGATCAGCCAGTGGTGGGCCCGGGACCACTCGGCTTCAGGAAACTTCTCCATGAGCTCCTGCTCGACCCGCTCGGGGGTGGTCCCCGTGGCCAGCCCCAGCCGCCGGGCCACCCGGAAGACGTGGGTGTCGACGGCGATGGCGGGGATCCCGAAGGCGTTGCTCAGCACCACGTTGGCCGTCTTGCGGCCGACACCGGGCAGTTGCATCAGCTCTTCCCGCGTCCGGGGCACCTGGCCGCCGTGCCGCTCGACCAGGATGCGGCAGGCCGCCAGCAGGTTGCGGGCCTTGTTCCGCCACAGGCCGATGGTGCGGATCATGGCCCCCAGCTCGTCTTCGCTGAGCTCCAGCATCGCCTCGGGGGTGGGGCAACGGGCAAAGAGGGCCGGGGTCACCTGGTTGACCGCGGCGTCGGTGGTCTGGGCCGAGAGGATGGTCGCCACCAGGAGCTCAAAGGGCGTGCTCCAGTTCAGGGCCGTGGTCGCCTGAGGGTACATGCGGGCCAGGGTGGCGCGGATCCGGGCGATGCGGCCCGCCTCGGCCGCTGCGGCATCCCCGTCCTCGGGCCCGGCCTCGGGCGCGGTCGCCAGCACAGCACGGGCCGGATCCGGGGCCCGAACACCGGCGGTCGCCGGCCGGACCGGTCCGGCAGTGGCCTGGGCCGGTGCCTTTTTACCGACGGGTCCACCCTGCGTCTCCGGTGCCGCGGCCGTGCCATGGGCAGGGCGTCGCGGGCTCGCCACGGGGCGGGCCGGTTCGTCCCGCCGGCGCCGTCCTTTCCTGCCGCTCGGATCCTGCGGGCCTGAGCGGCGGGGCGAAGCAGAGGAAGGGTTCACGGGCTTTCACCGCTGCCTAGCCTACCATGGCGCCGCGGGCGGCGGTAGCCGTCACCCGAAACGTCGTGGCCGGTTCCGGCGGCCGGCCCGCCTGGAGCGGCGGTCCCGGTCTCACCCGTCCAGAGGCGGGGGCCGGTTGCCCGAGGCCTCGGGGACGGCCCGCCCGGCGGCAGGTCTTGCATCCCGCCCGCGGGTGTTGTACGTCTTCGCACCTCTCCCGGCGACGTGGCGAACCGGGCCGCGAGATTCCGGGCCGGCACGTTCAGGCGCCGCCACCACGCCACCGGTGGCCGCCAGGGGGTGCCCAGATGGCCCTTGCGCCGGGTCCCGCTCAGCCCAGCTGCGCCACCAGCGCCTCCGCCAGCCGCCGGGCCGCCTCGCCCGGGGCGGCCGCCAGCTGCGGCTGGGGGCACCAGAGGGGCTCGCCCGGCGCCCAGACCGGTTCCGGCCCGTCCCGGTGGGGCAGCCGGTACCGGGGGACGAACCCGGCCGGGGGCTCAGCGAAGGTCCGGAGCTGCATCCCGCTGGCACCCACCTGCAAGAGCCATCCCCGGGGGCCCCCCACCGCCGGCTGAAGGGGGCCTTCCGGTGCGGGCCCGAGCGCCAGTGCGGTCCCGGCCGCCGGCACGGGCCGCCCAGCCGGGGGGCGCCGGCCCGCCAGGCCGCGGCCACCGGCCGGCTTGCCATCCCCATGGCCGGCCCCACCCCCCTCCGCCGCCAGCTCCTCCAGCCACCGGCGGAGGATCGCCTCCACCCGGGCCGGGGCGATGAAGAACAGGGGCAGGGGATCCTCCGGGTCGTTGGGAGCCGTGAGGCTGGCGGTGGCTACCCGCACCGCCCCCTCCCGCGCCCCGCCGGCTCCCGGCGGAAGCGGCACCGGGGCGGCCAGCAGGTGCAGCCAGGCGTCGAAGCCCCCGAGCGGGCGGATCCCCTGCCGCCGGTCCGCCAGGGCGGTCCGGGCTGCGGCCAGGGCGGGTTCGTCCACCTCGGGAGCGGGATTCGGGTGCTCTGGGGTCACGGTGGTCCCTCCTTGGGCCGGCGAGCGCCCTGGCGAGCCGCCTGGCGAACCGGCGGGCCAACCGGCGCGGGTGACCGGGAACCGCGGCCTCGACCGCCAGGGCCAGCCGCGCAGGCCGGGTCTCGCCGGCGGGCCACCCGGCGCGGGCCAACGCCCGCTTGGCTCTGGCCGGGCAGGTCCCTCCTCGGGCTCGCCGGGTACCTGGCGCGCCCTCTCAATGGCATTGTACCGGGAACCCAGCGCCCTCGCGGCCGGCCTGAGGCCGAGCCACCATCAGGCCCCGGGCCCGGCCGGACGAACCGGCCGCCCGCGCTGCCGCATGGCCCGGGGATGCCCCGTGGCCCGCGGCGCGAGGTCAAACCGCAGGGCAACCCGCAGCGTTACTTGAGGGGCCAGGAGCGAGCCGCCTCCCCTGCACCCTGCGGGCCGGTAGGCCCGCCTGGCCACGGCGGCAGCGACTCGCGCGGCCCGGCGGCCGTTCTTCCCCTGCGCGGTGGCAAGGCTTGAGGGGAGAAGCTAACCACGGTCCACGGCGAACGGGCGCCTCCCTTGCGGCGCCGCACCGGGGCTTCAGGGTTGGGGCAAGGCTTCCGGGGCCCTGGGCCCTGAGGCCCTGAGGTCTTGAGGCTCTGGGGTCCTAAGATCCCGCCATCCCGGGGTCTCGCGGATCCCGCGACCAGGGAAGATCCCGAAGTTTGGATCCCCCGGCACCCGGTGGAAGGAGGGATGGCATGCCCCCCGCACCGGCCCTCTCGCCCGGGGATGGGCGGCTGTTCATCATCGTCATGATCGCCGTGCTGGTGTCGCTGGGCGTGGCAGCGGCCGTGCTCTGGCTGGCCCGGGGCCTGCTGCTGGACCGCCTCGCCGACCGGGTGGTCCGCCGGTTCCTCAAGGACCCCTACCGGGAGAACCTGTGGGATCTGGCCGTCGGGATGCAGCGGATCCCGCCGCCGCTGCTCCTGGAACTGGAGCTGCGGGCCGACAAGGGCGAACTGCTGGAACGCCCCCTGGGCGGGCTCCGCCGCTACAGCCGCTGGGAGGACATCGCCTTCAACCCGGCCCAGCTGGCCCGCCGGCCCCTGCCCCCCGGGGCGCAGGTCGACACGTCGGCCGTCCTGGGTCCCCGGGCGGCGCGTCCCCTTCACCTGGCGACGCCGCTGCTGGTCAGCGCCATGGGATACGGCATCGGGGTCAGCAAGGCGGTGGCCCTCGCCCTGGCCCGGGGCGCCCACCAGGCCGGAACGGCATATAACGCGGGATCCGGACCCGTGGTGCCCGAGATCCTGGAGGCCGGGGGCCCGGTAATCCTCCAGTACACGGGAGGCCCGTGGAACCAGGTCCCGGACCAACTGGCCCGGGCGGCCATGGTGGAGATCCGGCTGGGGCACGGTGCCCGGGGCGCCCTGGGCCGCCTGGTCCGCCCGGATCGACTCCCGGAGGAGGCCCGCCGGCGCATGGGGGCGGCCGGGCACAAGTCGCTGCTGCTTGAGGCCCCCCTGCCTGAAACCGAAAACCTGCGGACCTTCCGGGAACTGGTCGACCGGCTTCGCCACTCGACGGGCGGGGCCCCGGTGGGCATCAAGCTGGTGGCCACCCACCACCTGGAGCACGACCTCCTGTGGGTCCTGGAGGCGGGGGTTGACGTGATCGCCATCGACGGCTCGGAGGGCGGGACCAGCGAAACCCCGCCGATCCTGGCCGACGACTTCGGCATCCCGACCCTCTACGCCCTGGTCCGGGCCGCCGCCCTGCTGGAGGCCGCAGGCGTCCGGCAACGGGTCAGCCTGCTGGCCGGCGGCGGCCTGCGGACGCCGGGCGAGTTCTTGAAGGCCCTGGCCCTGGGCGCCGACGCCGTGTACCTGGGCACAGCGGTGATCATGGCGGCCACCCACGGCCAGCTCAGCAAGGCGATCCCCTTCGAGCCCATCACCCAGCTGGCGTGGGCCAGCGGCCAGCTGGCCGGCCGGTTCGACCCCGGCCAGGGTGCACGGACGGTGGCCAACTTCCTGAAGGCCTGCACCCTGGAGATGGCCGAGGCCGCCCGGGCCCTGGGCCGCGACAGCCTGCGGGCCGTCGACCGCTCGGACCTGGTGGCCCGCACGCCGGAGGCGGCCGACCTCCTGGGGCTTCCCCCGGCCTGGCGGCCGCCCCGCTCACGGTCCTAGGGAACCCGTGGGCACCCGCGCCATTTCGCAAAGAGCATCGCCGAGCAGATCGCCGCGCCGCTCGCGGCCCTAGGGAGCGCATGGGCATGGCCGGCCTGCTTCCCGCCCTGCCGGGCGCCCGGGTCGGACCGCGTCGCTTCCGGCCCGCCCGGGCGCGCGGGCGGGGCCGCCCCCTTGCGCCCCTGCGCTGATAAGCCCCCTTGCGCCCCTGCGCTGATAAGCCATTGTGGTGGGCGCCCAACTGCGCCACCCCAACCGGTGACCGGTTGGGCGCCTAGAGCCGCAGGTCGCTGCTGTGGGCCGGCTGCAGCGAGGCCTCCGGGTCCAGCCGGGTCTTCAGCTGGCTGATGGCCATGGCCGCCTCGGCGAAACCCACGGCAATGAGCTTGATCTTGCCCGGATAGGTGGCCACGTCGCCGACGGCGTACACCCTGGGCAAGGAGGTGGCGCCACCGGGGCCCGTCACGATCTCGTGGCCCTGCACCTCAAAGCCCCAGCCGGCCAGGCTGCCCAGGTCCGCCTTGAAGCCCAGGCAGGGAACCAGCACGTCGCAGGGCAGGTCCACCGTGGTGCCGGTGTCCTTGCGGGCCACCCGCACCCACTCCAGCTGCTCGTCGCCGCCCGCGCCCACCACCTCGGCATCCAGTTCCAGCCGGGCCGGGCTGGCCTGGAGGGCGCGGACGCTCTCCTCCACGGCGCGGAACTGGCGGCGGCGGTGGACCAGCGTGACGGACTCCGCCACCTCCAGGGCCATGAGCGCCCAGTCGACGGCCGCATCGCCGCCGCCCACGATGACCACCCGCTTGCCCCGCAGGTCTTCCAGCCGCTGGACGCCGTACATCAGGCCGCGCCCCTCCCAGCGGTCAAGCCCCCGGGCCGGCAGCCGCTTGGGCTCGAAGGCACCGAGCCCCGCCGCCACCACCACGCCCCGGGCCCGGACGAACCCGCCTCCCGAGAGGCCGATGCGATAAGCCACCAGGTCTTCCGGCCCGGCCCCGCCGGTGGCCCGCTCCGGCCCGGCCGGCTCCCCGGTCTCGCTCCCGGCCGCCTCGGGGATGAGGGTCTCCACCCGGGTGTTGAGCCGCACGTCGGCGCCGAAGCGCAGGCCTTGCTCGATCAGCCGCTCGGCCAGCTCCCGGGCCCGCACCCGCGGGAAGCCCGCCACGTCGTAGATCCACTTCTCCGGATAGACCAGGGCGGGCTGGCCGCCCAGCTGGCCTGCCGCCTCGAGGATGACCGCCCGCATGCCGCGCAGGCCTGCATAAAAGGCCGCAAACAGGCCCGCGGGCCCGCCCCCGATGATGGCCACATCGTAGAGGGGCGCCTCGGGCCCCGCGGACGGCGCCGGCGCCCCGGATGTCCCGGTCCCTTCCACCACCCCGTTCCGAGCCGCCGCCAGCCGGTCCCCGTTGCCGTTCCGGTTCTCCGCTCCCACCGTTCCTCTGCCTCCCGTCCCCGGCCCGCCACCCGTCCCCGGCCGGCCGCAGGGCCGGCGACCCGCCCGCGGGCGGATCGCCTCCCGCCGTGACGGCGGCTGCCCCCGCCGGCCCTCCGGAGCAGCACGGCATGCCGGTTCTTCCAGAAGAACCAGTGTAGCGGAGGAACCTGAGGGCAACCTGAGGATGGGCTGATTTCCGGTGGTCTCCCGGGTGCGGAGCCGCTCAGCCGGGCAGGCGGACGGTCACCGTGGTGCCGCGGCCCGGGGCGCTGTCGATGGTGATGTGGCCCTGGTGCTGTTCCACGATCCAGCGGGCGATGGGCAAGCCGAGCCCCGTGCCGCCGGGGTCGCGGCTGCGGGCGGGGTCGGCCCGGTAGAACCGCTCGAAGACGTGGGGCAGGTCGGCCGGAGGGATGCCCACGCCGGTATCGGCCACCGTGAGAATGGCCCCGCCGTCCCCCGCGCCCCGCAGGCCCAGGGTGATCCGGCCGCCGGCGGGGGTGTACTTGATGGCGTTGTCCAGCAGGATCAGCAAGAGCTGCTTGATCCGGTCGCGGTCTCCGGGCACGTGCACGGGCTCCAGAGGATCCAGCACCAGCTCCTGCCCCCGCGCCAGCCGCCGGGCCTCCTGAAAGGCTTCCAGGACCACGGCGTCCACGTCGAAAGGTTTGATCACCAGGGGCACGCCCGCGTCGGCCCGGGCCAGGGAGAGCAGGTCGGCCACCAGCCGGCTCAGGCGCTCGGCCTCGCTGCGCGCTTCCTCCAGCGCCCGGGCCTGTTCTTCCGGCGGCAGGCCGGGCCGGCGCCGCAAGAGGTCGAGGTTCCCCAGGATCGCCGTCAGGGGCGCCCGCAGCTCGTGGGAGGCGTCGGCCACGAAGCGCTGCTGCAGGCGGTAGGCGGTTTCGATGCTGTCGAGCATCTGGTTGAAGGTGGAAGCCAGCATGGCCAGCTCGTCCCGCCCGGTGGCCTGGACCCGCCGCGACAGGTCCCGGGAGCTGGCGATGGCGCGGGCGGTCTCCGTCAGCCGGGCCACCGGGCGAAGGGCGCTGCCGGCCACCGCCCAGCTGCCCACCCCGGCCACCACCAGGCCCAGGGCGCCCAGGCCGGTCAGCAGGACGCGGAAGTCGGCCATGGACGCGTCCAGGCCCCCCAGGGGAGAGAGGGTGACCACGAACCCCGGCCCGGCCCCGGTGGGGTCGCCCCCCCGCTCCACCGGGTGGACGAAGACCCGCCAGCGCTGGCGGCCGTCGTGGATGGTGGCAAAGGCACCTGCCGTGCTCCGGGGGACCTCCACGATGGACGGCGCCAGGGCCGGGACGAAGCCGTAGGCCGGTCCCTCGGGCCGGTCCAGGACGGCCTGCGGGTTCACCGGGGGTGCCACGTCGTCGGGCGAGCGCTGCAGCAGCTGGCCGTCACGGGCGTAGAGCCGCAGGGCCAGGGCCACCCCCTGCTGGCCGGCCAGGTGCCCCAGGTGGGCCGAGGCGGCCGGGTCGGCCGCCGTGACCGCGGCAGCGGTGATCAGCGCGCGGTCGATGGCCTCGTAGTGGGCGCGGGCGTGAAAGGCGTAGCTGGCCATGGAGCCCACCAGCACCACCACGGCCATCACCGCACCGAACCACACCACCAGGCGCCAGCGCAGGGGCAGCGCTCATCCCTCCCGCAGGACGTAGCCGACGCCCCGCACGGTGTGGATCAGCCGCGGCTCGCCCTCCGCCTCCAGCTTCTGGCGGAGCTGCTTGACGTACACCTCGAGGACGTTGGCGTTACCGCCGAAGTCGTAGCCCCAGACCCGCTCCAGCAGCTGGTCCTTGTTCAGGACCTGCCGGGGATGGAGCATGAACTCGGGCAGAAGCTTGAACTCCAGCGCCGTCAGGTGGATCTCCCGCTGGCCGCGCCGGGCCGTGTAGGTACCCGTGTCCAGCACCAGGTCGGCGAAGCGCAGCACCTGGGGCCGCTCGGCCTGGTGGCGGCGCAAGAGGGCCCGCACCCGGGCCACCAGCACCTCGAAGGTGAAGGGCTTGACCACATAGTCGTCGGCGCCGGCCTCCAGTCCCTGCACCTGATCGGCGGGCGCATCCCGCGCCGTCAGGAAGAGGACGGGCAGTTCGGGGTCCGCCGCCCGTAGGCGCTGGAGGACCTCCAGCCCATCCATGCCCGGCATCATGATGTCCAGGATGACGAGGTCAGGCGGCTGCTCCCGGGCGATCCGCAGCGCCTCTTCCCCCGACGAGGCGGTATCGACGGCAAAACCTTCGTAGGCTAGACCCCGCTTGAGCAGGCTGGTGACGGCGGGATCATCGTCAACCACCAGGATTCGCTCCACGCGGTCTCCCCCCGGGCGCAGGCCGCGCTGGCGCCGCGGCCGGTTCCGCCTCCCATTGTCGCCGGGCGGGCGGATCCCGGTCAATGCGGGAAGAGCCGGCACCCCCGCGCCCCGGCGCCTGGCGGTGCCGGCGGCGGCAGGCGCGGGGGCTTCCGCGCGCTGGGCGCCCGCCGGGGGTACGGGCCCGTCCGGTGATGAGGATACCGCCATGGCCATCGCCTCCTCGACCGGGCGCGACGGCGCCGGCTGCCGCCGGCGCCGTCGCGTGCCTTCCGTCGCGTGCCCTCCCCAGCTCTGGATGCCGCCCGGGTCGCCTTCCGCGAACCCGGAACCGCTCGCGAACCCCGAACCGCGCAGCCTCCGAGCCGGCATCGCCGGGAGCCGGTCTGCCGTCCCGGTCAGTGCTTGCGCTCGAAGACGGCTCCCGGCTGCCACGGCGTGCCCAGGGCGGGCAGCGCCCAGCGGTCCAGGCCGTACCAGCCCGCCACCCGCCAGGCCAGCACGATCCAGGTGGCCACGATGAACATCACCGGGTTGCTGCTCACCGTACCGGCGAAGAGGAAGTTGGCGTTCATGAAGCTGCCGGCGAAGGCCGCGATGCCGGTGAAGAGCCCCAGGATGAGCGCGGTGCCGATCAACACCTCGCCGTACGCCACCAGGTGGCCGAAGAGCGGAGCATTGGGCAGCGCCACGCGGTCGATGAACCAGGCGTACCAGCCCGGCACGTCCGGGTGCTCGCCGGTCGTCTTGGCCAGCGCCCCCTTGAGGAACCCTGCCACCGCCGCACCGGCCTTGTCGCCGGTCCACGCGGGGTTGCCGATCTTCTGCAACCCGGCCTCCAGCCACTGCCACCCCAGCCACACCCGCAACACCAGCCAGATCCAGGCCGAGCGGGTGTCGCTGAACAACCACCGCGCGAAGGGCGGCTCGGTAAAGACGCCGTGCCGCTGTTTGATGCCCTCTACGGGCCGGGCCTGCGTCATGGCGCTCGCGCCTCCCGTCGTCGCCATGGCCCATCGCCTCCTTCTGGCTCCAGCATGCAGGGCGAGGCTGAAAGCCAAATAAAAGGCATCTGAAGGCAGGCTGAGAAACGGGCCGGGCGGGTCGCGACGCGCCGTGGGTGGCGCCGCGCCGGGCATCGCGCCAGGGCCCAGCGCCTGGCACCGGGCCTGGCCGGCGTGATGCCTTCCGCCGGTCGTGGCGGGGGGAAGCCGGGTGCCAGACCCTCAAGCGCCGCCAGGGGCGGTCCTGGCTGTCCCGGGCGCCGGGCGGCCGGTAGCAGGCCGTTCGCCACCCGGTGGGCCTTCTGGCGGGCCTTAAGGTCGCACTCAGCTGCTCTTCAGGGTTCGATCAGCCGGCAGGTGCATGATGCAGGAGGAGACCGTGCCGGACGGGCCTCATGGCCGGCCGGCCGGTTCGTCCCCAACCCAGTCGGGACGAAGGGAGGCATGGCCATGGAGGGTACATCGAGGGCCAGCCAGGACCGGCCCGGCCCGGTGGGCGACCCCACCCCGGAGCAGAGCCTGGCCGACCCCGCCCCGAGGCTGGCCCGGCGGCTGCGGGACGAGGGCCTGCGCCTGACGCCCCAGCGCCTGGCTGTCTACCGCTGCCTGCAGGAGTTCGCCGCCCGGCACCACCATCCCACGGTGGAAGAGGTCCACCAGGCCCTGGCCGGGGTTCTGCCCCTGGCCAGCGCCGCCACGGTCCGGCGCACCCTGGACCTGCTGGTGGAACTCGGCCTGGCGCGCCGGGTCACGTTGCCCGGCGAGGCGGAGCATTTCGACGGCGACCCCCACCTGCACGTGCACGTCCACTGCCGCCAATGCGGGCGGGTGGAAGACCTTCCCTTCCCCCAGCTGGAGCGGCTGGAAGAGGAGGTCGTCTCCCGGACGGGCTTCGTCGTCACGGGACAGTCCCTGGTCTTTACGGGGCTCTGCCCGGACTGCCAGCGGGCGAAAGGCGACCTGGCCCGCACCGCGGGCCACCTCGGCCGGCCCGGCGCGCCCGCTCGTCGGAAGCCGCCCGAAACCGCCTGAAAGCGGTTGGAACTGCCAGCAGCCACGTAAGCCGGAAGCCGCCGGAGGAACCCGCCGGAGGCCGCTGGAGGCCGCTGGATTCCGCTGCACCCCGGCCGCGACCGCTTGAGGCCACGCGCAGCCCGGCCGTGCCGCGCCAGGCGGCCGGGCCCTCGTCAGCGCTTCCTGCATGACCTTTCCCTGCCTGGTTCACCGCCCTTCAGCCCGACCGCCCTTGCCCGGCGCAGCCCCAGCCGGCCGCCGGCACCCGCCCGCACCGCGCAGCACCATGCCGAACCCTCCTGCAGGCCACATCGTTGCCAGGAACCCGGCACCGGGCAACGAACTAGCCGGTGGAGGGTTGTCCATGCCACGGCGCCGCTCACAAGCCCACCTCCACGGCGGCTCTTACCGGCCCGGACCGGCGGGCCTCGTCGCCGTCGCCCTGGTCTTGCTGCTGGTGTCCGGGGTGATGGCCTGGCGAGCCCTGGGGCCGGCGCCTTTCCCCGGCGAGGTCCCAGACCCGGCCCCTCCGCGCCCCGCGCCCGAAGACGCCGGGAACGGGAAGCAGCCCGGGGAGGATGAACCGGCCCCCGGTCCGGAGAGCCCGCGGTCGCCCGCCCCAGGCAGCGCCGGCGGGCAGGACGGCGGCGCCCCGGGCGGGAACGCCGGTTCGTCCGGGGCCGGGGCGACCTGGCGCCTGGAGACGGTGGCGACCGGTCTTGAGGTTCCCTGGGATATGGCCTTCGACCGGCGGGGACGGCTCTTCTTCACCGAGCGGCCCGGGCGGATCAACCTGCTGGACGGCGGCCGGGTGGTCACCCTGGCCACCCTGCCGGACACCGTGGCCACCGGCGAGAGCGGGCTGCTGGGCATCGCCCTTCACCCCGGCTTTCCTGACCCGCCGTACCTCTACGTTTACCAGACGTACCGCACCCGGGGCGGCCAGCTGCGCAACCGCATCCTGCGGTTCGGCGTGGAAGAGGGCGGCGGTTCAGGGGCGGCGGGTGCGGCGCCCCGGCTGGCGGGGCGGCAGGTGGTTTTTGATGGGATTCCCGCTGCGGCCATTCACGACGGCGGCCAGCTGGAGTTCGGCCCCGACGGCAAGCTGTACGTCACCACGGGCGACGCCCGCCAGCCCCAGCGCGCCCAGGACCCGGAGAGCCTGCACGGGAAGATCCTCCGCCTCAACCCCGACGGTTCGGTTCCGCCGGACAACCCCCTGGGCCCCGGGAACCCCGTGTTTTCCTACGGCCACCGCAATCCCGAGGGCCTGGCCTTCGACCCCGCCTCGGGGCGCCTCTACGCGGTGGAGCACGGCCCCGACGCCTGGGATGAAGTCAACCGCATCGAGGCGGGCGCCAACTACGGCTGGCCCGTGGCGGTGGCGCCCGGCGAGCACCGGGGGCGCTTCACCCCTGCCCTGCGCAGCTACGACCCCATCATCGCGCCGGCCGGGGCGGCCTTTTACCGCGGCCCGATCCGCGCCTGGGACGGGAGCTTGTTTTTCGGAACCCTGGGCTTTCAGCCCGACAGCCCGGGCCGGCACCTGCACCGCCTTCGCCTGGACGCCTCGGGCACCCGGGTGGTGGAAGAAGAAATCCTCTTCAAGGGCCAGTTCGGCCGAATCCGGGCCGTCCAGACGGGGCCGGGCGGCTGCCTCTACTTTGGCACCAGCAACCGGGACGGGCGGGGCGAGCCGGACCCTCTGGACGACCGCATCCTGCGCCTGTGCCCGCAGGCCGGCTCGGATTGAGGAAGGGGCCCGGAACGTCACGGTATCCCTTGACATCCTGCGGGCCCGAGCGGGCGGCAGGATCGAGATCCGCTCGGAAGCGAGCCTTCGCGAGAACCTGAGCGATCCGTTCGAGCATTCCGTAACATGATTGTAACGGGCAGGCCAGCGGCAGAACAGGAAGCCGTGGTAAACTTGCCATGCTACGCCAGATTTAGGGGGCGACGCGATGAACCGGGTTCGGCGACTCCCTTTCGCACTGACGGGTGTGATCACGGCCGTCGCGGTCTTCCTGGTCGCCGGCTGCGGCCCCCAGGCGCAGGACACAGAGGACGTGCAGATTGTCGAGGACGAAAAGGATCAGGTTTACATCTTCCCGGATGGAACCCAAGTCGTTGGGACGCAGGCCGAGTGGATCAAAGAGGTGGTGCAGTTCTTTGCTTCATCTCCGACCACTTGGGAAGAAGTCGATGTTAAGGAAAAAGAAATAGGGTTTCTGAAGTATGTATCAGTTCCCTCAGGATTCCGCCTTGCAAAGGCCATAACGAACGGCCAGGTGACACGTGCGATCTACGTCAACCCGGAGCAACAGTGGCTGTTCCTATTAAACGCTTGGCAACCAGGATACCCAGGCCGTGGGTGGACACTTACGCCCCATTGCGTGACAGAAACCGAGGCCGGCACGCCTCTCCAACCTTTGCTTGACCACCTGTGCCGTGGCGAATATCTCATAGACGGTTGGAAGATCCAATTCGGCGTGACATCGTCTGATATGGAGACCAGTCGTCACTTGTTGGTTGCCTCCATCCGACCGCCCAAGTAATGGTAACAGTGCTTTGCCCCGGACGCCCCAGAGTCTTCATAGCAAACGCCTCCCTTGCTCAACGTTGACCTCGTGGATCCAGACCTCGAAGCCCGCCTTACGGGCCTTCTCCTCCAGCGTCTTGGCGTTCTTCGCCTTGAACGCCCCCATCCGAGCCCGGTAGATCACCCCTTTCGTCGCCGTGCCGGGCTCCTCTCCCGGCTTCTCAAGGGCCGGGGCATCAGGGTCCTTGAATGTCTTGCCAAAGTACCGGCACACACCCCGGGCGCGGCGCCGTTCCCGAACCGCTTCCTCCGGAGGCGGTCACCCATCCCCTTGTGAGCCGGACTACCGGGCCTGCACCGCCCGCGATGCGCCCGCCGCACCGCCCAGGGCGGCCCAGACGGCTTCGGCAGCGGCCTCGCCCTGGCGGATGCAATCGGGTACCCCGACGCCGAAGTAGCCTGCCCCCGCCAGGGCCAGCCGCGGGTGTTCCTGCAGTCCGGCCCGGACCGCCGCCATCCGGTCCAGGTGGCCCACCTCGTACTGGGGCATGGCCCGGGGCCACCGGTACACCCTCACCAGCTCCGGCTCCCCATCCACCCCCGCCAGTTCCGCCAGGTCCACCCGGACCCGGGCCACCAGCTCGTCGTCGGGAAGAACCAGCGGATCCTCGCCCGGCCGCCCGGCAAAGGCGCGCAGCAAGGCCATGCCCGGCGGCGCCGTGCCGGGCCACTTGCTGGAGACCCAGGTGCAGGCGGTGATGAACCGCCGTTCTTCCGGGGGCACGATGAAGCCGCTGCCCTCCAACAGACCGGCCCGCTCTTCCGGATAGGCCAGGGCCACCACCGCCGTCGGCTTGTAGGGAATGGCCGCCAGCTGCTCGGCCACGTCCGCCAGAAAAGGCTCGAGCAACGATGCTGCCTGCCAGGCCGGCACCGCCAGCACCACGGCGTCGACCGTTTCGGCGCCGCCGTCCCGCACCGTGAGGCGATAGCCGGGCGCCCGGCCTCCCCGGCCCCGGTCGCCCCAGGTGCCCTCCGCCGTGCCGCTTGGCGCGGCGGTCCCGGAGCCGGTCCCCAGGTCGGGACGGGTGAACACCGGTTCGAGGGCGACCACGGGGGCACCGGTGACGATGCGGCCGCCCAGTTCCTCAATGCGCCGTGCCGCTGCCTGCGGCAGCCGGCCGAGCCCCCCGCGCAGCGTGACGAAGGGGGATCTTCCCCCCGGTCCCCGACTGGGTCCGGGCGCCCGCCCGCGCCCTGGGTCCGGCGCCTGGCCGCGCCCCGGTCCCGGTGCGGGGCCGCGCTCCGGCGCCGGTGCATGCCCCCATTCCGGCGCGGGCTCCGGTCCCTGCTGGGAATCGTCCGTCCAGGCCTGGGCCTGGGCGCCCGCCGAGCCCGGACCGCCCCCGGCCGGGCGGGCCTGCGCCCCCGCCGCCGCGGCCGCTGCGGGCGTCCCGGTGGCCGAACCGGCCTCCGCAGCCGCGGGTCGCGCCGCCGCCGCCCGCGCCCGGCGCTGGCGCGCCATGCCCCGCACCAGGCTGCCGAACTCCCGTTCAAGCTGCACCAGCTGCGGGAACGTGGCCCGAATGCTGAGCCTTTCGGGATCGCCGCTGGCGATCCCCGCCAGTAGCGGCGCCGCCAGGCGTTCCGTCACCTGGCGGCCCAACCGGCGCCGGAGGAACGCCGCCACCGATTCGTCGGCCCCGTCGCGCCGCGGCGGGATCAGCGGTTCCAGGCTGGCGCGCAACTTGCCCGACAAGCTGAAGAGCGGTGAGGCCCACAAGGCCCGGGCCCCCACGGGCACGCCCAGGGCAAACCCCTCGGGCATGGGCTGGAGCCGCCCCTCCCGGACGATGAAGGTCCGCCCCGCCGCCGGGCCGGGGCCCACCAGGTCTTCTCCCAGGCCCAGGCGCCGGGCCAACTGAATGCCGTGGGGCTTGGAGGCTACCAGAGAATCGGGCCCCTGCTCGATCACAAAGGAACCCGCGCGCTCCGTCTGCACCTTGCCCCCCAGGCGCTCCCCCGCTTCGATCAGGACGACCTCCAGGGCCACACCGTGCCCGCGGGCCAGCTCCAGCAGGCGAAGGGCGGCCGCCAGACCGGCGATGCCGCCCCCTACCACCGCCACCCGCGGCGCGGCGACACCCGCAGGAACCGGACGCGCCATGGGCTCATCCCACCTGGGGGTCCTCGGGCCGGGCGCCCGAGGCGGCCGCCTCGTGCCGGGTCGCCCCGAGACGGTCAAGCACCAGGTCCGCCAGGACCTCGATGAAGTCGGCGTCGGCATTGAGGGAGGGCGTGCGGGCAAAGGCCAGCCCCACTTCCTCCGCCACCTGCCGCGCCTCGATGTCCAGGTCATACAAAACCTCCAGGTGGTCGGCCACGAACCCCGCGGGGCAGACCACCACCGCCCGCGCGCCCTCGCCGGGCAGCCGGCGGATCACCTCGGTCACGTCCGGTCCCAGCCAGGGATCGGCCGTCCGGCCCGCGCTCTGATACGCCACGCGCCAGCGGGACAGGCCCGCCGCCGCCGCCACCTTGGCCGCCGTCTCCTCCACGTGGCGCGGGTACGGGTCGCCGCGGTCCACCACCGGCTGGGGGATGCTGTGGGCGGTGAAGATGACCACGGCACCCTCCCGCAAGCCCGCGGGCAGCTCCGCCAGGGCCCGCTCGACCCGTCGGGCCAGGGCGGCGATGAACCCTGGATGGCTGTGGAAGTGGTCGATGAAATGGACCGCCGGCGCCCCGGGATGCCGGGCCAGGGCCTCCTGGGCGGCCCGGTGATACAGGGCCACGCTGGCCGCGGAATACTGGGGCGCCAGCACCAGCCCCACGGCCTCCTGGGGCCGGGCCGCCACCAGGCGTTCCACCGCCTCGGCGATGAAGGGCGCGATGTGCAGGTAGCCGACAAAGGGCTCCACGGGCCGCCCCAGGCGCTCGGCCACCACCGCCGCCACCTGGCGTGCCTGTTCTTCCGTGATCTCGTGCAGGGGCGACTTGCCGCCGATGGCCTTGTAGCGGTCGATCAGCTCCTGCAGGAGCTCGGGCGTAGGCGGCCGCCCGTGCCGGATGTGGGTGTAGTAGGGTTCGACCTGGTCCAGGCTCTGGGGTGTGCCGTAGGCCATGACCAGCAAGGCCACCAGGTCCTTCCGTCCAGGGCCGGCCGCCGGCGCGCCCTGCCCCGGGTCGGAATGGCTGGGCTTCTGGCTGAGGTTTTGGTCCATGTCTGTTCCCGCCTCCCAGGCCACGTTAGCATAACCGGCAGGGGGCTTGCCTCGGGTGCGCAACCGGGACCCGCAGCCGGGGCGTCTGGCGTCAGTCCGGCGTCGACGGACGGAAAAGGCGCCAAAGGACGGAACAACGAGCGAGCGGCGGGAAGACCCCGCCGCCGCCCTGAAGGGGCCAGCATCGTGCTGAAGATCCCGGCGCCACCCGTGGGCACGGCCTCGGCCCACCGGGCGTCACGGTTCTTCTGGCGCTCCTCCGCCCTAGCCTTACTTGAGCCACGCCTCCACGACGTCGCGGTTTTCCTCCAGCCAGGCCTGCACGCCCTTTTCCGGCTGGTCCGCGCCGTGGTCCTGGATGGCGGCCTCAAGCTCCGCCAGCTGCTCCCCGGTCAGCTTGAAGCGGCCAAGCCACTCCGCCACTTCGGCAAAGTCCTCGCTGAACCCCTGGCGGGCGATCGTCTGGATCTCCTCGGCCCCCGTGGGGTTCATCAGGCCCTTGGGGTCCTCCAGGTAGCGGATGTCATACTTCGCAAAGGCCCAGTGGGGCCGCCACAGGGTGACGACGATCCACTCCCGGTTCTGGATCGCCCGGTCCAGCTCGGCCAGCATGGTCGGCGTGCTGCTCTGCACCAGCTCCCAGTCGTCGAGCCCGTAACCCGGGATGGCGCTCTCCCGGGTCACCCGCATCAGGCCGGCGCCCGCCTCGATGCCGACGATGCGCTTGCCGAAGCGGTCGGCATACTGCTTCAGGTCTTCGATGCTCCGCGCCTCCACGTAGTCCGGCACGGCCAGCCCCAGGTCCGCCTGGTCGTACCAGGTGCCCAGGACCTCCACCTGGTCCCCGAACCGGTCCATGTACTGGCCGTGGGTCGACGGCATCCACACGTCCATGAACAGGTCGATGCTGCCGTTGGCCACCGCCGCGAAGAGCGGCGCCACCTCCACCTGCGTCAGGGTCACCCGGTAACCTTCTTCCTCCAGCAGCTGCTTCCACAGGTAGGAGACGGCGATGTCCTCGTCCCATGGGATGTAGCCGATCTCGATGGACCCCTTGTCCCCACTGCTGTTGCCGTTCCCTGCGCCCGTCCCTCCGGCGCCGCCGCATGCCGCCAGCACCAGCGCCGACAGGGTGGCGAGCACCGCCACCACCTTGTGCAGTCCTCGCCCGCGGGCCGCTCCCTTGCCCATGCCTTCACCTCCGTATGGTATTCCTCCGCATGAGATTCCTGGTTCGCTTCATTCCCGATTCACTTCCGGTGCGGGGCCGCGCCCACCGGCCCAGGCCCGGTATCCGTCCTGCGGCGACCTGGCTGCGCCCTTGCCTGGTGGGTTCCACCAGGCCCGACCCATCACCCCGCCTGGGCCGTCACGCCGCCTGGGCCGCGCCGCCCGTCCCTTCCCGGGAGCGGGGGCGCCGCCGGGAGACCCGGCCGGCCAGGCCCTCGGTCACCCGGTCCAGGTATACTGCCAGCAACACCACCGCAAGGCCCGACTCAACCCCCAGCGGGATGTCCAGGGCGGTCAGGCCGCGGACCACCTCGGCGCCCAGGCCGGGCGCGCCGGCCATGCCGGCGATGACCACCATGGACAGCGCCAGCATGATCACCTGGTTGACGCCCGCCATGATGGTGGGCAGGGCCAGCGGCAGCTGGATCTTGCGCAGGATCTGGTTGGGGGTCGAACCGAAGGCGCGGCCGGCTTCGACCACATCGGCGGGCACCTGGCGGATGCCCAGGTCGGTCAGCCGGATGGCCGGCGGCACCGCGAAGACCACCGTGGCCAGCAGCCCCGGCACCACCCCCGCGCCGAAGAACAGCACCGCCGGCAGCAGGTGGACGAAAGCCGGCAGGGTCTGCATCAGGTCCAGCACCGGCCGCAGCACGGCCCGCAGCATGGCCGACCGGCTGGCGGCGATCCCCAGGGGGATGCCGACGCCCACCGCGATCACCGTCGCCGCCAGCACCAGGGCCAGGGTCTGCATGGCCGGTTCCCACTCGCCCATGGCCCAGACCAGGACGAACGCGGCCGCCGCGAAGAGCCCGAATCCCCGGCCCCGCAACCACCAGGCCAGCGCCACCAGGACGGCCATCACGGCCAGCGCCGGGCCCGCCAGCAAGAGCGCCGTAACGGCCTCGACGAGAGCGGACACGCCGGCCGCCAGGCCGTCCCAGAGGGGGTCGAAGGCCCGGAGCAACCAGTAGATCAGCGCTTCGGCTCCTTCTCCCAGGGGAATGTCGATCTCAACCATCCCCGGCAACGGACAGCTCACCTCCTTCCACCGCCGCTTCCGCATCCGGCGGGCCGGTCCGGTTCTGACCGGCCGCAGCCGCGGGGCCGGGGGCCGGGACCGGGCGGCCCGGATCCTCGGGAGCGCCGCCGGCCGCGGCCCCGTCACCGGTCCCGCGGTCCTCCACCCGTACGTGGCCGGCCATCCCGGCCAGGACCTGGACCCGGGCCACCAGCCCCACCAGGCGGCCACGATCGTCCGTCACGGCCACGGGCCAGGGGCTCCGGGCAATGGTGGGGATCAGCTCGTGCAGGGTGGTGTCGGGCTGGCAGGTGGGCACCTCCGGGCGGACCACCCCCGCCAGGGTCCGGTCGCCCCGCCGCGCCGCCGCCAGGGCGTCGTCGGCGGTCACCAGGCCCCGCAACCGGCGCTCGCGGTCGACCACGAACACCGAGGAAAGCTGCAGCTCTTCCATCTTGCGCAGGGCCACCCGGGGGCCGTCGGTTTCCCGCACCGTCTCCGGGCGCCGCATGACGTTCCGCGCGGTGAAGACCTTGCTGCGGTCCACGTCCTCCGTGAAGGACGCCACGTAGTCGTCGGCCGGCCGGGCCAGGATGCCCTCCGGCGTGTCCACCTGGACGATCCGGCCGTCGCGCATGATGGCGATGCGGTCGCCCAGCTTCAGCGCCTCGCTCAGGTCATGGGTGATGAAGATGATGGTGCGGTGAAGCTCGGCCTGCAGCTGCAGCAGCTCATCCTGCATCTCCCGCCGGATCAGGGGATCCAGGGCGCTGAAGGCCTCGTCCATCAGCAGGATGTCCGCGTCGGTGGCCAGGGCGCGGGCCAGGCCCACGCGCTGCTGCATGCCGCCGGAAAGCTCCCCGGGGTAGCTGGACGCCCACTGGGCAAGGCCCACCGTCTCGAGGGCCTCCAGGGCGCGCCGGCGCCGCTGGGCCGGATCGACGCCGCGGATCTCCAGACCGTATTCCACGTTGCCCAACACGGTGCGGTGGGGCAGCAGGGCGAAGTGCTGGAAGACCATGGCGAAGCGCTGGCGGCGTACCTGCAGGAGCTCCCGCGGGCCCAGGCCGGTGATGTCCTGGCCGTCGAGAAGGATGCGGCCGGCGGTAGGTTCCACCAGGCGGTTGAGACACCGCAGCAGGGTGGACTTGCCGCTGCCCGAGAGGCCCATGATGACGAAGATCTCACCGGCCTCGACCGTCAGGCTGGCGCCGGCCACGGCCAGGGTGTGGCCGGAGCGCTTCAGGATCTCGTCCTTGGATCGGCCGGCGCGGGCCAGCTCCAGCGCCTCCCGGGGCCGCGGGCCAAAAATCTTGTAAACGTCGTCGACGACGAGACGAGCCACGCGCGTCCTCACCTCCCTTTCACGCTCAACAGCTTCCCGTCAAGCGGGGACCCGATGCGGGCTGCGCGAGGGAAACAAAAAACCGGCCTGTCGCGGGAGCCGGTCCGGTTGTTAGCCAGCAGCCGCTAATTTGGGAACTGCATCCTTCTTGTTGATATCACAATTTTTCGTTCAATTCAAGGCAAAGCGGTTTTTCCGCTCCATATTATGTCAGCCCGGCGTCGCTAATGGCCCCACGCGGCGTGCTTTCCAGTCTGGATCGACCATTCACTCCGGATCGCCTATCGGCTGCCGGTTCGTTCCTCTATACTGGGGGCGGAAGCGGATGCCGGGCGGGCCCGCCGATCCCCGGTGAGGGACGGGTGTCAAAAGGCCGGCGGCACCCTGTCCCCGCCAGGGCGCCGGGCGCCGGCCGGCTCCAGAGGAGGCCAGCACCGTGGAAGTCATCAAGATCTCGCCCCGCGGCTACTGCTACGGCGTGGTGGACGCCATCGCCCTGGCCCGCCGGGCAGCGACCGACCCCACCCTCCCCCGGCCGATCTACATCCTCGGCATGATCGTCCACAACCATCACGTGGTCGAAGAGCTGGCGCGGGAAGGCATTCACACCCTGGACGGCGAGGACCGGCTCTCCCTGCTGGAGAAGGTCGATGGCGGCACGGTGATCTTCACCGCCCACGGCATCTCCCCCCAGGTGCGCCGCCGGGCCATCGAAAAGGGGCTGACCTGGATCGACGCCACCTGCCCGGATGTGACCCGGACCCACGAGCTGATCAAGGACCGCGTGGCCAAGGGGTTCGAGATCATCTACATCGGCAAGAAGGGCCACCCCGAGCCCGAGGGCGCCATAGGCGAGGCACCGGGCCACGTCCACCTGATCGAGACGGCCGACGACCTGGACACCCTGCCCCTCGACCCCGCCAGCACGCCCAAGGTGGCCGTGGTGACCCAGACCACCCTGAGCAAGTGGGACACCGAGGCCCTGATCCGCGAGGTGCTGAAGCGCTACCCCCACGCCGAGGTGCACAACGAGATCTGCCTGGCCACCCAGCTGCGGCAGGAAGCGGCGGTACGCCAGGCGCGGGAAGCCGACGTGGTCATCGTGGTGGGCGACCGGCGGAGCAACAACTCCAACCGCCTGGTCCAGGTGGTACGGGAGATCGCCCGCCGGCCGGCATACCTGGTCGACAGCGTGGAGCAGATCGACCCCGCCTGGCTCAGGGGCGCGCGGCGCGTCGGCGTGACCGCCGGTTCGTCCACGCCGAGCCAGATCACCCGCAAGGTGATCGAGTGGCTGGAAGCCTACGAGCCGGACGAACCGGCCTCCGGCGAACCGGCCTCTTCGGAGGGACGGGCTCCGGGCGCCGGCACGGCGCCGCGGGCCGGGGTGCCAGAATCCGCAGTGCCCGGACACGCCGGCTGATTGGCCCCCGCGTGTTGAACCGGTCGCACCGGCGAAGTCCGACTGCGCTACTGCTGCAGTGGCCGCAGTGGCACCAGCGCCGGCGGCCGCCCCTGCCCCGAGGGGGTGGGCAGGCGGTAGGCTGCCGGCGCGGGGTTTGAAATTCCCCTCCCTTCTGCTCCTTGGCCGCTCTCTTGGCCACTCTATGGTGGGCCCGCCCGGAGGTGGGTTGCAGGCGCATGGCTGGCGGCCGGGAGCTGGCCCTGGGAGAAGGGCTGTGGCCGTACTCTACACCGTTCCCAGCCCCGCCATGCGCATGATGCGCTCCCAGAGGGGCTCGGGCACCGGCATGGCTGACAGCCGGGCGTTGCGCACCAGCTCCCAGTCCTTGAAGGCCGGGTCGGCCTTGATCTCCACCAGGGTCACCGGCCGCGGCAGGCGCAGGCGCGCCTTCACGTCCACCGCCACCCACCGCCCGGTGGGGTCCGTCGGGTCCGGGTAGGCGCCGCGCACCACCTCGGCCACCCCCACCGCCTGCTTTTCACTGCCCGTGTGGTAGATCAGGACCAGGTCGCCGGGTTGCATCTGCTTCATGTACTTCTGGGCCAGGTTGTTCCGCACCCCGTCCCAGTAGTCCGTCCCCGCCTGCTCCAGATCGGCGTAGCTGTAGACCGAAGGCTCGGTCTTGAGAAGCCAGTAAGCCATGACCGGCTGGCCCTCCTTGGGTTGAATGCCGTAAGCAGCGCCATCAGAGCCAGAATCGCCGCCGCCTCCGCGCCGCGGGCCGCGGCAGGCCGGTGCGCTCGCCGGCCCGCAGGGCCGCGGTGGCCTGTTCGACCACCGCCAGGGTTTCGGCGCCGCCGGGCAGCCGCTCCAGCACCCGGTAGGCCTCGGCCAGGCGGGGCGGCCGCCGGGCACCGTGGGCGTCGGAGCCGATGAGGTGCACCATCCCCCGGCGCACCAGCCACTCGGCCACCTTGCGGGCAGGATCCCGGCGCGGGCGCAGCAGGCTGGAGGCCGTGATCTGCAGCCACACCCCCCGCTCCACCAGGGGCACCAGCCACTCGGGGCGCCGCTGCACCGGCAGGTACCGCTCCGGGTGGGCGATCACCGGCACCGCCCCCGCGGCCTGGAGGTCGAACAGCACCCCCTCGGCGTAGGGTGGCACCGCCATCAGGTTCCACTCCACCAGCACGTAAGGTCCCTCGCCGCCCAGGGGCACCACCCCGCCCCGGCGCCAGCGCAGGGCGGTGTCCGGCAGGAGAAAGACCTCGCTTCCCGGCCGCACCCGCAACGGGATGGCCGCGCCGTCCAGCCGGCGCTGGAGTTCCCCGGCCAAGGCGTAGATGGTGTCCGGCCGGTTGTCGTAGACCTCGGGGTAGATATGGGGCGTCACGATGATCTCCGCAGTGCCGTCGGCCACCGCCTCCCGGGCCAGGGCCAGGGACTCGTCCCAGTCCGCGGCGCCGTCGTCGAGCCCCGGCAGGAGGTGGCTGTGCACGTCGACCCGGCCCCAGGGCGCCTCGCCGGCACCGGGGGCCGGCGCCACCCGGGGCTCGAGCCCCGGCACGGCTTGTCCCTGGGACCGGTTCGGCTCGATCCCTTCCGGTTTCACCATGTCCCTCCGTCCGTCGAACCTGCCGTCGCACGGCCGGGCCGCCAGGACCCTGTCATCCGCCTCCGGCCCCGCATCCGCCTCCGGCCCCGGGGCGGAGGCCGTGGCCGTGAAGCCTCGGCCGCCCCTTATGCGGCCCCGTCCGCCGGGCTCGCCTGGTGAGGGCGGCCCGGCCGCCCGGCCCGCCAGGCGAGGGCGGCGCCGGCGCACCGCCTGCGCCCGCCGCGCGCTCTTCGCCCCCCAGGCCCGCCCGCCAGCCGCCCCACGGACCCGCCGGCCAGCTGCCCCTGGCCCCCCGGCGCGTCAAGCTCCCGCGGTCCCCCCGGCGGCCGCGCCGGCGCCCGCTGCGGCCGGTTCGACCGCCGTGGCGCCCGAGGGGTGGGGAAAAGCGGCGGAGAGTTCTTTGACCCGCCCCGCGATGCGCTCCAGTTCCGCCGGTTCGTCCCGGTGACGCAGGGCCGCGGCGATCAGCCTGCCGATCTCCCGCATCTCCGCCTCCTTCATGCCGCGGGTCGTCAGGGCCGGGGTGCCCAGGCGGATGCCGCTGGTCACCATGGGCGGCTGGGGGTCGAAGGGGATGGCGTTCTTGTTGACCGTGATGCCCACCTGCTCCAGCACCTGCTCGGCCTCGCGGCCCGTCACCCCCAGGGGCCGCAGGTCGACCAGCATGAGGTGGTTGTCGGTGCCGCCGCTGACCAGGCGCAGCCCTTCGGCCGCCAGGGTTTCGGCCAGGGCCCGGGCGTTGGCCACCACCTGCCGGGCGTACTCCCGGAAGGCGGGCTGGGCCGCCTCGTGAAAGCACACGGCCTTGGCCGCGATCACGTGCATGAGGGGCCCGCCCTGCATGCCGGGGAACACCGCCTTGTCCAGCGCCCTGGCCTCGGAGGACCGGCAGAGGACGAACCCGCCCCGCGGCCCGCGCAGGGTCTTGTGGGTGGTGGAGGTGACGAACTCCGCATGGGGCACGGGGTTGGGGTGCTGGCCGCCCGCCACCAGGCCCGCGATGTGGGCCATGTCGACCATGACTTTGGCCCCCACCTCGCCGGCGATGGCGCGGAAGCGGGCGAAATCGATGATCCGCGGGTAGGCCGACGCCCCCACCACGATCAGCTTGGGGCGGTGCTCCCGGGCCAGCCGGGCCACCTGGTCGTAGTCGATTTGCTCGGTCTCCGGGTCGACCCCGTAGGCGACCACCTTGTAGAGCTGCCCGGAGAAGTTCACCGGGCTGCCGTGGGTCAGGTGGCCGCCATGGGCCAGGTTCATCCCCAGGATCGTGTCGCCTGGCTGCAGGGTGGCGAAGTAGACGGCCATGTTGGCCTGGGCGCCGGAATGGGGCTGCACGTTGGCATGCTCGGCACCGAAGAGGGCACAGGCCCGCTGGCGGGCCAGTTCCTCCACCTGGTCGACGAACTGGCAGCCGCCGTAGTAGCGGCGGCCCGGGTATCCCTCGGCGTACTTGTTGGTCAGGGCGGAGCCCATGGCCTCCAGCACGGCGCCGCTGGTGAAGTTCTCGGAGGCGATGAGCTCCAGGGTCTCGCGCTGGCGGCGGTGTTCTTCCCGGATCCAGCGCAGGATTTCGGGGTCCGTGGCGGCCAGGGGGCTGTTCACCCTGCACTCCTCCTCTCGGCCGTAGCCGGGCAGCGCCCGGCCCTGCCTTACCAAGTGTTCGCAGGCCGGCGGCCGTCACCTGCAGGATACGACACCAGAGGAACCGGCGCAGCGGTGCGGGCAGGCCGGGCGCAGGGGCCGGGGCACTGGAACTGGAGCTGTAGGCCGGCAAGGCGAGCTGCTGGGACGCTGCCGGCCGGTTCGTCCGGGACCTGACGGTGGCTCGGCTTCTGGCGGGCTGCGTGCCCTGACACCCGGCGGCACCACGGCACCGCTGGACCGCGGCGTGGCGCACGACCCCGCGCTCTAAGCAGCCACGGCCCGCCGCAAGCAGCAGCGGCGGTCTCAAGCAGCGACGCCGCGCCGCAAGCAGCGACGGCGGGTCTCAAGCACCGGCGGCGGGACCTGGCCGCCCCGCCGGCAGGTGAGCGTTGCCTGACTTACGTTTTTAAAGTAACTTGATGTTCCGGAGACCATAGCGCCGGGACACACTGGACCCAGAGCCCCGGCGAGGAGGGCCACCCTTGGAGATCGGCATCTACAGCTTCGGCGATCGCAACACCGACCCCGAGACCGGGCAGCTGATCAGCCCGGCCGAGCGCATCCGGCGCCTCCTTGAGGAGATCGAGCTGGCCGACCAGGTAGGCCTCGACGTCTTCGGCGTCGGCGAGCACCACCGCCCGGACTACGTGGTCTCGGCGCCGGCCGTCGTCCTGGCGGCCGCCGCGGCCCGCACCCGGCGCATCCGCCTCACCAGCGCCGTCAACGTCCTCAGCTCCGACGACCCGGTGCGCGCGTTCCAGCAGTTCGCCACCCTGGACCTGATCTCCGGGGGGCGGGCGGAGATCATGGTGGGGCGCGGCTCCTTCATCGAGTCCTTCCCGCTCTTCGGCTACGACCTCCGCGACTACGACGCGCTGTTCGAGGAGAAGCTGGACCTCTTGCTCAAACTGCGGGAGTCGGAGCGGGTGACCTGGTCGGGGAAGTTCCGGCCGCCCATCCGGGACCGGGGCGTCTACCCGCGGCCCATCCAGAACCCCATCCCGGTGTGGATCGCCGTGGGCGGCACCCCCGAGTCGGCCGTGCGGGCGGGGCGGATGGGTCTCCCCATGGCGCTGGGGATCATCGGGGGCATCCCGGCGCGGTTCCGGCCGCTGGTGGAGATCTTCCGCCAGGCGGCGCGGGAGGCGGGGCATCCCGTGCCGCGGCTGAGCATCAACTCCCACGGGTTCATCGCGGACACCTCCAAGGAGGCGGCGGACACCGCCTTTCCCGCCTTCAAGGAGGTCATGGATCGCCTCGGCCGCGAGCGGGGCTGGGGGCCGCTGACCCGGGAGCAGTTCGAGTGGTCCCGGTCGCTGCACGGCGCCGACTTCGTCGGCAACCCGGAGGAGGTCATCGAGAAGATCCTCTACCAGCACGAGCTGTTCGGCCACGACCGGTTCCTGTTACAGCTGACGGTGGGCACCCTGCCGCACAAGAAGGTCCTGCGGGCCATCGAGCTTTTGGGCACCAAGGTCGCGCCGGCGGTGCGGAAAGCGCTGGGGAAGGATCGGGAGGACCGTAGGGGCAGCGGTGACGGGGGCAACAGCGGTGGCGGCCGGGGCCGCGACGGCCAGAAGGATGCTGCGGCAACGAGCACGGCGGTGGGGACGCCTCCTGCCACGGGGCGGTGACCGAACGGGCGGGCGCCGGGTGTTCCACCAGGACGCGGGTTGCCGCAGGAGGAAGACGGCCCGGATCCGGCGGATCGCAGAGCCGGTCCACCGGAGTGCCGGCCGTCAGGGCCTCCTACTGCTTCTCGGCACGGGCCGTCCGGCCGAAGCGGCGGGCCACCTCCGTCCAACGGCAGCGGGCGACCGGTCCGGCGGTCGCGCGGGGTGGAAGAAAGCCGCAGGACGACGTTGGCGTCGACGGAAACCTTCTCACTCATGCGGGGCCTCGTCGAGGCCGGTCGCGGAGACGAGCTGTGCCCGAACCTCGCGCCGGATGGCATCCGTCCCCGGATAGGGCCGGGTGGACGGCAGGATGCCGATCAATTCCAGCGGATTGCGGCGCTTGATCGGGATCATCGTCACCGTCTGACCCACCTGTTCAAACAAAACCGCATCCCCTTCACGGATTCCGAGCCGCTCACGAATCTCGCCGGGAATGGTAACTTGGCCTTTTTCCGTCATCCTGGCAACGGCCACGATCGGTCCCTCCTTACGCATCAGCGGCACCTCCGCAAGATCAAACCCATTCTCTCTCCGCTTCTCTCTCCGCAAGATCAAAGTCATCCTCTCCCTGTTGAACCACTCGGTTTAGGTGTCCCGCGGCCCCCAGATCATGAGCACGGCCCCGGCCACGGCGACGGCAGCCCCGACCAGATCCCAGCGGTCGGGCATCCATCCGTCCACCCAGCGGCCCCAGGCCAGGCTCAGCACGATGAAGAAGGCGCCGTAGGCGGCGTACACCCGCCCGAAGTGCGGGATCGGCTGCAGGGTGGGGATGACGCCGTACAGAAAGAGGATCGCCGCCCCGACGACCAGCCACCCGACCCCCTTGCCCTCCCGCAGGGACTGCCACACCAGCCATCCGCCGCCGATCTCGGCCAGGCCCGCCAGGACGAAGAGGGCCAGGCTGACCAGTGCCGTCACCCTACGCTCCCTCCCGATAAGGCATTCTCCCGTTGTGGTTCCCGTGAGCTCTCGGTGGTTTCCACGGGTGCTTCACGTCTCCGGGCCACTCCCGGCTGCGACCACCAGGGCCGCGAGATTCCGGGCCGCGACACATCGGACGGGCTCTACCGCACCCGGCGGGCTGCGTCGTGGCGGTGCAGCCGGTTCGTCCGATTCGACCCGTTCAGCACCTCGTTCGCGCAACGCCTTGTCCCATTCTGATCATACTTCGGAAGTGAGGGCAGGTCCCGTCTGCTCCCCGCGCCTGGGCCCGTAAAAAGCCTGGGACAGGCCTGGGACGGGGACTGCTGGGCACCCCACCCGCCCCGCGGCCGCAGCCGCAGTCGCGGGCACCGGACGCAGCGCCGCTACGGGACAGGCGCGGAGCCGTACGCGGAGCCGTATTCGTCACCACTCTGTTGGACTGCGGGGTGATCCGATGCCCCAAGACGGCGACCGTACTTCGGAGGCTGCCAGGAATGCGAGAGACGGCGGGGACCGCTACCGTGCAGGCCCCACAGCGACGGGTCCCGGCCCTGGGACCGCAGCGGGCACCGGCGCCAAGGGCGGATCCGGGGCGACCACAGCCAGTTCCCCAGCCGGTCGCGGCATCCAGGAACCCACGACTCGTTCCACCGTCGACCACGGCACCCGGGCGCGCGGCAGCGGTTCTACCCTCGCCGGCGGCGCCGGCTCTGGCACGGGTGCACGGGCCACCGGCCCCAGTGCCAGTTCCCAAGCGAGCGAAGGGGACCGCAGCGCCGGCGACCTCCGGGCCGCCGTGCGCCGCGCCCAGGCCAAGCCCTACCCCACGCCCGTCAGCGGCCAGGGCGCCCAGCCCGCGGCGACGGAGGAAGCCCGCGAGCGCCAGGCGCGGGCGCGGGCCATCACCGCCCAGAGCCCCGAGCCCGAGGTGACGGGGGCCCCCGCCGGCGAAGGGCCCCGCTTCTCCCAGGAAGACGAGCTGGAGCCCGACGTGGTCCGCCGCCTGGACGCCCACCCCTCCATGCGGATCCCGGGGGTGTGGCAGTGGCTGCCCGGCATCGTCACCGCCCGCCTGCAGGAGCTGGTCAACTGGGGGCGAGCCAACTCCCTGTGGTATCTGCTCTTCGGCCTGGCCTGCTGCGCCATCGAGATGATGGCCGCCGGCGCCACCCGCACCGACCTGGACCGGATCGGCTCGGTCTTCCGCGCCTCGCCCCGCCAGGCGGACCTGATGATCGTCTCCGGCACCGTGACGGAGAAGATGGCGCCGGTGGTCAAGACCCTCTACGACCAGATGGCCGAGCCCAAGTTCGTCATCTCCATGGGCGCCTGCGCGACCAACGGCGGCCCGTACTACCAGGGCTACAACGTGGTGGACGGCGTGGACAAGATCATTCCGGTGGACGTCTACGTGGCCGGCTGCCCGCCGCGGCCGGAGGCGCTGGTCCACGCCATCTTGAAGCTCCAGGACAAGGTGCGGAAGGTCCATGTCCCGGCCGGACTCTAATTCCCCGCGGGCATCCCGGACCCGGACCGGCCGGCCCTTCGGGAGTTTTACACCCGAATGGCCGGTGGGCTGGGTTCATCCCTGGCAGCGGTACGTGGAGCTGTTCCGGCGGCGGCTCCCGCCGGCCCCCGAGGAGGCTGTTCCCGGGCTAGCCGCGGCCGCCGGCCCCTACCGCCCCCTCTGCCGCACGCGGGCCTGCTACTACAACCGGGAATGGGTCTGCCAGTTCGACCGGGTAGAACCGGCTCCGGTGGGCGTCATGGAGGCTGCCGTCTGCCCCCACGCGCTGTTCCTGCAGGAGGGCGGGCCTGGACCGAAAGAGCAACTCAAATGACTCCGGTCGCCCGCAGGGCCCCTGGCGGAGGAACCCAGCCCAGGATGGTCGAGTAAGCGAACAGGATCCGGCCCACCACGACGATGATGGCGCCCGGCCTCCCCAGCGCGGCCTCGAAGGCCGCCGTGGTCAACGGTGCCCCTGTCAAGGTTTCGGCATCCGCCTGCTGCCACGGGGCCGAGGGCACGATCAACCAGCCCGCCCGGCAGGCGCTGGTATCCATGGCCGGTACCTTCATCGACGCCATCGTGGCCCGCCCCCGTCACCGGCATGTCTCGCTGGACCGCCGCGAGGGCCGCAGGCCTCCATCAGTCCTCGCCCGAGAGGAGCAACCGCGCCTCCGCCACGTCGGCGTGGCTGCCGATCACCGTCAACTGGTCACCCAGGCGCAGCCGCGTGTCTCCGTGGGGAATCAGCCGCTCCTCGCCCCGCATCACGTTCAGGACCAGGCAGTCGCCGGGTAGGCGCACCCGGCGCAACGGGCGCCCGTGCAGCCGCGGGTTGCGCACCTCCAGTTCCTCCAGCGCGTAGTCGCGGTCCTCCCCCGCCAGAAGTCGCCAGGTACTGGGATGCTCCAGCAGCATCTCCAGCATGGCCACCTCGGCCAGCGCGGGCGAGACCACCTCCACCCCGAGCTCCCGGGCCCGCCGCGCCAGCTCGGGCGAGCCCTGGATGAAGGCCACGGCCCGACCGACGCCCCGCTGGCATGCCCGAGCGGCCAAGGCCACGTTGAGCTCCGGCTCGCGGCTGAGGGCGGCCAGCGTACGGATCCGCTCCGGTCCCAACTCTTCCACCACCCGCTCCACACCGGCGATGACCTCACCGTCCCAGCCCGGTACGGGCGTATAACCGTAACCGCGGTCGAGCGCCCGCTGCCGCCACCCCGGCGTGTCCACCAGGTGCACCCGCCGCCCGTAGGACCGCAGCCGGTCCGCCAGCACCAGCGCCCGCTCCCCGCCGCCGACCAGGACCACGAGGCGCGCAGGCGGCGGTGCCTCCGTACGGCCGGTCAGCCGTTCGAACAGCAGCGGCGAGAACGTGGCCGTGACGATGGCCACCAGCACGACGGCGTTGCTCACCGCCTCCTCGAGGACGCCCAGCCGCACCCCGATGCTGGCCGCCGCGATGATGAGGCTTAGGCGGGCGCTGAGCAGCGTCCCTGCCGCCAGGGCCTGGCGCCAGGAATAGCGCCAGCGGAAGGCCAGGGCCGGCACCAACTTGACCAGGTAGGCGCCCGCCAGCAGCAAGGGCACCAGCCAGAGGGCCCGGTCCGAACCCGTGACGGCCCTCAGGTCGAACTGGGCGCCCACGTTGATGAAGAAAATGGGCACCAAGAACCCGTAGCCGATGGCGTCCAACTTGGCATGCAAGGCCGAACCCTGCGATCCGGTCAGCAAAGAGATGATGACGCCGGCCAGGAATGCCCCCAGGATGACCTCGACGCCCAGCGCCTCGGACAGGGCGATGAAGACCAGGATCAGGGCGAAGGCACCGCGGACTCCCATCTGGGCCGTGGCCTGGGGGAGGTCCTCCAACAGGCGCCAGCGGATCACGGCCGCACCCAGGCGGTAGAACAGGAACACGGCGGCGAACAGGACCAGGAGCAGGAGCAGGTCGGCCGCCGCGCTGCCCGTCATCAGCACCACCATGGCTGTGATCAGCAGCATGGTGGCGAAGTCGGCGATCACGGCGCTCACCAGGATGGTCTGGCCGTAGTCCGTGCCCGTCAGCCCGTACTCCTTGAGCACCGGGACCACGATGCCGACGGAGGTGGTCGACAGCACCAGCGCCATCAGGTACGGGTTGCGGACGAACCCCAGCCGGAACAGGACAAAGCTGACGCCCAGCGCCAGGAGCACCGTGAGGGCGAAGGTGACAAGACCCAGCACCAGGGGGGCGCGGCCGACCGCCCGGCCATGGGCGCTACCGCCCTTTCGGGCGTCGCACTCGCCCTCGCCGGCCGCCGGCTCACCGGCTGCCGATGGGCGGGGCACCGGCCCGCTTCCGAGACCGGCAGCCCCCGGCGCCACGGCTCCAGGCACACCACCGTCCCGCCACCCCCGCCCGCGACGCCCGCCTGTCACCGGCCGGACGCCGCTGAGCTGGCTGAAGTCGATCTCGAGCCCCGAAAGGAACATGAGGTAAGCAAACCCAAGGGTGCTCAAAAAATCGAGCCACGGCTCGGGCTGCACCCATTGCAGGCCGCTGCGCCCGATGACGATGCCGGCCAGGATCTCCGCCACCACCGCGGGCACGCGGACCACCCGGATCCGGCCCGCCACCAGGGGCACGGCGAAAGCCAGCAGCGTGATGATCAGCAGAGATGTGAAATCGTGGGCTTGTTCCATTCTTTATGTGTTCCACTCGTCCTTACGCGTTCCCTTCACCAGCCCGGATCGCCGGCCCGGGGACCGGCTCGGCTCGTTGGCCCGTCCCACCGCCCCCGCCCCGTTGACCCGGCCGTGACTGCCTAAAGTTTCAGTAGGTGCTGGTGGGGAAAAAGCGAAGGAGAGACCGCGACGTGACCGGCGCAAGATCACCTGCGGGGGCTGGCCACGCGGATGGAAACCTCACACGCGAAAAAACAGCCCCACGATGGTGCCGAAGAGCGTCACCCACGTGCCCAGGATGGCCAGAAGAACAACGCGGTTGTCACGGCGGTAGATCTCCAGGCTGCGGGACATCTTATCGAGCTCCTGCCGCGTGTCCTGGCGAAGATCCTTCATGTCCTGCCGGAGGTCTTTGACCTGGGCACTCAGGTCCTCGAGCCTCTGCAGGATGAGCCAGGACTCCGACGGCGGCCCGGGATCCCGGGTGGCCGCGACCTCTGTCACCGCCATCACCCCCTACGGTGAACAGGAAAAGAGAGGAACCGGGCGAAAAGGCCTACGCCTAGGGTAACACATCAGCCAGTTTATGGCAATCGCGACCTGTGACCCCGTGTCCCCAGCTCGGTACCGCCTCCGGCCCCATGCGATCCCTGTTCAACAGGGAACATGTCCTTCGGTGATCCCGCCGTGGGTCAATGCCGCTTGCGGAGCGGGCAATCACGACTCCGTTCCGGCCCGCTGCAGCGCGAGGCTACGGTGCTCCCAGGCCCGCGGGCTAGCCGGTAGCCATCCCCCGCTCCAGCTCCTCATCCCCCAGCAGGTACCGCAGCGTCACCGCCAAGAGCGCCCGGCCCGCCACCAGCATGGCCCGCTCGTCGATGTCAAAGCGCGGGTGATGGTGGGGGTACGACGCCCCCACCTCCGGGTTGCCTGCCCCGGTGAAGAAGAAGCAGCCCGGCACCTTCTGCAGGTAGTAGGCGAAGTCCTCGCCGCCCATCACCGGCGCCACCCGCTCCACCGCCTCCGCGCCGGCGTAGCGCCCGATGGCCTCGGCGGCGAAGGCCGTCATGTCCTCGTGGTTGAACAGGGCCGGGTAGCCCCGCTCGTAGCGGAACCGGTAACCGGCCCCGTGGGCCTCGCAGGTTCCCCGCACCAGCCGCTCCAGGAGGACCTCCATCCGGTCCCGCACCGCCGGGCTCAGGGTCCGGACGGTGCCGGTCAGGGTGGCCGTCTCGGGGATCACGTTGAAGGCCGTGCCGGCGTGCAGCGTCCCCACCGACACCACCGCCGGCTCCAGGGGGTCGACCATCCGTCCCACCACCTGCTGCAGCTGGGTGACCACCTGGGCCGCCACCAGGATGGGGTCGACCCCCTGGTGGGGGGCGGCGGCGTGGCAGCCCTGCCCCAGGATCTCGATCTCGAACCGGTCGGCGGCGGCCATGGCGTAACCCGGGCAGTAGCCGACCCGCCCCACGGGCAGCGGGGTCCAGAGGTGGGTGCCGAAGATCACGTCGACCCCGTCCAGGCACCCGTCCTCGATCATGGGCTTGGCGCCGCCCGGCGCCACCTCCTCGGCGAACTGGTGGATCAGCACCACGCGGCCCCGGAGGCGGTGGCGCTCTTCCATCAAGACCCGTCCCACCGCCAGCAGGGTCGCCGTATGGGCGTCGTGACCGCAGGCATGCATGACCCCAGGAACCTGGGAGCGGTAGGGCACGTCCTTCTCGTCCTGGATGGGCAGGGCATCGAAGTCGGCCCGCAAGGCCACCGCCGGGCCCGGCCGGGCGCCCTCGACCACCCCCACCACCCCCCGCCCGCCGACGCCGGTGCGGGCGGGGATGCCCGCCTCCTTCAGCCGTTCGGCGATGAAGCGCGGCGTCTCCACCTCCTGGAAGGACAGCTCGGGATGCTGATGGAGATGGCGCCACCAGGCCACCATAGTGCCGAACAGGGCCTTAAGGCGCGGGCCCCACGGGGCGGGCAACTCCGCCACGGTACTCCCTCCTTGGACGGGGTGAGCGGCACGGCCTGGGGGGCCGCGCCCCGCCGGTGAGGCGTGCCGGCCCGGCCCCGGCGCAGCCCGCAACGAGGCGGCCCGGCCCACGGCGTTGCGGCACGGCCCACGGCGTGGCGGTACGGCCCACCGCCTGGCGGCATCCTCGAGGCATGGCGCCGGCGGCCGTGGCAGGCCGCACTCCCCACCCTCTGAACGGCTGGCCCCGGTCCAGCCGGGGATATGGCGCAGCTGGCGCCAGGCCGCCGGGGACCATGCGGGCGCCGTGGCGGTACCCGAATGGGCCGCCCCGGGTTGCAGTGCCGGGCCCGTCAAACGCTTGGCCGTGCTTGGCTCGTGGGCTGCCGGGCCCGGACGGGCACCCTTCCCGTGCGGTGGCCCATGCCGCCTCCGGCCCGTGCGCCCGTGCCATCACGGTCTCGGAGCTCTGATTTCACCGCCGGCGGGCGATCATCCTGGTGGGACAGTGCAGGTTGGGGGGCGGGTCCATGGTGGGGAAGGTCCAGCAGCGGGGCGAAGCCGGTTCGGCCGGACGAACGCGGCCGGCTGCGGCCCTGGGCCCCTGGCGGGTGGCGGCGACCTACATCGGCACCGTGGTGGGCGCCGGGTTTGCCTCGGGCCAGGAGATCCTGCGCTTCTTTACCGCGTTCGATGGCTGGGGCACCCTGGGCCTGCTGGGCGTGACGGCCCTGCTGGCGGCCTTCGGCGTGGCCGTGATGCGGCTGGGGGCGGCGACGGGCGCCGAATCGCACCGGGAGCTGGTCCGGGCCGTGGGCGGGCGGTGGCTGGGCACCCTGGCCGACTGGGTGATCACGGGATTCCTTTTCGCAGGCACGGCCGTGATGATCGCCGGTTCCAGCGCCATCTTCCGGGAGCAGCTGGGCTGGCCGGGCGGGCTGGGCGGGCTGGTGATGGCCACTGCCGCCACGGTCACCGTGCTCTTCCGGCTGCGCGGGGTGACGGCCGTCACCTCCCTGGTGGCGCCGGTCCTGGTGGTGGGCGCCCTGGGCGTCAGCGCCGGGGTGCTCTGGCGCGAGGGCTGGCCCGCCACCCCGCCGGGCGGCACCGGCGTGGCCGGCGCGGCGCCCTTCTGGCCCCTGGCCGCGCTGCTCTACACCAGCTTCAACCTGGTGCTGGCCCTGCCGGTACTGGCACCCCTGGGCGCGGAGGTGCAGCGGCCCGCCACCCTCAATGCCGGCGGGCTTTTGGGTGGCGCCGGCCTGGGGCTGGCCGCCCTGGCCCTGCACCTGGCCGTGTGGGCCGGCTTGCCCGCCACCGCCCGGTTCGAGGTGCCCATGCTGGTGCTGGCCCGCGGCTTCGGTCCGGTGCTGGGGTTGGTCTACGCAGCGATCCTGTGGCTCGAGGTGTACACCACCGCCGTGACCTCCCTCTACGGGGTGGCGGCCCGGCTGCGCTCCCCCCAGAAGGCCGGCTACGGCACGGTGGTGGTGGTGCTCGGGGCAGTGGCTTTTGCCGCCAGCTTCGTGGGGTTCGCCAACCTGGTGACGCGGGTCTACCCGCTGGTGGGGTATCTGGGGCTTCTGGTCATGGCGGCGGTGGCCTGGCGGGCGGTGCCCCTGCTGCTGACCGGCCGCCGGCCAGCGGAAGCTCAGGCCGTGCCGCGGCCCGCCCCGGTGCCCGTGCCGGCCCTCGGCCGCGCCCTGGCCCGGGCGGCTGCGGCGGCCGCCGTCCTCTGGGGCGGCGCCGGCGTGGCCGGCGGCTCCCTGGGCGGGCTGAGCGTTCCCGAACTGGGCCTGTGGCTGGCCGCCGGTACCGGCCTGGCCCTGACGGGCGCACTGGTCGACAAGCTGGGCTGGGTGGCGATCCTGACCGCCGGCGCCCGCACCACCCTGGCGGCCGGGGTGCTCGCCTTCCTCTTGGAGTTCGGCCTGGGCAGCCTGTGGCTTGCCACCACGGGCTACGCCGCCGGCACGTGGCTTCCCCGCAGCCGGCCGGCCCCCGAAGCGCCGGCTGCACCGGATCCCGGCCGGCTCCCCGCTCCGGATGCTGGCCCCCACCCCGTCTCGCCGGGCGTCACGGCTGGCAGCCCGACCCAGGAGGCCGGGCTGCCGCCCGGCACCAGTTTCCCCGGCCACTGGCCGGGTGCCTGGTGGGTCGAACCTTCGCCGCCCGCCGCCGGCGGGCTCTCCTCGGGCCACGGGAACACCGGCGGTGCTGTAAGGAGCGGCAACGGGTCCAGGAGCGCAGGTGCCGCCGGCCCTGGGACCGGCATGCCGGATCCTCCCGCCTGGGCAGGCGACCTGCTGGCCCACGCCGGCCTGACCTGGCCCGCGGCGCTGGCGGCCGTGATGGCCGGCACCGCCGCCCCGGCGGTGCTGGCGGCCCTGACCCGCCGGCGCCGCGGAGGCGGCCCCCCGGCCGCTTCCTGAGCGGCCCGCCGGCCGCTTCCTGAGCGGCCTGTCGCCCCCGGCTCCCGAGCACGCGCCGCCGGCCCGTAAGCCGGCCGCCGGCCCGTACGCCGGCTCCGGCCTGTGCTCCGGCCCCCGGCTCGTGAGCCGCCAACTGCTCCGCTGGTAAGCAGATCCAGCGAGTCCAGCGTGACCTTGGGCCGGCGCGGAGCGTCCCGGCGCCGGGCGCCCTGGCGCGGACGGTCCGGCCCCGCCGGCGGTCCTTCCGTCCTGTTTCCGTCCTTTCAGTCGTCCTCGACCCGGATGCTGAAGTCGGCCGCGTCCGCCGTCTCCGGGTCGCGCCCCGCCCGGACGCCCCGGTCCAGGGCGTCGATGGCCGCCACCTCTTCCGGCGCCAGCCGGAAGTCGAAGATGTCGATGTTCTCCCGGATGCGCTCCGGCCGCACCGACTTCGGGATCGCCGCAATGCCGTGTTCCAGGTGCCAGCGCAGCACCACCTGGGCCGGCGTCTTGCCGTACTTGCGGGCCAGGCCGGCGACCACGGGATGATCCAGCACGTCGCCCCCGCCGCCCTCACCCCTTCGCCGCAGGACGCCGCCGATGGGCGACCACGCCTGGGTGACGATGCCCAGCCGGTCGTGAAACCGGCGCAGTTCCACCTGGGTGAAGAAGGGATGCAGCTCCACCTGGTTCACCGCCGGGACCACGCCCGTGCGGGCGATCAGCTCCTCCAGGTGCCGGGGGCCGAAGTTGCTCACCCCGATGGCCCGCACCCGCCCCTCCTCCAGCAGGCGGATGGCCGCGCGGTAAGCGGCGACCGTGTCATCGAACCGCATGGGCACCGGCCAGTGCAAGAGGTACAGGTCGACGTGGTCCACTCCCAGCCTGCGCAGGCTGGCTTCAAAGGCCCGCAGGGCCGAGTCGTAGCCGTAGTCGGCGATCCACAGCTTGGTGGTGAGGAAGATGGCGGACCGGTCGATTCCGCTGCGACGGATCCCCTCGCCGACCTGCCGCTCGTTGTTGTAGGCGGCCGCGGTATCGATCAGCCGGTAGCCGCAGGCGACGGCCGCCGCGACTGCGGCAGCCGCCTGGTCAGGTGGCGTGAGGTAGACGCCGAGCCCCAAGAGCGGCATGGTGACGCCGTTGTTCAGCGTGATGACGGGCGTTGCAGTGGTCACGAATCCGCTCCCTTTCCTTGGTCACCGCATCAAAGGATCACAGCCATGGACGGCCGCGGGCCCCGGCTCGACCTTCACCGCGGCCCCCGCCGGGGCCGCCCCAGGCGGCGCGGAACCGCCCGCGCCCGCATCCGCGCCCGCACCGGCCCCCTCGCCCGCCGCTGCTGCGGTGACGGCCGCCGGGGTGACCGTCCGGCCGGCGCGGCCTTGCCGGTAGACCCAGGCCGCCTCGACGAGCCCGGTGAAGATCCCCGCCAGGGCCGGTTCGTCCCGCCACAGCAGCTCGGGGTGGAACTGGACACCCAGGATGAAGGCCTCCCCTTCGCCCTCCACGGCCTCCACCACCCCGTCCTGGGCCCGGCCGCTGACCCGCAGCCCCCGGCCGGGCTGGCGCACCGCCGCCACGTGGAAGCTGTTGACGTGCACCCGGGTGCGGCCCCCCAGGCAGGCGGCGAGCCGGGAGCCGGGTTCGACCCAAAGGCCGTGACCTCGCCCGGCGCCCGGTTCCACCTGCAGGTGGGACCCCGGCGGGTGGACCCGGCGCGTCAGGGTCCCGCCCAGGAGCTCGTTGAGCGTCTGCATGCCGCGGCAGATGGCCAGCACGGGCATGGCCCGCCCCAGGGCACCCCGGAGCCAGACCACATCGGAATCATAGCGGTAGGGGGCCTGCTCGCGCAGCCCCGGCAGCGCCCGCAGCCCGGCAGGAAGGTACGGATAATTCCCGGGCACCACCAGGGCGTCGATGGACTCCAGCCAGGGGTCCACCGCCTCGCCCGGCCGCGCCACCGGCAGGATCACCGGGAGGCCGCCCGCGGCGGCCACGGCCTCCACGTACGTCATGGGCAGGACGGCCACCAGCCGCGGGGGCGGCTCCCCGGTCCCGCAGGGACCGTGCCCCCCTGCGCCAGGTCCCGAAGGCAGCATGCCCCCGCCGGAACGGGCGGGGGCCATGAAGTCCACCGAGGCCGCGATGCCGATGACGGGCCTCGCCATGGCTGCATCATCTCCCAGGATGACCGGTCCGCCTCACCCTGCGGACGGGACGGCCGGACGGCGCCACCCTGCGGATGGGCCGCCCGGCCTCACAGCCCGGCCTTACACCCGCAGCCGCGGGTCCAAGAGCTCCCTGAGCCCGTCGCCCAGGGTGTTGATCGCCAGCACCAGCACCAGCACCGCCAGCCCCGGCAGGGTCGACACCCACCAGGCGGTGCTCAGGTAGTCCCGGCCCTCGGCCACCATGGACCCCCAGGCCGGTACGTCGGGCGGCACCCCGATGCCCAGGAAGCTCAGGGACGCCTCCATCAGGATCATGTGCCCGGCCCGCAGGGTGGCCACCACCAGCAGGGCGTGCAGGATGTTGGGCAGGATCTCCCGCGCCAGGATGCCGGCGTGGCTGCGGCCGATGGCCCGGGCCGCCTCCACGTAGGGTTTCGCCTTCTCCGCCAGGACCTGGCCCCGGGCCACGCGGTAGAACTCCACCCAGGCCTTGAAGGTCAGGGCCAGGATCAGGTTGCCGATGCCCGGTCCCAGGATGCCCATCATCAGGATGGTGAAGAGCAGGTACGGGAAGGCCATCAAGAGGTCGGCCGCCCGGGAGAGCACCTGGTCCACCAGGCCTCCCGCGTAGCCCGCCACGGCCCCCAGCACCGAACCCACCACCCCCGCCACGGTCACCGCCGTGGCACCGACCAGCAAGGACACCCGGGCACCGTAGAGCAGCCGGGTGAGAAGGTCGCGCCCCACCCGGTCGGTGCCCAGGAGGTGCTCGGGGTGGCCTCCCGGCAGGAAGGCCGGCGGGGCCAGGCGGGCGCTCAAGGTGAAGTCGTCGGGGTCGTAGGGCGCCAGCCACGGGGCGGCCACCGCCACCAGGACGAACAGGGCCACCACCGCCAGGCCCGCGGCCACCTGCGGGTGGCGCAATGCCCGTCGCCAGGGGTCCGCGGTGCCGGGCAGGGGAGCGGCTGCGGCACCAGCGTCGAGGCCCGGCGCCCCTTCCCCTGCCCCTCGCCCCGTCCCCGGGCCGGCCCCGGGATCGAGCCCGGGCCCGAGGCCCGGCCGGGCGGGCGACCCGGGCGCAGCGCGACCGGGAACGCCCTCGGGCTCCCGGGCCGCCGCCGGTTCGACCCACCGCAGTGCGGGCCGCCTTTTCCACGCACCGTGCATCCGCTCCCCTCCTTTGCACGCAGGCCGCCGGCCCCGCCCGGAGCGCCTAGGCCTCCCGGATCCGCGGGTCCAGCCAGGTGTAGGCCAGGTCGACCAGGAGGTTCATCACCAGGAAGGTCAGGGCGTAGACCATCACCGCCCCCTGGACCACCGGGTAGTCCCGGGCGAAGATCGCCTCGACCACCAGGCGGCCCAGACCCGGCCAGCCGAACACCGTCTCCACGATCATGTTGCCGCCCAGCAGCACGCCGGCCTGCAGGCCGACCACGCTGGCGGTGGGGATCAGGGCGTTGCGCAGGGCGTGGCGCAGGACCACCCGCCCTTCGGGGAGGCCCTTGGCCCGGGCCGTGCGGACGAACTCGGCCCCCATCACCTCCAGCATGCTGGAGCGGGTGACCCGGGCCACCACCGCCGCCAGCTCGGCCCCCAGGGTGACCGCCGGCAGCACCAGGTGGGCCAGCGCCGAGCGGAAGGCCGCCAGGTTCTTGGCCAGCAGGGTGTCCACCAGCAGGAAGCCGGTGTGCCAGGGCACCGTGCCGGCATACTGGGAGGCGATGCGGCCCGAGGTGGGCAGCCATCCCGTCCCCACGGCCAGCAGCAGGATCAGCACGATGCCGAGCCAGAAGGCCGGCATGGAGATCCCCAGGGAGGCGGTGGCCATGACCGCCCGGTCGAGCCAGGAGCCGCGGCGGGTGGCGGCCAGGACCCCCAGCGCCACCCCCGCCGCCACGGCGAAGGCCAGCGCGGCCAGGGCCAGCTCCACCGTGGCCGGCAAGGTGGCCAGCAGCACCTGGCCCACGGGCTGGCGGCTGCGGATGGACTCGCCCAGGTCGCCCCGGGCCAGATCGCCCACGAACCGGGCCAGCTGGACGGGCAGGGGCTGGTCCAGGCCCAGCTGGCGGGCCAGGGCCCGGGCCTCCGCCTCGCTGGAGGTGCCCCCGCCCCGCAGCATGATGTCCACGGGATCGCCGGGCATTATCCGCAGGAGGACGAAGCTCACCAGCACGATCCCCACCGCCAGCGGCAGGGCCATCAGCACCCTGCGCAACACCCACCCGCCGCGCATCCGGTCACCTCCCCGTCCCGTCACGGCCTGCGGCCACCGCGCTCCCGGGCCACCGCGCCCGCCGGCCGCCGCCCGCCAGCCGCCCCCATCCTGGCAACGGCAACCGCCGGCCGAGACCCCGTCCTGCACCGCCCCTGGGCCCTTCCCGTGCCTGCCCCTGCACCGCCCGGGCTCGCCGGTTCTTCCCCACGCGCCCCGGGCCCGCACACGTGCCGCAGGCCAGGCCGCGGCCCGGCGCCGGCCCCCGCCCGTCAATCGACCTTGTACCCCGCCTCCCGCAGCAGCTGCTTCGCCTTCTCCGGATCGTAGGGGTAGGGCTGGAGGCTCTCGTCGTAGCCGAAGCCGCTGGGCAGCAGCGCCGTGGCCACCCGGTGGGCGTGGCCCTTGTAGAGCTCCTTGAGGATCGCGTCCCAGTCGATGGCGTAGTTCAGCGCCTGCCGCACCCGGGGATCGGTGAGCACCTTGTTGTTCAGCTCGATCATGTAAAGCCGCGTGCCCTGGGTCACCTTGACCTGCACGTTGGGGTCCTTCTCCAGCTGGGCCACCAGGTCCGGCGGCACCTCCTGGATGATATGGACCTCACCGTTCTGCAGGGCGGCGATGCGGGTGGCCGGCTCGGGCATCATGCGGAAGACCACCCGCTGGAGCTTGGCCGGCCCCACGGGCGGCAGGTCCGGCGAGCCGCCGTAGTAGTCGTCGAACCGCTCCAGGACGATCTGCCCGTCCAGGCTGCCCTCGACGAAGCGGAAGGGCCCCGCCCCCACGGGCTTGGCCGACAGGCCGGCACTGCCCACTTCCTCAACGTAGTCCTTGGGCACGATCTGCGTGTGCACCAGCAGCTGGACGAAGGCGGCCGACGGGTTGGCCAGCTTCATCCGCACCGTGTAGTCGTCGACCTTCTCGATGGACTCCAGCGGCTCCACCAGCCCCTTGCGCGGCGACGGCTGGCCGTCCAGGCCGTCTTCAGCCAGGATCCGCTGGAAGGTGAAGACCACGTCGTCGGCCGTCAGGTCCTCGCCGTTGTGGAACTTGATGCCCCGCCGGAGCTTGAACACGTACGTGGTCGGGTCGGGCTGTTCCCACGACTCGGCGATCTCGGGCACCACCCGGCCGTCGGGCGTCCGGGTGACCAGGCCGTCGTAGATGTTGCGGATCACCGTCTCGGTGTCCCGGTCGCGGTAGGCGGCGGGGTCCAGGGACAGGATCCGGTCGGCCCGCAACCCCACCACCAGGGTGTCGCCGCCCTCCAGCTCCACGTCGTGCAGGTTGATCCGGCTGTCCATGGAGGGCTGCCAGTTCTTCACCCGGGCCGAGGCCGCCTCGATGGCGTCCAGGTAGTAGCCGAAGATCCAGGGGGCGTCTTCGTAAAGGATGGCCTGCGCCTTCTTATAGGCCTCCAGCGCCTTCGCCTCGTCGGTGGCGGCCGCCGCCTCCTTGAAGAGGGCGTCCACCTCCGGGTTGGAGTAGAAGGAGTAGTTGCCGCGACCGCCCGTCTCCAGCTTGGGCACCGCCAGGTCCACCGGGGTGAAGGTGGCGCTGCCCCAGTCGGTGGCGTAGGCCTGCCGGGTGCCCTTCTGGGCCTCGGCCACCAGGGTCTGGTACTCCCACACCCGCACCTGGGCGTCGATGCCCACCTGCTTGAGGTACTGGGCGACGACCTGCAGCTCCGCCTCGCGGTTCTTCGCCCCGTCCAGGGTGATGCTCAGCACCTGCCCCTGGGACGAACCGGCCTCGCCGCCCGCCTGCTCCTGGCCGCCGCCGGTGCAACCCGCGGCGGCCAGGAGCAGGACCAGGGCCACCGCCAGCGGGACCAGCCGGCCCAGGCGGTGGGGAGCGGCCCGCCGCCTGGGCCCCCGCCGGAACACACCCCTCATCCCGCCTCCCAGCACCAGTGTCTCCGGCCGCCGGCCCCGCCGGCCCGCCGGCCTGCACCCGCCGTCCATACGCCTCCCCCTTTCCCCGGGGGCGGGCGCCGCCCGCCCCCGGACCGGTTTCCCTTTGCCTTGCCTCTCCCACCGTCACGGCCCACCGGAAGGGTTGTCACCAGCGGCACTCCCGCCGCGGCCGGCCCGGACTCCGCCGCCCAGGGGCCGCACCGCGGCCGGAGCGGCCCCTTCCACCGGAGCCGGGGGTGTCACCTCCCGCACCGCCGCGGGCGGCGCCCCGGCCGGTTCGACCTCCAGATCCAGCAGAGGCCCGTACTGCTGGGTGCCGAAGACATCGGTCTCTCCCGGGCTTCCCGCCGGGCGGCGCCGCCGGACCGTGAACTTGATGGCCCGGGCGGGGTCAAAATGGACGAAACAGTACAGGCGGTCGGGGCCGATGCCCAGCAACCGGCAGAGGGCCTCCGGGGTCAGCCCGGGGCTCCGGCAGGCCCGCCGGTACGCCTCCTCCGACGGGAAGAGGATGTCGAAGGTGATCAGGTCGACGCCGGCATTCTTGCTCCGGATGGTGCTGGCCAGCTCACGCAGGCGCATGGCCGGATCCCTCCCTCCGGCCCGCCGGCCGGTGCCCCGGGCGGGCTCCCGGGCGCCCGGCCGCGGCCGGGCGGCTTGCCGCTCCCGCCCCCACGGGTTCCCGCCCACCGGCGGGAGTCGCCAGCGGACCGGGGACGGGGTGGGGGTCAGGGCCGCTGAGCCCCACCTGCTCCAGCACCGTGGGGAACCAGCTCAGGGGATCGTCCACGGGCACCACGTGGTTCAGCGTCCAGCGGTAGGCGGGCCGGGCCTCCAGGACCTCGTCGGTCATCAGGGCGGCCCGGCCGGCGGTCCCGGTCCGGCCCCCGATGCGGGCGTAGAAGAGCTGGCGGGCCGCCATGGTGCAGATCTCGCGGCCCCGGTGCCGGTCGGGACAGACCACCTCGACCACCAGCCCCAGCTCGTGCCCGGGGCGGGGGTGGGGCTCCAGCTCCCCCATTACGCCGTTGCGGCCGTACACGTGGTAGAACAGTTCGTAACCGGCGGTTCCGTAACGCTCCGCCACCTTGCGCCGCGCCCAGGCGATGGCCTCGTCCACCCGGGCCACCAGCTCGGGATCGCGCAAGCCGGCCAGGGCGAGGAAGCGGGCGCCGGCCGGACCCGCCCCCTCGATCTTCACGGCATAGGTGCCGGCGGGCCGGAACCGGAAGCCGGTGACCCGGGTGCGGCGGCCGTCCAGCGCCTGGTAGACGCAGCCGCGCATATCCAGGACGCCTGCGGGCACGTGCTCGAAGAAGGGCGTGGCCCGCTCGTACAGGGCATGCCCGGCCAGCGAGGCCGGCGTGCACCGCTGATCCGGGTGCATGGGCTCCACCACCACCTCGCCGGGGCGCAGGGTGCCCAGCACGGACTCCTTGGCCATGAAGGGCTCGGCGCAGAAAGAGGCGCATTCCAGCACCTTGCCGGCGTAGTAGGCGGTGGCTGGGGGCATGCCGCACCAGAGGGCGGCCGCCGCGAAGATGGCCGCATCGCTGGACCGGCCGCAAATCACCACGTCGGCCCCCGCGTCCAGGGCCGCGACGATGGGCTCCGCCCCCATGACCGCGACCGCCCGGGAGGTCCGGTCCAGATCGGCCGGGGCCAGGTCGGGCCGGCCGTCCAGCCCGCGGATGGCGACGCCCTGTTCCAGGAGGCGGCGCAGGCGTTCCACGGGAACGTCCGAGTAGATCCGCGCCAGCCGGAAGGGCGGCAGGCCATGCCGGGCGGCGATGTCTTCCACCATCCCGGCGAACTGGTCGACCCCGCGCCGGGTGCCCGTATCCGACGCCGAGCCGATGATCAGCGGGATCCCTCGCCGGCGGGTTTCCACCAGCAGGATCTCCAGGTCGTGGTACTGCCAGGCCGGCGGGCTGGCCGGCTCGTCGGCGCCCAGCGGGTAGGGGCCGATGTCGCAGCTCCCGGAATCGGCCACCACGAAGTCCGGGTCCCGCTCGAGCCCCGCCAGGAAGCTCTCCTTCTCCAGGGGCGTAAACCCCAGATGCCCGGTGGGCGCCAGCAGCCGCACCTCTTCCCGCAGCCGCCCCTCTCTCCGGCGCACACCGGTGCCGGTCGTCATCGCAGGTCACCCCTCAGGTGCGCGTTGGTCCGGCAGCCGCCGCCTTGGGCGATGGCCACCCCGCCCCAGAAACGACAAACCCCGTCCGGAGACGCCGGGACGGGGCAGGATGATTCTGGACGGCCGGGACTGGACAGCTTGCGCAGCCAGGACCGGAACGTGCCTCCAGCTCCCGGCGCCCCCACCGGCCGGTCACCGGCCGAAGAACCCTCCACCTCCTTCCTGGCCGGCCGGCAGGACGGAAGGCTGCCCGGCGCGGCCACCGGCGCGGCCGGCGGCTTAGCAAGCAGCCTCGCCCCCTTGACCGGCCCCTTCCCGCGCCGGCCAGGGGCCCAGGTGCCGGCGAACCCCGTACTTGACGGCTCCGTGGCCGTTGCCGCCGCCATCCGGGCCACCCCCTCCAACCACCGTCGGCGTGCGGCCGTACCCGGACCGGCCGGGGCGGCCTGGCTCCCCAAGGCCGCCCCGGCCTCATTCCATCGATACGCCGCCGGCGGGGAAAGTTGCCCGCCGGAAGGGGGCGATCACCCGCGGTCACGGCCCGAAAGGCGGGGCCGCTCGGTTGCCAAGGTACACCGGTGGGTTCCCTGCGGTACACCGCCGGACTCCCTTCAGGAGCCCCGTCCCCGACCGGGCCGTCCCGGCCCGCAGGCCGTAACGGCCGCGACGGGCCGGAGCCCGAGACGGGCCGGCTCAGCCGGCCGGGGCGCTGCCGGCCGCCGCCCGCCGCGCCGCGGGCGGCTGGAGCTGGCGCCCCTCGGCGAAGAAGCGCCGGGTCTCCCGCACCACCACGCCGCTGAGGGCCAGCAGGCTGATGAGGTTGGGTACCGCCATCAGCCCGTTCATCACGTCGGCAAAGTCCCAGACGATCCCGAAGGTGGCCACCGACCCGGCAAAGACGGCCAAGGTCCACAAAGCCCGGTACAGGGTGACGGCCCGGGTACCGAAGAGGTACTCGAAACACTTCTCGCCGTAATACGCCCAGCCCAGGATGGTCGAGTAGGCGAAGAGAATCAGGCCGATCACCACGATCATGCCGCCCGGCCCGGGGAGCCCCGCTTCGAAGGCCCGGGTCGTCAGCTGCGCCCCCGTCAGGGTCTCGGGATCCGCCTGCTGCCACATCCCTGTGGCGACGATCACCAGCCCCGTGATGGAGCACACCACCACGGTGTCGATGAAGGTACCGGTCATGGAGACCAGCGCCTGCCGCGCCGGCAGGTCCGTGCGGGCTGCCGCGGCGGCGATGGGCGCGCTGCCCAGGCCGGCCTCGTTGGAGAACACGCCCCGCGCCACGCCCCAGCGGATGGCCTCCCGCACGCCCGCGCCGGCGATCCCGCCACCCAGGGCTTCGCCTGTCAGGGCGTGGCTGAGGATCAGGGCGACGGCGCCGGGCACCGCCTCGATGTGCCGGCCCAGGATGACGAGCCCCCCGATCACGTAGAACAAGGCCATGAACGGCACCAGGAAGGCGGTCACCCGCCCGATGGACTTGATGCCCCCCAGGATCACCAGGCCCGTCAAAGAGGCCAGGACCAGCCCCACGATCCAGCTGGGCACGCCCCAGTACTGCTGGATGTTGTTGGAGACCTCGTACGCCTGGACGGTGTTGCCGATGCCAAAACCGGCCGCGGCGCCGAAAACGGCGAACAGAACGGCCAGCCACTTCTGGCCGAGCCCCCGTTCCAGCACGTACATCGGGCCGCCGGCCATCTCGCCCCGGGCGTTGCGCACCCGGTAGGTCACCGCCAGGATGGCCTCCGCGTACTTGGTGGCCATCCCGAACAGCGCCGTCACCCACATCCAGAAGACCGCGCCGGGGCCGCCCAGGGTCACGGCCGCCGCCACGCCGGCGATATTGCCCGTGCCGACGGTGGCCGCCAGGGCCGTCATGAGAGCCTGGAAGTGGTTGACGTCGCCTTCGGAAGTCTGATCCTGCCGCCGGCTGAAGGCCAGGCGCAGGGCATATCCCAGCTCGCGGAACTGGAGCCCCCGCAGCCGGATGGTGAGGAACAGGCCGGTGCCCACGATGAGCACCAGCATGGGAGGACCCCAGACGATGTCGCTGGCGGCACCGAGCAGGGCCGCCAGGCCGTCAACGAAACCCTGCAATCACCATCCCTCCCCAGCAAAGCGGGGCCGGCGCGCGGGGCCCTGGGCCGGGGGCAAGGCAACCCCCGGCCGACCGGCCGCCGCTGCCGGTCAGCGGTACCGGAAGGCGGCCCGCACACAAGGCGGCCCGCACCCACGAAACTGGAGCTGGACTCCCGGCAGGTTCGGGGCCGGGAACGGGCGTGCCACGCTTGAACTCCACCGAGACACGCAAGGCGGCGGGCCAGGGACAGGCCTTACCAGAAGGAATCCCGTCGTGCTGGTTGTTTTCTTTCAGAGGGCTCGCAATTCCTGCACCTTTTCGTTGTAAATTCGGAAGTTTTCCTTGGGCTGCATTTCATGGGGGCGATTGCCTGCCCAATCCAGGAGCCGGGGCGGGCCCGCCAGCAGGCCCTTCCCCCGCCGTGGCGGGATCAGACCTCGACGGCCAGGATAAAAGTCAGGATCATCCCCAGGGCGGTGATCAGGCCGACCAGGTTGCCGCCCTCGCGGTATGCCTCGGGGGTCAGGGTGTCGGCCGCCATGGCCACCACGGCCCCGCCGGCCAGGGCCAGGATGACCGCCTCGGTCACGCCGGCCAGCCGTTCCGCCAGGAGGAACCCGGCCGCCGCGGCCGGTGCGGCCACCCCAGCCACCGCGGCCCACAGCAGCACGATGAAGGCACGGCGATACCCGGCCCGCTTCAGGCCCACGGAACCGGAGAGGCCTTCCGGCAGGGTGCTGAGGAAGATCCCGACCACCAGCGCCCAGCTCAGCCCGTGGCCGGCAAAGAGGTCGACCCCCAGCGCGAAGGCTTCGGGCACGCCGTCCAGGACGGCTCCCGCCAGGATCGCCCAGGCCGCCCCCGGCCGGGGGCCGCGGGAAGCCGGGCGCCGTGGTGCCGCCGCACCGCTTCCCGGCTCCGGCCCGCGTCCGGCCGGTTCGTCCGGGTCGCCGCTGTGCTTGCGCCCCACGGCACCGCGCCGGTCCAGGAGAAAGTCGATGACGGTGAAGATCAGGGCGCCGGCCAGAAAACCCGCCACCGCCGGCCCCGGCCCGCCCCGGTCCCGGGCGGCCGGCAGCACGTCGAAGGCCACGGCGCCCAGGAGGGCGCCGGCGCCGAAGGCCATCACCGCCGCCAGCACCCTGCGCCCCAGGGGGACGAACAGGCCACCCAGGCAACCGCACAGCCCGCTGCTGGATGCCACCAGCGCCCAGAGGGCCGCTTCGGCCCAGCCCGGCCAGGTCAAGCCGCCATCCCTCCCGGCACCCGCCCGATCGGCACCTGCCGGAGGGCCGCCCGCTGCCGCCGGGCGGCAGCGGGTCCAGGCCCCCTTATCAGGATGGCCTGCCCGCCCGGGACCTCACAGGGCCCGCATCATCCCGCCGTCGACGAACACCGCCTGGCCGGTCAGGTAGCGGGCGGCATCGGACACCAGGAAGGCCACCACCTGTGCGAACTCCTCCGGGTCGCCGTACCGGCCCAGGGGGATCTGGCGGTAGAAGCTCTCCCGGACCTCCTCCACGCTGCGCCCCGTGTGCCGGGCCAGGTCCTGGTCCAGGCTGCGTACCCGCCCGGTGTCGATGCGCCCCGGCGCCACCGTGTGGATCCGGATGTTGCGGGCCGCCAGCTCGGGGACCAAGCTCTTCACCAGGGCGTAGACGCCCGCCCGCATGACGTTGGAGAGGATCAGACGCGGCAGCGGCACCTTGATGGAGGTCGAGGTGATGGTCACGATGGTGCCGCCGCCCGACCGCTCCATCAGCGGCGTGCAGGCGCGCACCAGCCGGACCACGGACATCAGGTTCTGCTGGAACGCCTTCTCCCAGTCCGCTTCCTCCACGTCGAAGAAATCGCCCGGCGGCGGGCCGCCGGCGTTGCACACCAGCACGTCCAGACGGCCGAAGGCCTGTTCCACCTGACGGGAAAGGGCCAGCACCTGCTCGGGTACGGCCACGTCGGCCTCCCAGGCCTCCACCCGCACATCGCGGTCGGCGCCGCGGCGGGCCACCTCCTCGGCGGCCTCCCGGACCCGCTCCGCCGAGCGGCTGCAGAGGGCCACGTGCATCCCCTCTTCGGCCAGCCGCCCGGCGATGGCCCGGCCCAGTCCCTGGCTGGCCGCCGTCACCAGCGCCACCTTGCCCTGCAAGCCCAGCTCCAAAGGCCCCACCCCCGCGCCAGGCTTCCGGCCGACCCCGGCCGGGCCGGCCTGCATCGCCGCAGGACCCGCTCGGGGTCGACTGGAATTTGGAGAGAAGTTCCGCCGGACGGCAGGAATTGGTCCCCGCCCGTCCAATTGCTTTCAATAACTGCCCCACCATGCGGGCGGTGCAAAGGCGGCCACGCCCCTCAAGGTGCTCTGCACCGGCCGCTGGCCACCACCGTATGGTTCCGATATAAGCCCGCCTTCGCCCTGAGCGGGCTTATATCCTTTCGAGGCCCCGGTGAGGTCAAGGCCCCGGTGAGAGCCGCGGTGCCCGCGAGGTCAGGCGCCGGCACCGCCGGAGCCCTCGGGCGTGGCTTGTCAGCTCCCCGCCCCGGAAGCGCCCCAGTTCCCCGGGCCACCCGGGGCACCGCGGCCCGCCTCCGGGCGGCCGGTGGCGTCCGCCGGCGCGCGGCCGCCACCGAGGGCCTCCAGATGGGCGGCCGGGCGGCCGCCCCATCGCGCGGCAGGCCTCGCCGGGGAAGTGGCCCCGGCCGTTGGAGTTCCCGCCGCGCGGGCCCCCGGCGCCGCGGCAGGCTCCCGGCCTCCCACCCGCAATCCCGCCAGGGCTGCAGCCAGCGACTGTTCCGTGATGGCCCAGTGGGAGGCATGCCACCGCACTCCGCCCCGGTGCCAGAGCAGCGCCTGGGGGGAGGCGTGAGGCACCCCCAGCCTCCGGGCGATCTCGCCTGAAAGGGCCCGCTGCTCGATCACCTTCACCAGGTAGTAGCGGGCTCCGGCAGGGTGCGCGGCCACGAACCGCTGAAAGGCCTGGTAGGCAGCGGCGCTGATGGGACAGGCAGTACTGTGCTTGAAGATCAGCACGGGCGCGGGACCGCGCAGCGCCCGTTCGAGCTCCGCCATCGACTGCAGGGCCACGATCATGGGCCCACCTCCTCCTCATCGCCGGCCAGGGGATCCCCCGGATCGCCCTCCTCGGCCGTTTCGATGGCCGTTTCGATGCCCCGGTACCGCTCCGCCTCGGAGTCCGGCCGGGGCCCCTGCCCCGGCCGGACTGTCCCGGCGTCCCCGGCCCCTTGGGATGCGGCGTCTCCCGCCGGCTCCGCACCGGCCCTCCGGCCTGCCGGGCCCCCGCCTCCGCGGTCCTGGCCGGGTGCGTCACCGGCCGTGCCTCGCCGGGCCTTGGCCCGGCGCTTGGCGCCGTACATCGCCTGGTCGGCCAGGCGCAGCAGGTCGGTCCAGTCCCGGGCATGGGCAGGATACGCGGCAATGCCGATGCTCGCCCCGACCCCCAGCCTGCCCCAGGCCCAGCCGGGCGGGCCGGGTTCTTCCAGCAGGCGCTGCTGGATCCGGGCGGCCACGGCCCGGGCCCCCTCCGGCCCCGTTTCCGGCAGGACCACCACGAACTCGTCGCCCCCGTAGCGGGCCGCGTAGTCGACGCTCCGGCAGGCCTCCTTGAGCACCCGGGCCACCCACACCAGCACCTGGTCCCCCGCTTCGTGGCCGAACCGGTCGTTGACCAGCTTGAGATCGTCCAGGTCGATGAAGAGCAGGGACAGCGGGCGACCGTAACGCGCGGCCCGCTCGCCCTCCTCCCTCAGGCGCTGGACCAGGCAGCTTCTGTTGTAGAGGCCGGTGAGGGGATCGGTGATGGCCTGCTGCTCCACCCGCTCCATCAGCCAGGCCCGCTCCAGGGCGACGGCCACCTCGTCGGCGATGGCCTGAAGAAGGCGCAGGTCCCGGCGCGTGAAGGCGGCCGGCAGGGGCGATTCCACGCTGAGGACACCCACCACCCGGTCCCCGTGCAGGACGGGCACGGCGATCTGCGACCGCGCTTCGTTGAGGCCGGGGTAATAGCGCGGGTCCCGGGTCACGTCGTCGACGATCACCGGTTCCCCCGTCTCCACGACGGCGCTGCAAATGCCCTTGCCCGCCGGCAGAACCACCCCCTGCACCTCGGGCGGATACAGGGGCGCCGAGGCCAGCTGCAGAGACCCGTCGGGCTGCACCAGCAACAGGGCTAGGTACGGATAGCCCAGGCGGGCCGAGAGCAGGCTGTTAAACTCCCGGATGAGATCGTCCAGGCTGGTGACCTTGTTCAGGGTATGGGTGCAGGCGTACAGCGCCTGCAGCTCGGATTCGGTCAGGGCGGACTCCGTCGCGGCGGCGCCGGGAGTGGGCGCCGCCGGGTCCGCCCGGTCACCTGGGACCGCTTCCCCCAGGAGCGCCTCCGCGGCCGCCGCCTCCCTCCAGGCCGCCGGCCTTCCGCAGGACACCGCCGCCACCGCCGGCGCAGGCCGGCCACGGGCCGCCACCAGGCAGGCACCGGCCAGGGCCGCCGCCTCGGCTGCCAGAAGGCGCCAGCCGGTGGCTCCCGCGGGCCGGGCCAGCAGCGCCACCGCCATCAGCAAAAGGCCCGCCGCCGCCACCGCACCTCCCCGCCTTATCCCCCAGCGGCGCGCCGCCGCCACACCGGCCACGGGCGCTAGAACCCACACCTCCACCCATCCGGCCGCGGCATACACCGCCAGCACCGCAGCCAGCCAAACGAGAATCAACGCCGGCCAGACCGGCCCCTGCCAGGGCCGCTGCCGGTCACCCGCCGGGGTGACGACGGGACCATCCCCCCGCGGTCCCATCCCCCCGCCTTGCAGCCTCATGCCCCCCAACTCCCCACCGGCCGTCGGGTGGCGCGGCCGGTCCGACCCCTGACCGGCCACCCCACCCCTTGCAGCGACTCCCCCGACATCCAGAATCCCGCGCAGCACTTGCCGTGCGGCTTCCCCACCCGCCCGCAGGCGGGCCCCGCCCTGCCGGAACCGCCGCGGCGGCAGGCCCCCCACCCGCCGGCCGCCGGCACCTCCGGCTGCCTCCGGTCCGCCTTCTCAACCGCTGGACATGCTCACCCGGCGCGTCCTTCCGCCGGCACAAACCCGCACTGCGGCCTGGATGGGTTACAATCGAAAACGGAGCGCAACGGGACAGGCAGCGGAGCCCGTTGTGATGCCCGCCGGGCGTTTGGAAGGCACAGGAATGCGAAAGTCCATGGACGTCTGCAACGCCTGCGACGGGAAAAGTGTCCGGAATAGATTCGTGACGCCGGTTCCGGCTTCCTGCAGGGCCGGCAGCGAGGGATGGTTATGGTTCGTCCTGGAAGAACCCGGCGGCGCCGGGGATGGCGCCGGCTGGCCTGGGTGGCCGGCGCCGGCTTGCTGGCCGTCGCCCTGGCCGCCGCTTACCTGGCCGGCTACGAATTGACCGCTCCCGCCGAACCGGCGGCTCCGGCACCGGCCTCGCCGGCCGGCGAGCCGGCCCCGAGCCGGCCGGCCCGTTCGGAGCGGATCAACATCCTGCTCCTGGGCATCGACGCCCGCGAACAGGGCGCCCAGACCCGCTCCGACACGATGATCCTGGTCTCCATCGACCCGGACACCCGGGAGGTGGCCATGCTCTCCATCCCCCGCGACAGCCGGGTGGAAATCCCGGGCCGGGGCCTGGACAAGATCACCCACGCCCATGCCTTCGGCGGGGTGGAGCTGGCCACCCGCACCGTGGCGGAGAACTTCGGCATCCCCGTCCATCACTGGGCGCGGATCGACATGCCGGGCTTCCTGCAGCTCATCGACGTGCTGGGCCCCGTGGAGGTCGACGTCCCTTACGATCTCCGCCTGCAAGACGGGACGTTCCTCGAGAAGGGGCGCCACACCATGGACAGCCGGCTGGCCCTGGCCTACCTGCGGGAACGGTACAACGACCCCGACGGGGACTTCGGCCGGGCCGACCGCCAGCAGCAGTTCCTGATCGACGTGGCCAGGCAGCTGAAAGCGCGCATGACCCTGCTGGACGTGCCCCGCACCCTGGCCATCGTCAACCGGTATGTGGAGACGGACATGGGCCTGCGCGACGCCGTCGCCCTGGCACGCCTGGCCTGGAACACCGACCTGGACGGCATCCGCCGGGGAATGGTCAAAGGGCACGGCATCATGCTGAAGGGGATCTATTACTACGAGGTGGACTGGCCCGCCACGAACCAGGTCCTGTACGAGCTGGGCATCAAAGAGCCCGCGGCGACCACGGCCCGCGCCACCGCCCCAGGCTCCCTGCCCGGCGGGACGAACCCGGCCCCGAACCCGGGTTCGGGCCCGTCCCGGGAGGCCCGGGACGCCGCCGGCACCGCCCCCGGCGCGCCGGCCGGGCCGTAGCCACCGGCCCCAGGCCGCCCCGGAGCGGCCGAGCGGGGGCCGCCCGCATCGTACGGGGCCAGCGGCCAGGCGCCGTTCCACCGGCAAGCAGCGGGGCCCTAAGCAGCAGGGCTCCGCGCGTCCCGCCCCCTGCGCTCAGGTTCCCCGCGCGCCGTCAGGCCCCCCGTCCTGCCCAAGGGGCCTGGGGCCAGCCGGGCCCGCCGGACGGTCCCTGCCGCCGTCATCCCCCTCGACGGGGCCGGCGGTGGCTTGCCCGGCCGCGGGGCTCCCCGCCGCGCTGCCCGCCCCCGGCCGGGCCGGGTTCGGCCGCGGGTCCAAGGCCCCCGGCGGCTCGCCCGCCTGCGGGTTCTCCCCCTTGAAGACGGCAAACAGGAGCCACAGGGACGGGATCAGGATGAGGAGGCCGGCGGGCGTGGCCCACAGGGCGAAGCGCAGGATGGGGTCGGGCGCCGCCGCGTTGAACACCGTCACATCGGGATAGATCAGATACGGCCACTGGCCCAGGGCCCAGCCCCAGAGCAGCACCACCACCTCCGCCACCGCGGTCACCCGCGCCAGCAGGAAGTAGCGCCGCCACACGAGCCAGCCCGAGAGTAACGCCAGGGCCGCACCCGTCGCCACCAGCACCCGGCCCCGCTCGGAGACCAGCTCCCAGAGGTGGGGGGCCGTCCGGGGCGCCAGGGGCAGCAGGGCGCCGGCCAGGGCGGCCACGGCGATGCCGGCCCCGAGGGCGCGCCGGCGGAAATCTTCCTGGAGCGCACCCCGGGTCTCCACCGCCAGGTAGACCGCGGCCAGATAGGCGAACAGGGCCACCGCCAGCGCCCCCACCAGCAGCGAGAAAGGGCTGAACCAGGCGTGGAGGGCATTGGTCGACACGCTGCCGTCGGGCCCCACCCGAATGCCGCCCGAGGAGACGGCCGCCAGGGTGGCGCCCAGGAGAAAGGGCGTGATGGTGCTGGCTGCACCGAAGACGCTGGCCCAGGCCCGTTGGGGGCCGGCCGCCGTGGCCGCGGGCGCCCGGAAGACGAAGGCGGCGCCCCGCAGCACGATGCCCGCCAGCACCAGGTGGAAGGGGACGAAGAGAGCCACCCCCAGGCTGCTGTACGCCCGGGGGAAGGCGGTGAACAGCAGCACCAGGGCAAAAATCAGCCACACGTGGTTCGCTTCCCACACCGGCCCCATGGCCCGGGCGATGGCCTGGCGCTGGGCCTCCGCCCGCGGTCCCCGGGCCAAAAGGTCCCAGACGCCGCCGCCGAAGTCGGCCCCGCCCAGGACCGCGTAGGCCGTCAGCGCCAGCATCAGGACCACCGCCACCACCGTCTCGGGCAAGGGATCACCTGCCGCCGCCGGCACCCGCACCACCTGCCTCCGCAGTGGCCGGCCGGCCGCCGCCCGGACCGCCCGGGCCGGCGGGATGGGCCGGATCGCCGGCGCCGGCCGGGTGGGTCCCGGCCGTCTCCCCGGGGACGTCCTTGTGGCCGATCCGGCGCAGCAGCCAGACCAGGGTAACGCTCAACAGCACATAGAGCAGCGTGAAGGCCACCAGGGTGGTCACCACCCCCGGGGCCGGCGTCACCGCGTCCGCCGTGAGCATCACGTCCCGGATGATCCAGGGCTGCCGGCCCACCTCGGTGACGATCCACCCGGCCTCCAGGGCCACGATGCCCAGCGGCCCGGCCGCCACCAGGCCTCGCATGAGGCGCCGGTCGGCCAGCACCCCCGCCGCTGCTCCGGAGCCGGTTGCCGTCGCGCCGCCGCGCGCCGCACCGGCCCGGGCGGCGGCCCCGGCCCGGGCTCCGCCTTCGTGGCGCCAGGCGGCCCACCAGTACCAGGCCGAAACCAGCACCATCAGGATCCCCGCCACCACCATGACCTGAAAGGCGATGTGCGTCAGGGGCACGTTGGGCCAGCGGTCGCGGGGCACCCGGTCGAGCCCCTGCACCACGGCCCCCGTGTCGCCGTAGGCTAGCCAGCTCAGCATGCCGGGAATCTCCACGGCATACGCCACCCGGCCCGTCTCCGGGTCGGGCAGGCCGCCGATGCGCAGAGGCGCCCCGGCCTCCGTCTCGAACTGGGCCTCCATGGCCGCCAGCTTGACGGGCTGGTTCTGGGCGACGAACTTGGCGCTGACGTCGCCGGTAACGGGCATCAACAGCGCGGCCACGGTGCCCATGGCCATGGCCATGCGCAGGGCGCTGCGCCGCATGGGGTCCCGGTAGCCTTTCAGGGCCGCCCAGGCATACACGGCGGCCACCATGAAGGCCGTCGCCGCATAGCAGGCCAGGGTGGAATGCAGCGCCATCACCGGCCAGGCGGGGTTGCCGAAGAGGGCCGCCACCGGATCGAAGCGGTGGGGTTCTTCCAGCAGGGTTTGGACACCCACCGGGTTCTGCATCCAGGCGTTGGACGCCACCACCATCACGCTGGAGGCGGCGCTGCTCAGCGCCACGGGGATGCCCGCCAGCCAGTGGGCCCGGGGCGAGAGCCGGTTCCACCCGTAGAGGTACAGGCCCAGGAAGATCGCCTCGGTGAAGAAGGCGAAGCCTTCCAGGGTGAAGGCCGGGCCCGTGGCCGGTCCGGCCAGTTCCATGAAGCGCGGCCAGAGCAGGCCCAGCTCGAAGGACAGGGCGGTGCCGCTCACGGCCCCGATGGCAAAGGTGATGGCCGTCACCTTGGCCCAGGTGCGCGCCAGCTCCAGGTAGCGCGGGTCGCCCCGCCGCAGGTACAACCCCTCGGCCATGAGCATGAGCACCGGCATGCCCAGGGCCAGGGACGCGAAGATCATGTGGAACCCCAGGGAGATGGCCATCTGCAGGCGGGCAGCCAGCAGGGAATCCACCGTCCGGCCCCCTTTCGATCCCGGGTCACGGCATGTTCCCGGGCCCCCCGGACCGGGCTCGCCGGAGCCCGGGTCCCCTCCCCTCCACCGTATCCAGGGAGCCCCATCCCCGCCATCGGGTGGCGAGCCAGGGGGCAGGGAGAGAGGCCCGGCCGTGCGCCCGGAACAGCCCGGGTGGGCGCCGGCCCGCCCGAGCCGGTGTCCGGTGCCGCGATCCGGTGCTGGTCCTAGGATTCTCCCCGGGCGGGAAAAAACGACGCGAGAAGAGAAAAGCCCCGCGGGATCCCGCGGGGCTTTCGTACCAGGTGCCGACGGTCACTCGCGGCGCCGCACACCGGTGGGTTCCGGGGAGGGCGGGTGTGCGGCGGGCCGGGTGGGTTCCCGGGGAGGGCAGCGGATGGGCAGTTCCGCTCATGTCCGGCCCGCGCGCCGCGCGGCGGGGGTTCCGACCGCCGCACCGTGGCGTTCACCTGGTCAGGATCGAGGCCAATTCCTACTCTAGTGCGGCGTTGTTGCCGTGCAAGGTCTCGGGCTTTGCAAAAATGTTACCGTTTGCTCCGTTTTTGACAAACAATTGCAGCAGCTGGGCCAGGGTGCCCCGGGGCGCGCCCGCGGCCCCCGGCTCGCCCTCGTGAAGGACAAGCCCTTCCACCACGTACACGGCCATGCCCGCCACCCGCGCGGGCGCGATGTCGTCCCGCAGGTCGTTGCCCACCATCAGGCAGCGGCCGGGTTCGACCCCGATGCGGCGCGCCACCTCCAGATAGTAGTCCGGCTGGGGCTTGCAGCTGTGCATGTTCTCCAGCACCGTCACCAGGTCGAACCGGTCCGCGCTGAGCCCTGCCCAGCGCAGGCGCTCGGCGATGGCCACCATGGGGAAGATGGGGCTGGTGGCCAGGACCACCTTCCACCCGCGGGCGCGGGCCGCTTCGACCACCGCAGCCGCCTCCGGCCGCCTCCGCGCCATGAACTGCAGCTGGGGAAACTGCTCCCGGTAGAACTGCTCGAAACGCGCCAGGGCCTCGTCCCGCCGTTCCGGCCGCGCCCCCGGATGGCGCGCCGGGTCGAGCCCGGCCCACAGCACCTCCCAGAGCAGGTCCTGGTTGCGCTGCGAGCGGTCCCGGTTCTGCATCACCGCGGCGGTGGCGCGCACCAGCTGGCGCAGGAAGTCTTCCGGGTCGAACAGGTCCGCCACCCAGGCCGCCAGCCGCTGCAGGTAGACCGGGAGGAAGCGGTCCATGTCCAGTTCCAGGAGCGTGCCGTCCAGGTCGAACAGCACCGCCTCGATGGGACCGCCCGGGCCCTCGAGGACCTGAGCGGCCGGAGCACCCTCCGGGGCCGCACCCGCGGAATCCCGGGCCGTGCCCGCCACCGGCGGAGCCTCCCCCGGGGTCGGGAGCGCGCCGGCCGCCGCCCGGGGCCTGCCCGCCTCCCGCCGGGCCGGGTCCTCCGGATCCGGGGCCGGGTCCGCCGGGGTCAGGGGCGCGCCCGCCGCCCGGACGGCGCCCGCCCGGGCCCGGACCGGCCCTGCCGGCTGCACCACGGGGTCGACGTCGGCCAAGAGCCTGTCCTCCTTTCGTTCCAAGGTCCGGTTCCCAAGGTCCGGTTCGGACCGGTAACCCCTTCCTGCCAGTATAGCCCATGCCTCCGTCCGGGAGGGCCCCCACCCTGCCGGCCGGCAGCTCGGGCCCTCCACCCCGCGCCCCGTGTGCCCTGTGCCCTCCCTGGGCCCTGCGGGAGTTGTGCCTCACCCTGCACGGCTCGTGCCTCCCGGCATCCTCGGGCTCCCGCCTCCGGTCCCCCAAGCCCGCCGCGCCCCACCCGGCCCCGGCCGGCGGCCGAATGCCCGCCGGCAACGCTGCCCAGACTACTGCCAGGAAAACACGGCCCAGGCCAACGACCGGGAAACGGAGCGCCCAAAGGACGCGACGGGCGCCGCGGGTATGAAGAGCGCCACGGGGTCCCGGGAGGGCGCGACGGGCGCCCCCTCGCGCCCCCGGCAGGAGGTCTTCGCCACCGGCGGGGGGAGGTCAACGAGCTTGCGCAGCGAACCCACGGGTAGCACGGCCCGTACAATGGATGAACCCGGCAGGCGTCCGGCTGCCGGCGGTCCCGGCGCCCCCATCGCGGCCAGGGGCACCGCGACCGTCCCCCAGAGCCGCCTCCCCGGTGAACCCTTCACCTTCCCGGGGCACGAGCCCGCCACCCTGCCGCGGCCCGACGTGGAACCCGACCGCTGGCCGCGGGAGGAGCCCGACACCATCGTGGCACCCACCGAAGTGGTCGAACCGGCGGTGTACCCGCGCCCGGAGCCGGAAACGCCGGCCCAGCCCGTGCGGGATCCCGGCCGCGAGCCCGAAACCGCCGGTACCGGCGGCCCTGCAGGCGCCCGGGAGCAACCGGCGCCCGTGGGTTACGCCGGAGCCGACCCTGCGGGCACCGGGCCCCTGGCCGCCGCCCCGGGCGAAGTGTTCATCACCCGGGTGCGGATCGGTCCCCACGCCTTCGAGCGGGTGGTGATCCGGACCCACTGGTTCGAGCGCGGGGAAGACCTGGCCGCCACCCTGCGCCGCTACCTGGCACCGCACCTGCGGCCGGGCGATCACGCCATCATCAGCGAGACGGCCGTTATTGCCGTGCGCGGCCGAATGGTCCCGGCCCACCAGGTCCAGCCCGGCAGGCTGGCCACCCTGCTGGCCCGGTACGTCCGCCCCACCGGGTGGGGCCAGGGCCTCTCCATCCCCCACAAGATGCAGGTGGCCATCGAGGAGACGGGCCGGCTCCGCATCCTGGCGGCGGCCGCGGCGGCGGCCCTCACCCGCCCCCTGGGCATCCGGGGCGTGTTCTACCACGTGGCGGGCACCGGGGCCCGTTCCCTGGACGGCATGCGGGCGGGAAGCCCCTACGAGGGCTACGTGCTGCCCCCCCTGCGCCGGGCCGAGGCCCTGGCCATCGCCCGCGAGCTGGCCGCAGCCCTGGGCGCGCCGGTGCACATCGTGGACATCAACGACAACGGCGGCACCATCCGGGCCAGCTCCCACCCCTTCCCCTGGCGGCTCCTGCTGGCCATCCTGCGGGACAACCCCCTGGGCCAGGGCGACCGCCGCTGCCCCATCGGCCTGATCCGGCGCTGGGAAGGCAGCTTCGGGCTCCTGGGGGACGAGTGACCGCCGCCGGCGCGTTGCCCAGCCTTAGAAGGCCCCCAGGCCCGTCACGTCGCGGCCCACGATGAGGGTGTGGATGTCGTAGGTGCCCTCGTAGGTGTCCACCGTCTCCAGGTTCAGCATGTGGCGGATCGCCGCGTACTCCAGGGTGATGCCGCTGCCGCCCAGGATCTCGCGGGCCGAGCGGGCCGCCTGCAGCGCCGCCCGCACGTTGCTGCGCTTGGCCAGGGACACCTGGGCGTAGGTCAGCTTGTCCTCGTCCTTGAGCTTGCCGAGCCGCCAGGACATGAGGAGCGCCTGGGTGTGGGCCTGGACCATCTCCACCAGCTTGGCCTGCACCAGCTGCCGCTCGGCGATGGGCCGGCCGAAGGTGACCCGGTGCCGGGCGAACTCCAGCGCCTCGTGGAAGACGGCGTCGATGGCGCCCGCCGCCCCCCAGGTGATGCCGTACCGCGCCTGGGTCAGGCAGCTCAGGGCCGCGCCCAGACCGCGGGCTTCGGGCAGCATCTGGGCCGCGTCGACCCGCACCTCATCGAGGATGAGCTCCGAGGTCACGGAAGCCCGCAGGCTCATCTTGTGGGGGATCTCCCGCGCCCGGAACCCCGGCGTGTCCGTCGGGACGATGAAGCCCCGGATGACCCCCTCGTCGTCCTTCGCCCAGACCACCGCGATGTGGGCCAGGTTGCCGTTGGTGATCCACATCTTGCGGCCGGTGATCACGTAGGACGAACCGTCCTTGCGGGCGCGGGTCTTCATGGAGCCCGGGTCCGAGCCGCCGTCGGGCTCGGTCAGGCCGAAGCAGCCGATGAGCTCGCCCCGGGCCAGCTTGGGCAGGTATTCCCGCCGCTGTTCCTCCGACCCGTAGCGGTAGATCGGGTACATGACCAGCGAGCTCTGCACGCTGGCGAAGCTGCGGAGACCCGAGTCGATGCGCTCCAGCTCGTACATGATGAGGCCGTAGGCGATGCTGCTGGCGCCGGCGCCGCCGTACGCCTCCGGCAAGGTGGCGCCCAGCAGGCCCAGCTCCCCGAAACGGGGGATCAGGTGCCGGGGAAAGGTCCCCTCCTCCCACCACCGGGCGATGTGGGGCGCCGCCTCGGCCTCGAGGAAGCGGCGGGTCTCCTCCTGGATCAACCGCTCCTCCGGCGTGAAGAGGTCGGCGACGCGGTAGTAGTCGAGACCGGCCAAGGGAAATACCTCCTCATGGGCCGGGCCGGGGGACAGGGTTCCGGGGGACAGGGTTCCGGCGACACCGGGGTCCCCGGGGGAACAGGATCCCCCGCCGCCCGCTGCACTGGTCGAACGTCGCGGCCTGGGTTACGATTCGTTGCCGCCGCCAGGGGCACCTGCCCGGGTACCGCCTGGCCATGACGTCCTCCCCCCGCCGCCACGTGGCTCAGGGGTTGCCGGCCGGGTCCTCCAGGAAGGCCTTGAGCTCCCGGCGCACCGCGTCGGGCAGCGGCTCCTGCAGAAGCCGGCGCACCCGGTCCGGGGCGAACCCGTGGTGGCGAAGGTAGCCGGCCAGAAGGTCCGCCCGGTCGTGGCGGTTCATCAGCCGGTAGGCGACCAGCCACACTTCGGGGCTGGCGATGGGGACGTCCTGCCAGGTCCCGCCCTGCAGCGCCGGCAGATGGCAGATCCCGCCGGCGGTGCGGATGGCGAACCCGCCGATCAGATCCACAGAGCGGCGGGGTTCAGAGCCCGGGACCGGCGTCCATCGAATGAAGAACCGGCTGGCGAAGGGCGGGTGCCTCCGGACCTGCAACGAGCCGCTCCATCCCTGGATAACGGGCACGGCAGCCAGGACGCGTTCCAGCGGCGCGTCGGTGACCAGGTCCCAGTCACGGACCCGATCGACCAACCCCAAGCTTGCCAGTAGCCCGCTGCCTCCGAGCACCACCGGGCAGCCGGCCTGGGTCAGGGTGCGGATCAAGGGCCGAAGCTCCGCCGGATCCGGGCAATCGGCGGATCCATCGGGACGGTTCATGTTCCGCTTCCGCTCCGTGTCGGCTTCGGGTCTAGATGCAGGTGCAGGTGCAAGCCCACGGAACCTGTACGCTCCGGGCAGCGTCCCCTCCGCGGCCACGTCCCGCACCAAATGCAGCGTCGCCGGGTCGTTCTTCTTCGCCTCCGCCTACCCCTCGACCTCCGGCACACCCAGCCGATCGACCGGGAAAATCGTCTTCTTCGGTCCGACCATCGCACCGATGCGCCCGACGTCGACGCCCTCGACGTAGCCCCCGCCGATCTGCCGGAACCGCCCAACCTCGTGCCCGACGTGGAGATCCTCTACAATCCCGACCTCAAGAGTGCCCCGGTGATGATCCCCGGCCTCCTGGGCATGGTAACGATGCTCGCCACCACCTTGCTGGTGGCGCTGGGCATCGTTCGCGAACGCGAATACGGGACCCTCGAACAGTTGGCGGTCACACCGCTTCGCCTGTTCGAGGTCGGCAAACTGCTGCCCTACATCGTCCTGGCGGGCGTCGACTTCGTGCTGGTCCTCGTGGCAGGCCTCACCGTGTTCGGCCTCGAGCCGGCGGGCAGCCTGGCGCTGTTCACCGGGCTGACCCTGCTGTTCCTGCTGAGCACCGTCGGCCTCGGCGTGCTCGGCTCAGCGGTCTCGGAGAACCAGCAGCAGGCGATGCAGCTGGCCTTCTTCGTGATGTTCCCGCAGATCCTGATGTCCGGCCTGATCTTCCCCATCAGCTCCATGCCGCGGGTCATCCAGTGGATCTCGACGGTCCTGCCCTTCACCTACTTCGTGCCCATCGCCCGCGGGATCTCCTTGAAGGGGCAGGGCCTGGACGTGCTCTGGCCCCAGGCGGCGGTGCTGGCGGGGTACGGCGTGCTGCTGACTCGCCGTCGCCACCGTGCGCCTGCGGCGGCGGCTGGCCGGGTGACCTGACCTTTGAGGGAGGCGGTCCGCCATGGACATGGTCCTGCGCCTGGCCGGGGTGAGCCACCGCTTCGGGGCGGTGGAGGTCCTGCGCGACGTCGACCTGGACCTGCCCGCGGGCACGGTGACGGCCCTGGTGGGTCCCGACGGGGCGGGCAAGACCACGCTGCTCCGCGTGGCGGCGGGGGTGCTCACGCCGGCGGCCGGCCGCGTGGAGCGCCCCGGGGACGCCGGCATCGGCTACCTGGCCGGCGCCAGCAGCGTCTACCCCGACCTCACCGTATGGGAGAACCTCACCTTCTTCGGCCGCCTCTACGGGATGAACGGGCGGGCCCTGGCCGCCGAGGCCGGCCGCCTGCTGGCGTGGGCGGGGCTGGAGGCCTTCCGCCACCGCCCGGCGCGCCACCTGTCCGGCGGCATGCGCCAGAAGCTGGCCCTGGCCTGCGCCCTGATCCACCGGCCCGCCGTCGCCCTGCTGGACGAGCCCACCACGGGCGTCGACCCGGTGGCCCGGCGCGAGCTCTGGGCGCTCCTCGATCAGCTGGCGGCCGGCGGCATGGCCGTGCTGGTGGCCACGCCCTACATGGACGAAGCGGGCCGGTGCCGGCGGGTGGCGCTCCTCCACCGGGGCCGGCTGCTGGCGGCGGGCAGCCCGGAGGAACTGCGGGCGCGGGTCCCCTGCCGCGTGCTGCTCCTGCAGGCCGAGGGCCGGCGCCAGGAACTGCTCCGCCTCGCCCGGGAGCTGCCCGGCGTGCAGGATGCCCGGCCGGCCGGCGAGGGCGTGCGCGTGGCGCTGCCTGTGGGCGCCCCGGATCCCACGCTCCCGCCCGGCGTGCGGGCCGTCCCCGCTGAGGTCGAACTGGAAGACGTCTACGTCTGGCTCGCCGGCGAGCTGGCCGGCAAGGAGCCCGCCGGCAAGGAGGAGGCGCGGGCATGAACGGCACGCGCATGATCGGCACGGGCACGAACGGGACCGGAAACGGCAGCGAGCTCGCCATCGAGACGGAAGGCCTCACCTGCCGCTTCGGCGACTTCGTGGCGGTGGACGGCGTGAGCCTGCGGGTGCCGGCGGGCGCCGTCTACGGCCTGCTGGGCCCCAACGGCGCCGGCAAGACCACCCTGATCCGCGCCCTCCTCGGCCTCATACCCGCCACGGGGCGGGCACGGGTGCTGGGCCTGGACCCCGCCCGGCAGGCCGCCGCCATCCGCGCCCGGGTGGGCTACATGTCCCAGCGCTTCAGCCTCTACCCGGACCTGACGGTGGAAGAAAACCTGCGCTTCTACGGCCAGGTGTACGGGCTGGACGGCGACCGGCTGGCCCGGCGCATCGCGGAGCTGCTGGAGCGGACCGGCCTCCCGGGCCAGCGGCGGGCCCGGGCCGGCAGCCTGGGCGGCGGGCTGCGCCAGCGCCTGGCCTTCGCCTGCGCAATCCTCCACGAGCCGTCGCTGCTCCTCCTGGACGAGCCCACCTCCGGCGTGGACCCCCGGGCCCGCCGCCAGTTCTGGGAGATGATCTACGCCATGGCCGACGCGGGCACGACGGTCCTGGTCACCAACCACCACATGGACGAAGCCGAGCAGTGCGACCGCCTGGGCATGATGCTCCGCGGCCGCCTGGTGGCCGAGGCACCGCCGGGGGAGATCCGCCGCCGGTACGCGGGCGGCGGCAGCCTCGGGGAGGCGTTCGCCCGCCTGGCGGCCGGGCCCGGTGGCTTCTCCGCCTGAGGGGCAGCACTTGTGATTGAAGTCAAGCGCAACCTTCTCGATACTGTGTACGCCAAAACATAACGGGCAGAGAAAGTTCTGCCCGTTTTGTCACTCGATCGTACGACGAACCGTTACATCCCGTTATTTCGTCGAGTTAACGTAATCCGATACTAACGTGTAGGCCAAGTCACTCCCCAACAGCACTTCGACCGGCTTTTTGCATCTCTCCCGAAGCTCGTTGAGGGCCTGCTCGAATTGTTGTGTATATTCACTCGCAGTGGTTACGATGAGCCCACAGTCATAGCGCGAATCAGACGTAAGCGCCTTTTCAATATCCCTAATGGCTCTCGTATAGTCCATGGTCCCGGTGTACGCTTTGACTTGCACGGCACAGCATAATGTTAACGACACTGGGCCGATAGGCACTTCAATATCCACCTCTAAATCTGCTCCGTTTCGGTCCGGTCCCTTACGCACTTCTCTAATATTCGGCTGACTCTTCAAAAGCTGAGCAACAAATTCCTCAAGATTTTTTCGCGGGAAGTGGCGATAGATCTCTTCCGAAATGGCGTGAAGGGAACGTCCGACAATGTTGCGAATTGCATCGTTGGGGTTCGTTCCTTTCTCTCCAGCTGCAAGCCGTCTTAATAGCTCCTCAAACTCGCGATGCAAGCCGATGCGGTATCTTGCACCCTGAAGCTTCAGCCTCTGCGATAATATCGGAGGGACAATCTCGTCATTGCGACCGAATTGGGCCACAAAGTGGCACGGTAGCCGGTGGCGAAAGTCATCTTCACGATCTGGATCCCAGGGTTCGTCATCGTAATCATATTCCCCGTCAATCTGCACGACCGTGCACTGGCCCCACTCCGGCATATTGATGTAAACGAAATAGTCGCCAGGCCTCACGTCTAGTAGGAATCCTGCGCGAGACCAAACACCTCGTTCATCCGAAGTCAGGTTATCGAATCCATTGTCTTGAATCTTTTTCTTAATAACCCGGATATCAGACGTAGGCCCGTAACCCCAACCGAAACGTGCTCTACCCTCTTGTAACTCGCTGTATAACAGCGGGAGCCAGTATGAAGCACCGTCTTCCCACGGTTGCTTTGGCTTGACTGCATAGATCGTATATTGGCTTTGGTATTCGTTCATGCGCACCACCTCATAGCCGAAGTATGAGGCAAGCCACGTGGCCCGAACGATGCGGAACATCCCATCGCCATGGGCCGAGGGGCTTCCTGCTCCACTCATCCCCGCTCGCGATCATGTGTGCTGTAACACCCCACACCTCGCAACAGGCTCACCTGCCACCTGCTGAAGCGGACACCCATCCTCAGTTCGTACACCGACTTGGGCCTCCGGGAGCGGCCGGCCGCTTGCACGTTAGGATGTACAATAATTCTCATCCAGTGTGATGAATCCTGTTCTGGAAACGTCGATCACCGTTGACAAGCTGGCCCGGCGAGCACATCCTAATTTCAAGGCGCCGTCGTACCACCAATGTTCCCCGAGGTTGCGCCAACGATGGGCAAGGTTCGAGCGACATATCCCCCGGGAGGGTGATCGACCGGTGACCCAGCCCTTCGCGGAACCCGGTGCCCGCCGGACGACCCGCCATCCCCTCGATTTCGCGCGGCAACTGGAAGAACGGCTGGTCTTCACCCCGGGCCCGACAGAGGTCTCCCCGCGCGTCCGCGAGGCCATGGCCCTGCCCGTGGCCAACTCGGACCTCGACCCGGACTTCGCCGAGCTGTACCGGGCCACCTGCGCCGGGCTGCAGGAGCTGCTCCACACCCGGAGCGACGTGCTGATCCTGGCCGGCGAGGGCCTGCTGGGCCTCGAGGCCGCCATCGCCTCGCTGGTCGAACCCGGCGACCGCGTCCTCGCCCTGGCCAACGGCCTCTACGGCCACGGCTTCGCCGACTTCGCCCGGGACTACGGCGCCGAGGTCACCGTCTTCGAGGCTCCCGACCGCCGGCCCCTGGATCCGGACGCCCTGCGCCGGTTCCTCCGAGACCAGAAGCCCTTCAAGCTGGCGACCCTGGTGCACTGCGAGACGCCCACCGGCCTGACCAACCCCGTGGACCAGATCCTGCCCGTCCTCCACGAGCACGGCATCCTGACGGTAATGGACAGCGTCTCCGCCATCGCCGCCGAGCCCCTGGAGGCCGACGCCTGGCACGCCGACGTGGTCCTGGGCGGCTCGCAGAAGGCCCTCTCCGCGCCGCCCGGCCTGGCCTTCCTGAGCGTAAGTCCCGCCGCCTGGGAGGCCATGGCCCGCCGCCGGACGCCCATCCGCGGCGTCTACCTGAACCTGCGGCTGTGGAAGGACCTCTGGCTGGACAAGGGCGAGTTCCCCTACACCCCCTCGACCTCCGATGTCTACGCCCTCTACGCGGCCGTCGCCGCCGCCCTGGAAGAAGGCGAGGCCGCGCGCCTGGCCCGGCACCAGCGCCTGGCCCGCGCCATCCGGGCCGCCGGGGAGGCGGCCGGCCTTGAGCTGTACCCCGCGCCGCAGGCGGCCGCCCGCTCGGTCACCGCCTGGCTCATCCCCGACGCCCTGCGCCCGCGGGAACAGGCGATCCGCCGTTTCATGTGGGAAGAACACGGCGTCCTCATGGCCGGCAGCTGGGGCGACGCCGCCGGCCGCATCTGGCGCGCCGGCCACATGGGCGAAAACGCCCGGCCCGAGAAGGGCGAGCGCTTCGTCCGGGCCCTGGCGGCCACCCTGCACCACTTTGGGTGGAACCTGCCCGGCGATCCGGTGGAAGCGTACCGGGCCGCCCTTGCCGGCGAGGGGCCCGCCCTTACCGGCGAGGGCGGCGGGAGAAGCAGTTGAGGCGCAGGCTCGAAGGCGGATGAATCCCCTAGGCGCGTGGCGGCCGGCGATGGTTGAACGCCGCAGGCCCGAGCAGCAGGGTGGCAGCTGCCGGTGGGACCGCCTGCGGCGTACCGTCGTTGCACGAGTGTTCCTGCCGGCAGAACCTGCTCGGGCCATTGGCGAGTGGTTGCAGCAAAGCGCTGAGAGAGCCCGGCAGGCCTTGCAAGAAACAGACGGCACCCAATTCGAGGGACGGGCCTGAAGGGGCGCCGTCCCTCTTTTGTGGGCCTGCGAGCCCAGACCCCGTTGCCACGGTTTGCCACTGTCCTCACCATGGCGCTGTCCTCACCATGCGGCCAGCCTCGCCGCTGGCCGCCAGAGCCCGCCTCATCCAGCCTGCGGAATCTTCCAACGGGCCGGGGCTTTGTAGCCGCTACGGCTACAGGGATCCACTTCTGGACACCGAAGTGTCTTCCATCGACGGGGTTCGACAAAAGATGACAGCACGGGTCCGGCCGCGGGTCGAATCCTGGAGCCCCCATGGTGAGGAGAGCGAGCATGAAGAAGGTCTGGCGAGTGATCGTGGAGTCCCTTACGAAGGTTTTCCTGGTGGGTGAGCCGCCCGATTCCCCCGGGGAGGCGGCCATCAACCCCGAGAACCGGCAACTGATGCGCGAAACCCTGATCCTGTTCCTCGGCCTGGCGCTCACCGTGCTCGGCTTCGTCGTGGCCTGGTACACCGGTCGCATTTGAAGGTGGCGGTCAACGGTTTGTAGGGTGCTGTGAACAGCGAAGGCCGAAACCCTCAGTCCGGAGCCGTGAGGCCCGTGAGGCCGGCATACACCCTACCCCGCCACCGGTTCCACGGCCTTCGCCACCTGCCGCCGGTACCACTGGTACGTGGCGGCCAGGCCCTCCTCCAGACCGACCCGCGGCGTCCAGCCCAGCAGCCGGCGGGCCCGGTCGCTGGACAGGACGCTGTGGCGAATGTCCCCAGGCCGCGGCGGGCCGTAACGGGGCGCCGGCGAGCCCGCCACCAGCCGGCCGATGCGCTGGGCCAGCTCGCCGATGGCCGTGGCCCGGCCGCCGGCGATGTTCGCCACCACGCCGGCAGGCCCCGCCAGAGCCAGGACAAAGGCCCGGGCCACATCGCCCACGTACACGAAATCCCGGGTCTGCTGGCCGTCGCCGTGGATCACCGGCCCCCGGCCGCTCAAGGCATCCAGGAAGAACCGCGCCACCACGGGCCCCGTCTCGGGCCGCTGGCCCGGGCCGTACACGTTCCCCAGGCGGAGGATCACGGCCTCCAGCCCCGTTCCCTGGGCGTACTGCTGGATCAGCCACTCGGCCGCCAGCTTGGAGCGGCCGTAGACGGACAGGGGCTTGAGCGGGTGGTCTTCGTCAACGGGCAGTCGCTGCGGATCCCCGTACACCGCCGCCGACGAGGCGAACACCACCCGGCGCGTCCCGGCGGCCACCGCCTCCCGCACCAGGTTCAAGGTGCCGTATACATTGACGTCCACGTCCTGGTCCGGCCGCTCCAGGGAGCGCTCGACGCTGACCTGGGCGGCCAGGTGGATCACCGCCTCCGGCCGGAAGTCACGAAAGACCGCCGCCACCTCGCCGGCCTGGGTGATGTCCAGCCGTTCCACCGTCACGCCGGCAATCCGCCGGACCCGGCCTGCGGAGAAGTCGTCGACGGCCAGCACTTCGACGGGTTCGACTTCGCCGCCCAGTCTCACTCCATCGCCGCCAGCCGCTGCCGCCCTCGCCTCGCCGGCGGAGGCCACTTCCATGCCGGCTCGGGGAGCGCCGGCACCCGGGGATTCATCTCCTCCGCCGGCCGGTGCCGCGCCAACTGCTGCTCCGGCCACCGGGCCAGATCCACCCCCCGGCTCCGCCGGGCCAGCCTCACCGCCAGCTGCTGAGGCGCCGGGCCCACCCGTGGCCGCTGCGCCCCCGGCCGCACCCCCACACTCCGCCCCCGTTACTAGCTGCTGCACCACATGGGAGCCGATGAATCCTGCCGCACCCGTCACCAGAACCCGCACGAGCCGGATCGCCCTCCCCCTGCGTTCCCTAACTCAATCCCGGTCGCGGGCCGCCGCCACACCGGGCACCGCCTCAGGGGTCGCCAGCACACCCTGTGCCGCACCGCCCGGGCCCGCCCCATCGGCTGATGCAGCGCCGTGCACCGGCACATCGCCGACCGCAGCCTTGGACGCCGATCGGCCCGCCACGGCGCCGGGCACCACCGCTCCCGGCGCCCCGGCCCTAGCCGCCGCTTTACCGTCCCGGCCGAACCCATCTACCGCAGGCTGCCCGGCCGGCACCGCAGCCGCCCACGGCGCGGTGAACCGCCCGCGGCCCACGCCCCGGTAGCGGAAGCCCAGGGCCATCATCCGCTCGGGATCCAGGGCGTTGCGCCCGTCGAACACCAGCCGCGGCTCCGCCATCCGCCGGGCCGCCTCTTCCCAATCCAGCCGCACGAACTCGTCCCATTCCGTTGCCAGCACCACGGCCTGGGCGCCCTCCAAGGCTTCCAGAGCCGACGGGGTGAGATGCACCGAGGCGGGCAGCAGGGGCCGGGCCCGTTCCACCGCCTGGGGATCGGCCGCCCGCACCTCCGCGCCTTCCTCCACCAGCAAGGGGATCAGGTCCAGCGCCGGAGCCTCCCGGACGTCGTCGGTCTTGGGCTTGAAGGCCAGGCCCAGCACGGCCACCCGCACGCCCGCCAGCGACCCGAGGGCCTCCCGCAAGGCATAGAGCGGCAGCAGCCGCTGCCGGGCGTTCACCGCGATCACCGCCCGCAGCAGTTCGAAGGGGTAGTCGTACACCCGGGCCAGATGATCCAGGGCGGCCACGTCCTTGGGGAAGCAGGAGCCGCCGTAGCCAAGGCCGGCGCGGAGGAACTGGCTCCCGATGCGCGGGTCGAGGCCGATGCCCCGGGCCACCTCTTCCACGTCGGCGCCCACCCGATCGCACATGTTGGCTAGTTCATTAATGAAAGAAATCTTGGTCGCCAGGAAGGCGTTGGCGCCGTACTTGATCATCTCGGCCGTGGCGGTGTCCGTGACCACCACCGGGGCACCGTAGTGCTGGAACAGGCGGGCCACCTGCTGGGCAGCAGATGGTGAGTCACTGCCCACCACCACCCGGTCGGGGTGGAACCAGTCGTGGACGGCGCTACCCTCCCGCAAGAACTCGGGGTTCGAAACGTAGGCGATCCCCGCGGTTTCCAGGTAGCGGTGGCGCAGGCGGCGGCCCGTCCCCGGCGGCACCGTGCTCTTCATCACCACCACGGGCCCGCCCTCGGGCAGGCCATCGGAGCCGGCCGGATCGCGGCCGGCGCTTGCGGACGGGCCGGCCGCCACCGCCTTGACCTTCCGGTGTTGTTCGGCCACCCAGGCGACGGCCGCCTCCACCTGGCTGAGGTCCGCGGCCCCGCTGGCGCGCGACGGCGTCCCCACGGCCACGAAGACCAGGTCGCCCAGCCGGCCGGGTTCGACCTCCGCGGGAAGGGCGAACTGCAGGCGGCCGGACGCGACCCCCTCCCGGACCAGCTCGTCCAGGCCGGGCTCGTAGAATGGGACCTCCGCCCGCCGGTACCGTTCCACCTTGGCCGGATCCACGTCGATGCCCAGCACCTGGTGGCCGTCGCGGGCCAGCCCTGCGGCCGCCACCGCGCCCACATACCCCATGCCCAGCACCGTGATGCGCACCGAACCGAACCCCCTGTTGGCGCTGCGTGCCGCTGCCTGCCACGGCGGGGATGACAGCAAGAAAAAGCGATACCCCGCCTTGCGCTACCGCCTGACGGCAGTGGACAGGCTGGAGCAGTGTTTAACACACTCTTCGTTTCCTTAGCGCCAGGTTGGACAAGCACCGCAATACGGGGAAACCTGACTCCCATACCGGGGCACATGCATCCTGTCAAAAGGGCAAGCCCACTGGGCAGGCAAGGAGCCATTCAGCCTCGTCACGAACCCATCCAGCAACGATCGTAACATCCGGAACCCGCCACTCGATGACGAAGTCGGTTCCCCGGGTCGCACTGGCTACGTTCCCCAACGGTCCATCGCAATCCGGACCAGCTGGTCCGGAGAAATAAACACCAGCAACAAACAGGGCGCTGGTATCGACCAGGGCACGAATGGAGGGCAACGGGATCCCCTCTCGAATGTGTCCGGCTGCCGCTCCTTTCACCCTGGCTTCGTCATGAGCCGGTCCACCGACCTGCGGTACACCAGGTAACGCCCGTTCCGAATGGTGCCCGCAAGCCGCCCGTCACGAACCCACCGTTTCACGGTATTGATCGAACCAATCCCAAGAAGAGCTGCGGCCACTAGAGGGGTAATGAGCTCAGCCTCGGAATCGTCCCCGGACGAATCGTCCCCGGACCGCGTCGCAGCAACCTCAAGGGCGCCGGAGTACAACTCTGCGCCCCCGAGCGGCCTTGCCCGGCCGGGACCCGGATACACGGACACGGGCGCACCTCCTCCCCTGTAGCTACCACGTTATCCCAGCCAAAAGACACCCGTCAATCTCGAAAAGTCGGGGCCCCCCTCTCCCCGCGAACCGCCCGGCACGCCTCCTCCAGCCGCTGCCGGGCGGCCGCCAGCGACCGCTCCCGGGCCTCCAGCCAGCCGGCCAGCCGGTCCGCCGTGGCCTCCCGTTCCGCCAGCATCCGCCGCACCTCGTCCGGCGCCGGGCCGCCGGTGACCCGGCGCACCGCCACGAACACCGCCGGATCCAGCGCCCGCCGCACCAGGTCGTCGTCCACCGCCAGCTCGCGCCCCAGGACCTCCCGGGCCGCGGCGGCCACATCCGCGGCGGTGATGCCCGCCGCCTGGCGGCCGTGTTCTTCCGCCCGGCGCACCGCCCGGCTGACCACCCCGTGGGCCGACCGGAAATCCAGCCCCTTCTCCCGCACCAGGGCATCGGCCAGCTCCGTCACCGTGGCGAAGCTGGCGCGGGCCCGCTGCTCCAGCAGCGGCCGGTTCACCTCCACCGTCCCGGTGATGTTGGCCAGCAGCCGGAACACGCGGGCACCCACCTCGGCCGCCTGCCAGAGGTGGGGCTGCAGGTCGTCCTCGGAGTCGACGATGTCCCCGAAGGGCGTGTTGTGCAGCATGGCGATGACCGCCGCGGCGCTGGCCGCCCCGCTGCTCAGGAGCGCCCGGGCGTGCTCGAGACCCACGGGGTTCCGCTTCTGGGGCATGATGCTGCTGCACTGGACGTAGGCGTCGGCCAGCTTCAGGGCCCCGAATTCGTGGGTGCACCAGACCAGGAGGTCCTGGACGAACCGGCCCGTGTGCACGAAGGCCAGCTGCAGGGCCGCCGCGGTCTCCGTCAGGTAGTCGACGGAAGCGATGGCGTCGTAGGAGTTTTCCACCAGCCCGTCGAAGCCCAGGAGCTCCGCCACCCGGCGGCGGTCGACCGGAAAGCCCGACGTGGTCAGGGCCGCCGCGCCCAGGGGCGAGCGGTTCACCAGGTCGTAAGCCCGCTGCAGGCGGGCCAGGTCGCGGCCCAGCACGTCGGCCGCCGCCACCAGGTAGTGGGCCAGGGTGGTGGGCTGGGCCGGCTGGGTGTGGGTGTAGGCCAGGGTCAGGGTGTCCACGTGCTCGGCGGCCAGCTCGGCCAGGGTGCGGTAGAGGGCCAGCATCGCCTCCGCCACCTGGAGGATCTGCCGCCGCAGGACCATGCGGTACATCGCCACGCCCATGTCGTTGCGGCTGCGGGCGATGTGCAGGTTCCCCGCCACCTCCCCCGCCCGCTCGATCAGCAACTGTTCAATGTAAAAGAAAAGATCCTCGAAGCGCCCGTCGTACGACCGGGCGGCCACCTCGGCGGGGTCGATGCCATCCAGGGCGGCCAGGATGCGCCGTCCCGCGTCCGCCTCCAGCAGCCCCTGCTCCACCAGCATCACCAGGTGCGCCCGGTGGATGGCCAGCATGGGCTGCAGCAGATACCGCTTGGCCTGCTCGAAGATGGGCACCAGCACGGCATCGGCGTAGCTCTTTCCTGGGAACCGGCGCCCATCCTGGGCCAGAATCGCTTCCCGCAAGCAGGGCCGCCGTTCTTCCCTTTCCATGGACATCCCCATGCCCTTCCCCACTTCCCTTGCCCTCTTTCACCGGTCGAACCGGCCGGCGTGCACCGGCCCGGCTCGCCTCGTCCTGTCCTCTCGCCGCCGCACCGGAGCGACCCGCCGCCGCGCCCGCCCCTCGGCGCTTGCGCACCGGGCCGGGCCGCCCCGACCCCGGCTCGCTTGCCTCGGCCGCACGCCCGCGCCCGCCATGCCCAGGGCTACGCCTGCCACACCCGGGGCTACCAGGACCGCAGTCGCCAGGGCCGCGGTTACCCAGACCGCGGCTTCCAGGCCCGCGGCTGCCTAGACCGCGGCCGCCCCGCCCGTGGCTTCCTAGGCCCCGTACAGCGGGCGCGCGGCTTCCGTGCGCGGGACGGCCCTGCCCCGCTTTGCCAGGCGCTACCCGCCGGCCCCCGCCGGCCCCCCGCGCCGGGGCCCGGGCTCGTCCGGCAGCGGCGCCCGCAGCCAGGCGGCCACCAGGTCTTCCAGGTGGCGGGTCGCCCGCTCCACGATGACCCGGCCCTTGGCCTCCGTGGCATCCCGCACGAACCCCGCGTACCCCGCCCAGGGGGACGGGTGGCTCTCCACCAGCACGAAGGGCCGCTCCGCCGCCGGCGGGCGCCGGGGCGGGAGCTCGGCCGCCAGGGCCGGGTCGACCGAGCCCGGGTCCAGCGCCGCCGTGGCCGCCGCCTCAAAGGGCCCGCCGTGGCCGCGCCCGGGCCGCCCATCCCCCGCCTCTGCCCGGAACATGCCCGCCGTCTCCTCGGTGGTGACCATCTGCCACCAGTTGACCAGGAGGATGCTGGCCCGGAACTCGCCCGACACGGCCTCCGCCGCCGCCCGGCCGATGGCCATGTTGGCGTCGTGGGCGTTGAGCATCATCACCCGCACGAATCCGGCCCCCAGGATCCCCCGCAGCACGTCGCACAAGGCCGCCAGGGCCACCTCCGCCCGCAGGGCCACCGTGCCCGGGTAGTGGCGGGTCTTGCCGGGGCAGGCGGTGTAGGTGAAGGGCGGGTAGAGCAGCGCCGTGAAGTCGCCCCGCAGCCGCCGGGCCAGCCCCTCGGCCAGGATCAGGTCGGTGCCCAGGGGCATGTGGGGCCCGTGCCACTCCAGGCTGGCCAGGGGCAGCAGGGCAAAGTCCGCCCTGGCGATCCAGGCCTCCAGGTGGCCGCCCGGGATCCGGTGGATGGGCACCACGCACGCCGGTCCCTCCGGCGGTGCCCAGGACGGCGCAGCCGCCGACTCCGGTCCCATCTCGCGTTGCCTGTTGCGCATCGCCGTGCCTCCTCCCGCAGCCCGCGGCGCGGTCTCCCCGGCATCTCCGGGCCCCTCCGGGCTCCATGCCTGCCGGCGCCGGGAGCCGGCCTTCCCCTTGGCCGGCACGCTAACGAGCCCGGCCGGCCGCCGCGCCTCCCATCGGGCCGCCGCGCCTCCCACCCGGGCCGACGGGGCTCCCACCCGGCCCCCGGGCCTCCGGCCTGGCCGCCGCACCACCAGCCTAGATCACCGCCGGCGCCCGCCCGCCGCCGTGGAGCCGGTTGCTGATGCCCAGCACGATCAGGATCAGCACGATCTGCAGCACCCCGTAGGCCGTGGCGGTACCGAACTCGAAGGAGTACATCCGCCGGAAGATCTCCACCGAGATGGGCACGTTGTCCGGCGTGTAGAGCAGGATCGACGCCACGAACTCGCCGATCCCCTCCACGAAGGCCAGCAGCGCGCCGCCCAGCACCCCCGGCATCATCAGCGGCAGCACCACCCGGCGGAAGCTGTAGAGCCAGGTGGCCCCCAGGCTGCGGGCCACTTCTTCCAGTGACGGGTCCTGCTGGGCCAGGGCCGCCGCGGTCGACCGGAACACCAGGGGCATCAGGCGCACGAAGTAGGCCAGGGGCAGGATCCAGAAGGTCCCCACCAGGACCCGGCCCAGGGTGAGGGGCCCCGGCTGGTTGAAGGCCGCGATCAGGTTGATGGCCACCACCGTGCCCGGTAGGGCCCACGGCAGCATGATGGCCGCGTCCAGCAGCCCGCGCCCGCGGATGGGCAGGCGCAGGACCACGTAAGCCGCCGCCACGCTGAACAGGGCCGCCGCCACCGTCGCCAGAAAGCTGGTCTCCAGGCTCGTCCGCACCGGTTCCCAGAAACGCGGGTCGCTGAATATGGCCGCGTAATTCTCCAGCGTGTACTCCGGCGGCAGCACCTGCACCGTCCACCGGGCATTGACCGAAAAGGAGACCAGCACCAGGACGAACACCGGCAACAGCACCAGCACCGTGCCCAGCACCGACAGCACCATGGCCGCCCACCGCAGCAGCGGGCTGCGCACTTCGGCCCGGTGGTAGGCGACCCCCTTGGAGAGGCTCCGGTACACCCGCCGGTCCTGGTACCAGCGCATGAAAAACAGGAAGGCGATGGACACCATGGACAGCACCGACGAGAAGGCCGACGCCATGGCCAGGTCGCCGTTGGTCCGTGCCACGTAGATCTGCATGGTCAGGGTGCGGTCGACGCCAAAGAGCAGCGGCGCGGTGTACGACGCCATGGACTGCATGAACACCAGCAGCGACCCCGCCACCAGGGCCGGCGTCAGCATGGGCATGGTGACCCGCCGCCACACCTGCCAGCCCGTGGCCCCCAGGCTGCGCGCCGCCTCCTCCAGGGACGGGTCCAGCCCCTGCAGCGCCGTGGCGGTGGTCATGTAGAAAAAGGGATACATCGTAAAGGTGTGCACGGCCAGCACGCCCGCGATCCCCCGCAGGGCGAAGGGCACCTGCTCCAGGCCCAGAAGATGCTGCAGCGCCCGCGGCACGATCCCGCTTTCGCCGTAGAGGAACATGAAGGAGAGGACGCCCACCAGCGGCGGCAGGGAGATGGGAACCAGCACCAGGGTCTGCAGCAGCCGCCGCCCCGGAAACTCAAGGCGGTTGAGCAGGAAAGCCAGGCTGACCCCGACGAACCCGGCCAGCAGCACGCTGAGCAGGGAGATCCCCAGGCTGGTGACCAGGGCCTCCATGGGTGCCGTGTACTGGCGGTCGAAGAAGGCCCGGTAGTGGTCCAGGCTGAACCGGCCGCCGGCCTGGAGGCTGGTGACGAAGGTCGCCCACAAAGGATAGATCACGTAACCGCCCAGGATGAGCGCCAGCGGCAGCACCGCCAGGTACGGCACCAGCCGCCGCAAGCGGCGGTGTGGGACCGCCGCACCGGCCGTGGCCGGCCCCGGCGATCCTGCCCAGGCCCCTGCGCTCCCTGCACGGTGCCCGCCGCCCGGGGCGGCCTTGGCCTCCTGCCTTGACCTGATAGCCGGCGCTCCATGAGCGCCCGGCCCCCCGCTGCGCCCTCCGTTGCCCACCGGTCTCCCCCCTTTCCCCGGGCCTGCTCAAGCGGCCGGCGCACCGCCCGCCTGGGCGCCAGCCGCTTCGACGATGAAAATCTGCGCCGGCGCCACGGCCACCTCCAGTTCCCCGCCCGGCCGCACCGCGGCACCGCTTCCCGCCGGGAGGTCGACCAGCCATTCTAGACCCCCGGCCTCCAGGCGGTAACGGGTGTGCGACCCTGCATACTCCGCCACCAGGACCCGGCCGCGCAGCACGTTCGCCGCCCCGGCCGCCGCCGGCTGGAAAGCCTCCGGGCGGATGCAGAGGGTGACGATTCGTCCCTCATCGACGGGCACGCCCGGATTGCTGCGCCCCGCCTCGCACCAGAGCAGCACGTCCCCGGCTCGCACTTGGACCGCACCGTCCGCCCGCCGCTGCACCACCGTGGCGTCCACCAGGTTGCTCTTGCCGATGAACCCGGCCACAAAGCGGCTGGCCGGGCGGTGGTAGATGGCTTCCGGCGTGCCCACCTGCAGGACCCGCCCCTGGTTCAACACGGCGATGCGGTCCGACATGGCCATGGCCTCGGCCTGGTCGTGGGTCACGTAGAGGGTGGTGATCCCCGCCGAGAGCTGCAGCCGCCGGATCTCGGAGCGGGTGTCCTCCCGCAGCTTGGCGTCCAGGTTCGAGAGGGGCTCGTCCAGCAGGAGAAGGTCGGGCTGGATCACCAGGGCCCGGGCCAGGGCCACCCGCTGCTGCTGGCCGCCCGAGAGCTGGTCGATCCGGCGGCCCTCGTAGCCCTCCAGCTGGACCTGCGCCAGCGCCCGGCGCACCCGCCGGGCCAGCTCGTCCCGCGGCACCCGCCGCAGCCGCAGACCGAAGGCCACGTTCTCGAACACCGTCATGTGGGGGAACAGCGCGTAATTCTGGAAGACCATCCCGACCCCGCGCCGGTGGGGCGGGACCGTGGTCAGGTCGCGGTCGCCGAAGAGGATCCGGCCCCGGGTGGGGTAGTAGAACCCGGCCACCATGCGCAGCAGGGTGGTCTTGCCGCAGCCGGACGGCCCCAGCAGGGTGAAGAGCTCCCCCGGCTCCACCCGCAGGCTCACGTCCTGGACCACCAAGTTGTCGCCAAAGGCCTTGGACACGCGGTCCAGCGTCAGCGCCTTCACCGTTCCCCTCCCCCCGGCGGGGTGGGGGCGCCGGGCGGGCGGTCCCGCACCCGGCGCCCCGGCCCTCACACCACCGGCCGGCCCGCTCGTCACCGGCCGGTCTTCACGTCACTGGCCGCCCTTGCCCTTGATGTTCTGATCCCAGTACTGGATCCACTCCTGCTCCTTCTCGGCCAGCATGGCCCAGTCCAGATCCATGGGCTTGAGCTCCAGGCCGGCCAGCCACTCCGGCATCTGGGCGGGATCCAGGTCCTCCAGGGTCGGGATCTGGAACAGGTTGGACGCCAGCTCCAGGCGCAGGCTCTCGTCGAAGAGGAACTCCATGAACTTGCGCGCCGCCTCGGGGTGCCGGGCGCCCTTGACGATGGCCACACCGTCCACCAGGATGGGGGCGCCGCTCTTTGGCATGACGTAGCCGAAGGGCATGTCCTTGGTCTCGGCCTGGATCAGGATGTCCTGCAGGTTCCAGAGGCTGACCAGGCCTTCCTGGCGGGCCAGCTTCAGGTACAGGGTGGTCGGGTCGGCGGCGTACTCCTTGGTATTGGCATCCAGCTGCCGCAGCCAGTCGTAGCCGGCTTCGACCGACCCCGTCTCCTTGTACTGGCGGTAGATCATGGCCGAGTAGATGGTCCGCATGGTCCCCGACGCCGGCACCGCGCGGATGATGATCTTGTCCTTCCACTCGGGCTTCAGCAGGTCGTCCCAGTCCTGGGGCGCCTGATCCGGCGAGAGGGCGTCGGTGTTGTACATGATCACCTCGGGCAGCAGGATCTCGCCGACCCACAGACCCTCGGGGTGCCGGTACTGGGCGGGCACCTTGGCCGTCACCGACTCGGGCGCCGGAGCCAGCAGACCCTCCTGGGCCGCCAGGTCCAGGGCCTGCTGGGTGCCGCCCCACCAGAAGTCGGCCTGCGGGTTGCTCTTCTCCGCCCGCACCCGCTCCAGGATCTCCTGGGCGCCCATGTTGACGACCTGCACGTTGCCCTTGTACTCGGGGTACTTCTCTTCGAACTTGGGAATCACGTACTCGAAGACCGCCTTGTCGCGGGCGGTGTAGATCACCAGCTTGTTCTCCTCGCCGCCGCCGCTGCCGGCGCCGCCCTGCTCCCCAGCCGGCGCCGGGCCGCCGCCACCGCAGGCGGTCAAGGCCAGGGTCCCGGCCACGACCAGCGCGGCCGCGGCCTTCTTGCCCCAAAGACGCATCACGGCGTCCCTCCTGTTCCCGTACTGGCAGCTCCCGTACTGGTAGGGCGGGCCCCATGCCCCATCCCGGGGCCCGCGCTGTTCAACACCTGGTACACCGCGCCCTCGAGGCCTGCCCGGGCCCCCAGGGCCGCAAAGGCGATGGGCGGGAGGTCCGGCACGTACCGGGCCGCCACGCGGCGCAGCTCGGCCAGCCCTTCCGGGCCGATGGCCTGGGCCTCTCCGCCCAGAAGCACCCGGTCGGGGTCGATCACAGCCACCAGGCTCGCCACCGCCAGCCCCCAGTGGGCGATGAGCCGGCGGAAGAACCGGCGCGCTTCCGCGTCCCGCTGCGCCAGCTCGGCCAGGACCGCCACCGGCCTGCCATCCGGGGCGATCCCCCGGCCTTCCAGGAACCGGGCGACCGCCCGGGCCGAGTAGCGCGCTTCGAAGCAACCGAAGCCAGGCTGGACCGAACCTTCCCCGGCATCCCCGGCATCCCGGGCGTCCCCGGCGTCCCCGGCGCCAACGGCCCTCTCGGCGTCAACGGCCTCCTTGGCGTCAACGGCCTCCCCGGCCTCCACGGCATCGGGCACAAGGCCCACCGGGAGATAGCCGATCTCGCCCGCCGCGCTGGTGGCGCCGCGGAACAGGCGCCCGCCAGCCACCACCGCGGCGCCGATGCCCGTGCCCACGTACATCAGCACCAGGCACCGGGCGCCCTGCCCCGCGCCGCGGGCATACTCGCCCAAGGCCATCAAGTTCACGTCGTTCTCCACCAGCACCGGCCCGGGCAGCCGGCTCTCCAGTCCTTCCCGGACGGCGGCATCCTGCCACCATCCAACCCCCGGCGCCCGGCGCACCCTGCCCGTGTCCGGGTCCACGATGCCCGGCACCCCGACGGCGGTTCCCAGCCAGCGGTCGGGGGGCAGGCCGGCGCGCTTGACCACCCCCTTCAGCGCTTCAGCCAGCCGGTCGAGGGCCTCCTGGCCGTTGCCGGGCCGCCCGGCCGCCAGCTGCAGGTCCACCGTCTCGACCCGCACCAGGCGGCCGCTGAGGTCGGCCATGGCCACGTCGCAGCGATCCGCCTCCACCATGGCCGCCAGCACCCAGTAGGCCGCCGGGTTGAGGTCCAGCAGGACGGGACGCCGCCCGCCCGACGACCGGCCCGTCCCCACCTCCTGGACCAGATGCTCGTCCAGCAATTCCCGGACCAGGGCCGACACCCGGGGCTGGCTTAGCCCCGTGCGGCGGGCCAGATCCTTGCGGGACAGGGGTCCATGCTGGCGCAGCAGGTGAAGGATGGCCCAGCGATGCCCGGAAGGAGACGATGGGAACCGTTGGGCGGGAAACCGCCCGGCCGCACCTGCCACCCGACGCACCCTCTTCCAGCCAGCGAACCAACCGGCGAGAACTAACTTTTGTTAATGACGAAACGAACTTCGCCAGGGCGTGGTTTCGTCCTCGGGCGGGCGAATCCTTCCGGAACGAAAATCCAACGGTCCAGGGGGCAGCCCGGACCCCGGCCCCCGGACCGAAACGGCGGCGCCCCGCGGTTCCAACCCCCGGGAAGCGCCGCCTGAACCACGCGTTTCAACCCCTGCTCCGGTCCCCTACGCCGCCTACTCCGGGATCACCGGCAGGATCAGGTGCGACGGCCACGCCGGCGTGTGCCAGACCCGGTTCTCCGCCACCACCATGCGCGTCGAGGTGGCCAGGGGCTCGCCGGTGTTCAGGTTGCGGTCGTACTTGGGGAAGGCACTGGAGGCGATCTCCAGGCGGATCCGGTGCCCGCGCTTGAACACCTGGGCCGTGTTCCAGAGGTCGATCTCGAAGCGATACACCTTGCCCGGCTCCATCAGGACCTCCTTGTGCATGCCCTCCCGGAAGCGGGCCCGGACCATGCCGTCGCAGAGCCGCTGGCAGAAGCCGTTGGGGTGCACGTCCACCAGCTTGGCCATGAAGTCGGTGTCCACCGCCGATGACGAGGCGTACAGCACCAGCTTCACCGGCCCCGTGACCTCCACGTCCCGCTCCAGGGGCGGCGTCGAGTAGACCAGCACGTCGCCGCGGGTCTCGATGGCGGAGTAGTCGTCGGGACCGCCGATCTGGCTGGAGAGCGGGTCGGTGATGAAGGGTACCGGCCGCGCCGGATCATAGCGGTAGACGTCCGGCGGCTCGTCCGTCGCCGGCGGTTCGGTGGAGAGCACGCCGTCGCCGAAGCGGCTGTTGGCGCGGCCGCCGCTGTGAAGGTAGAACTTGGTCCACTGGGTGCGGGCCAGGGGCCACTCGTGCTCGTCCCGCCAGTAGTTGGCGCCCATGATGAACAGGCTCACCGGCGGCTCGTCGCCGATGCCGTTGTCGATGCCCTTGAGCCAGTAGTCCAGCCAGCGCACCTCGTAACCGTCCAGGTCGATGACGGCCTCGGGGCCGAAGTCCACCTCCCCCAGCTTGCGACTCTCGTTGACCCGGTGCCCCCACGGCCCCATGATCAGCTTCTGTCCGCGCCGGGCCCGCTCGCTGGGCGCGTGGCGCACCATGCCGGCGAAGTTCAGGGGCGTGCCGATCTGTTTGTCGTCGTACCATCCCGAGACGTGCAACACCGGCAGGTCGATCTCGTGGAAGCGGTGCTGGTAGCGCAGGGGCTCCCACCAGTCGTCCAGCGTGGGATGGGCGCAGTCTTCCCGCCAGTGCCGGCTGACGAACCCCGCCGCCTCGTCCATGGTAAGAAGCGGCAGGTGCTCGTAGACCTTCATCCAGTCGATCTTGTCCACGTACTGAAGAACCCGGCCGTCGGTCATGCGGTTCCAGCACACGTGCATGGGCCCGGGCGTGCCTGTGGGCCACTCCACGTAGGGGTCGGACGGCGTGACATGGACGATCATCGCCTTGAGGTGCGGCGGCTTCTCCAGGGCGGTGAGCCACTGGATGCGGCCAAGGTAGGAGCCACCCCATGTGGCCACGTCGCCGCTGGACCAGGGCTGGCGGGCCAGCCACTCGATGGCGTCGTAGCCGTCCCGGGCGTCGTTTCGGTAGGGGACGAACTCCCCTTCCGAGTCCCCCCGCCCCCGCACGTCCATCCAGACGAAGACGTAGCCGTGCCGGGCGAAGAAGTGGCCGTACCGCCACGCCCGCTCGGTGTTCTTGTTGTAGGGCGTCCGGGCCAGCACCACGGGGAAGCGACCCGGGGCATCGGGACGGTAGATGTCCGCCGAGAGCGTGATCCCGTCCCGCATGGGCACCCGCACGTTGAACTCGCAGCGGACGGTGTAAACCCCGCCCGCCGCCGCCCGATCACTGGGTCTGGGCATGTCGCCAAGCCGGGCCAAAGGGGAACCTCCTTCTGGCTACAGGAACCGGGCCTGCCAGCGCGAACAGACCTTTGCGTGGAGCGACGCGGTTCGACAGGCCGGGTTCCTTCCACAATCCGGATGGCAGGAGGAAGGCAAGTTGATCCGATTCTGCCGTGTCCTTATCAAGGCTTTGCGACAGTACCGGATCAACCGTCCCACGCCGGAAGACGTTCTCTCCAACGCGGAGAAAGCCCTGCTGCGGGAGACGCTGCTGGTGGCCGCAGGGATCCTGATGGTGGGTCTGGTGCTCGGCCTGTGGTGGCTCATCGACGGGAGCGTCCGGCCGTAGTTGCGGTTATGCACACTTGTGATGCACACCTGTCATGTGATGCACACCTGCCAGGACCATTAAGCGTCATTATTTATCCCCGATCCCAATTATGACCAGGCCTCTTATCTACCACCATCCATTACCCCGTATCGGCGATTGGCCACCTGTCGCCCATCGCCCACTGGTTCTCGGCCTGGCGGCGGGGTATCTCATCGCCGGCGGTAGTAGCGGGCGTAATAACCCAGCTGCTTGAGCGGTACATCATTGAGCACGACGCCTAGAATCCATGCCCCCACCCTCTCAAGAGCTTCCTTCGCCTTCTGCGACTGCACGTAATCGGAGTTCTGGGCGCTGACCACCAGGATCACCCCGTCCACGTGGGGCGCCAGCACCAGAGGATCGGCCACCATCACCGGGGGCGGGGTGTCGTAGATCACGATGTCATAGTCCCCCGCCAGGGAGGCAAAGAGCTCCTGGGCCCGCCGCGACCCCAAAAGTTCCGCCGGGTTGGGGGGCGTGGGCCCGGCGGGAAGAACCCAGAGGTTCCGGGCGCGGGGAACCGATTGCAGCGCCTCATCCAGCGTGCACGAGCCCGCCAGTACGGCCGACAGCCCATAGACATTGGGAAGCCCGAACATCGCCGCCTGCACCGGCCGGCGCAGGTCGGCATCGACCAGTACGGTCGCTTTGCCGGCGTTGGCGAAACTCAAGGCCAGGTTGGCTGAGGTCAACGACTTCCCCTCGCTCGGCAGGCCACTCGTGACCAGGATGCTCCGCAACGGCTTGTCCACGGCCAAGTACTGGAGGTTGGTGCGAATCATCCGGTACGCCTCGATGGCAGGGGAATGAGCCTGAATCCCTCCGATCATCCCCGCCTCTGCGCCTGCCGCCGGCTCCCCCCTTCGCTGGCGCCGGAACCCCTCCAGCCTTCCCCGCCGTGGCCCGCCGGATTCGCGTGCCGGTACAGCATGCCCTTCAGCCAAAAGCTTTGCCTCCCCTCGATCGTCTACAAGGTCAATATGTCGAATCCCGCCAAGACAGGCAAGTCTAGGCGGAGCCTACGGCAGCCTTATCCCAAAAAGATTCAGCATTCAGCGGTCGCCATACCAGGACGCCCGGCATGAGCCGTAGCGAGGGTACTCCAAAGGGGGATCTCGAACCGGCACAGCGGGTCGGTGATGAAGGGCACCGGCCGGGCCGGGTCATAGAGGTAGACGTCCGGCGGCTCGTCCGTCGCTGGCGGCTCGATGGAGAGCACGCCGTCGCCGAAGCGGCTGTTGGCCCGGCCGCCGCTGCGCAGGTAGAACTTGGTCCACTGGGTGCGGGCCAGGGGCCACTCGTACTCGTCCCGCCAGTAGTTGGCGCCCATGATGAACAGGCTGACCGGCGGCTCGTCGCCGATGCCGTTGTCGATGCCCTTGAGCCAGTAATCCAGCCAGCGCAGCTCGTAGCCGTCCAGGTCGATCACGGCGTCAGGGCCGAAGTCCACCTCGCCCAGCTTGCGGCTGGCATTCACCTGGTGCCCCCAGGGCCCCATGATCAGCTTCTGTCCGCGCCGGGCCCGCTCGCTGGGGGCCTGCCGCACCATGCCGGCAAAGTTCAGGGGCGTGCCGATCTGCTCGTCGTCGTACCAGCCCGAGACGTGCAGCACCGGCAGGTCGATCTCGTGGAAGCGGTGCTGGTAGCGCAGGGGCTCCCACCACTCGTCCAGCGTGGGGTGGGCGCAGTCCTCCCGCCAGTGCCGGCTGACGAACCCCGCCGCCTCGTCCATGGTCAAGAGCGGCATGTGCTCGTAGACCTTCATCCAGTCGATCTTGTCCACGTACTGAAGAACCCGGCCATCGGTCATGCGGTTCCAGCACACGTGCATAGGCCCGGGCGTGCCCGTGGGCCACTCCACGTAGGGGTCCGACGGCGTCACGTGGACGATCATCGCCTTCAGGTGCGGCGGCTTCTCCAGGGCAGTGAGCCACTGGATGCGGCCAAGATAGGAGCCACCCCAGGTGGCCACGTCACCCGTGGACCAGGGCTGGCTAGCCAGCCATTCGATGGCGTCGTAACCGTCCCGGGCGTCGTTACGGTAAGGGACGAACTCCCCCTCCGAGTCCCCCCGCCCGCGCACGTCCATCCAGACGAAAACATAGCCGTGCTTGGCAAAGAAGTTCCCGTAATGCCAGGCCCGCTGCGAATTCTTGTTGTACGGCGTCCGGGCCAGGACCACGGGGAAGCGGCCCGGGGCATCGGGGCGATAGATGTCCGCGGAGAGGGTGATTCCGTCCCGCATGGGAACGCGGACGTTGAACTCGTGGCGAACGGGGTAAACAGGACGGGATGGATCCCGATTACTGAAGAGGGACGACCGGGACGACGGCGACCCGTTGGAAGCCACGGAGGGTTGGGGCGTATCACCAAGCCAGGCCAAGGCGAGTCCTCCTTTCTGCCTTCCGGTGGTAGGACCGGCATCCCACCCGCAGAGCCACGTTTCCGGACCTCCAGCATTGGGGAGGTAGCCAATCTGGCAACAGGGCACCACCGTGGAAATCTGTATAGACACCAATCAACAGCTTTCGAGAACATCAATCATTCTTGACAAGTTTTAGATTCACGGAGGAATAGGCGTTGGGTAAGTTGTTCCGCGTTGTCGTCAAGGCCCTGCGCGAAAGCCGTAACGACCGTCCAACCCCGGAAGAGGTTCTTTCCGGTTCCGAGCGAGCCCTCCTAACGGAAGCTATGCTGGTGCTCGCGGGAATCACCGCTGTGGGCGGATTGCTGGCCATCTGGTGGATGGTGGAGTCGCTCGGGTTCCGTTGAAGGCACCTAGACCCTAGAAAAAGTGCCGGTCAAACTCAGGACCGGCATTTCTTTATCTCTATCTCTACCGTGTTCTCCTTTTGGCCAGCGGCTCGCTTGGCTACCCCCCGACCTCCGACCTCAGCGCCGCCGGTAATAACGGGCGTAATAACCCATCCGCTTGAGTGGCACGTCGTTCAGGATGACCCCCAGAATGCGGGCGCCGACCTTCTCCAGAGCCTCCTTAGCCTTCTGAGACTGCACGTAGTCAGAGTTCTCGGCACTGACCACCAGAATCACGCCATCCACCTGCGGTGCCAGTACCAGGGGATCCGCCACCATACCTGGCGGCGGAGTATCATAGATCACGACCTCATAATCATTGATCAGCCCGGTGAATAGCTCCTGGGCGCGACGTGACCCCAGCAGCTCTGCCGGGTTGGGCGGTGTCGGACCGGCGGGCAGGACCCACAGGTTCTTGGCACGGGGCACAGGCTGCAGCGCCTCTTCCAGGGTGCAGGAACCAGCAAGGACCGCGGAGAGGCCATACACGTTCGGCAGCCCGAACAGTGCCGACTGCACCGGCCGCCGCATGTCTGCATCGACGAGAACGGTTGCTTTCCCGGCGTTGGCGAAGCTCAAAGCCAGGTTCGCGGCAGTCAGAGACTTACCTTCCCCCGGCAGTCCGCTGGTGATCATGATACTACGAAGCGGCTTGTCTACTGCTAGGTACTGCAGATTCGTACGGACGAGCCGGTAGGCCTCCACGGCCGGGGAATGCGACTGTAGCCCGCCCAAAAAGCCGGCTTCGTGACCTTCATCCGCAGCACGGAACCGCTCCGAGCCGCTCGACCGGTACCGTAAAGCCAGGTTTTGGTGCTCAGCTCCGAAAGCTTCCGCCAAGGCGGCGCCTCCCTTCTACAGGTCAATATGCGGGATCACGCCGAGGACGGGCAAGCCAAGTCGCCTTTCGACGGCAACCTCGTCCCTGATGCGGCGGTCGAACATCTCCAACGCAAAGATAACTCCGGTCCCCACCATGAGGCCTAACACCGACGCCAGCACAAGCTCTAGCACTGGCCGCGGAGTCACGGGCTTCTCCGGCGGTGCCGCGGGATCGAGCAGGACGAGCCGCTCTTCCTGCATAACGTCCGCCGCCACACGCGTCATAACCTGTGCCGCGGCGGTGGCGATCCAGGCCGATTCTGCGGGCGACCCTGCCCGAACCACGACATCCAACGTTTGTGATTCCTCGTGTGCTTCAATCCGAACCCTCCTTCGGTACTCACTCGGGGACCAATCTAGCTTGAGCTCTTGTAGAACAGCAACCATAACCCTCCGACTGGACAGGATTTCCTGATAGGCCGGGACCAAGTTGCGGTACAGTTGCAACGTTTGCAAATCCGTGACCGCCTCGTTAGGAGCCAGGACGATGAGCCGGGCCTTGGCTTCGAACTCGGGCGTAACAATTATGATTCGCACCACCGCCACCAGAATAGAGAAGACTACCAATAGCGCCACGGTTCGCCAGCGCCGGAATATGGGCGACATCAAGTCGCCAACCGAAACACTGGCATCCCCAACTTCCCAACTCAACTAGACCACCTCGCATCACAATAAAGCCTACATACCTAAAGGACTCACCTGCAACATTCATTCACAATAATACCGGTACCCGGCCCCTTCCTTTGAACCTAGAACCCTTTTTCTCTCGCCTTCGGTCCTTCCCAAACTCCAACATCCTGTCGCGTGCAAGTTCTCAATCTCACAGCACCCGCGAAGGGACCGTAAACCTTGCATTCAGAACCACTTCCACCACAACGCCACTAATTAGTCGTCATGTTACCACCATAGCCTTCCATAATGCTGCCTTAAGTATTTCATTGCCCTTCTAGACAGAATACGCCTGGGTTGCGGGGCACCAATCCCCTCTTTAATTGCTACCCAAACCATGTCTGGTCGTCGGTACCGAACCATCAATTCGGAACCCATATAGACTATCCATGACACCAGGTACACTACTCTATAAGGAAGCGGTAGGTACCTTCTACCAACCCACAGATGATTGCGCAAGCCATAGAATGCTTTCCATTCTCTTGAATAACTGCTCGTGGCCACGCAATGCCGAACCTTAATTCTGGGATTATAAAGGATAGTCCATCCGGTTTCGATTAGCCGAAATGCTAAGTCCAACTCTTCGCATCCATACTTCATGTCCGCACCATACAATCCCACAGCATTCAAAACGGCACGCCGAACGGCATAACCTCCACCGTTGAAATAGGAAACATACCCTTCCTGACTGACGATATTCGGATCCCGCCGTATCGCTAGCCTCGAAAACGGCACGTGTAACGTGCCACCTGGATCGTCGTAAATGTAGAATGCAATAAGACCAATAGAGCTGTCGCGGTCAAGCGCATTAACAACCTGCACCAGCGCATCATCATCGACAAATGCTGCGTCATCGTCTAGTACGACTAATACAGAGCCCTTTGCTTCCTCAGCCAGACGATTACGTGCTCCAGAAACCCCCAACCGAGCGTCGGTACGTACATATCGTATAGGTAAACTCTCCGAAAAACTTTCAGCGACCTCGCGAGCACTAATTTCTGGCGCATCATCTAGCACCACTACCTCTACATTCCAACCTGGCGGACGTGCCTGCCGAGCAACACTAGAAAGACAGTACCTTAGCGCATCAGGACGATTCCTCGTAGCGATTAACACCGACAAAGCCCTTACCATTCGACCACTCCCTTCTCACGCTTTCTCCGCCCAATCTCGACTTCCGGATAATGTTACGAATGCCATGCTCAATGCCGCTCGCAGCTGGAGGTAGAAGCATCAAGATAACAGGCATTCTGTGTCGTACCGCGCCCACTACATGGTACTCCACGATCGCCATTGAGATAGCCACCATCGCCACGCACGCCATCCACACCGTCTCCCTACGTTGCTTTTGAGTGACAAAAGAACAAAGACCGGCCAAAATCACCAAGCTCGAAAAGACGGCATCCAAGGCCGCTACCACCATTTGAAACGGTCTATCACTAGTACCGAACGGCGACAGCAAGAACCAAAGCAACAGCTTTGGAGCATCTTTGACTACGTCCACCCACGATGTCCATTGGACTTGGCCATATACCTTGTCCTCACCGTACCGGATGACTGCATAGTTCCTTTCCCAGGCAATCCTCTCAGGGGAGAGAAGATGATCGAGGTTCAACAAGCCCATTACCCACCGCCCGGCCCACACCATTGCTACGCTACCGAAGACCAACATTGGAATTCGCCACTGAGACTTTATTCTTGCAACCACAAAAACCAGATGAACTAACAGGACTACAGGTAAAAACTCGGGCCGCAACAGTACGACGCACAATCCGCCCATAACCGCCATAAACAGATGCATACCTGTGCCACGCGACGCTCCGTAGATAAATAGAGACCACGTCATCAAGAACATCGACTCCCGAACAGGCGCACTGCTGTATCGTGCGAGCGCTGGCCACAATAAAAACAGCATACCGAAAATAAACAATACTCTAACGTTAGCCCTCAAAGCCAACTCGCGATATGCCAGCCACGAAACACCGGCGGTTAACGCATTAAAAACTCCGTTAAGCATGACAGAGACTATGGGATCCGGCCCAAACGCCAATTGCAAAGGAGCATAGACTACATAATAGAATCGGACGGCCAAATTGTCAGTTCTCAGCCCATCTACGAATTGGCTCATGTACAGCTTACTATCCGGGATATCTGGTGCCATTGCCATAGCATTTTGCACGATATAGAGCAACACTGGTGCCAGAGAGATGAGAATGAATAACATCACACACGCGTTTTGAGTCGACTGTCCCCCAATCGTTCGTTCCATATTGACCTCACCGAACGCCCTCATCTGCAGCGTGTCATTCACCGACTAGCATTTGAATCAGTTCAAGGTACCTCGTCACTGCCGCTTGATACGAAAACTCCTGAGCACGCTCAATCAACACAGACCTATTATGATCTTCACTCAAGGCACTGAGCATCGCATCACTCAGAGCTTCGGCGTCTCCAACAGGCACAAGCCTACCATAGACGCCCCCAGCTAAAATCTCGCGTGGACCGTGAGGACAATCTGTTGACACAACGGGGAGACCGGCCGCCAACGCCTCTACCAGCACCATGGCGAATCCTTCCCATCTGGAAGACAACACGAACAAATCTGCACGTGCAAAATATTTATATGGGTTCGAAACAAAGCCAGCCAACCATACAGATGACTCGAGCCGCAACTCGTGAACAAGGGCCTCAAGTTGCGGGCGTTCCTCACCTTCACCGAGAATCACTAGTCTCATAGGCGTTTTCCGACAACTCTTTGCAAATGCTCTAATCAGGTTCGGAAAGTCCTTCGCTTTCGTAAGGCGGCCGGCCCCTATTACCACCGGGATGTCCTGGTCGTCCTGAAACCATGGGTGATCTACGGATTCCCTCATTAATAACTCCATCTCGGGAGTTACGACGGGATTGTAAATCACATACGTCTTATCCTCAGGCAACCCATGAGCCAATAAATCCCTCTTCACCCCCTCCGATACCGCCACAATAGCATCCGCTTCGGCATAGAATCGCCGAACAAGCATTGGCATGACACGTCCCTGCAAATTTCTCGCATTTTTCGAATGAATTGAGAGCGTGCTATGCTCGGTCACGACCACCTTACACTCACTCTTCGCCATACGACGCGCCAACAAAGCCACGATGTTGGCGTGGTCCAACGCCGAAATCAATATGCTTGGCCTGACTTCGTTAAGGTATCGTACCAGCGGCCTTATTGCCAATAAGGTTCGCCGGACATTCAACTCGATCAGCCGTACACCCGGGGCCAGATATTCGCGCATTGGACCATTTCCATCAAGGACAACTAAATCTACCGTTACACCGCTCTCCGTGAAGCCGCGGGCCAAGTGTACAAATACTCGTTCCGCACCAGCTCCTCCAAGGTTCGGTATGAACAGAGCTATGCGCTCCACCATCGCCGCCTCCAATTGCGTCTTCAATTCTAGCAACCTGAGTAATGCCGCGCCGTGTACGCCGTTGTCCTATGACTTAACGTTTTCCTTGCAGCCCCTTCCCAGCAACATTACGGTACACCAAGCTATAAATTCTCCTCTCCTTACGGAACTTGAGCTTTACTACGTCGTCTAACGTCATGATTTCCCCGTTCTACAGAAACATGAGCAAAAACCAATACCTGTCAAACGTTTTATCGTGCGACGATCCCGTGGCCGGGGTCAACGCCGCTGTGGATAACCCACAGTCATATACTGCCATGAAAACCTGGATAACCATCACGCTAACACTTTCTTCTAACCGGCGTGCCGTCCGTGTACCATGCGTGTATGAATGCATTGAGCAACGCGCATGAACGGAGAACTTAAAGGTGCGAAGGCCCCAATATATATCATGATGGACAACGGCACCATCCATGTCGCATGATTCCACGCAATTCGAACAGCAGTCTTGGCTGCTGTTCGAAAACGCATTTGTGCAGCAATACTGCCGCGGAAGTATTGACCCTTGTGGCGACGGTGCCGCGCTACGATTACAGGTAAGCACGACACTGGCCCGTATCGCATACACCGCTCGATGGCATCGTAATCAATTGCACAGCTTAACGTCTCATCAAAACCACCAATCAATGACAATATCTCCCGTCGATACATTACTGTGGAGTGAACAATAGGATTTCCCAAAGAAAGCAGGCTCTTAATGCGCCAACCACCTTCGGGCGGGCACCGCCTTCCAAGGATACGACCATTTTCGTCAATCAGTTCAGCCCATCCGCCTACCAATACAACATTGGGATTGCTACGCAAAAATTCCACCTGAACTTCGAGGCGATTGTTCACAGATATATCATCCGCGTCGTTGACGGCAACAAAAATCCCACGACAGTGTCGCAGCCCCAGATTCAACGCAGCGGCCCGCCCCACGCGCTGAGCGCATATCATCCTGAAACGTTTGTCTCTTTCGATATAGGATTGGATGATTTCTCTGGACCGGTCCGTCGATCCATCGTCGACGATTACTACTTCAAAGTCACGAAAGGTCTGATTCCTCAACGACTCAAGGGCATCTGGTAAATACCTTTCACCATTATAAACAGTCATGAGCACACTCACAGTGGGCATCTTGTGCATCATCTCTCATCTCCATGGCCTCGATCGAGTGCAAACCAAAGTCCTTAAAGGGTACGCGATCCGTGCTGTCAGGTCTCTCGTCCGCGGATCAGCCGCAAAATCTGAAGTGAGAGGCCATGCTCGACTCTCCAACGGTAACGCCTCCAAAGTCTCCGTGCCCCTATATTTGCACCCATAGAATGATCCATTCGCCCTGAAAGCCAATACATCACATACCGAATCGAGTAACCGCCTTCCCGCCCCTACTCGGTTTCTATGGCGGGGTAGTGCTACGGTGTGCCAAGTCTCTCTAGGATCTAGACTCGTCATGCACATTCCATATCTGGTTAATCAATTCCGGATATCGACGCTGAACAACCGCCTTGTTAATGCGTAGTTACCGTTCGAGTCAAAAGCAGAACACCTAGCCCAAGTCCCCATCTAATTTAGAGCAAGTCCCACCCTAAATCCTGCCCGTCATCAGTGCACGCCCCGTACGTTAACCCCCGTGTGCGTATACGAGAGTAACACACTCGCCACATAGTGGGGAGAGACCTACCTACGGCCAGATATGCCGGCTGAGGACCATACCTCCAGACGTAATCGTCGTGTGATCCGCTCGGCTGCCTTGCTGACGCTCTGCGGGAATAACATTACGGGAATCGTCCAGAACATGATCAGCAGGTCGAGACCGAGTCCCCACCGTGTGATGTAGAGCAGATCAAACCGGAGCTTTGAATCGGGGTCGGTATCGTATCGTCCCAGTACCTGGGCCAGTCCCGTGATCCCGGGCTTGACGGCCTCCCGGGCCCGGAACATCGCATTACGCCCTGCAAACTCCATCACCAGTTCGGGACGCTCCGGCCGCGGGCCCACCAAGCTCATTTCTCCCCGCAACACATTGAGGACCTGAGGCAATTCGTCGAGCCGAGTCGCTCGCAACCACTTTCCGACGCGAGTCACCCGCGGGTCGTCTTCTTGGGCCCAGACGGCACCCGTGAGCTTTTCGGCGTCCGGTACCATGGTACGGAATTTGATCAGTTCGAAAATCTTCCCGTCACGGCCCACCCGCCGCTGGCGGTAGAACACAGGTCCCCGGTCCTCCAGCCAGATTAGGAGCGGCACGATCAGGAGGACGGGAAGGAACGCGACTAACTAAAAGCAACAGCGCTCCAGCCAGATCCAGGGTCCGCTTAACCGCTCTGAGTTCAATCGGCAATGCCAAACGATACACGGTCATCAACGGTATGTCACCGACGTGAGTCAGCCGCCCAGAAGCCATCAAGATCTCATACGTATTGGGCACGACATAGAGGTCCACCTGATGCCGTAGCGCCCAACTCACGATGCGTTCCCGGTACTCCATTGGGACATCAGGGGCAAGGACCACACGGTCAGTCGCCGGTGGCGCCTCGAGGAAGTCAGCCGGCGTCAGCGCATGGCGAATCGAAACGTAGTCGGGTAGTCGTGCCTGCCACCCAAGGGGGTCGGCGGACACAAGGGTGACGTGGTGTTGGTAATACGCGTGCTTTGCACGGCGTACGAACGGAATCCGCCATACAGAAAGGGAGATCGCGGTGAGGGTACCCGCGGTCACCTCCACTGCTCTCGAAACCCCACGATCAGGCACATAGAAATAAAGGGCGGCCATGGTGATAAGGACCGACCACAGAGTCGCCGTGGTGACATCCCGAGCTAACTCCATGAAGGGCCGGTGCAGGTCGCGATAACCCCTGTAGAGAGCAAGGAGAACAATGGTAGAAACCGTAGCAACGGCCGCCGCGAAACCGTCCGGTGAGACTGGCCCGCGGAAAAGCAGTGCCCGGAGTTCCTCCATGTCGCCGGCTAGCAAATGCCCCCCCACCTGGGCCGCTACGGCAATGATCATGTCGCCTGCCAGGAGCAGGACCCGGCGTGACCGTCGGCCGAATACCCGTCGTAATATGACGGGCTCGTTACGGGTAAAGGCTCCTAGTTCGGGTACAACCGCGCCCTTGACGGACCTGTGGGGTTGGGTGATCAATCCTGACAGTGAGTCGCCGGTTGGCCGTTCCCCGGCCTCCCCGGTGCTGCGCATGACACACTTTCCCCCCCAACTTGTCCGCCGGTCCCCTTTATACAAACGTAACGTCCGTGAGGAACCCCAGCCGTCTCACCAGAATATGCCACGTCGCTGCCACTTTCAAGGAAGATCAGCCTGTGCGGACAATGGCAGGCTCATTGAGGCAAATCCATCCAGAACCAGCGGCTCCTCCCCTAGTAAACCCAGATTAAGGATACTGTATCAAGCCATCCCTTGCATGAACATTCCATTCAGTTCGTGCGAATTGTCGATTTTCCTCCTACGTACCAATCCTGATGAAAGATTTACTTTTTCGCACGTTCCTCACTCCTGCCTCCTCCCCTCCTGCGGCTCCCGGCCGTTGTCCGGGACATCGGCTGGCAACCCGCATTACGGGGAACTTGTCGGGGGCGCGATTGACGTGAGCATGTCATCATACAAGCCTAGCAAACGCTGTGACATGATCCTCCACGAGAAATGCTCGTCGTAAATCCGGCGCGCTCGGACCGCGAAGGCCCGCCTCTCCTCTCCCGTCCACCCAGCGGCATCCTGCAGGGCGGTCTCCAGGCTGTCCGTGTCACCGTAGGGCACCACGTACCCCAACTCCCAGGCTTTGACCCGCCGGTCGATCCCGGTGCCTTCTGCCACCACGATGGGCTTCCCCAGCCGCATAGCCTCAAACAGCTTGTTGGGGCTGGAGTACCGGTAATTGGGGACGGACGGGTCGTAGGTAGCCAGCAACACGTCGGCCCGGACGTAGACCTCCATGCAGCGGTGATGGGGCACGCGCCCACGGAAACGAACGTTGGGCAAGGCCGCAGCCGCCTTCCGGATCAGGTATTCCTCCGCCCCGAACCCGCCCAGGTCCAGTTCCCACTCCGGGTGCCGGCGCATGACCTCAAGGAGTTCCAGCAGTCCCCGATCGGCCTGCAGCAGGCCGATGTATGCCAGGCGGAGCCCCCGCCAGGGCGGCAGCCCCCGAATCACATCCTTCGGATCCCAATCCGGGCTGTTATAGACGATCTCCAGCCGGCGAGGGCGGGCCTTCCCCAGCTGGGGGAGGCGGTTGTCGTCCGCCAGGATCACGGCGTCAGCCCACCCCAGGAGCCAGCGATCCACCCGGGCCAGGCAACGGCGCAGGAATCCAGGCAGTCCCCGCACCGTGTCGGCGCACCAGTCGAAGATGTCGTAGACCACCCGCTTCCCCAGGAGGAGCTTCACCAGCAGGGCGGGCACCAGCGTATCGAAATCGCAGGCGTGGATCATCGAATAGTACCGGCGGTGGAACAGGAGCCAGTACACGAGATGCAACTGCCAGCGCAGCAGGGCCGGCAAGTTGCGCGTTCCCCCACCGTAGCGGCCTGGCGTGCGCAGGCGCACCAGTATGCCAAAGGGGGTCCCCTCTAGTTCCGGGAAGGCGCCCTCCCGGTCCCACCCCACCACCGTAACCTTAAAACCCCCGCGGGCCAGGGTCCGGGCGACCCGCTCCACCCGGGGGTCGGGTGCCACGGGATTGGACCTCAGGATCACCACTCCCTTCGTTCGGGGAGCGGCCGCCCGTGTCACGGCCCGGGCGGCGAGGTCCACCGCCCCGCCCAGGAAGAGGTATGCTAGGGTCCACTGCAGCGTCGCCCCGGGCTCCTTGACGAAGCCGCCCGCGGCGAAGAGGGCGCAGACCGCGTAGACCCAGCCGGGTCCACCAGGCAACACAGGCGGGATGCCGGGGTGCAGGCGCCTCGCACTGGCCACCGTCAGGCGGGCGCCTGTCCTGAAGCCTTGGGAAGCCCCTCCTTCGCTCCGGCTGGTCGCAGGGGGCCGGGCTACGCCGGGCATGCCGCGGACCCAGTGCTGATGTCGGTGCTGTCCCGGCGGCCCGCCGGAGGGACAACTTCTCCTGGCCCCGCGGCGCCAGAGCCACCGGTCGCCCCCGGCCGCCAGCAGCCCCGCCAGGACCCCCGCCGCGGGCAACGGCCAGGGCCCGAAGTTCAGGTAGCCCTCCTGGGGCAGGGTCACGTTGAAACCGAAGCGGGTCTGCCCGTAGAAGCGCTTCCACCGGTGCTCGTTGAGCAGGTCGGCGGCCGTCCGCCAGCGGGTAGCCTGCCGGGCGGGAGGAGTCAGGAACCGGGCCGGGATGGCGGCCAGGGTCGACCCGCGGCGGAACCCGTGCTCGGCCGCATAGCCCCGGGCCAGGCCCCACCCGTTAGCGTGGTCCAAACTGAAGCCCTGGAGGAGGGGACCCATACCCGGAATAGGCGCCTCACCACCGTGCGTAGCAGAACCCTGATGTCCCGAACCAGTCGCCATCCGGCCATATACCGGAGATCCCAAAGAACCTTCGCGGCAGGCGAAGTTTCGTACAGCCCTTCGACCTGCGCCAGGCCTGTCAGCCCTGGCTTGACGGCCTCGCGGAGCCGGAAGGCCGGTTCGTCCAGGGAGAACCGCGCCGCCAGCTCCGGGCGCTCGGGCCGGGGGCCCACCAGGCTCATCTCGCCCCGCAGCACATTGACCAGTTGGGGCAATTCGTCGAGATGCGTGGCCCGCAATAGTCGTCCAATTCGCGTCACCCTTGGATCGTCCTGCCGGGCCCAGACGGGTCCGGTGCGGCGTTCGGCTCCAACCACCATGGTCCGGAACTTCAGGATGGTGAAGGGGCGGCCGTGAAGGCCCAGGCGCGTTTGGCGGTAGAGGACGGGGCCGCGGTCGTCCAGCCAGATCAGCAGGGGGATCAGGGCGAAGGCCCAGGCGAAGAGGACCAGCAGCGCCAGGCTCCCCACCACATCGAGAAGGCGCTTGGCCAGGCGGGCCAGCGGGGGCGGCTTGAGGGGGCCAATGCGCAGGAGGGGTGCGTCCCCCAGGCGGCTCCACCGGGCGCTAGCGACCAGCACCTCGTAGGGGTCGGGGATGAGGTCGACGGCCATGCCGTTGCCCAGCGCCCACAGGAGGATCTGGCGGCGGGCGGCCGGGGGGACGTGGCGGCCGATGAGGACCCGGGGAACGCGGGTGGAGGTCCGGAGAGCCGGAAGACGGCGCTCGGGCGACCGGGAGACCGGCGGCGGGGATTTTGGTGGCGGGGAGTCCGGTGGCGGGTTGCTGGTCCCCTTGGGTCGGGCGCTTTGCTTCGGGGCAACGTGGACGGACGGGTGGCCTAGGCCGGCGTTGGACCTGGACACGGAGCCCGGGGGTTCGCAGCCGCCGGGTTCCGCGGGTTCGTAGGCCCAAGGGTTCGCGGGTTCGCAGCCCCCGGGTTCGGTGCAATCCAGTCCACTGGTACAACCCCATGCATTGGATTTGAAGGGTTCGGGCTGCCGATGCCCTTCTTCCTCGTGGACCGTCACCACGTCCCGATACAGCCGAAGAAGGCGCCGCTCCATCCGAGGCCAGCCCCAGCGACGGCGGTACAGCCGCCGGGCTCGGCGCGAGAAGGCCCGGCGCCGGGCCGGGGTCCACCCCGCCGCCTCGGTCAGGGCGGCCTCCAGCGCCTCGACGCTCCCGTACGGCACCACCCACCCCAGCCGGTGGCGCCGGACGCGGCGGTCGATGCCCGTCCCCCGGGCCACGATCACCGGCTTCCCCAGGGCCATGGCCTCGAAGACCTTGCTGGGGCTGGCGTAGCGGTGGTTGGGGATGGCGGGATCGTAGAGGGCGGGGATCACGTCGGCCCGGGCGTCAAGCTCCCGGCAGCCGGCGTGGGAGACCCGGCCGTGAAACCGCACGTTGGGTAGGCCCGCCGCCAGCCGGCGGAGGACCGGTTCTTCCGGACCGAAGCCGGCCAGGTCCAGGTGCCATTCGGGGTGACGGGCCAGGACGGCCAGCAGTTTCTGCAGGCCCCGGCCGGGCTGGAGGGTTCCCACGTAGGCGAGGCGCAGGGCAGGCCTTCCCGCCGCGGCCCGGTGCAGAATTTGCCTTGTCCTCTGTTCCCGACCCTCGGTCCAATCCCGGCACCCCGTCCCTGCCTCGTCCCGTGGCCCTGGCGCTTCGCCCTCGCCCTGCCGCGGGGCCCGTCCGGCCCTTTCGCGCTCGCTCTCCCCCTGCCGCTCCCCCTCCGGCTTCTTCCCTTGATGGGCTCCGTGGGATGGTGCCCTGGCCGTGGATGGCGTGGTCCCCTGCCTCTTCCCCTCCGGCTGGTCCCGGCGCTCCGGCTGCCCCTCGCCCTCCCGCTTCGCCTGCTGCTCCCCCTCCCAGTCCGGGCTGTTGTAGATCACCGCCAGGCGGCGGGGGCGGGCGGCGCCCAGTTGGGGCAGGCGGCGTTCGTCCGCCAGGATCACGGCGTCGGCCCGGGTGAGGAGGCGCCGGTCCAGGACGGCCAGGAGGCGGCGGGCGGGGCCGGGCAGGCCGGCCACGGTGTCGGCATACCAGTCGAAAATGTCGTAGATCACGGCGATGGCACCGGGCGGGCGGCAGGTGGGGTGGCCACCCGGGTGGGGGGACCGGCTCCGGGTCCAGATCCGGGACGCGAGGCCGGGCCACCGCGGCCGGTACGAGGCGGCCTTGGTCAGCAAGGCCGGAACCAGGGTGTCGAAGTCGCAGGCGTGGATCACGTCGATCTGGCGGCGGTGGCGGAGGAGCCAGCCCAGGAGGCGGGCCTGCCAGCCCAGCCAGGCGGGAAGGTGGCGCAGGCCGCGGCCGTAGACGGCTCGGTTCCACCCCACCACCTGGACCTCATAGCCCGCCCGGGCCAGGCTGCGGGCCACCCGCTCCACCCGGGGGTCGGGGTCGACGGGGTTGGAGCGGCAGATCACCACCCGCACGGGGCGGCAGGAAGCGGGGGTGGCAAGCTGGCGGGCCTGCCCCGGCGCCGGCATCCGGGCTGGGGCAACCGGCGGGTGGGCGGACTGTGGAGCTTGCCTCGGGGTCGAAGCGGGCCGGAGGAGGGTCGGTGGAGCCCCCGTCCGGCGGGGGGCGGTGGCACCGGCCGGATCGGCCGTCACGGGGCGGACCACGAGGCGAGGCCCGGCGTCGGCGATCCGGCGGCTGGTGCCGCCCCCATCGCCAGGATCCCCGCCGAAGAATCGGGAGCCAAGCCCGACCACGAGCCGGGCGCCGGCCTCGATGGCGGCCCCCACCAGCAGGTAGGCCGCGGTCCACTGCAGGGTGGCGGCGGGTTCCTTGGTGAAGGCCGCGGCGGCCAGCACCGCGCAGGCGGTGTAGATCTGGAAGGGCGCGCCAACGAGCCGAAGCCGGCGCCAGCCTCTGCATCGAGGGTCCCAGCGGGGGCAAGGGCGCCTGCGGGTGATATAGCGGTCCCCCGCGGCGGCCAGCAGGCCGGCCAGGGCGCCCGCCGCGGGCAGCGCCTCCGGCCCGAAGTTCAGGTAGACCTCCTGGGCCAGGGAGACGTTGAAGCCGAAGCCGGTCTGCCAGTAGAACTGGCGCCAGCGGTAGGTGTTGAGCACATCGGCCGCCGTCAGCAGGCAACGCTCGCCGCGGGCGGCGGGGGTGAGGATGCGGGCCGGGACGGCGGCCAGGGTCCGGCCCCCTAGGAACCCGTGCTGCGTGGTGAGGCCCTGGGCCAGCACCCAGACGTCGGGCCCGTCGAAGTTGGGGGTGCGGGCAAAGAAGTGAAGGGCGGCCGGGACGGGGCGCGGCGCCGGCTGCGGTTCGGAGTGCGAGGCGTTGGCCGCGGACGCCGGCCGTACAGCCTGGGCAGGGGGTGCCATCCAGGGCTGGGCACAGGCGGGTACGGCCGCGGCCGTCCTTGGGATTGCGGCGTCACCTGCAGCTGCGACTGGGACGGGAACCCCACCCGGCGCCTGCCCGGAAGGGGGTTGGATCGTGGGTCCGTCGGATCGGGCCGTCGCGGCCGCTGTAGGGCGCCCCCCTTCTACCACCCCGGCCACCGCCGTCGCCAGGGGCCGGGCACCGGCCAGGACGACGAGGAGCCCGGCGACCAGGACGGCCAGGCGGCGGAAGGTCCAGGGGCGGAGGCGCTCGTCCACGAAGGCCGTGGTCACCAGGGCGGTTAAGAGGTAGCCACGTTGGTAAAGGAGCAGCAGCAAGACGACCGCCCAGAGGCTTCCCGCCACCAGGGCCGCCGGGGCTACCGAGCCTGCCGAGACTGCCGGCCCCCAAAGGAAGCCCCTCCGGTGGCGATCACGGTCACCACCCCCGCCAGCGCTGCCACCACCATCCTCACCACCGTCACCGGTACGATGCCCGAGGGTTTCGCGAATGGTGCATACAGCGGCAGCTATCCGCGCCAGGGGCAAGCTGGCGGCCAGCGGGATCACGGCCAGGGGGAAGAGGATCTTCCCATAGGGGACGGCGGCGGTCAGCGTGGTTCCGGCCCGGTGACCCGGGAGCCAGGCGCCGCCGGAGAGGACGTGCATCGCGACGACGGCCGCCGTGCCGAGCAACAGGGACACGAGCCAAGCAACGGCCAGCGAGGGTGAGGCCGGGGTGGCCGGCATGGCCAGAATGGCCGGCAGTGTATCCTGGTTTACACTCTCCCCGCCTTCCCGGCGCCCGGGGGCATCCTTCGTCCTGCGTTTCGCCGGCATCCGGGCGGGCAACCCATAGGCGGTCAACCCATAGGCGGCCATCAGGATGGCGGCAAAGACCAATTGCATGGCCAGGCCGCGGTTGTAGGCCGCCCAGGCGGCCGGTTCGACCGGCGCCGGGGGCAGGAAGGACACCGGGGCGCCGCCGGGGATGAGGATGGCGGGGGTGCCGTAGAGCAGGTAGCGGCCGGTCAGCAGGTTGAGCAGCGGGCGGGCGCCATAGGCCACCGCCTCGAGTCCCAAGAACACGTGAAAGCCGGTGAACAGCGGGCGGCGGGTGCGCCAGAAGGCGAAAGCAACTAGGGCGAAATGCGCCAGGGCCAGGACAGCCGTGGCGCCGGGTGTGGTGAGGAATCCGTCCACCCCGCGTCCTCCTTCCGTGGATCGCCGCGCGGCCGTCGATCTCTGAGCGGCCGACCGGCCGTGGAATCCGTCCCGGCGGTGGTCCGTGCGGGGAAGGCCGGACTCGGGCGGGACGGGTCCCAGGATGTCCCTTGATTCGGGATATCCTGGAGATCGGGAATTGGCGGGGAGGTGTAACAGATCGAGGCGGACGCCAAATTGTGCCGGTTGTGGCGGTCGCGTGGATTGGGCTTACGGGACCGGGCCGCAGTGAACCGGCTGTGGGGGCGCCAAGACCGGAGAGCAACTGGCGGGCCGGCTCCGGTAACTAGACGCGGGGCTCGGCAATGGGATGTGGGACGGGGCGGCCCGCACCGGGAAACCTGCACCGGAGAACCTGCGCTGAAGGGCCGGCCGGATGAGAACCTGATGAGAACCTTCATCGCGCATCTTTACGTCCAGGTAAATCTTGGTGTATGCTGCGGTATGACGCGAACCCGTTACTGCGGGCGGTTTGGCAAAGGAAAGGGGCCAGGCCATGGCCCAGAGGATTGAGGTTCCGGTTCACCCAGCGACTTTGCGCTGGGCGGTACAGCGGGCCCAGGTCGGGCCGGAGGGGTTGGCGCGGGCGGTCGGCGTGACGCCCGAACGAGCCTTGGCGTGGCTGGAGGGAAGGGCACGGCCCACGTACAGGCAGGCGCGCCAGATTGCCCGGCGGCTTGACGTTTCCCTTGGGCAGTTGCTCCTCCCCCCACCTGAACGGGTCACCTTGCCCGTCGCCGATTTCCGCCGTGGTCGCCTGGCCATGGACGAACCTAGCCCCGCGTTGTTGACCATCCTCTATGACGCCCTGCGCAAGCAGGACTGGTGGCATGAGGTACACCGGGGAAGGCACTTGGATTTCGTCGGCAGTTTCAACTGGAGGCAAGCCCGACCTACCGACGTGGCGGAAGCCATCCGAAAGGTCATTCCAGTCCAGCAGGAGCAGCGCCAGGCCCGCGATTGGGGCGACTTTCTGAGCCGGCTTGCTGCCGCTGCGGAAAAGGCCGGCATTCTGGTCTTGCGCCGTGGAATCCTCGGTTACAACACCCACCGCCCCCTCGACCCGGAGGACTTCGCAGGATTCGCCCTGGCCGATCTGACGGCACCGCTGATCTTCATCAACACGCGGGATTACGTCGCGCGACGTAACTTCACCTTTGCCCATGAATTGGTGCACATATGGCTCGGCCAGAGCGGCGTGGACGACAATTTGGAGCTCGAGACGCCCACCGACGTTGAGAAATTTTGCGACCGTGCAGCAGCCGAGTTGCTGGTTCCGGAAGAGGACTTCCGGCACGTCTGGGCGAGTGCATCCGGCGATCCGCACAAGGTTGCCGAACACTGCAGCCGGGTGTTCTGTGTCAGCCTCTGGGTCGTAGCACGCCGGGCGTTAGAACTTGGCCTCATTGCCAGGGATGAATATCGGGATTTAATGGAACGTTACCAAACCGCGCTCCGCCGGCGGAGAAGCGAAAACCGCGGCGGCAATCCCTTCCGAAACATCGAGGTGTATAACAGTCCCACGTTCACTAGCGAAGTGATTGATGCCACCCTGCGGGGTGAGCTGGGATACGGCCAGGCGGCGTCCCTATTGGGGCTTAAGATCTCTACATTCGTCGCTTATTTGGAGCGTCGGATATAAATGGCATACCTTGTGGATGCCAATGTGATGATCACACCGTTCGCAACGCCATCATTGCACACGCTTCGCTTGGCTTTGGGCTATTCTTCGACAGATGCCGTTGTAGAATGGCTCAAGCAATGGTTTACGAGTGCCTTCACGAGCGGGCACCTGGTTGGCTCACGTGAACTCATTGGTGAGGTCGAAAAGCGGAAAGATGTTGCTAGCCAGTTAATACAAACGCTAGCAGATAACGAACTAATTCGCCTTCTTGATCCCTTACCGGCAACATTTGATTATCTGACGCAAATCGAAGCATTTGTTAGAGCGCATTTCCGGGAACACCAGGCGGATGACTTTAGCCGCGGATACGATGGATGGTACATTGCCCTTGCAAAGACGTACGGCATCCCTCTTGTTACATTCGAAGGCTTATATCTACCTCAGTATCGTCAGGATTTTCGCAAAATCGACGGCAAGGTTCGGATCCCGTTCATTGCATGGGTGTTTGAAGTGGAGTGTGTTTCCTTTTATCAAGTCCTCAGTCCTCCTGGAACTTTAGGGATTACTGCTTAGTTCTTATGGAGCATAAAGTGTATCGGCTGAGTTCAGTCTCTCTTTGCCCTGCTCAGCCGGTCCAGCCGGAGCCGATGATACCCGTCCATGAGCGACCGGTAGGCATACGCCACGGCCCCCAGGGTCCCGAGGGCCGTGGCGGCAGCGATCATGAACATGATCACGATCTGGTAGCGGACGGCGTCGGCCGGGTCGGCGCCGGCCAGGATCTGGCCGGTCATCATGCCGGGCAGGCTGACGATCCCGACCACGGCCATGCTGTTCAGGGTCGGCACCATGCCCGTCCGGACCGCATCCCGGATCACGTCGCGGCAGGCCTCCCACCGCGTGGCCCCCAGGGCCAGCAGGCCCTCCACCTGGTCGCGGCGGCGGGCCAGCCCCTCCAGGAACCGGTCCAGGCCCAGGGACACGCCGTTGAGGGCGTTCCCCAGCACCATGCCCAGCAGGGGGATCACGTACTGGGGCTCGTACCAGGGCTGCGGCCGCACGATGGCGGCAACTGCCAGGCCCGTCACCAGGAAGGCCGACGCCAGCACCGAGAGGGTGCTTCCGGCGTAGATCCCCCGGAACCGGCCGCTCACCCGCCCCACCGCCGCCTGGCCCGCCAGGGTGGCCATCACCAGGGCCAGCAGGACCACCCAGAGGGGGTGCCGCAGCCCGAAGATGAACTTCAACACGTAGCCGATGAGCAAGAGCTGGACGAGGGTCCGCACCGACGCCACCAGCAGCCGCCGCTCCAGGCCGAGCCCCAGGGCCAGGGAGAGGGCGCCATTGATCAGGATCAGGCCCGCCGCCAGGGCGACTTCTCCGTAACCGAGCTGGATGTAGCCCACATCCACGGCCGTGCCTCCCCCACCGGTTTTGCCAGGGCGACCTCCCGGTCCGCCACCCGCGCCAGCTGGTCCCGGTCGTGGCTGGTCCACAGACACGCCCGGCCGGGAGCCGCCGCCCGCCAGCGGGCGATCAGAGCCTCCGCTTCCCGGGCGGTGGCCTCGTCCAGGGAGGCGGTGGGTTCGTCCAGCAGGAGGATGGCCGGTTCCACCAGCAGCGCCCGGACCAGGGCGGTGATCTGCGCCTCGCCACCTGAGAGGGCTGCCACCGGGCGCTCGAGGAAGCTGGCGTCCCGGCCCAGGGCAGCCAGCAGATCAAGCGCCTTCTGCCGCTCGAACCCGACTGCCGCGGCGCGGCCGGGGTGCCGGGCACCGGGGTGGCCGGCACCCGTGGCGGGCCACCGCCGCCGGCCGCGGTGCGCCCGCTGCCGAACGGCCAGGGTGAAGGGACGGGCCAGGTTGTCTTCCACCGTGCCGTCGAACAGGGCCGGGCGCTGGGCGACGTAGACCACCCGGCTCCGGTACAGCGGTGCGGGCCAGTCCGCCTGGGGCCGGCCTTCAAGGAACACGGCGCCCTCGTCCACTGGATCCAGGCCGGCCAGGGCGCGGAGAAGCAGGGTCTTCCCGGTGCCCGACGGGCCCGTGACGGCCACGCTCTCGCCTTCCGCCAGGGTGAGGTTCACCCCGCGCCACACCCACCGGGCGGGCTGGTCACCCGTGCCCGGCAGGCGCCGGCCGAGACCGGCGGCTCGCAGCAGCAGGTTGCTCAGCGCCATCGCCTCCGCCGACCATGGTATCGCGGGCTGGCGAGGGGATCCAGTCACCGCACACCTGGCGGTAGACGGCCAACGTCGCGGCGACCATCCGCTCCACGGTGAAACGGGCTTCGTACCGGGCACGGCCGGCCGCGCCCATCCGCCGCCGCAGGCTGGGATCGGCCAGCAGCCGGCCGAGGCAGCGAGCGGTGGCCACCGCGTCGCCCGGGGGGACGAGAAACCCGGTGATGCCGGGCTCGACGGCTTCGGGGATGCCGCCCGCGGCGGTGGCCACCACGGGCACCCCGGCGGCCATGGCTTCCAGGATGGCTAGCGGCAACCCCTCCCGGCGGGAGCACAGGACGGCCACGGCCGCTCCCTGGACCACGGCGGCGCCCTCGGGCTGGGCCCCCAGGAACCGCACCCGGTGGTCGATGCCCAGGCTGGCGGCCAGCTGCCTGGCGGCGGGCAGCAGCGGGCCGTCGCCGGCCAGTTCGACCACCCAGCCGGCTCTCCGGCCGGGGGCCTGGAGCCCCTGCCGCTCCAGCAGCGCCACGGCCTGCAGCAGGGTGGGGTGATCCTTGGGTGGTTCGAAGCGGGCGACCATGACGATCCGCAGCGGGGTCGCGGGGGCCGGACCGGCAGGGTCCGTCCAGGGCGGAGCAGCAAGGCCAGTGCGGCCTGGAGCGGCAGCGGCGGCCTGGGCTGCAGCGGCAGCAGCAACGCGACCCGTTTCAGCAGCAGCCGTCCGGGTTGGACCGGGAGGGGCAACCGGGCCCGGAGCGGTAGCGGCGGTCTGGCCTCGGCCGGCAACACCGGTGGCGCCCGCATAGGCAGCGGCCACCGACCCCGAACCGGCAGGGGGAGCCGGCGCCGGATTGGCAGGGGTGGCCCGGGCCGGGTCGGCTACGCCGTTGGGGATCACCACCGCCCGCCGGGGATCCAGTAGGCCATGGCGGAGGCCCTCCTGGTAGTCGTGGTGGCAGACGGCGATGGTCGCGGCAGCCGCAGCCAGCCGGGCCAGCAGGCGCTCGCCCCACCGGGCCAGGGCCAGGACAGCCCTTTCGCCGGGAGGCAGCCCGCCGGCACCCCCCACCCCCTTGCGCCCGCTCGCCCGGGCCCGGGGTTGGCCCGTCGCCCAGGGCCAGCCGTGGACGGTGATCACGCACGGAATCCTCAGGGTCGCGGCCGCCAGCCGGGCAAGCCAGGTTGCTTTGGTGGAGTGGGCAGCCACCAGGGCGGGGTTGGCCTGCCGGAGGGTGCGGCGCAGGGCCAGCAGGGCTCGCAGGTCGGCCACCGGCCGGATGGGACGAACCAGCTGCGGCAAGGACCGGTACGGGATGCCGGCCTGGCGCAGGGCCTCGGCGAAAGGGCCCGGTGGGCCGGTGACCACCAGGACCGGCACACCCCGGGCCTGAAGGCCCCGCGCCAGGTGGAGCACGTGCACCTGGGCGCCGCCGGTGCGGTCGGCGCGGGTGACCACCAGCACCACACCCCGGGCTCTGAGAGGGTCACCGGCGGGCGCCGCAGGCAGGATGGCGGGAACGGCCGAAGGCTGGGTCCTCCACGGCACCAGGGATCCGCGCATGGGCGGGCTCCTCCCCACCCGCCCCCGACCCGGTGGCGCGGCCGGATCCGGTGCCGCGCACCCAGCGCCGTACCAAGGGATCGGGGCGGGCCTCGGCAGTGAAGGCCCGCCCCGGGTTGACCGGTCTGTTCCCCGAAAGTGGGGGAGGTCCTGCCACCTCCCACCACCGCTGGTCCTGCGAGGTCCCGGCCCCGTTCGAGGACCTCGCGCAGTTCGGGTACCCCTGCCCCCAGCAGGATCAACCGATCACGATAAGGATTCGCCCTCGGAGCAAACCTTCCTCTCCCTGGTATCGAAAATTCATGGATACGTTTTTAGAAGTTGTCTCCACAAGTCCGCTTTCTGGGTGTCGCACCAGGCGGCTGGACTGGTTCAAGTCCGCGGCGCCGTCGCGACGCCGCTTGCACCATCTCACCAGGACACCAAGACTCGGCGTTCAACACCCCCCTTACGGCGCCTCCCGCACCACCGCATCGTGGGCGCGCAGGGCGACCGCCGCCGCCTCGGCCCGGGTGATGGACCGGCCGGGGAAGAAGTACACCGCGTCCCCGCCGGCCGACGGCGTGCCGACCATGATCTTCGCCCGGGCCACCGCCCCGGCGGTGCCGGCCAGGGCGCCCGAGACATCGGCAAAGGGATTGGGGGCGTCCTGGGACAGGCCGAGGGCCCGGGTCACCATGAGAGCCGCCTCGATCCGCTGGATGGGCTGTTCGGGGCGGAAGGTGCCGTCGGCATAGCCGCGGATGAACCCCGCCACCGCCGCCTTTCGCACGTAAGGCCCCAGGTTGCCGTCCTCCTCGTCGACATCGGGGAAATCGGGCGACGGGCTGCCGTCCGCCGGGCGGTCGGGCAAGGGCTCGCCCGTGGCCCGTTCCACCGCACCGACCAGCAGCTTGGCGAACTGGTGCCGGGTCACGGGCTCGTTGGGGGCAAAGCGCTCCGCCGTGTACCCCTGGGCCAGGCCAAGCCGAGCGGCCCGCAGGATCTCGGCCGCCAGCGCCATGTTGGGGCTCACGTCGGCGAAGGGCGGCGGGGCCACGGCCTCGGCCCACACCGCCCCGCGGGCCGAGACCATCCCGCCCGTGGCGACCCAGCCGCTCAGGCCGGGCAGGGGTTGTACGGTGGAGAGCACCTGCTGGGCCAGCTGGACCGGGGTCAGCCAGGGATAGCGGCTGGCCACCAGGGCCGCGGTGGCCGTGACGAAGGGCGTGGCCATGGAGGTGCCGCTCAGCCAGGCGTAGCTGCCCCGGCCCAGGCCGGGCTCCAGGGGGCCGGGCCCCGGCAGGCCGGCGGCGGCCGGTTCGTCCCGCACCGGCACGGTGTTCAGGACGAACCAGCCTGGCGCCGCCAGGTCGACGGCCTGCCGCCCGTAGTTGGAGAAGACCGGCAGCTGCCCCCGGTTGTCCGCCGCGGCCACCGCGATCAGGTTGGGGGCGTCGCACGAGGCGGGGTAGAACGGGGTGGTGTCCAGATCCTGGGCCTCGTTGCCCGCGGCGGCGACGAACAGCATGGGCGATTCGGCGATGACCTGGCAAAGCCGGGAGTCCGCCGGGCCGGGCGCGCCCCAGGACATGTTGACGATCCGGGCGCCCATGCGCCGGGCGTAGCGAATGGCCTCGATCACCGTGGCGGTGTCGCTCTGCCCCTCGCCGTCGAACACCTTGAGCACCATGAGCTTGACGCCGGGGGCCAGGCCGGCCACGCCCTCGCCGTTGCCCGTGCGGGCGGCCAGGATGCCGGCCACGTGGGTGCCGTGTTCTTCCCCGTCGGCGGGGTCGAAGACGGTGGCGTCGCGGTGGACGAAATCGTAGCCGTGGACGTCGTCGACGTAACCGTTGCCGTCGTCGTCGCGGCCCGGCTGGCCGGTGGCCTCGGCCGTATTGGTCCAGAAGGCGCCCGCCAGGTCGGGATGGTCCAGCTGGACACCGGTGTCGATCACGGCCACCCGGACCCCCTCGCCCCGGCTGAGGACCCAGGCGGCCTCGGCGCCCACGTCGGCCCCGGGGGTGCCCGTCTGGCCGCTGATGGCCTGGCCGTCGTTGCGCAGGCCCCACTGGAGGGGGAAGCCGGGGTCGTCGGGCAGGGCGGCCAGGCGGTAGGTTGCCTGGGCCGCGGTCCCGGGGTGGCTGGCGGGCTCCGGCGCGGGCCCGGTGGGGGTTGCCGGCGGCGTCGCCGCGAGCCCGGTGGGGGTTTCCAGCGGCGTCGCCGCAGGTCCGGTGGATGTGGGCTGCGTCGCCGCAGGCCCCGTGCCGGCCGCGACGACTGCGGTGGAAGCCGGGGCAGGCGTGGAGGTGGCCGTGGATCCGGGAGCGCCCATGGGCGTCGGAGCGGCTGCGGGCGCCGGAACCGGTGCGGACGTGGGAGCAGGAGCGGGCACGAGCCCGAGGACCGCCAGGGTGAGGGCGACGGCCAGCGCCGTAGTGGCCGCCCGGCGTGCGGTGCGGGAAAGGGATCCCGGTCGCGCCCGCCCGGCGTACCGGGCCGTCTCCGGTTGCAACCGGTGCATCACCCGCCGCCTGCCCCCGGTTGTTTCCGAAGGCGCCCGCTGCACCTCCCGCGTGCCCCCGGCTGTTTCCGAAGGCGCCCGCTGCGCCGGCCCGGCCGCCCCGTATAGCGCCCGAGGCACCCGCCCGGCCGTCTTCGCCGCCGCACCCCTCCAACCCCCCGCCTGGTCGTGTCCGCTGCGCCCACAACCCATCCTGCCGGTCCCTCCTGCTGCCCACCGGCTGCGCTATGGCGCCGGCGCCCCATGTCCGGACATTTTTGCCGTCTTCCCCGGTATTCGACAGAAGGCGCCAAAGTCTTAGTGACGCTCCCTGACGGACCCGGCTTCTTAACGGGGGTGGGGCGACGCGATCCACATCTTGAGAGCCGGGTGACGCGGCCGGCGTCTCTCCGTCGCGTTGACGCGGCCGGCTTGTTGCAGGCGGGGCCGGCTGGACGGGAACCCGGCGGGGGTTTCGAGGTTGCGGGTTGGGGGTGGCGGGTTGGGTTCAGGGCGGGCCCGGCCGGAGATGGACCTGCGGACCCGCGGCCTCATCCGCCCCGGCCGCCGCACCCTGCCCCGTGGCGGCCCCGCTGTGACCCGCCGGCTCCTGCGGCGCCGGCTGCGGCAGGCGGCCCCGGCTGGCGCCTCTCTCGGCCTCCCCCACCCGCTCCCGGGCCTCCACGGCGGCCCGCCGGCGCCGCGGCCAAAGGGGGGCCAGGATCCGGCCCGCCTGGCTTGCGGCCCGGCCGGCCAGGTCCTGCACCAGCTGCCATTCCTCCACCCCCATGGCCCTCAGGACGGCGGCGTAGACCACCCCGCCCAGGGCCGTGAGAGCAAGGACCTCCAGGGCCAGGGGGACGAACCCCACGGGCTCGCCCGCCAGGGCGGCCCGGGCCAGGTCGCCGAAGATCAGCCGGCGTGCCAGTTCGACCGCCAGGGCCATGACGGCCGTGGCGGCCAGAGCCTGCAAGGCGCCCTTGCCGACGGCCCGGTAGCTGATCTGCCCCATGCGCCGGCGGATCCGCACCATCAGCACCAGGGCACCCCACCACATGGCCACCGACGCCGCCAGGGCGATGCCGCCCTGGGCCAGGAACCGCACCAGGACCAGGTTGAGGGCGATGTTGAGCCCCATGGCCACGGCGGCGGTGGAGGCCGGGGTCCACGTGTCCCCCATGCTGTACATGGCCCGGCTGAGGAGCTCGCGCCAGGCGTAGCCGGCCAGCCCCAGCATATAAAACAGCAGGGCGAAGGCGGTCAGCTGGGTGTCGTGGAAGTCGAAGGCCCCCCGCTCGAAGACCAGCCGGGTGACCTCGATCCGCAGGAGGATCAGCCCCGCGCTGACGGGCGCCAGGACGAAGATCAGCACCCGCAGGCCGCGGTTGAGGGCGGAGCCGAAGCCCTGGCGCTCACCCCGGGCGATGCGGGTGGCCAGCTCCGGATACACGACCTGAATAATCGGAAAGGTGATCAGGCCCAGGGGCAGGCCCTGCAGCCGCTGGGCGAAGGTCAGGGCGGCGGCGCTGCCGGCGGGAAGGCCCGAGGCCAGCGCCTTGTCGACGATCTGGCTGAGCTGCACGGCCCCCGTGCCCAGCAGCACCGGCCCGGTGCGCTTCAGCACCAGCCGGAGGTCGGGGTGGCGCCAGTCCAGCACGGGCCGGTACGTAAGCCCCAGCCGCTTGAGGCCCGGCCAGAGGACCAGCACCTGGGAGGCCATGGCCACCAGGGACGCCCAGGCCACCGCCTCGATGCCGTACCAGCTGCCGAAGAAGTAGGTCCCCGCCATCATGATGAAGTTCAGGGGAATTCCCACGGCGGCCGGCGCGGTGAAGCTGCGGGCGCTGTTGTGGACCGCCTGCAGCCAGCCGTTGATCCCCATGAACAGGATGCCGGGCAGCAGGATCAGCGCCAGCTCCCGCGCCAGCAGGAAGGTCTCGCCGGTGAAGCCGGGGGCGAAGACGCGCAGCACCACGTCGACCCCCGCCATGAGCAGGGCCAGGAACACGACCAGCAGCAGCAGAAGGGCGTGGAACAGGGTCCAGGCCACCCGCTCCAGGTCGGCCATCTGGCCCCGGGCGCGGTAGTGGGCGAGCAGAGGCAGGACCACCGTGGTGATGGCCGAGCCGAAGGCGGCGAAAACCACGAAGGGGATGGACAGGGTGATGGTGTAGGCGTCCGTCACCGGGCTGGCCCCGAACACCGCCGCCAGCACCATCTCCCGGAAGAACCCGAGGATGCGGCTGATGACGCCGATGATGAAGATGATGGCTACCGATTTGGCCAGCCGCGACGACGACAAGGCCTCGCCCCCCAACACCTCCTTTTATACCATCGGCGGGGCGCCATCGGCGGGGCGCGCTCAGCTCGTGGTGCAAGAGCCGCAGCACCCAGCGTTACCCCGGGACCCCCAGGCCAGGGTCCTCAGCAACCCACAACACCGTCCCAGGCGGTTTCACCCCGCGGCGCCGTGCCCCGAAACAGGATTGGCCATCGGGCTATCCGGGTAGGCCTTGGCCGCACGGCCCTGGACGGGGTTCGGTGACCGGTTCGTCCCGCTGCCCACCCTGAGGTCGGCCCGCGGCTCGGCCAGGCGCCGCTGCCGCTCGCCCACCCGCAGCCACACGTTCTCGTGGGCGAACCCGGCGCGGATGATCCCGCCTTCCCCCACCGCCAGCACGGTGGCGGGGAGGGCTGTCGACCCGGCCTCCAGGACGTGGACCGCCCGGCCGGCTTCCACCGTCCCGCCCACCACCGGCCCCTGGACCGACACCCGCTCCCCCGCCCACAGCCGGGCGTGATAGGTCCCCGCAGGCCCGACCCGGATCGCCCCCGTCGCCTCGACGACGCCGTTGTGCACGTACCCCACCGTGGCCGTCGCTGGAGCCGGCGTCTCGAACCACTGGAGGAACGCCGCCGCCTCCCCCAGGGCGGCGATGAGCCCGGGCAGGTCGAACCCGTCCCCGACGGTGCCGGCCAGCTCGGCCAGGGGCTGCCGCAGCGCCTCGACGGGCGGGTCCAGGGGACCGCGGTGGGCAGCCAGCAGGCGGTGGACGCTCCGCGCCTGCTCCTGCACGTCGCGGAACTTCATCTCGACCAGCAACCGGACCAGCCGCCCAGGGCCAAACCGGGCGATGTCCCGGTTTTGGAAGGAGGCCGCCCCCTCCACCAGCCGCATGGCCGCCTGGACCCGCCGGCAGACCTCTTGCAACGGCTCCAACCGCCCACGCAGCCGACCGTAGAACCGCGCCCGCGCCCCCGCGACGACCCGCGCCTGGATCACCGCCCCCTCGACCGTCACGTCCCCTGCCGCCTCGAGCAAGCCGTGGTCGACCCCGCCGAAGACCTGGATCCGCCCGCCGGCCACCACCGCCGCCCCCTCGCTGACGCTGCCGGTGACGATGACGTCACCGTCGAAACGTACCGAGCCCGTCGCCGCCGTCAGGTCGCCGTCGTGGACCAGCAGAGGCACCACGTCGACGTACCAGGCGAGGCGCCCCACCCGCTGCACCACCGGCCGGCCCTGGCGCAGGGCGCGAAGCTCCTGGCGCCCGCCAGGCCCCTTGACAACGACAACCCCTTGCCCGCAGCGCACCTGGGCCGGCCGCCCGTCCCTCGCCGGAAGAACCCGGCCGTCGACGCCCCGCCCGGGCTGCCCCGGCTCCGGGGGCACGATATAGCCCACCAGGCTGCCTTCGGGGATCGAAAGCACGGCCCGACCCGAACTGCGAGCACGGCCGTCCCGAACGGGCCGCGGAGATGGCTCGGTCTGACCGGCCCGGCCCGCCGGGCCCGACAGGCCGAAGGGGTCGGGGTGCGTCGGACCCCCGGGCTCCACGGAATCCGCCTTCGGTACGGCGATCGCCAGGGGATCGGCGGCGCCAGCGGACGCGCCGTCTTCGTGCATGCCACCTGCTGCTCCGTCTTCTTCGGTCCCGGCGACCCCCGTCGCGGGCCAGGGACCGGCCTCGGCTGCCGTCTTGCGGCTCGCCGAGCCCCAGGCCCCCACCACCGCGACCAGCTTCCCGTCTCGGCCGTCCCGAGGCGGCCGACCCCGGGCCACCGTCACCGGCAGCGGCGCCCCCTCCGTCGCCACCTGGACCACCGCTTCGCTGTCGATGCCCTCGGTGACGCCGGCCTCGGCCAGGGCATCCATGATCGCCTCGACCGTCAGACCGGCCGGCGGCCGCTGCAGGGTCGCCGTCTCCAGGTGGAGCACCCGGGTGGGCCCCGCCTCCTTCAGCACCCGGAGACGAACCAGGGGCACCCGTACGCTGGCCTGCAGCCCGTCAGGGGCAAGCCGGACCTCGATGGGCGCGGCGGCGGAACCGGCGCCGGCACCGGCACCAGCACCAACACTGGCGTTGGAACCGGCACCGGTAACAGTTTCGGTAACGGAGTCTGCATGGGGGTGGGTAATGGAATCTGTAGCAGAACCGGCGGCCCAACCGGCGCCGGATGCGACCTGGGCTTCCACCCGGTCCGCCGCCGTGACCGCCACGGCCTCGTCCACGTCCGTGCCGTTGACGTTCAGCCGCACCCCGGGGCCGGGGACGAGGATGGCGGGTTCGTCCGGGGAACCGGGCAGGATCTCGAGACGGCCGTGGCGGACCCGGGCCATGGTCGGGGTTTGGACCGGGCCGGGGGTACCCGGAGCCGGCGGATCCTGCTCGGGCTGGGCACCCTCGGCCGGTGGAACCGGCCGAACCGCCAGGATCACCCGCATCAGCGGGGGCCGGATCCACCACCAGGCGAGCCGCCGGCCGGGCCGGACCACCTCCGCCCGGCGGGGCACGAGGCGCTCGGGGGGATAACCGGAGCGTTCTATGGCGCGGGCGAAGGCCTCGACGGCGTTGCGGGCCGGGACCGCGAAGGCCAGTTCTTCCATGATCCGACTACTGCCGCTCGTCGTGCCCGGCACCGGATACCGCCTCCTCCCGCTACCGCCGTTGGCAACCGGCCGTCGTCAGGTGGGGTGGTCATGGAGGGTGGTGAACGACGGAGGGCGCACCCTCTAGGCGTCGTCCGCCTCCATCTACGCGTCTTCCCCCTCATCGAGCACGATCTCGAACAGGCCGCGGCCGAAGACGTCGACGGCCCCCACGATCTCTAGCACCTCGAACACCGCCGGCCGCACTCGCACCGCCGTCACCTCGATGCCGCGGGCGGCGTAGGAGCGGAGGGCATCGACGAGAACCCCGATGCCCGTCGAGTCGATGAACTGGCACCGGCTGAGGTCGAGGACCACCGGGCCGCCGGCGTAACGCTGCAACGCGGCTGCAATCCGCTCGGCCCGCTCGAAGTCCAGGTCGCCGTTAAGGAGAAGCCGGTGACCCGAACCCGCAGGCAGTTGCAGGACGTCGTCCATGGGATTCCCCCCGTGTCAGGATCGGCTTAGGTACCAACATCGAAAACCAGCTCAACGCAGGTTCTTCCGGGAGTCGACGTGACCCGGCAATGGGACGCCATACTGACCATGAGCCAGTACCCGTGACCCCGTCCCAGGTTCCACCGGTTTCGGGGCCGCAGGAGGGCCTGGGCGAGCCGGTCAAAGGCGATACCAGGGCCGGAGTCTGTGATGACGGCATGTAATCGGGAATCGGAGGAGACCACGTCAAGCTCCCCACCGCCGGCGTAGCGAACGGCGTTGATCATCGCCTCCGCTGTAGCGACGACGACCCGTTGAATGCAGGTGGATGGATAACCCAGCTCCAGCAGCCGTTGTTGCAGACGGCGTCGAGCGATCGCGACACCCGATGGCTTGCGAAACCGGGCCCGGTAGATCCGAGAGGTTATCGCCTGGGAGTGGGAGAAATTACCCCCCCCCCCCCCGTTAACAGTTTTTTCCTCAACATCGCCGTGCTCTGTTCTGCACGAGACACTTCTCACCGGACCCCAGGGGGGCGGTGCCAACGCGTCGCCGGCAACTTCGAGCCGTCCTTGGGCCAGGAGGCGAATGATCTGGCGCTGGGCTTCGGAAAGGGGGATCCCCGCCGGCCCCCAGAGCAGGCCTAACCGGTGCCGAGTACCCAAGACGATGAACTGGACATCCGCCGCATCCGCCTCGTCACAGGAAGCGGCCCCCGGCGGATCGGTGGCGGGAGGATCGTTACCGCGGGTTCCTGGCCCGCCGGATACCCCATCGTCCCGGAAAGAAATCCACGTCAGGCGGTCGCCGTCATACCAGCAACACGCCGTCAGCACAGCTTGAGACTCTTCGAGAAACACTTTGTGCGACACTGATCATCACCACCGTCACATCGTCTTGCAACGTACGGTGGACGGCCAGCGAACGAATCTTGCCAAGCAACGCCTGCAGACGCTCTGGTTGCGGACTGAGCCCCAATCGGTTCAGAACGCCCGCCACTTCATTGGAGCGGCCGGCGCCACGGCGCCCAAGCAGCAGTTCACCAAGGCCATCCGAGTAGAACAGCACCACGTCCCCAGGTTCAAGCCGCGTCTCGATCTGGACTACGGACCCGATCCCCGCCTGAAGTCCCAGGGCGGTACCCCCTCCCCGGCTCAAGGGACGCCATCCTTTGTGGTGCCAGAGGATCGGGCCGTCGTGGCCGGCGAGCCAAGCCCGAAGGGTTCCATTGCCTGGGTCAAGATGGGCCATGACCAAGGTCGCCAAGGCACGTGCCCGATGGAGGTCCGGTGCGAAACGCAGGTCAAGGCGGCGAATGACTTCCTCACCGACCACCTGGCGAGCCCACACCTCCCTGACCAGAGAGAGAAGCATGGAAGCCAACATGGCCGCCGCCACACCTTTCCCCATGACGTCCCCCAAGACCAGCGCCCACCCTCCGCCGGGGAACCGTACATAGTCATAGAGATCACCCCCGACGAACTTGGCCGGCAAGCTCAGGCCGGCCACCTCAATCCCCTCGTGACGCAGAACCGGCGGGGGGAGGAATGCCTCCTGCAACCGCCGAGCCAACTGCATATCCCGGGTAAGGGTATCCAGTCGCTGGCTCAGGTCGTCGCGCAGGGCCGCATTTTCCAGGGCGAGACCGAACTGCCGGCTGATGAAGGTTACCAACTCCAATTCCGCCTCGGTATATTCGGGCCCGGCCAGGCGGCCTGCGGCCAGGACGGCGGAGCACGAGTCGCCACCGAAGAACACGGGGACGAGCAGAAGCGACGAGAGACCGAGGCGGCCGAGTTCTTCCCGGTCCCGGGGCCGGTGCACCGAGAGCCGGCCGGGACGGCCCGTGGTGGCCACCCGCCTAGTCACCCGGCTGCGCCACAGCTTCCGGCCGTCCAAGCCGTCATCCCAGATCCCACGGTCGCGCTCGGTGAAGAGCAGTGCCACCCCGTCGGAGCGGCTGAGCTGCTGGGTCAGGGCCAGGAGCCGTCCGATGAGTTCCGGTGTCGGCAGAGGTCCACCAAGGGCGACCGCCGCACGGTGGAACGCAGTAAGCTTGGCCAGGGCCTGGGCCTCTTCGTGGTGTTGCTGCTCCTTTTCGGTAACCTGCCGAATGTGGGCGGACAGAGTGGCGATCGCCCTGGCCATGGCGGGTTGCGGTGGCCAGACGAACACCCAGGCAGGCGGCGAATCTCCCGAGGCCCTCCGCTCCGTGCGGAACGCGGTCGGACCCCGGGTGCTGGTCCCACCACCGGCAGGAGCAACACCATCGGTGTGGTGGTCTGCTATGATCTGCGCCCAGCCCCACATCCCGTTACTCCCGGTGGATAAGTCCGCTGGGGCTTCATCAAGGGAAAGACCGGCGCCGGGCATGGCATCCATTCGACCGCCCGCATGGTACCCCTGCAGAGTGAGCTTGTGAAGAATTTCCTCGCCTCCCGCCCGGGTGAGGATCAGTCCATCGGCCGCCACCAGTAAGGCCACGACCTGCTTTTCGCGGGCCAGCTCCAACTGCTGACAGGCCGTGGCAAAGGCGGTGATCCAGGAGCGGTATGTGCGGGAATAGGCGATCAGGGTCTCGGCCGCATGTGGGGCGGCATCACAGCCCTTGTGCCGGGCCAAGGCCCGGGCGGCGGCGGTGATGTCTTCGGCGCTGAGGTCGCATACGGCTGCATCAAGGGACCGGGCTGCTAGGGCCATAGCCCGCCGTGGGTCACCGGTGCGCAAAGCGTGGTCTGCGTAGAGCCGCCAGAAGAGGCTGGCGTGCTCGGGCAGGATCGACCGCTCGAGGCGGGCAATGCCCCTGGCGGCCCGCTCCGTCTCGCCTAGGGCGAGGCGGGCGGCGATGAGCTGGAGGGTGGCGAACTGGCGGTGGGGCGTACCGGCGTGGCGGGCCTGCCAGGCGGCGCGGGAGGCCCAGGTCAAGGCCCTGGTGGGACGGCGCAGCTCCAGATACACCGTAGCCAGGTTTCCTGCCACCTCGACCCGAAGTTCCGAAACGTAGCGGCGGTTCCTCATCAAGCGCCATGCTCGCAACAAGGCGTGGGCCGCGGGCCGGTACCGCCCGGACGCGAAATGGACGGTGCCGAGGATGTTCCAAACCATGGCCCGCTGGTCTGGGACCAGGTCGTCGCCCTGCAGGAGACGCTGCAGGACCGAAGCAGCCCCCTCAAGGTCGCCGATGAGCCGGTACGCTAGGGCCAGGTTCAGCTGCGTTCCTGCCTGTGCCTCGGCACCGAGGCGGTACTTGAACGCCATGTCGCTGGCCCGTTGAAAGCAGTTCAAGGCGGTCAGGCCGTCCCGCTCATCCATGGCCTGGAGGCCGCGCTCGACAAGCCGGCGCATGGAGGCCGCGTGAAGGGCCCTGTCGGCGTTGACGTCAGCGGTCGGGATCGTGCCTGGATGACGCCTCCCCACAATCATGCCCTCCGCGACATCAGGTAACGGGCCGCGCGGGAATGGGCGGAGCGGCCGGGTTCGTGCTCCCGACCGCCCGCCCCCATGCCCCCTTGCCCTTACTTATTGGGGCCGGCGTTATCCGCCGCGTCAGGCCAGATCGCCTCCTGGCGATCGTGAATCGGCTTTACCACGGGCGCCGCCGGCGTACCCCAATCGACCTGAATGTCGTAGAAGTCTGCCGGGCTCGCGAAGGAAGGCCGCCAGGGGCTGGCCATCATCTTCGCCTCGCTCGTCCCGCCCGTACCGGCCAGCAGGAACGCCGCCACGCCGGCACCAACCAGCCACTTCACCAGCCGCTTCACCGGTATCCCCCCTTTCTCTCCCGCCGCCGAACCGCTCCGGGCGTTCACGGCGCCTCGTGCCGTCCTTCACCGGACGCCATGGGGGCGGATCGCCGGTCGCCGCGGGGCCGGTTCGCCCCCCCTTGCGGCCACCGGGCCTCCCCCCTGCCCCGTTCGGCCCGGCCCGCTACGGCTCGAGCCCCGCCGCGGCATCGCGGGCGGTCGCCATCATGCCGACGAACACCTCCGCCAGGTAGGGGTCGAACTGGCGCCCGGCGTTGCGCTCGATCTCCGCCACGGCCATGTCGACGGTGATCACCTGCCGGTGGTAGGGGCGCCCGCCCACCATGGCGTCGAAGGCGTCGGCCACCGCCAGGATGCGGGCGGCCGGCGGGATGGCAGGGCCTGCCAGGCCGTCGGGATAACCACCGCCGTCCCACCGCTCGTGGTGGGAACGGACCCAGGCCGCCACCGTGGGCACCCCGGCCACCCGCCGGGCCAGCTGCTCGCTGACCAGGGGGTGGCGCCGGATCAGCTCCCACTCCTCCGCATCGAGCCGGCCCGGCTTGTGGAGGATCCGCGGATCCACCGCCAGCTTGCCGGTGTCGTGGAGGATCCCGGCCAGGTTGAGGAGGCGCAGGGACTCCCCCCGCCATCCCACCCGCCGGGCCAGGCGGCAGGCCAGGGCGGCCACCCGCCGGCTATGCCGGTAGGTCAGGTCGTCGTACAGGGCCAGGACGGTGAGGAGCTGCCGGATGGCCGCGGGCCCCGTCCGGCGCAGGCTGTCCCCGAAGGTGCGGACGGTGTAGGACTCCAGGGCGGCCGGTTCGTCCAGGAGGTCGAACCGGCCCGCCGCGGCCGCCTCGGCCAGGGTCGCCGCCGACTCGCGGACCATGAAGACCGTATCCTCGACGGCGGCGGCCTGCGCGCCGGGCGTATCCCCTTCTCCCCGGGACGAACCGGCTGGATCCCTCCGCGGGTGGGGATGCCAGGATGAACCCCGGTGCTCAGGGTGTGCCGCTTCGCCGGAACCGCCTCCTCGACGGACCACCTCGTCCCCTCCCATCCCGGCGGGGTCCGGGGAGCCGGGGGCTCGGAACGCCGCGTCCCCCAGTTCCACTGCGCCGCTCCTGACGGCATCTGGCCCCGCCTGCCGGCTGCAGACCCATCATTTGTAAACCACATTAAGGGGGTCCCCTGGGAACATCAACGGAATTGTCCTGGGACCTGGGACCTGTCTTTCGGGCGGAAGATGCGTCACGGGTCCCAGATCAGGGCGCCGGACCTGGCGCGGGCCGGGCTCACGGCCCGGTCCCCCCGCCTGCGCCCTCACCGATCCGCGCCGTGGGATCCAGGCTGGGACGCAGGAGCACGATCTCCACCCGCCGGTTCCGGGCGCGGTTGGCGGCGCTTGTGTTGGGGTAGCGGGGGCGCCACTCGCCGTAACCGGCGGCCGCCAGGCGCCGCGGGTCGAGCCCGGCTTGCTCGGCCAGGTAGCGCACCACCGTGGTGGCTCGCGCCGTCGACAGCTCCCAGTTGGAGGGGTAGCGGCCGCTGCGGATGGGCAGGTTGTCGGTGTGCCCTTCCACCAGGATGGTTCCCGGCACCTGGGCCAGGATCGGCGCCAGGCGGCGCAGGAGGTCCCGCCCCTCCGGTCGCAGTTCGGCCCGGCCCAGGTCGAAGAAGACCTGGTCGTCGAAGATGATGGCGACGCCCCGTTCGGTCAGCCGGGCCGACGCCCGGCCGCCCAGGCCCGCCTCCCGCAGCGCCTCGTTGACCCGTTCCACCAGCCCCTCCATCCGTTCCCGCTCCTCCGCCGACATGGGCGGCACCGCGGTACCGGCTCCCTGGCCGGGGGACGGCAGGCCGGGAAGGCCGGGCCATTCCCCGGACGGTTCACCGGAACCTTCGCCGGGTGCTTCCGGGGAGCCGGCAGGTGGAAGGGCGGGCGGGTAGGGCTGGCCCGTATCGCGGTTGAGGCCGTCCAGCACTTTGCGGGCGTCGGGCGAAATCCCCTCCGTATCGATCAGGGTCTCGCCGGCCGTGGCAAAGGCGGCCCGCAGGGAGGCGGCCAGGGCCTGGTAGCGGGCGGCGTTGACCTCGGACATGGCGTACATCACCACGAAGAAGGCCAGAAGGAGGGTGATGAGGTCGGCATAGGTGAGCAGCCAGCGCGTGGAACCGGCCCCGTCGTGGCCGCCTCCCCCGCCGCCGTGGCCGTCCCCGGGACCGCTCCCGGCCCCGTGACCGCGGCCGCCGCCGGCGCGACCCCGGACCCGGCGGGCGCCGCCCCGGCCCTCCCGCCCGCCGGCGGGGCCGGTTCCTCCGCCGGATCCCAGGCCGCCCGACCCCAGCCCGCTGGATGCCAGACCCCCGCTGCGGACTCCCCCGCTCATCAGTCACCCACCCCGGCCATCCGGGCGCCCGCCTCGCCCCGGGTGCCGCTCCGCCCGGAGGCCCCTTCGGCGGCGGTACCGGTCCCGCCCTTGCCTTCCTTGCCCCCGGCGCCGGCGGCCAGGAAGGCCTCCAGCTTTTCGCGGACGATCATGGGGTTGTCCCCGTTCTGGATGGAGAGGATGCCTTCCACCACCATGCGCCGCAGCTCGGCCTCGGCCTGGACGTTGGCCTTGATCTTGCTGGCCAGCGGCAGCCAGAGCAGGTTGGCGCTGGCGATGCCGTAGAAGGTGGCCATGAAGGCGACGGCGATGGCGGGGCCCAGGGACGAAGTGTCTTCGAGGTTTCCCAGGACGTGGATCAGGCCCAGGACGGTGCCGATGATCCCCATGGTGGGGGCGTAGCCGCCCGCCGTCTCCAGGACCCCCGCCGCCACCAGGTAATGGCGCTGCTCGGCCTGGAGGGCGTTTTCCATGACCTCTTCCACCATCTCGGGGTCGGCCCCGTCGATGACGAACTGCAGCCCCTTGGCGAAGAAGGGGTCGTCCAGGTTCTTGCGCTCTTCTTCCAGCGAAAGCAGGCCTTCCCGGCGGGCTTGTTGGGCCAGGGAGACCAGCTTCTCGATCAGGGCGCCGGGCTGCAGCTTGGGCGCCCGCAGGGCGTAGGCGATGGCCCCGGGGACCAGCAGGACGTTGTGCAGCCCGGCGCTGGCCAGCGTGGCAGCCAGGGTGCCGCCGAAGACCAGCAGGCTGGCCGACGGGTTGAGCAACTGGTCCAGACGGCCGCCTTCCATCACGTTGGCGATGAGGACCACCGCGATGCCGGCGATGAGCCCGATGACGGTTCCCAGATCCACAGGCCACTCCCCCGTTCGTCCGATCAGTCCCGGTTATCGGTAGGGAGCGGCAGGAGTTGACCGGTTGACGCGGCTGCCAGATGATAGCAGGCAGGTACCGGACAGGCCCGCGGGACCGGTCCGGGTCCAAGGGGCGGCAGGCGCCGGTCCGGCGCCCGGCGAAGTCCCATTCCGGGGAGGGCACCCGGTGGCCCGAAGTCACACCACCAGCGACGACATCCTCTTCACCGGCACGCAGGCCGCCGGTAAGGCCGGCCGGCGCGGCCGGGGACTGGCCGCCCAGGGCGTGGCGGCGGCGACCCTCATCATTGCCCTTTTGACCGCCGCCAGCCGGGTGCTGGGCTTCGTGCGGGAGGCCGTCTATGCCTCGGTTTTCGGTGCCAGCCCGGAGCTGGACGCCTTCCTGGTGGCCCAGGGCGTGCCCAACCTGATTCTTGGGCTGGTTTCCACCGCCATCGCCACCGCCGCCACGCCGGTGCTGGCCGGCCTGGTCGCCTCCGGGCAGCGGGACCAGGCCGGGCGGACCTTCAGCCGGCTGGCCACCATGGTGCTGCTGGTGGTGGTGCCCGGGCTCGTGCTTCTGGGCGTGCTGGCCGAGCCCGTGGTGCGGGTGATGGCGCCGGGGTTCGGCCCCCACCAGGTGCGCCTGGCCGCCGGGCTCACCCGCATCCTGCTCGTCGCTTCCTTATTTGTAACGGGGATGAACCTGCTGACCGGGCTTTTGCACGCCCACCGGCGGTTCACCGGGCCGGCCTTCACCGGGATCCCCTTCAACCTGGTGATGATCGCCGCCGCCGTCCTTTTCGGCGCCCGGTACGGCCCCTGGGCCCTGGCAGTGGGCTTCACCGTGGGCTCCCTGCTGCGGGTGCTGGTGCAGCTGCCCGAGGCCCGGGGAGTCGGCTTCCGCCAGCGGTGGGAAGTCCGCCTGGACGACCCCGGCCTGCGGGCCATCGCCGCGCTCCTGCCCCCCCTCTTCCTCAGTGCCGCGGTCACCGAGGTCAACGTGTTCGTCGACCGGATGGTGGGGTCGACCCTGGGCGAGGGGATCATCTCCGCCCTCAACTATGCGTTCCGGGTGGTCACCCTCCCCCACGGCCTGCTGGCCATGGCCCTGGTGCAGGCGCTGTACCCTTCCCTGGGCGCCGTGGCGGCACCCGGGACCGGCAACGAGGCCGCCTTCCGGCGGCTGCTCCAGCAGGGCATGGGCATGCTGATGGTGGTCCTGGCGCCCATGACCGTGGCCCTTCTGGTCCTGCGGGATCCCATCGTGGCCTTCGTGTACGGGCGCGGCAGCTTCGACGCCCGCGACGCGGCCCTGACGGCCCTGGCCCTGGCTGCCTACGGCCTCGGCCTGGTGCCCATGGCCCTGCGGGACCTGGCCACCCGCGCCCTGTACGCCCGCCGGGACAGCCGCACCCCCGCCCTGGTGGCGGTGGCGGCCATGGCGGTCAACGTGGCGGGCGACGTGGTGCTGGGCCGCTGGCTGGGGATCACGGGCCTGGCCCTGGCCACCACCCTGTCCTTCACCACGGGGCTGGTGCTTCTGCTGGGACATCTGCACCACCGCCAGCGGGCGCTGGACCTGGCGGACCTGCTGGCCCGGGCCGGCCGGGTGGCGGTGGCGGCGGTGGCGAGCGCTGGGGTGATGCAGGCGGCCTACCGGCTGCTGCTGGCGCGGTGGGAGGTTCCGGTGGCCGCCCTGGGGGCGGGGACGGCAGGGGCCGTGGTCGAACTGGCCCTGGTCGCCCTGCCCGGGGCCGCCGGTTGCCTGGCGTACCTGGCCGTGCTGCTGCTGCTGCGGGCGCCCGAGATCGGCGAGCTCTATGGGGCGGGGCGGCGCCTCCTGGGACGGATCAGCCTAGTACGGTGATTCTGTTGAACGCCCGCGCGCCGCGCCCTGACGCGGGGTGGTGCCCAGGGGTACGGGTCACGGGCCCTCCACCGGCACGCCCGGCCGCCAGCGGGCCGGCGCCCGGTCCCCGCTTGGTCGCCGCCGCCGGCCCCGTTACACGTAATGGCAGGCCGCCCAGTGGCCCGGCGCCTGCTCGACCAGGGCCGGTTCTTCCGCCCGGCAGCGCTCGGTGGCCAGCGGGCAGCGGGTGTGGAACCGGCAGCCCCGGGGCGGGTTCACCGGGCTGGGCAGCTCGCCCCGGAGCTCGATGCGCTCCCGCGCAGGCGCCAGCGGGTGGGGCCGCGGGATGGCGGCCAGCAGGGCCCGGGTGTACGGGTGCAGGGGCCGGCGGAAGAGCTCCCCGGCGGGCGCCACCTCCACCAGCTTGCCCAGGTACATGACCCCCACGCGGTCGCTGATGTGCCGCACCACCCCAAGGTCGTGGGAGATGAAAAGGTAGGTCAGCCCCAGCCGCTGCTGCAGCTCCAGGAGCAGGTTGAGGATCTGAGCCCGCACCGACACGTCCAGGGCCGAGACGGCCTCGTCGCACACCAGAAACTCGGGCTCCGGCGCCAGGGCCCGGGCGATGCCGATCCGCTGCCGCTGGCCGCCGGAGAAGTGATGCGGGTAACGGGTGGCGTGCTGGGGGCTGAGGCCCACCAGCTCCAGCAGCTCGCCCACCCGCCGGCGGCGGTCCGCCTTCGACCCCAGGCCGTGGATCAACAGGGGCTCGCCGATGAGCTCCCCCACGGTCATCCGGGGGTTCAGGGAGGCGAAGGGATCCTGGAAGACGATCTGCATCCGGCGCCGCAGCCGGCGCAGCCGGGATGCCGGCAGGCGGGCCAGGTTCTCCCCCGCGAACCAGACCTCCCCCTCCGTCGGCTCCTGCAGGCGCAGGACCAGCCGGCCGGTGGTCGACTTGCCGCAGCCCGACTCGCCCACCAGGCTGAAGACCTCGCCGCGGTGGATGGAAAAACTCACCCCGTCGACGGCGCGGACGCTGAGCCGCCGGCCCAGCAGGCCCCCGGCCAGGGGGAACTCCTTGCGCAGGTTCACGGCCCTTACCAGGGGTTCACCGGCCGGGGGTGCCCCGGCCTCCGGGGCCGCGGCGGGCGCCGGGACCGCTCGGGGCACCGCCGCCCCTTCCGCAGGCCACCGGGCGGAGGCCTCGCCTGGTGCCGGGGCGGCTGCAGCTCCGGCGGGCAGCCGGGCGGGAGCCTCGCCGGGCGCCGCGGCGGCTGCAGCCTCAGAGGGCACCCGGGCGGGGTCGTGGCGGGCGACCCTTTCCCTTCGGTTCACCGGTGACCACCTCCATCAGGCGTCGCGGCCGGTCCCCGCGGGGCGGAAGCGGAAAACCCGCCGTCCGCGCCCTCGCCGGCGGCCAGGCCGTCCCACAGGCAATCTCCTCCTGTCCCCGCGGCCGCGCCCTCGGGCACCACGCCCTCAAGGCGCAGCTCACCCGCCCGGTGGCAGGCCACGCCCCCGGCCAGCACGGGCACCTCCCGGTGGCAGCGTTCGACCGCGTAGGGGCAGCGGGGGGCGAAGGCGCAGCCGGGCGGCAGCTGGGCCGGGTGGGGCACCGCCCCCGCCATGGCCCGCAGGGGCGTCTTGGGCGCTGCCGCCAGCGGCAGGGACTGCAGCAGGCCCTCGGTGTAGGGGTGGCCCGGCCGGTCGAAGAGATCCGCCACCGTCGCCTTCTCCACGATCCGGCCGGCGTACATCACCGCCACCCGGTGGCACATCTCCGCCACCACGCCCAGGTCGTGGGTGATGAGCAGGATGGCGGTGCCCGTCTCCTCCTGCAGGGCCTTCATCAGGTCGAGGATCTGGGCCTGGACGGTGACGTCCAGCGCGGTGGTTGGCTCGTCGGCGATCAGCACCCGCGGGCGGCAGGCCATGGCCATGGCGATCATCACCCGCTGCCGCATGCCGCCCGAGAGCTGATGGGGGTACTGGAGGGCCCGGCGCTCCGGCTCGGGGATGCCGGCCCGTTCCAGGAGCTCCACCGCGCGGCGGCGGGCGGCACCGGCCGGCGTCCCGTGGAGGATCAGGGCCTCGGCGATCTGGGCGCCCACGGTCATCACGGGGTTCAAGGAGGTCATCGGCTCCTGGAAGATCATCGCCATCTCCTGGCCCCGAACCCGCCGCCAGTGGGACTCGGGCTGGGCGAGCAGGTTCTTCCCGTTGAGGAGGACCTCGCCCCGCACCTGGGCCCCCGGCGGCAGCAGGCCCATGAGGGCCAGGGCGGTGACGCTCTTGCCGCTGCCCGACTCCCCCACCAGCCCCAGGACCTCACCGGCGTAGAGGTCGAAGTCGATCCCCCCGACGGCCCGGGCGGGGCCGGCCGGGGTGGGAAAGGTCACTTCCAGGCCACGTACTTCGAGAACCACCAAGGGTCGTTCACCTCCCGTGCCGGGCCCTGGGGGTGCGGGGCCTGGCGATCCGGCCGGCCGGGACCGGCCCGCGGCGGCCCGGCCCGAAGCGCGCCACGGCCGCAACGGGCCGGACCGCATCGCGGCCGCCACGGGCAGGACGGCGCCCGGGGCGGGACGGCCGGGACCGGACGAGGGCCCCGGAGCCGCGGCGGCGGGGCCGCGGCCCGTAACCGGCGCCGGGGCGGGCAGCGGCGCCCAGGGCGGCCGGGCGCCGGACCGTACCTTCCGGCGTCTTGCGCGCCGGGCCGGCCCCCTGCCGGCGCCTACGCATCGCGCGGGTCCAGCACGTCGCGCAGGCCGTTGCCCAGCACGTTGAAGCAGAGCACGGTGAGCAGGATGGCGGCGCCCGGGTAGATGGCTAGCATGGGCTGGGTCCACATGTACACCTGGGCGTTCTTCAGCATGTTGCCCCACGAGGCGTCGGGCGGCTGGATGCCCAGGCCCAGGTAGCTCAGGCCGCTTTCCGCCAGCACCGCCCACCCCACCGCCAGTGACAGCAGGGCCAGCAGCGAGGGGACCACCTGGGGAAACAGGTGCCGCCAGATGATGCGGGCCGGCGAGGCGCCCAGGGCCACCTCCGCCTCGATGAACTCCCGCTCCCGCCACTTGAGGAACTCGGCGTACACCAACCGCGCCACGGGCATCCAGTAGTTCAGCCCGATCACCGCCACCACCACCGCCGGCGAATCGCCGAACACCGCCAGCTCGGCGACGATTAAGAAATACGAAGGGATCGCCATCATGGCGTCGACCAAGCGCATCAGCACCGTTTCGACCCAGCCGCGGTAGAACCCGGCCAGGGCGCCCACCAAGGTGCCAACCCCCAGGGCGATGGCGGCCGCCAAGGCGGCCACGGTCAGGGTGATGCGCCCACCCGCCAGTATGCGGGCCAGCATGTCGCGGCCCAGCTCATCGGTGCCGAGCCAGTGGCCGGGGCTGGGCGGCGCCAGGCTGGCCGCAGGATCCGTGGCGTCGGGGTCAAGCCCCAGCAGGGGCGGCAAGGCCCACACCAGGATGTAGAGCAGAAGGAGCACGGCGGCGGCGGCCAGCAGGGCGGGGCGGCGGCGGACCCGGGCGACGAACCCCTCGGCGTCGGGCTGCAGGGCCTCGGCGGCTGCGCGGGCACCGGGCTCGCCGGGCGCCAGCCCGCCGGTGGCGCCGGCGCCCGGTGGCGGCGACCCGGCGGGACCGGCGCCGGCCCGCGGTGCGACGCGGGGGGCGGGGCGCGGCTCGGGAACCGAAACGGTCATCGTCTTCCCTCCTTACCCGGCGGCGTGGCGGATGCGCGGATCGACCAGGGAGTAGGCCAGGTCGACCACCAGGTTGGTGATCACCACCACCACGCCAGCCACCACCGTCACCGCCATGATCACCGGGTAGTCCCGGCCCATGGCCGCCTCCACCGCCAGCCGGCCCATGCCCGGCCAGGCGAACACGCTCTCGGCGATCACCGAGCCGCCCAGAAGGGCCGGGATCAGCAAACCCAGCATGGTCAGCACCGGGATCAGCGCGTTGCGCAGGGCGTGGACCACCATCACCCGGACCGGCCCCGCGCCCTTGGCCCGCGCCGTGCGGATGAAGTCCTGGTGCAGGACCTCCAGCAGCGACGACCGCACGAAGCGCAGGATGTTGGGAAGGATCACCAGCATCAGGACGAAGGACGGCATGACGAGGTGCGCCAGCCGGTCGGCCAGGGAGAACTCCGCCCCCACCGTGGCCATGTTGCCGCTGGGGAGCAGGTTCCACCGCACCGACAGGGCCATGATCAGCAGGATGCCGAACCAGAAGTCCGGCACCGATACGCCCAGGGTGGAAATCAGCGTGGCCGCGTGGTCGATCCACGACCCCCGGCGGAGGGCGGCGGCGATGCCCAGCGCCAGCCCCACGGCGAGGGAGAGCGCCAGGGTGGCGGCCGCCAGGACCGCGGTGTTGCCCAGGCGCTGCAGCACCAGGGGCATCACCGGCTCGCGGCTGTTCATGGACTGGCCGAAGTCGCCCTGCAGGGCGTCCCCCAGCCAGCGCACGTAGCGGACCGGCAGGGGCTGGTCCAGGCCCAGCTGGCGCATCAGGGCCTCCCGCTGCTCGGCCGTGGTCTCCATGCGCATGACGGCGCCGGGCCCGCCAGGGGCCAGGTTGACCAGAAGGAAGGTCACCACGGTGATCACCCACAGGACCACGAGCCCCTGCAGCAGGCGACGGCCGGCGTAGCGCAGGGATGCCATGCTGATCGCACCTCCCCCCGCCCGGATGCGGCGGGCCACGATGGGGTTCCATGCCGTCTGGGAACCTGGGCCAGACGGAGACGGACCCGGCGAACCCGCGGAACCCGGCGGGTGCTTGGGACCCGGCCAAGGCGAAAGCCGCGTGGAACCGGCCGGGAAACGCCCCCCCGGAGGAACCGGCCGGCGGGCCGGTTCCTCCGGATGGCGACGCGATGCGGGCCCGGCTCAGCGGGTCTTGTACCACTCGTCCACGTACAGGCCCTTGACGGCGTAACTGCCGGGCGGCACGTGCAGCGCCTTGTTGTAGACCACGATGCTCTCGGGCCACCACAGGTAGAGGTAGGGCAGTTCCTCGGCCATCAGCTTCTGGGCCTCGGCGTAGATGGCCTTGCGCTCCTCCTCGCTGGTGGCGGCGCGCCCGCGGCGCAGCAGGTCGTCCAGGGCGGGGTTGCGGTAGTTGGGGATGTTGTTCCCCCGGCCCGCCGCCTCCGAGGCATAGTACGGGTAGACGTCGGGGTCCGCCGGCGTGGACCACCAGGCCAAAGTCGCCTCGTAGTCCCGGTTGACGATGGCCTTTTCGATGTAGCTGTTCCAGTCGAGGACGTCCACGTCCACCTGGATGCCCAGGTCCTTCCACCACTGCTGGACCAGCAGGGTGGCGGGCACCAGCTGGCGCATCTGGGCCGCGGTCATCGTGATGTGGAAGGGCTTGCCGTCCTTCTGCAGGATGCCGTCGGGCCCCGGCTTCCAGCCGGCCTCCGCTAGCAGGGCCTTCGCCTTCTCAGGATCGTACGGATAACGGGCCACGTCGCCGTTGTAGTACTCGGCCTGCAGGGGCGGGATGGGGCCCGTGGCCACCTGGCCGTAGCCCTTGATCAGGTTCTCGATCATCGCTTCCTTGTCGATGGCGTACGAGAGCGCCTGGCGCACCCGCTTGTCCTGGAAGCGGGGGTCGTCCTGGTTGAGGGCGACGAAATAGTAGACGTTGGTCAGCACCCGCTCCAGCTGCAGGTTGGGGTTGTTCTGGAGCTTGTCCAGCAGGGTCGGGTCGTCGATGGACAGCATGTCCACCTCGCCCGCCAGCAGCTGGGCCACCTGGGCGTTGACGTCCGGGACGATGCGGAAGACCACGTCCTTGACCTTGGGCTTCTCACCCCAGTACTGCGGGTTGGGCACCAGGCGCACGTGGGAACCGGAGACGTACTCGGCCACCATGAAAGGCCCCGTGCCGACGGGGTTCTTCTTGTTGAACTCGTTCAGGCTCCACGGGTCCTCGACGCCCTCGAAGACGTGCTTGGGCAGGATGCCGGCGTAGTACGCCAGGTACGAGGGCAGCGAGGCGAAGGGCTCCTTGAGGTGGAACTCGACGGTGTGCGGGTCGACCGCCACCACCTTCTCCACCGCCTTGTACTCGCTGCTGTGGTTGGCGCCCAGGTCCGGGTTCAGGACGATCTCGTTGAAGGTGAAGGCCACGTCGTCGGCGGTGAAGGGCTGGCCGTCGGACCACTTCACGCCTTCCCGCAGCTTGAAGGTCCACACCAGGCCGTCGCCGGAGACGCTCCACTCGGTGGCCAGGTGGGGCACCGGCTTCATGTGCTCGTCCCACCGGGTGAGGCCGGGCAAGATCATCTCGTTGATGATGTTGGATTCCGCATAGGCGTTGGGGTGCCACGGGTTGAAGGTCGGGTCCGCCGGGGTCACCAGGGTGACCGTGGCGTTGGGATCGTAGGCCTCGCCACCTTCGCCGCCTCCGCTGCCCGCGCTGCCCCCGGCGCCGCCGCTGCCGGTTCCTCCCGCGCCGCCGCCCCCGCCGCTGCCGCAGGCCGCCAGCAGGGTGGCAGCGGCCACCAGCAGGGCCGCCGCGATCCGGGCCAGGGAACGCCGCCTGCTCCGGTATGGCCCGGCGGCGCCTCCGGATCCACGCCCCGCGGTGGACCCGGCCGGCCGGCCGCCGGCTTCATCCCATCGAACCGCCATGATGCATGCCCCTTTCGTCTGGTGAAGAACCCGTCGTGTGGTGAAGAACCCGTCGCGTCGAACCCATACCCCTGGATCGTCTCGTGTCAAGGCCGGGCGCCGGCCCCCGCCCCCGGGGACCTGGGCGCGCCCTGGCCCCCTCAGCTCCTGGACCCCGGGCCCGCCGCGCTGACCGCCCCGGCATAGCCCAGCTGCCGGGAGATGTCCCGGGCCGCCAGCCGCACCAGCTCGCCCAGATGCTCAAGCCGCTCGGGAGGAATGCGCAGCGACGGCCCGCCGGCGCTCACCCCCGCCACCACGCGACCCCGGGCATCGAAGATGGGCGCCCCCACGCCCCGTGCCCCGGCCTCGATGTCCTCGTCGCTGATGGCGTAGCCGCGCCGCCGGATCTCGGCCAGCTCGGCCCGCAGCTGCTGGGGGTCGACCACCGTCTTGGGCGTGTACCGGGGGAGGAAGGGCAGCATGTCCAGCACCCGTGCCTGCTCGGCTTCGGGCAGGAAGGCCAGCATGGCCTTGGGCACGGCTCCCGCGTGCAGGGGGCTGCGCGCCCCCAGGGGCGTGGCCAGGCGCAGGCCCGCCGGGCCATCCCGCCGGTCGATGACCACCGCCATGCCGTCGACCAGGGCGATCAGGTGCACCGTCTCCCCCGTCTCCGCCGCCAGCCGGTCCAGGATCGGCTGGGCCAGCCGGATCAGGGAGCGCTCTTCCGCCGCCAGCACCGCCAGGCTCAGCAGCATGGGAGTCAGCACATAGCGCCCGTGCTCCCCCAGCCGGATCAGGCCATAGGCCTCCAGCGTCTTGAGGCAGCGGAAGCACTGGTTCTTCCCCAGCCCGGTGATCCGGGCCAGCTCGGCCAGGCTGTGCTCGTGGGGCGGTTCCCGGAAGGCGAAGAGCACGTCCAGGGCCTTGATGACCGCCTGGATCACGTAGCCGTGGCCCGGCCCCGCCGGTGACTGGGGTGCCGGCCGGGCCGGCTTGGACACCGGCTGGGGTGCCGGCCGGGGCGCGGGCTGGGGTAGCGGCTGGGATCCGGGCCGCTGCGCCGCCCGGGACACCGGCCGGGCGCCCTGCTCCCCCGCCATGGGCACCAGACCTCCTTTCCATAAGGGCTTGCCGCAAGGGCTTGCGTGAGGCTGAACCGCATCGGTTGATCTGTTCAACCACCGCGGTCCAGTCAACCGCCGGATTAGTCGCTACCGATTCGCCTCACCTTCGCCGGTTCCTGCTAGCCGCCCGGAGGATTTCGAAAAATTTTTTGCCTCAGGCGACGACCAGCAGGAGGAGCCGGCATCCCCACGCCGAATCCGAGGCACATCGCTCAGTCAAATTGTTTGATTTAGTCAAATAAAGGAGGTGAGGCGGCATGCGCGCCCGGATCAACGGGGTCGAGCTGGTCTACGAGGTGTTCGGCGAGGGGATCCCCCTGCTCACCCTGCACGGTGGTCCCGGGCTGGGCAGCCGGGCCGGCGACCGGGAGGCGTTCATGCCCTTCACGGAGCTGGGGCTCCAGCTGGTGTGCTTCGACCAGCGGGGTTCCGGCGAGTCGGAAGGAGCGCCCCCGTACAGCCACGAGCAGTGGGTGGCGGATATCGAAGGGCTCCGGCAGCACCTGGGCCTGGGCAAGATGGTCCTGGCCGGCGGCTCCTACGGCGGCCACTTGGCCCTGGAGTACGCCCTGCGCTACCCGGAGAACCTCTACGCGCTGATCCTGCGGGACACCGCCGCCAGCAACCGCTACCAGGAGAAGGCGGTGCAGGCGGCCCTGGCCCGCAACCTGCCCGGGGTGGACCGCGCCATGCTGGCCCGGCTCTTCGCCGGCCAGGTCTACGATGACGAGGACTTCCGCGCCTGCTACGAGGCGATCATGCCCCTTTACGAGGTCAACTTCGATCCTGAGCGGGCCCGGGCCAAGCTGGAGCGGATCCGCTTCCGCCACGAGACCCACAACTGGGCCTTCTCCCGCAACCAGCCCCAATATGACCTGACGAACCGGCTGCCCGAGATCCAGGTGCCCACCCTGGTCCTCTGCGGCCGCCACGACTGGATCACGCCCCTGGAGGCCTCCGAGGAGATCGCCCGGCTCATGCCCAGGGCGCGGCTGGTGGTGTTCGACCACAGCGGCCACTCGCCCCAGGTGGAGGAACCGGAAAAGTTCCGCCGGGTGGTGCGGGAGTTCCTGCTGGAGGTCGTGCCCGGGCTCAAGGGCTAGCCTGGCTTCCGGGGGCGGAGGGTGGCTGCGGCGGGCGGCGGGTCCCACCCCGCTGCGGAGCAGCCGCGGCGGGCGCAAGCCCGGCGAGCGGACCGGACGCGTGGAGCTTGAAAGGCTTGACAGCGCCTGGAGAAAGGAAGTTGCCCGTGAGCAACAGCATGCCCGAACCCGCGGCGGGTGCCGCCGCGGCGGGTTCGACCGCCAAGAGGAAGAAGTACGACGGCTACCGTTCCTTCCAGTTCCTTGAGCCGGGGGTCGACTACCGGCCCTTCCAGCTGGCCAGGGAGATCGGCCGGGTCTCCCCCTACGTGGTGGAGGTGTCCGACGCCCAGGAGCAGCGGGTCCAGCGGCTCCTGGCGGAGAACGTGGTGATCTCCCTCCACGAGCACCTGATGGTGATCCCCGAGGACGTGGGACAGGTCTTCGACTACATCCGCGAGGGCCGGATCTTCACGGGCTACGAGGGCCTGGCGGCTTCGGGGCTCGATGCCGTGTGCGAGAACTTCCTCAACGGCGCCGCCACCATCACCTCCAAGATGGGGTGGAAGTGGACCGACATCATCCACGACATCGGCATGCGCTTCGCCGACCTGGCCCACCAGGACTTCGTCATCCGGGCGGAGCGGGTCGACGACATCCTGCGCGCCCACGCCGAGGGCCGGGTCGCCCTGATCCCCAGCCTGGAGGCGGCGACGCCCATCGAGAACGAGCTGGACCGGCTCGATGTGCTGTACGGCCTGGGGATCCGGATGATGGGCATCGCCTACAGCGAGGGCAATGCCCTGGGGTGCGGCCTGCGGGAGCCGCGGGACGGCGGGCTGACGGTCTTCGGCCGGCAGGCCGTGGAGCGGATGAACAAGCTGGGCATCGCCATCGACGTGTCCCACTCGGGCGACCAGACGGCCCTGGATACGATCCGGTTCAGCAAGAAGCCGGTCTTCATCACCCACGCCGGGGCCCGCGCCCTGTGGCCCAGCCGGCGCCTCAAGCCCGACGAGGTGATCAAGGCCTGCGCCGAGCGGGGCGGCGTGATCGGCATCGAGGCGGCGCCCCACACCACCCTGACCCGCAACCACCCCGAGCACAGCATCGAGTCGGTGATGGAGCACTTCGAGTACTGCGTCGAGCTGGTGGGCATCGACCACGTGACCTTCGGGCCCGATCTGCTCTTCGGCGACCACGTGGCCCTGCACAAGGCCTTTGCCGCCCACCTGTCCATCGGCGCCAGCAAGGCGTCGGGCGAGGACCATCCCCATGTGCCCTATGTGCGGGGCCTGGAGAACATCGCCGAGGCATGGCCCAACATCGTCCGCTGGCTCGTCAAGCACAACTACTCCGACGACGAGATCAAGAAGGTGATCGGCGGCAATACGCTGCGGGTGCTGCGGGAGGTCTGGCACGGGTAGGTGTAGGGGGACGGATGGCGGCCGCGCAGCCTGCCGGTCCGAAGACGGTCTTTGAGGATGGCCATTGGGGATGGCCATTGGGGATGGCCTTTGAGGTGGCCGCCACGTGCAACTGTTCGACGACCACCACGCCACATCCTGGCGGACATCCCGGGCCCGCGCATGGAGCCGGGCCAGCCGGCGGCGGGCCTGTTGCCACCCCCGGCTGCCCTTTTGGCGGCGGGCCAGGGCGCGGCTGGACCGGGCGATCTTTCGGAGCGCTTTTTCAAGGGGCCGAGGATTCGGCCCCTTCTCACCTGTCGAAAGGACCGCCAGGTGCTTGACGCCCGCATCGACGCCGACGACCTTCCAGGGGAACCAAGGGCGGCCTGGCGGCCGCTCCACCTCGCAGGTGAAGCTGACGAACCACCGGCCCCCCCTCCCGTGACACCGTGGCCGCGAGGATGCGGGCCGTTCCCGCCTGAATGCGCCGAAGGAGGGCCGTGGCCGGCTCGTGGGTCTTCACCCACCCGATCCGGGGCAGCACGACGCGGCTCTTGTCGTCCACCCGGATCGCACCCGTGGTGAACCGCACCGACTCCCGGCCACGGCCCTTATTCCGGAAACAAATGACTAAGAAGCGCGTTAGCTGTTCTAAGCCCCTCCACCTGGTACCGGGCAAAGAACTCGGCGAGAGGGCAGGAGGTCCGAATGACGGTAAAACGTCCCCGATCAGCCCTGTCCACGGTCTGGCGTCGAGCAACCACGTGCTCACGAGCTATTCCCTCACCACGAGCTATTCCCTCACCCGGTCCCCGGCCGGTTCCCGGCGCGCGGCCGCCTGCGCCAGCGCCTGTGCGCCCGCCTCGTTCAGGCCATCTTTTCGGCCCACCGCCGAGCACGGGATGTACGGATCGCTTCCCGGGCCTCCCCCGTGTCCACGGGCCGATCGATCTTCAGCACGCTGCGCAGCTCCTTGAGACTCCGCGGCCGTGGCAGCGCCCTGTGGCGGGCCAGCGCCCACAAGCTCCGCCACACCTTTGGGACGCGGCTGCCTGAGGCGGGCGTCGACCTGCTTGTCATCAAGGACCTGCTCGGCCACGCGACGGTGGCGACGACCCCGATTTACGCGCATGTGGCCCAGCGGCGGCCAAGGGAGTCAGTACGATCTCCCCGTTGCCGTTGACGTCAACGAGCACCTCGTCGCCTTCCGCAAGGTCCACCCGCTCCCGGATCGCCTTGGCGAGGGTCACTTGTCCTCGTTGCAGGATCGCGATGGCTACGGCCCGATCTCCTTCCCCCTCACCATTCCGCCAGCCGCGCCGCCAGGCGCCTGAGGTCGCGGTCGTTGGAGGCGACCCGGTAAGGCTCGGCCTGCGACCGGGAGGCCAAATAGCCGTCCACGAAATCAAGTTTTTTCGAGTACCGGCTGAGGGCGTAGAGAATGTGCTCGTCGTCCTCACACTCCACCCCGGGTAAGGCAAGCACCCGCTCGACAAGGCCGGCCGCTTCGCGGGGATGCAGGCCGAAGCCTGAAAGCACAAGCAACGTTTCAAAGACCACGATGGGCGTTACCACCAGGGTCACCGCGCCCCGAGCGGCCCGCTCAAAGAGGGCCCGCACCCGGTCCCGGACGTCGTTGTCCGGAGCCTGGTCTGGCGCGAGCAAGTAGATAATCAGGTTGGTGTCCAGCAACCACCGCTCCGTCACGATGCGTCCCTCGCCGGCGCCGCTTCCCGCCACACCGCATCCGCGTGCGGCTTGGGCTGGCTCTCGCGCCAGGCTTCGGCGTAATCGCCGGCGGCCCGCTCAAGGGCTTCGGTCAGGGACCGGCCCACCTTGCCCGTCAGCGCCCCCGCCACCTCCTCGATAGACCGGGGTGCTGGAAGCGGGTGCAGCACGATGTCGCCGCCCTCAGTCACGTAGCAGACCATCTTTCGCCCTTCGGTAATGCCAAGGGCTTCCCGGATTCCGACCGGCAGGGTGACCTGTCCTCGGCCACCAACGCGGAGGATTGCCATAAGCCCCTCACCTCGCGCCCTCATTGTCCGTTACCTCCCCCTAGATGTCAATCTGACCCACTGGCTTCCGGTTTGATTACTCTTATGCGGAATGGTGGGCCTTTATGGCGCATTCTATTCAGGGAAGGCGAAAGACCATACAGGCGTGCCTACTTCCAGCATACCACCGCGGTGGCTGCAAGCGATTGCGGCTCCCCGTTATGGCCCGTTGACGTCGTGCCGCTACGCCTGTAGCGTTGCAGGGGATGGGATGTGAGACCTTGCCGGACGATGGATTCTGGAGTGCCGGGTGCTGGAGTGCCGAACTCGCCGCAGCCAGGGGGCGCGTCGCCCGGATCGCCGCCCGGACGCCCCTGATCCCCTCTCCCGCGCTGTCGGAGCGGCTGGGAACCGGCGTGTACCTGAAGCTCGAAACGCTTCAGCCCACGGGTTCCTTCAAGCTCCGGGGCGCCGCCAACAAGCTGGTCCGGCTCGCCGAATCGGCACCCAGCCTCGGATCACCGCCCGGTGTGGTCACCTTCTCCACGGGTAACCACGGGCGGGCCGTGGCCTACGTGGCCCGGCGGCTGGGACTCCGGGCCGTGGTGTGCGTCTCGGAGGGCGTGCCGCCCGTCAAGCTGGAGGCCATCCGCCGGCTAGGGGCCGAACTGGCCATGGCCCCCACCCAGGACGACGCGGAAGCCCTCTGCGCCCGCCTCGCTACCGAGCAGGGGCTGGTCGTGGTTCATCCCTTCGACGACCCCGACATCATCGCCGGCCAGGGCACCCTCGGCCTGGAAATCCTGGACGATCTGCCCGAGGTGGAGGCGGTGATCGTTCCGCTCTCCGGCGGTGGCCTGCTGTCCGGTGTGGGCCTGGCCCTGCGGCACTTCGGACCGCCCCGCCCCGTGCAGCTCATCGGCGTTTCCATGGAACGGGGGCGGGTGATGTTCCACAGCCTCCGGGCCGGCCACCCCGTCACCCTGCCCGAGGAACCCAGCCTGGCCGACAGCCTGGTGGGCGGCATCGGCCTAGACAACCGCTGGACCTTCCGCCTGGTGGGCCGCCTGGCGACCGACGCCGTGCTGGTCTCGGAAGAAGCCATCGCCCGGGCCATGACCTTCATGCTGGAAGAACACGGCCTCCTGGTGGAAGGCGGCGCCGCCACCGCCATCGCCGCCCTGCTGGAGGCCGCCCCGCCAACCGGAACCGGCCGGCCCGACGCGGCTGCAGGCCGCAACCCCTTGACCTCCCTGAGGGGGGTCTTCCCCTGGCGGCCCGGGGGCCCCCTGCCCGTTCCCCGCCGCATCGTGGTGGTGGTCACGGGCCGCAACGTGGATCCGCGGCGGGTGCTCGGCGGCTGATGTCCCCGGCGCCCCGTGCCGGGACGGAGCGCGGCCCTCGCCGCAGCCTCAAGATGCCTCAAGATGCAGGGGTCCCCGATTGTTCAACGAGGAATCCCCGATTGTTCACTGACCGGCTCCCGATTGTTCGACGGCCCCTAATCACCCCGGCCGGCCTTTCAGGCTACCGCGGCCTCAAGGAGAAACAGGCGGGGCCGCTTCGGATCTGCCTCCAGCCGGGCCCGGATACCCAGCGGCAGGGTGAACATGGGGTCGGTGTGGCCAAAGTCGAAGTCGACGGCCACGGGAAAGTCGTAGCCGCGCACCGCCCGTAGAACGATCTCATCGAGGGGGTCGTCCTCGGAAAAGCCCACCTGGGGAGGGAAGCGCCCCAGCACCAGGCCGGCGATACGGGCGAACACGCCCATGTGGCGGAGCTGCGTCAACATGCGATCGACGGTGGCGGGTTGCTCGGCCTCGTCGTCCTCCAGGCAGAGGATCGCGCCGTCGACCTGAGGCCACCAGGGCGTCCCCGCCAGCAGAAGCAGCGTGCCGGCGTTGCCGGCCAGGATCGGGCCCTCGGCCCGGCCCGGGCGCAGGGTGCGCGGTCCCGGATTGGGTACGTAGCGCCGGGGCCGGTCGTCCTCCACGTCCCAGCGCAGGTGTTCCGGTGTCCACTCGCTTGACGGCACCAGTTCACCCGGTGGCGCGGCCTCCACGGTGACCTGGCGCAGGTGCTCCCACGTGTACGGGTGGATCCCGCCGTACTCGCCGAACTGCGGCAACAACGCGGGGCCGAGGATAGTCACCAGCCCGGTGCGGGCGTGCAAGGCCACGTGCAGGGCCGTGATGTCACTGTAGCCGATAAACAGCTTGGGATGGCGGGCGATGTACTCGTAGTCCAGGTCTTCCAGCAGGTGGTGGGAGTTGTAGCCTCCAATGGTATTGATGATGGCCTTGACGTCGGGATCCCGCCAGAGGTCGTGCAGATCGCCCAGCCGTTGTTCGGGCGTCCCGGCGGTGTGGCCGTGGTGAGCCGTGACGTGACAAGCCGGCCGGGGACGGAAACCCCGCCGTTCGAGTTCCGTAAGGCCGCGCTGATAGCGCCGCGGGCACTCGGCGGCCACCGGGGCCGACAGGGACACGACGCCGACGGTGTCTCCGGGACGCAACCGTGCGGGTTTACGCAGCGCCATCCCCATCCTCTCCACCAAGCCCCCTCCGACCTCCTGCAGGCCCCTCCAACCTCTGCGGGCCATGCGGCCAGCCCTGCTCGAGAGCCCGTGCACCGACCTGGTTGGCCGATGCGGTTCTTGCGGTAGGCGTTCTGGGTCCTGGCTCGGGTCGCCCTTCTACCGCGCTGGCCCACGGGTCCGGCGCGCAGGCCCGCGGGTGCAGGGTGCTGGCCCGTAGGTTCGGCCGTCGGGTCCGGCCGTCGGGTGCGGCCTCCGGGCCGGGCCAACGGGCCGGCCGGCGCACCCGGTCTACGGGACCAGCCTGCAGACACGTCCCTATCGGCGTTCGGGTCCGGCCGCGGCCGGCCGGCTACCGCCCCCGGCGGGCCGCCGCCCGGCCGATGGCATAGCCGCCCCAGGCTACCAGGAACAGCACCAGACCCGTGGGCAGGACCCAGCCAAAGAAGCCGGCCGCCGAACCGGCGCCGGCTGCACCAGCGGTCGCCGGCCCCTCTTCGGCCAGGTAACGGATCAGCAAAAAGGCGGCCAGCCACAAGAGGTTGACGGCGCCCACCACTTCGATGCGGTGCATGGAACGGCCCCCTGCCTTGCTGCTGCGCCGAGCGGGATCGGGGCGAGCCCATTCGCCTGGCGATCGATGTGCGCCCCCCACTCACCGGCCTTTACGACGCGGTTAGCCCAGTCGGTCACTGCGTCGCCCGTTGCCCGCATTACCGCTGCCGCTTGAGCGGCGCCGGCTGGGCCTGGCGCGTGGCCGCGGCCTGTTCGGCCCCCGGCCAGCGGCCGGTCCTGAGCTCGTCCACCAGGTTGAACAGGTAGTGGCGGAAGTCGGGGGCCAGCTCCGGCCGCATCAGGGCAAACTCCACCGTGGCCTGCAGGAAGCCCAGCTTCTCCCCCACGTCATAGCGCCGGGACCGGGTCTGGTAGGCGTAGACCGCCTGGTCCCGGGCCAGCATCCGCAGGGCGTCGGTCAGCTGGATCTCGTCGTTCTTGCCGCGGCCCACCCGCTCCAGCAGGTCGAAGATCTCGGGCTCGATGATGTACCGGCCGACGATGGCCAGATTGGAGGGGGCCTCCGCCGGGTCGGGCTTTTCCACCATGTCCCGGACGCGGTAGAGGCCCTCCCCCACCGGCTCCCCCGCCACCACGCCATAGCGCCGCACCTGCTCCCGCGGCACCTCCCGCACGGCCACCACGCTGGCGCCCGTCTCGCGGTAGCGGGCCATCAGCTCCGCCAGGGCCGGTTCGTCCCCGATGAAGATCTCATCGCCCAGGAGCACGGCGAAGGGCTCGTCGCCCACGTGGCGGCGGGCCTGCAGCACCGCGTGGCCCAGTCCCAGCGGCTCCTTCTGCCGGACGAAGTGGACGTCGGCCAGGTCGGCGATGTAGCGCACCCACTCCAGCATCTCGTCCTTGTTGCCCCGCTCCAGGTGCCACTCCAGCTCGATGGAGCGGTCGAAGTGGTCTTCGATGGCACGCTTGCCGCGACCCGTGACGATCAGGATGTCGTCGATACCGGCCGCCACGGCCTCCTCCACCACATACTGGATGATGGGCTTGTCGACCACGGGCAGCATTTCCTTGGGCTGGGCTTTGGTGGCCGGCAGGAAGCGCGTGCCCAGGCCGGCCGCCGGGATCACGGCCTTGCGGACGGTGCGTGGCAAGGGACGAACCCTCCCCAACTTCCGGCGACGGTGTCGCCGGCCCACGAGGCCGGCGTATCCGTTGGTTTCCTGTCCCACATGCTTGCAATTCGGGCGTCAAGCAGCAGTTCCTCTTGCCGGTTTTGCGTCCTCCAGTCGAAGCTTCATCATCCATCGGTGACATCTTGTAGACCGCGCTACCGCGGCTCCCGGCCGGCGGCCGCCGGTGCCGGCGCCTGGATCCCCGCACCGCCCCGGGCCAGTTCCTGCAGCTTCCGTTCCAGGATGCCCAGGGCCTGGCGGAGCCCCTCGATGCTGTCCTTTCCCGCCACCAGGACCCCGTCGCGGGTGGCCGCCAGGACCAGATCCCGAACCCCCATCACCACCGCGGGCAGTTCCTCGGTCAGGACCGTGACCCCGGAGGAACCTTGCACCACCGCGGGCGCCGTGCCCAGCACCACGTTGCCGTGTTCGTCCCGAATGCCGTGGCGGTCGACGGCCAGCCAGGATCCCAGGTCGTCCCATGCGAAGCCCGCGCGGATGCAGAGGATGCGGCGCGCCCGCTCCAGGACGGCGTAGTCGACGGAGATGGACGGGAGCGCCTGCCAGTCGGCCTCCCACGCCGACCGCGGCTCGCCGGCGGCCACCCTCGCCGCCAGGCGCCCGAGATCCGGCGCCACCCGCTGGAGTTCCGCGCAGAAGACCGTGTTGCGCCACGCGAACATCCCGCTGTTCCAGAGGTAGCGGCCCGAGGCCAGGAAGGCAGCCGCCTGTTCCGGTCCCGGTTTCTCGACGAACCGGCGAACGGGCACGGCAGCCGGTCCGGCGACTCCCGCGGCCCTGGTGACGATGGGAACGCCGGGTCGCACCGCCCGTTGGTCGAGTTCAATGTAGCCGTACTGGGTTTCGGGCCGGGTGGGCTCGATGCCGAAGGTGACAAGCCCCTCCGTCGTCGCCGCGGCGTCCAGGGCGCGGTCCGCCGCCTCGACGAAGGCACGGACGTCGGGAACGTAATGGTCCGCGGGAAGAACCAACACCGCGGCGTCGCCGTAACGGCTCGCGACATGCCCCGCCACCAGGGCGAGCGCGGGCGCCGTGTTCTTCCCCGACGGCTCGATCACCAGGTGCTCGGCGGCGAGCCCCGGCAGGACCTGACGGGTCAGGCCGGCGTAAGGCGCCCCCGTGACCACCCACACGTCCCGGATCCCGGGCACCGCCCGGGCCCGCTCCCAGGTGGCTTCGAGCAGCGTTCGTCCGCCGAAGAGCCGCAGGAACTGCTTGGGGCGCTGGGGCGTGCTGGCCGGCCAGAGCCGGCGCCCTTCACCGCCCGCGAGGATGACGGCGATGCGTGGCAAAGCGGGCATCGTGCCTCTCCCTTCCGGTTCACGCCATCCCGCCACCTGGCTGTCGTGCGATGCGTCGATCCCGCCGGCTTTACCGGCCCGCATCGGGAGGTACGGCTGGAGGGATGCTCCGTTGGAAACCGTTCCTGGTCAAGTGTACCGTCGACTGGAATGACAGGCAACGTCATGGTGGTGGCCGAGAACCGGTCCCTTCACCGACGATACCCGCGGGAACCGGGTTACAATGTTAGCATAACCGGCCAGACGCTGCGGCACGTCTTTCATGGTGGGGGGCCGTCCATGAAGGGGGCGGGGAGTGCGGGATGAACAGAGCCCGCGATTGGCTGGCCCAGGCGCGGCTGAACTTGCGACATGCCAAGCATAGCTGCGACGTGGGAGACTATGCCTGGGCTTGCTTTGCGGCCCATCAAGCTGCCGAAGCAGCTCTCAAAGCACTGCACCTGGCCAAAGGCCAGGTAGCGTGGGGACATTCCGTTCGTCTCCTGCTCGACATGTTGCCGGATGAGGTCAAACCCGGCGACTCCTTCATCGAGCGCGTCGCAGTTCTTGACCGGCTGTATATCCCGACCCGCTACCCGGATGCCCACCCAGCGGGACCAGCCGGACAGCACTATGCTCTCAAGGATGCCGAGGAGGCGATCCAGCTCGCCGGCGAGGTGGTGGATTACTGTGCAGGTCAGGGTCTGGAAGATTGACCGTGGTGCCGTCCTGGAACAGGTCAAGCGATGGGCGGACGACCTGCTCCGTCGCGTGGCGGATGTGGAGGCCGTCGTGCTCTTCGGCTCCATGGCGCGGGGCGATGCAACCGCCCACAGCGACGTCGACTTGCTCATCGTGTTGAGGCAATCGGACTTGCCCTTTCACGAGCGCCATCGGTCCATCCCGTACCCGCCCGTACCCGTACCTGTGGAACTCTTCCCTTACACGGTCGCTGAAGTCGAAACGATGCTACGGGAGGGCTGGGGCATGGCGGGACCGGCGGCCCGCGACGGTTTGGTTCTGGCCGAACGCGACGGGGCGTGGAAAGCGTTAATCGATGGACGGGGGCTCAGTTCCACGATCCCCCCTCGGGGCACAATCGGGAAGTCGTAAGACGGTTCCCCCGCCCTACGTGCGGACCTGGTGCGTCAGGAGCCATCGCGCACGGGCAGTGCGCAGGGTGTGTCCCCGGTCAACTGGAAGAAACGGGCCCGATAGGGCGGTCACTTACCGGCTCGCCCCGCCCTCCGCGTTGCCCGCGTTCCCACGGGACGACAAGGTGCTGGCCTGCCCCAGCTCCTCGACCGTCACGGGCGAGCCCTGGGACACAGGCGGCTGCCCCTTCAAGTAGAGGTCAGCCCGAAGGCTCATCTGGTAGGGCCCGCCCTGGGCTTTGGCGCTGATCGACCAGGCGTGAACCCGCAGGCCAGAGTCACGCACGACCGCACCAGCGAATTGGGCCAGCTGGCTCCACGTGCCGGTGGCGGTGACCTCGACCGTCACTCGGCCGTACAGCGTGTCGGTTGAAGGTCCCGGGTTTTGCGTTGCCTGACCTGAATCGCCGCCAGTCCCTTGCCGTGCCGCTGGATCTTCCCCCGACGCCGACACGTTCCCGGTCCCGCCACTTGCTGCCGCGGCCTCAACCGGCTGGTACGGTCCAAACACCATGGAGGTCAGGGACGCGCCCGTGGCCTCTGCCTGCTGTGCGAGCCATGTCACAACGCTTGGCAGTTCCTCGACGGTGACCAGGCCGCGCTCTTTTTCCTGTACCTGGGCCTGCAATTGCGGAAGCTCCCCTGCGAGTTGTGCGAGGGACTTCGCAACGGACTGGGCGTTATGAGCCGCCTGGAGGGCTGTGGCGCGCTCCTCTCGCAGCACAGTCCACCGCTGAATCTCCGGAATCACCATGAGGGGTAAGAAGGTCAAGGCGAAGACCACCGCGACGAGCAGGAGCCAGGGAGCCGTCCGCACCAGAGGTGAACGATGATTCAGGACGCCGGATCGCAAACCCACTGACAGGGGCGCCGAGGACGAACGCTGCGGACGCGCCGGCTCTTCAAACCCCACCGTCATCGCCGGCCGCCTCCTCAAGCCACGCTTCAACCTGGAAGGTTATAAGGCCTCCGCCCCCGGCCGCATCGGGGGAATCGCCCGCCAAAGCCTCGGGCCGCCCTGCCGTCGCCACGCGGACGTAACGGAACATTCCCCCGGCCTGAAGGGCTCGAACGTACCGCTCCACCCCGTCAAACGTCTGGGCCGTTCCCGTGATCAAGACGAACCCGTCTTCCGCGAGGTTGGCAGTCTGCACCGCCGCTCCCTCGGGCAGTGCTGCCGCCAGCTGCTCGGCCATTGCTTGGACGTTCGAATATCCCGTGGGTAGCGCGTTGAGGACTTCGAGCTGCCGAAGCAGGCGAGCCCGGTCCTGCGTGGTCCCTGCGTACCGTGCGGCTTCTGCCTGCCAGCGCGCCTCGTCCGACCGCAAGCCGTCGATTTGGCCCTGAATCCGGCTATTTTGAAGGGAAATCCCCAGCCATCCCAGCACCAAACAAACGTCGGTCAGAGCCACCAAGAGAAGGATGACCACCAGGAACCCTGCGACCCGCGCCCGGCGTGCCGGCAAAGCGGGGCGAAGGAGGTTCATGGCCGGAACGGTGGGTAGACCCCGGCGCGCCGCCCGGTGCGACCGGAGCCCGGTGGCCCGGGGTTCAAGGGCGGCGTTCTTCACGGCCTCACCTCCTGCATACCCACCGTCACCAAGTCGGGATCGGCGAAGTCTTCCGATGCAGCTCCGCTCGATGCAGGCCAGGCCTGCCCCCGCGACGCCGCCCACCGTACGGCGTGCCAGAGAGCCAGGCCCGCAGCGAGAACCGACGGCGCATCACATCGAGCCAGCGTCACCGCGGTCTGGCTGGCCCACCGGGCATCGCTGCGGGGATCGACGTCGAACCTTGATACGAGTCGTTCCACACCTTCCGTACCGGGCACCATCACCACGGTCCCGGCGGTATCGGATAGCGCCGCGACCAGGGCCGGCCACGCTGCACCGCCGCCGATCGCCCACACGTCGGCAGGCGTGCTCCCCGTTTCCTGCCGCGCCCGGCGGAAGAGTCGGGTCACGTCACCGATGAGCTCCGTCGCGGTCGCCGTCCTGACCAGGGCGGCGACGTCATGGCGAAGTTCGGTGGCACGGAGCTGACGCAGCTGGGTGACGGAAACGCCCAGTTGGGCGGCGAGTTCCGTTTCCAGAGCTCCGCTGCCCGCGGCGGAGCGGTGAAAGGCCACCGGGGCCCCGTCCGGTCCGATGACTAGCAGCCGGGTCGACGTGTGGCCAAGGTCGATGACGGCACACGAACGCCCAGGATCGGCAAGGAGCTGGAGGAACCGGGTGATACGCCACAACGTGACCCATTCGGGCTCTAGCGCCATGGGCCGGATGCCCCGTCGCGCCAGCTGGCGGTAGCGGGCGTCGATGACGGCGACCGGAGCGCCGGCGACGACGACCTGATCGTCCCGCCCCTCCGCGACATCGAGCCGGCCCGCTCGACCCAAGGGGCCCCCGGACCCGCCAGCGGCACCGGTCCCTCCGCCTCTACCCGGTAAGATCACGTAGTCAAACACGGCGTCTTCCACGGAGAAGGGAAGGATCCGCTGAAGTTCCCACTTCAGGGCCAACGGGAGTTCCCGGCGCGGTACGGGAGGCGCCGGCATGATGCGAAGGATCGCCTCGTCCCCGGGAAGGTTTGCTGTCACTCGTCCCTTGCTCCCGGGAGACACCCCCTGGACTCCGTCTTCAGGCGACCACCGCGCCCAGCGCACTCCGGTGCTCCCGAGATCCACGCCGAGCCCCGCAGATCGTCCTACATCGAGCCGGGTCACGATCCTCCGCCCGCCTCCTCCGTCCAGCCCAGTAGCACCAGCACTCCGGACCCGGGAACGTTGCCACCCAGATGAAAGAGAGGCCGCAGCGACCTCGGGTCCGTCGTGATCTCCCATGGCGCCTTCAGCAACCCGAGCCCTTCAAGTTCAATGTCCCCTGCAGAGACCAGAGAGCCCTCAATGGAGGTCTCCCCAACCGTCCCTACCACCCCACCGATTGCAAGGCGGATGTCCGGCGTCGGGTTATCTCGAGGGGGAACCCGGTACGGCGCCGCGAACACGGACATTGTACGCGAAGTCGGCCCGCGCACGACCAGGCTGAATTCGGTGATGTGCACGTCGTTGGACGGATCGTTGGCGGCATCAGGCTTCCGCTGGTCGTAGGTACAGCCCGGTAGAACCGGGGCGCAATCGGGCGTGTTCGTGTCCAGGGCGTAAAGCGCCATGGCACTGTTTGAATTCCAGTTGACCAAGTCCACGCTGGTCAGTTCGATACCCTTGCCCGCCACCACAATGCCGTCGCCCGTTCCACTTCCGCCATTGACGAACCGAAGCTGGTCCACGTTCACGCTTCCTGCGACGACCAGAACGGATCCCTGACTGACGTTCAACGTGCTGACGTCGACGTCACCGGTGATCCCTACCCACGGAGCGGTCACGTGGATGGATCGGCATTTGGGTTTGGATCCGATGTCGTACCACCCGGATACCGACATTTGGCACTCTGCACCGCTCATCTTGATCGGATTCGCTGGATTGGGAACCCGGGATGCGACGGCGGCATACGACAGCCGGGGCAAGGGAACCGCCCCCTGACGAACCCCCGTTAGTTGCTGTCGCCGGCTGACGTTTAGTTCTCTTCCATAAACGGCTTCGGGGGAAAACGTTACAGGTGCACAATAGAACGTAATGATGAAGTCGAAGCAGTTGTCGACCTTCAGGTCCCGACTGGCAACCGTTGGATGAAAGAAGGCCGAACCGACCGCGAGGCGAACGGTGCGGCGTTCCCCAGGTCGGCCCAGCGACCACCCCGTGCTCTCCAGCACGTAGGTTGTCTGCCCGCCGACCTCCCGGGACGCCAGCGTAACCTGGTATGCGCCCCTGCCTAACTGCCCTGTAACGGGCTGGCCGGACAAGAAAGCCTGGTTACCCTTCAACAGCTGATCCAAGCCTTCGGCAATACCCGCCTCCGCCGCGTAAAGAGCCGTCTGGCGGTGGGCCCGCTGGGTGGCAAAGGCGGTCTGTCTCGCCCACAGGACCATGTTGACGGACGCGATCAGGCTCAGGACGACCAGCGCGATGGCTGCCACCACGAGGGCCTGACCCTCCTGACCGCGCACCGCTCGCCTTCTGCGCCACGCCACCCCCGCTCCCCCTTTCCACGGCCACTGCTGCCCGCTGGCACCCTTGCCATCAGTTGCGGAGCGTGACCAGGCGCGACACCGGGTGCGGCACGATCCGCAGAACACCCTGGTGCGGCCCCGTGGGCGGCGCCGGGGTCAGGGTGAACTCTACGGCCACCACTTCGGCGCACGGCGGCAGGCCGTTTCCATTGCATCCGGACGCAGGTGCCGCTCCCTGGGCAGTGTGATACTGAAATTGCACGGTGGCAATCCGCACCTGGGAAACCAGCACCCGGGCGCCTGGGAGGTCCGATCCCTGGCAATCCGGCGGCGCCGGTGCCGCCAGCGGGACGACGACCAGCCTCCCGGCCCCGTCCACCTGAACCCGGCCCCGCCACGTGCGGGTGGTTTCCCGAACCCCGCACAGGACCAGCGAACTTCCGTTGCCTCCGCCAATGGCAGCCTGTCCCGCCCCACCGGCCTGGCGTATCAGGCGGGCCAGGGTGTCGGCTCCCAGATGGGAAGCCGCCACGTAATCCGAGGCGGCGCTGGTACGGGTTTCCACTGTAGCCGCCCAGATGAGCAAGGCGACGACGCCGGTGGCGATCACACCGGCGATGGCGATGGCGACAGCCACTTCGACCATGAGAAAACCGCGCTCGAGACGCCGTCTCGGTTCGCCCACGGCTCATCGCCCCTACCACGCCACGGTTGGTGGCGGTTCCGTCGTCCAGACTCCGGGACCGGCTTGGAGCTCGGACCTCAATGCAGAGTGACGGAGGCCGACGTGGTCAGTTCGTAGATCGCCGCACTTGCAATGCCGTGCTTGCTCGACGGGAAAACGGTAACCGAGATGGCCCGCCACGTGCTGTTGGGGTCGGCCGACCCTTCACCGCCACCGCCCGGCATTGCCACGAGGCGGTAACTGAGGTTGGGCCATCCTACGGCGTCACAATTCCCGTCCACCGGCTGGTCTGGAATCGGGGTGAGCCCGCCGCGTACCCGTTCCACCACGTAGGAGGCGCAGGTTACCGCTCCTTGGAGCAGGTCGGACCGGACCGACCCCTGGCGAAATCCCGCCATCGCCGCCAAAAAGGCCGTGGCGACAACCGTGAGGAGAAGCAGGGCGACCAGGACCTCGATCAAGGCCATGCCCCGCTGGGAAGCCTGAAATCCGGGGGGCGGACTCGTGTGCCAGCCGCGCCATCGACGAAACACGGGTACCGCCCCCTTTCTGCCCTACCGATCACCGTGCTGCGATGGGTGCTGGTGAATCATGAAGGGGGATTACAGGCGTCACCGCGATTCGTCGACACTTGCCCGTCCTGATCCAGCGTCCAACAGAGCGTCTCGCCACCGCTATTCAGATCTGTAGGCTGTGCGACAACGGTGATCTGCGTTCCGCCCCCTCGGGCCGTAAAGTCCCAGTTGGGCGGTGTGGGCTGGTCGATGCCGCTCGGCCACGTCCCGGATGGCTGAGGGAACTCGCCGTTTTGTAGGAAGTAACTCCATAACTCCGCCCTGACCATGCTCCACGCCTGTTGAGCCTCGGCTTCCCGGGCTCGAGCGACCATCCGCAGGTACGTGGGCACCGCTATGGCCACGAGGATGGCCAGAACCGCCAACACCACACCCAGCTCGATCAACGTGAAGCCCCGCTGTCGCCGAGTCCGGCACTCCTGCCGGCTACCGGCATCCCGGCCTGCACCCGGCCGGCTCATCCCCTTCATGCTCCTCCCTCCCCCAACGGTCTCCCCCGGGCCCGTCGCCCCGGCCGTACGGGCGGGTATCTGCACCCACTGGACCCGCCGCCCGGCAGAACGGGCCGATGTGCGGAACGGGGATTCGCCGCGACGAATCGGGTTCCTTCCGTCCTGAAGGCGGAGGGACCCCATAACGAAAACTTTTTACCAGCCCACTTGCGTAACGCTCGACATAAGCGTGAACATTGGCAGGAAGACGGACAGGGCAATGAACCCCACCACGCCCCCCATGAGGACCACCAGCACCGGTTCCAGCAGCGACGTAAGGGCGGCCAGTCGGTTGTCGGTCTCCTCCTCGGCCAGCGCGGCGGCCCGGTCCAGCAACTCGTCCAAAGCGCCGCTCCGCTCGCCGATGGCCACCAGGTCGACCACCAGGGCCGGGAAGATTCCGGACACCCGGAGGGCGGCCGACAGGCTGGCACCCCGTTCCACCCCCTTTCGCGTTTCCTCCAGGGCGACGCGAAAAACCTGGTTCCCGGCCAGCCGGCCCGCCGCGTCAAGTGCCTCGAGCAGCGGAAAGCCGCTGCGTACCATGGAGGCCAACCCGCGGGTCACGCGGGCCACCACCAGCGCCCTGGCCACCGGCCCGACCACGGGCGCCCGCAGGATCCAGCCGTCGACCCGCGCCCGGCCGGCGGGACTGCGGGCCCACAGCCAGGCCGCGGCGACCAGGGCCCCCAGAACCAGTACGGCGAGATATGCCGCGGCGGGCCGGTTCATCACCGTGACCCAAAAGCGGGTGGGCCACGGCAAGGGCACGTTGAACTGCTGGAAGATGCCCACGAAGGTAGGAACGATGAACGTCACCATCACGGCCACCACCGCCGCGGCCACCAGCAGCACGAACGCCGGGTAGGCCAGGGCCGAGCGGACCTTGCCCTCGACCTTCAGGCGACGATCCTCGTCGGCCGCCAGCCGGGCCAGGACCTCGTCCAGGCGCCCGGACAGCTCCGCCGCCCGCACCATGGCAACGTGGACGTCGTCGAAGGCCCCGCGGGCATGGGCCATGGCCTCGTGGAGCAACCGCCCGGACTGAACGTCCCGCAGGATCCCGGCCGCCACCTGCCGCAGCCGTCCCCGGCCCTGTTCGACCAGCGACTCCATGCACGCGCTCAGAGGAAGACCGGCCCGGATCATGGTCGCCAGCTGGCGGAAGAACACGGCCCGGTCGCGGGTGGCCAGGCCCGTGCGGTTCAGCCCCAGCAGATCCCGCACGTCGGCATCCCGCCAGCGGCTCTCGCGGCGGATGACCAGCGGGATGTATCCCGAGGCGTGGAGCAGGCCAAGCACCTGGGACACCGAGTCGGCCTCGATGCGGCCCTGAACCTTGCGGCCGCTGGCGCCATGGCGCGCCACGTAGTAAAAGCCCATAGCCGACCAGTCCTCCTTTCGATCCCAGGCGGTTCGCCCCCCGCTGGCGGGCGGGGCGGCCAGCCCCAATACAGCCATCCTGGAGGAGCCCCGGAGCAGCCGCCCCACGGGCGGCCCCGCGCAGCCCGTCCACGGGGCTGCGCCTGCCGATGGCCGCTGAAATCCGAGGCGGCATCTCCGTGAGGGAGATTCCCCCTTACGCCACCGGCGGCAGCCGATTCACGGCACCGTCACTCGCCGGGCAACCGCCCCGGGACGGCCCGGGACGACTGCGCGGCCTGGGACGCCGCTCCCGCCGGCGACATCCCAGCGTCCCAGGACGCCGCGGCGACTTGGGACACCGCACCGGCTTGCGCTGCCGAGGATACGGCCTTCTCCCACCCCGGCGTCTCCGTGACCCGTAGGACTTCCTCCACCGACGTCACACCGGCCAGGACCAGCTCCAGCCCTGCCTGACGCAGCGTGCGCATGCCGGCCGCCGCCGCCCGCCGGCCCAGTTCCGCCGCCGTCGCCCCGCGCGTCACCAGTTCCCGCAGCTCCGGGTTCATCACCATGAGCTCGGCCACGGCCTGGCGGCCGGCGTACCCACCCCGGCACTCCGGACAGCCGCCGGGCCGGTAGAGGAGGCCGCTCTCGGGTAACGCCACCCCCGCCCCTGCGAACACCGCCCGCACCCCCTCTCCGGGCTCATAGGGCTGCCGGCAGTGGGGGCACAGCACCCGCACCAGCCGCTGGGCCAGCACCGCCAGCAGGGACGACCCCAACAGGAAGGGTTCGATGCCCATGTCCACCAGGCGGGTCACGCTGGACGGGGCGTCGTTGGTGTGCAGGGTGCTCAGGATCAGGTGCCCCGTCAGGGCCGCCCGCACGGCCGTGTCGGCCGTCTCCCGGTCGCGGATCTCTCCCACCATGATCACGTCGGGGTCCTGGCGGAGGAAGTGGCGCAGGGCCACCTCGAAGGTCAGGCCCGCGCGGGGGTTCACCTGGCTCTGGCTGGCCCCAGGAATCTCGTACTCAACGGGATCCTCGATGGTCAGGACGTTGAGCCGGGTGCGGTCGATCTCCCGCAAGAGCGCCGCCAGGGTGGTCGACTTGCCGCTCCCCGTCGGTCCTGTCACCAGCAGGAGCCCGTAGGGCCGGCGCACCAGCTCCCGCAGCTGCTCGACCATCCCATCGGGTAGCCCCAGGGCGTCCAGGCGTGCCCCGCCCATGGCCCGGTCCAGCAGGCGGATCACCACCTTCTCCCCGTGGACGGTTGGCATCGTGGAGCACCGGCAGTCGAACTCGCGCCCCTCGACCACGATGCGGAACCGGCCGTCCTGCGGCAGACGCCGCTCGGCGATGTCCATGCCCGCCAGGACCTTGATCCGCGTGGTCACCGCGGCGTGCAGCGCTGCCGGCGGGCGCATCGCCACGTGCAACGTGCCGTCGATGCGGAAACGGATGGTGAAGGTGCCGTCGCCCGGCTCGAGGTGGACGTCCGACGCCTTCTGCCGCACCGCCTGCTCCAGCAGGTTCTGCACGAACTCGACCACGGGCGCCTGGGCTTCCGTGGCCACCACTTGCTCGGGACGAACCGGCCCCTGGCCCGGCCCGCCGGTCCGGTCCCCATCGCCCCGGCGGTCCCGTGGGCTGGCTCCCGCAGAACCCGGAAAGCCAGCCCAGCGCATGGCAGCGCCACTACCCGCCACTCCGGAAGATCCGGCCGACCCAACGCGACCGGGCACGCCTGTCGCCGGGGCCGTACCCAGGCCGTGTCCGGTGGCGGCGCCGCGGGCATCGTGCGGCGCCCCACCATCCGAGTCCATCCCGCTTGGTTCCCTGGCCACCCCGCCGCTTGCCCAGGCCGCCGGGTCGGCGCCCGGTTTGTCCCGGTACCGGTTCGCCTCACCGGATGCCGTGCCGGACGGAGCTGCGACGATCTCGCCTCGGGCCCCCACGCCACGGAACCCCTCGCCGCCAGCCTCGCCGGCGGCACCCCCGGGTCCCTCGCCTTCGCAGCCTGCTGGGGAAGCCGGTTCGTCCCAGGCCGGTTCGCCCCGGGGTGGCCGCTCACCCACGTCACCCCGCGTCGCCCTCAGGGCCCGTTCCGCCACCTCCAGCAGGCCGAAGATCCGCCCCACCGCCGCCTTGATCTCGTCCTCGTCGGCCAGGACCGGCTCCACGTCGCGCCCCGTCACCAGGCGGACCTGGTCCAGGGCCTCCAGGTCCGTGGGATCGGCCATGGCCACCACCAGGCGGCGGCCGTCGTCGTCGACCGGAAGAACCTGATACCGCCGGGCGACCCAGTCCGGCACGCGGCGGGCCACCGCCGGGTCCGGCGGGTTGCGGCGAAGATCCCACACCCGCACCGCCAGCTGGGCGGCCAGCGCTTCCTGGAGCTGGGCCCGGGTGATCCAGCCGTGGCGGAGCAGGATCTGCCCCAGCCGCCGGCCCGTCCGGCGCTGCTCCTCGAGGGCGGCCTGCAGCTGGTCCGGGGTGATCCAACCCCGCTCCACCAGGTAGTCGCCCAGCTGGCCGCGGAACAGCCATCGGGCCATGGTCCTCCCCCCACTCCCCACCGTCAAAGGCCTACCCCGTGCCGGGGCCGCCTCGGGCCTGCCGGTCCCTGTTCGTCTCGAGCCGGTCGTCCCGTCCGGGCCCGGGCCGCGCCCCCCTCGCAACCCGGGGTGCCTCACATCATCGCTTGGCACTGCTGCCTGCGGGGCGGGTCTTCAACCCGTGACCATGGCGGCGCCTACCCGGTCCCAAGCCCCAGGTACGCCTGCCACAGCCCCTCCCCAAAGAACCAGCCCACCAGCCCCCCGGCCGCCAGGAAGGGGCCGAAAGGGATCACGTCCCGGCGGCCCCGGCACCCGGTGAGCAGGAGAACGCCCGCCACCAGTCCGCCCAGGATCGCCGCGGTGAACAGGGCCACCGGCAGGGCCCGCGGCCCCAGGTAGAACCCGAGCCAGGCGGCCAGCTTGACGTCGCCGAAGCCCAGGCCGCCGCGGGAACCCCACCGCAAAATTTGGAAGATGAGTCCGCCGACGGCCGCCGCTCCGAGGGCGCGGGCCCAGGGCGCCCATCCCGGTGCCACGGCCGGCGGGCGGATGAAAGGCGCCGAGGGCGTGGCCGCGGAGGCAGGAGCCGGTTCGTCCGCACTCGGGACGGCAAAGGCTCCAGGACCAGGCCCCTCAAGGGAGGCCGGCGCCACCGGCGCGGCCAGCCACCCCGCCCACGGCCCGGGCACCACCAGGGCCAGGACCACCAGGGCCGCCCAGCCCAGCCCCGCCAGCAAGGCCACGTTGGGGATCAGCTGGCAGCGCAAGTCGACCCCGGTGACGGCGACCAGCACCGCGACAAACCCAAGGCCCAGCAACAGTTGCGCCGGGGTCCCGGCCGCTGCGGCGACGGCAGCGAAGAGCAATCCCGTGACCGACTCCACCAGGGGCGCCTGCCAGCCGATGGCGCCGCCGCAGGTCCGGCACCGGCCCCGCAGCACGATCCAGCTGGCCACCGGCACCATCTCCAGGGGGCGGAGGCGCCGGCCGCAGTGCTCGCAGCGGGAAGGCGGAAAGGTGACCGGTTCTTCCCGCGGCCACCGGTCGATGAAGGTGTTGAGGAAGCTGCCCACCGCCAGGCCGACGACCCCGGCCAGGACCGTGACGGCCGGCCCCACCGCTTGCCCTCCCCCTCTAGCCCACCTGCGTCCCGGATTGGCGCCCCTGGCACCCGTCCCCCGGGCCACGGCCTGGCCCGCGCCGCCGCGGCCCGACGGCGGCGTGGGGAGGCCTACCGCACCCCCACCCGCAGCAGCGCCTCCCGGGTCACCAGCCCCCGGGAGAGCAACTGGCCCGCACTCTCCCGCAGGGTGACCATGCCGTACTGGCGGGAGGTCTCCATCACCGCCACCAGCTGGGCCGTCTTGCCCTCCCGGATCAGGTTCCGCACCGCCGCGGTCCCCACCAGCAACTCCGCCACGACCAACCGGCCCCGCCCGTCGGCGGCCGGGACCAGCCGCTGGGCGATCACCCCTTCCAGCACCCCGGCCAGCTGGACCCGCACCTGGTTCTGCTGCTCCGCGGGGAAGACGTCGATGATCCGGTCGACGGCCTGGGGGGCGTTGGGGGTGTGCAGCGTGGCCAGCACCAGGTGCCCCGTCTCCGCGGCCGTCAGGGCGGTGGCGATGGTCTCCAGGTCCCGCATCTCCCCGACCATGATGACGTCGGGGTCTTCCCGCAGCGCCGCCCGCAGCCCGGTGGCGAAGGTGGGCACGTCGAGCCCCACCTCCCGCTGGTTGACCAGGCTCAGGCGGTGGCGGTGCAGGTACTCGATGGGGTCTTCCAGCGTCACGATGTGGACCCGGCGGGTGCGGTTGATCCGGTCGACCATGGCCGCCAGGGTGGTCGACTTCCCGCTGCCCGTGGGCCCGGTGACCAGCACCAGCCCCTGGGACAGCTCGCAGAGGCCGGCCACGGCCGGCGGAAGGCCGAGTTCGTCCAGATCGGGGACGGTCATGGGGATTAAGCGGAAGGCCGCGGCCAGGCTCCCCCGCTGCCGGTAGACGTTGGCCCGAAACCGGCCCACGCCGGGCAGGCTGTAGGCGAAGTCGACCTGGCCGTCCCGCTCCAGCCGCTGCCGCAGCCCCTCATCCAGGATGGGACGAACCAGCGCCTCGATCTCCTCCGGGCGCAGCCGCGGCCCCTGCAGGTCCGTCAGCTCCCCGTTGACCCGCACGACGGGGGGCGATTCCACCGTCAGGTGAAGGTCCGAGGCGCCGTACTCGGCGGCGGTGCGGAGCCACAGGGCCAGCTCGGGTGCGTCCACGTCTTCTACCTCCAGGTGCGAGCGGGTGGGGTCCGGGTCGAACCGGCGCCCTACCGGCCATCCGCCGTGACGTTCTACCGTGATGTAAGCAGCAGATGAAAGACGCTGGCGCCAAATATTCGGCGGCCGGCAGGGGGATTCCTGTCGAAACCAAGATGTAGCCAGCGAGATGGCCGGTGTTGGGACGATCGCGAATGGCATCGCGCCAGCTCTTGGAGACCCCCCTTCCATGGCGATCGCCGGGTGGCTGGCGACCTTGGCCAGACTGGGCCAACCTAAACGGGTTGCGGGCGAGGGGTTAGCCCTCGCCCGCAATGCATGACCTCGGCCCGCCTCTCATCGTTGGCCTGTTAACTTGTTCACCTCTTGTTCACCTCACCCTTGCGATGCGACGGCCCTCGCGCCGTCATTGTTGATCTTCACGAAGCCACGCCTCGAGGAAGCGGACGACGATGGAGGCTGTTTCGGCGCGGGTCGCGGTGCGATCCAGCACCAGCTCGTCACGCCGCACGCCCCGAACGACCCCCGCCTTTACGGCCGTGGCCACTGCCTCGCGGGCCCACATCGGCACCGCAGAGCCGTCCTTGAACCGCGACAGGATCTCGGCAACTTCCGCCTCACTCAAGCTGAATCCGTGGGTCTTCAGGGCTCGCCCGATCATCACCGCGAGCTCGAGGCGGCTCATCTGGCGATTCGGTTCGAACTGGGACGCGGAGACGCCACGCACGATGCCCGCCTTGTACGCCGCGCCCGCGACCCCTTCCCAAGCAGGGCTGAGGTCCTTGAACCGCTGCGCAGCCTGGGCGTCTGGCTCAAGACCCAGAGCCCTTGTCAACATGGCGACGAATTGGATCCGGTTCACGGCTCGGTCGGGCCCGAAGGTGGACGCGTCAAACCCGTTGATGATGCCATGGGCATACGCTGCTTCGATGTTCCGACGGGCCCAGTGCCCCTTGACGTCGGTAAAGGACGACTGTCGAGCCGCAACCACGTAGCGGCTGAAATGCCTGAGCGCAGCGGTCAAGCCCTGTTCACCCGACGGCCACGAGGGCACCGGAACCAGCGAACCATCGTCCTTCTGATACCAGAGCCCAACGACGACGGGGTCGCCCGTCCAGGTAATCGGAACGGTGATCGTCACCGGTTCGGGCAGCTTGCTGACCGCTACCGGTTCACTGTCGGGTACCGCCACTTCAAGTTTAATCTCGTACAGACCGCCGGCTGCGGCAAATCCCGCAGGCAGACGGGCCGGTTCGGTCTCCTTCACCGTAAACCGGATCTGGGCATTGGCATTGCCGGCTATAGCGGCGAGGTACGGATTCAGCTCGGCCAGCTGGCCGCGGTCCAGATTGGCCACAGGCAGGTTGACCTCAACCGCACCGTAGTCGAACCGGACGGCCTCCTTGCCGGAAGAAGCCAACAATTCGACTACGTTCGAGGGGATCACCACCGGCTGGTCCGCCGGGATCTCGAAGGAAACTTCGGTCCCCGGGGTGTCAATCACCTCGGCGACACGATCCGGCTCGAGCAGCGTAACCTCGTCCGAACCCGTTCCGGGCGCCGGTGCCGGGGCCGGGGCCGGGGCCGGCGACGGTTGGGGACCAGGTCCCGGTTGGGGCGTAGGACTCGGTTCAGGTTCCGGTTCAGGCTCGGTGTCGGTCACCGCCCGCGTGAGGTTGCCCAAGTCCACGTCGTCGCCCCAGCCAACGGAGAATACCTCACCGAGGGGCGTTTCATCCTCCAACTGGAGGTAGAAGGAGCCCGGCATGGTGTAGAGGGTGAACTGCCCTTCCTCATCCGTATATGTCGTCTGGGTCCGCACCCATGGTTCATCAATGTCGGGCCATATTTCGACTCCAGCGCCTTGCACCGGCGCCCCATCCTCTTGCACGACACGCCCTGTGACCCGGGCCGGCTCCCTTAGCTCCAGATCGAAGCCCTCAACAGGATCCATCAGGTCAAGGTAATCAAAGTAGGTGTAGGAGATGTAGTCCCCATCATCCAGCAGCTTGTAGGGATCGGTGAACACCATGTAGCGGCCACGCGGAAGCCCATTGAGTCGCCATTCACCCACGTCTCCTGGGTACCATACCGGCGCTTGCCAATACGGCTCATCCAAGGTATCTACGATCCAATCACACGGCGTTTCCTGACCGCCGTCGCCCTCCAAGCCCCGCACGAACTCCATGCGGACCCAGTCAGCCATCCACACGTTAGATACAGGGGGATCCGACCAGGGTTGTGCCCCGGTCACCTGACCGCTAGTCGTTAGACATTGGTCATCCCATGGGTATAGCTCCGGCAAGGTAACGGTTCCGTCCACATCCAGCTGGCCGCCAATCGATTGTATCCATCCTTGATCATCCCGGTAGTATAAGAACTCAACGTCGTACCTTCCTTCCGGAAGGAGGACAGAATAGAGGGCGGGTTCTGTGGCGTAGTCCACTGCGAACCACCATCGACGAATCAAGCCATCAGCACTTTCATCAAGAGGGGTAAAGAGGATACTGCCGGAATATTCCGCGAAACCAAGGCCAATCTCACCCTGCACACCGTCTTTGCCTTCAGGAATGTTCTCATCCACTACAACTTCCACTTGTTCGTCTTCATCGATCCAGAGTTCTTGTTCGAACCCAAGGCCATTGGCCCAGTCTCCGTCTTGATCCACGCTTATCCAGTAACGTCCTTGCGGCAGATCGTTGAAAATGGCGCGCCCATGGTCACCAGTCGTCGCCTCCTCCGCCACGATCCACCGCTCTTCGTCAGGGAGCCAATATTCCACCAAGACCCCGGCGCCGCCGACCGGCTTCCCGAGACCGTCCTTTACATCAACGGTCAGGCTGCGATCCCCAGGCGGCAGAGGCTGCCGTCCTTCTTCGCCAGTGAGATCGACCTCTCCCAAGTCTACGACTTGGCCGGCCTGATCCCCTGTGACCGTGAGCGACTGGCACCCTGCGGCCTGAATGCAAATTTCGAGGTTTCCTTGCGGCACAGTCATCTCAAAGGCGCCGTTATCGTCAGTCTGTGCATAAGAAACCCCGATCCCAAAGCGATCGAACCTTTCCAGGACATATATCTGTCGCTCCACAGCCGGTTGACCGGCGATCATCGCGACACCCTTGACGGTGGCCGGCTGGGGAACCTCAAGGCTCACCTCGTTCTGCCCTTCCGCCAGATTCACTCCATCCGTCAGGACGTCGCTCCACCAAGGGCTCTCAGAGTCCTGGGTTCGAACTATCGCGGCGTACATGCCCGGAGCCAGGCCGTTGAGCACGACACGATGACTGGATGGGTCGACCGAACCGGACCATGTTCCAGCATCTAAGATCCCGTCGTCTCCCGATGCTGCAAGGTTATGGCATGGCGATGCGGATGAGGTATTGACGGGCCATAACTCGACCACAACACCGGAGCTTTTGAAGCCACTGGGAATTGCCACGGTGGCGTTAATGTCGCTACATCCCGCCACTCCTTCTTTTGCGTACACGGTCGGCATAGCGACAATGTCCTGGTCGTGAAGACCAATAATCCTTGTGTATATCGTTGTCCCATATTCGACCCTATATTCGTAAACACGATTCTCCGCCAATGTTTGTAACTCAATGGAATAACTACTGATATCATTTGTGCTCCACCAATAGGATCCATCCGAAACGGTTAAAGTCGCGCTACCGTCAATTTCGCCTTCAATACCAGCCTTCTTGGCGCTATCGAGGACCAATACAACCTCGTTGCCTTCATCTAAATCCAACCAGACGTTTTTCCCAGCTGTCAAACCGAGATTTGTATCCGTGGCCGCAACCCAATACGCGTCGCCTGCGATATTCTCAAAGACGACCAGCCCTTCGTCATTTGTAGTGGCCTCTTGCACAGCCTGGGCTGTTGTTCCTGGATTCACCCAGCCCTCACCAAGGCGTACAGGAACCTCGGGTCGCCCTTGCCCGTCCGCATCGACGACGCGAACGAGGAGGTTGGTCGGCGGGGCCACCTCCTCGGCGAAGGCCATGGGAATGGCCACATTGAGTGCCACGACGAGGATGGAGATGACCGACATGATCCCCATCCTGGTGCGCAACGTGAGCACCTTGCCTGGTCCCCCTCCCTGGGTGGATTTCGGGGGACATTATTCCACGGGGTTCGATAACCTCCTTCAGCCAATACTGATAGTTGATGGCTTGATCTGAAAATATTTTTAAATGGATTGGACGAATTGTCTCGTTATGTCAGTCTTTTACTCTGCGGTCGAGGACTGTCGACCGCCATGATACATCGAGTGCCCCCTTGTCTTTCCTGCCGCCGAACGAGCCAGGCGCTGGATCAGGATCGGCATCACGCGCCTCGTGCCCTTCAGGTAGGAGCCGACCGGTCAGGTCTCAAAAGCGACGGAGCCAGGCAACCTGTAACAACAGGTTGGCAACCCGGCTCCGTCCGTAGTAATAAACACATCCTGGTACGTACCCTGGCTGGTCGTCCGCCTTTAGCGCTCATAAAACAGCGGCGGCTCAATGCCCAGCTCCCGCAAATACACGTACCCCTGCCCGCGGTGGTGGATCTCGTTCTCCAGGGCGTACACCAGCCGCTCGAAGTGGCTCTGCGGCGGTCCTCCGAAGAAGGGATCCGGTTCGACCTGCAACAGGCGCCCGGTCGTGATCCGGGGCCACAGTTCCCTCGTGCGGGCGCGGACCTGCTCGCAAACCGCTAGAAGTTCGGCCTTGGTACGGGCATTGTCCGCCACCTTGCCGAAAGACCACTCGCCCAGGGCGATGCCGCGCACGTAATCGTCCTCGATGTTGAGGATCTCCTGCACCATCTCGCCGAAGGGGCGCAGGACCTCCACGGGCTTGTAACTGAAGAGGGCGTCGTCGGGGAAGGCCTGGATCACCCGCAGGGTGAGGCGGCGATTGCTCTCCAGGATGTCAAGCAAACCCGCGGGATCCAGCAGAGGAACGTGGTGCCGGCGGTCGTCCTGCCCTTCTTCCGTCACGCCCTTCCCTCCCTTCCGGTTCGGCCCCGTTCCGGTTCAACCCCGTCACTGGCCCCCGCCACGGGGTCTGCGTCACTCGACCGGGTCACCGTTCGATCCCAGGCGGGCCAGTTCCTGGTCGACCTGTTCCAGAATGTCCCCGGCCACTCCGCGGAGGACGAGTCCCGCCTGCTCATCCAGGGGCGTCGGGTCGCGGTTGACGATGGCCAGCACAGCCTCGCCGGCGGCCGCCCGGCGTACCACCAGCTCGGGAAGGGACGCGGCGGGATAAACCTCAAGGGACGAACCCACCACCAGCATCAAGTCGCAGCGAAGGGCCTCCTGGTGGGACTGCTGCCACACCGCGGCAGGCAGGGACTCGCCAAACAGCACCACATTCGGCCGCAGGCGGCCCCCGCAATCGCAATAGGGCCGGCTGAGGAAGGCCTCCGAGGGCTGGGTTCGTCCGCAGCGCTGGCAGCGGCAGGTCCGCAGGTCACCGTGCAGCGGCAGCACCCGGCGCGATCCCGCCTGCTGGTGGAGGCCGTCGACGTTCTGGGTGATCACCGCCTTCAGCCATCCGGCCGCCTCCCAGCGGGCCAGAATCCGGTGGACCCGGCTGGGTTGCACCCCCTTCAGCGCCTCGATCCGCTGGCGGTAAAAGGCGACAAACTCGTCGAAGTGGCGTTCCATGAACGCCAGGCTGGCCATGTGCTGGGGCACCCGCCGCCACAGGCCCTGCGAAGAGCGGAAGTCGGGCAGGCCCGATTCGGTGCTGGCCCCGGCGCCGGTGAAGGCCACCATGTAGCGCGCCCTCCGGACGAGGGTCGCCAGGCGCTGGATGTCACCGGAAGAAGCCACGGCCTGCCCTCCGCTATGCCCAGACCCGACGGACGCCCCGTGGTCCTGGTCCATCCGCCCACCGCCTCCCACCGCACGCCCCCTACCCCCGTCCGGGATCCCGTCCGGGCGGCTCGACCCCGGCCTGGTCACCCGTGGGGGAAAACCCAGGACCCCGGTGACGCCAGCGCACCATGGCTGAACGCCATGGCTTCGATGGCCAGGCGAGCCGCCAGGAGAGCCGTCATGCCCCCAGGGTCCAGGTACGGGTTGACCTCCACGATGTCGATGCCCACCACCCGGGCGCGGCTCGCCGCTAGGCGCAGGATCTCGCGGACCTCTTCATAGGTCAAGCCGCCCGGTTCGGGGCTTGACGTGCCCGGGGCGACCGCCGGATCCAGGCCGTCGATGTCCAGGCTGATGTAGAGCGGCTCGCCGGGGGGAATGGCCGCCAGGAAGGGCACCAGCGGGTTCGCGTCGTCGCCTGGTGCGGGTGGCCGACCCAGCCGGCTGCCGGCCGGCTCCCCTCCGCCCGGGCTGGTCCGGCCGTGTGACCCTGTCCCTCCGGCCGGGCCGGCCCCGGCGCCAGAGCCTGTCGCTCCGCCCACCCTCGCCCCGGCGCCAGAGTCCGCCGCGGTACCCGGGTGCGGCCCACCGCTCGGCCCCACCCCCGCGGGGATGGCCGCTCGCCGGGCCCACGCCGCCCGCCACTCCCCCATGGTCACGATGCGGTTGCCCCGCCGGGCGGCGGCCGCGTAGGCCTCGGGGCTCGTGCGGATGCCGCGGACGCCGATGACGGTGATGGTCCCCACGTACGGCAGTTCGGCCGCCCGGCGGAAGGGGCTCGAGTTGGACCGGAGGAACCCGGCCACATCGGCGGAGAAATCCAGGTGAGCATCAATCTGGAGGATGTGCAGCCGTCCCCCGCCGTTCCCTTGGCTGCTCCCCAGGCCGCCCCCTTCATCCCCGTACCGCGCCGCCGACCCCGGACCGGCCGAAGCCTGCAGCAGCTCGCCGTACGCCCGCAACACAGGATAGGTGATGGAATGGTCACCCCCCAGCACCACCGGCACGGCGCCGGCCCGCAGGGCAGCCCCCACCAGGGCGGCGACGCTGCGGTCCAGGTGCTCCAGGTCGGTGTAGAGCGGATCGGCGTCACCCAGGTCGACCAACCGGCAGCCCTCAAGATACCAGCGGTCGTCCTGGATGTCCCAGTAGCCGGGGTTGTCCGGCCCCCAGGGGAGGGCGTAACGGGTGGAAAGATCGCGGATGGCCCGGGGCGCCAGCCGCTGGCCCGGGCGGAAGCCTACGGCCGCGTCGAAGGGGACTCCGATGACGGCAAAATCGACCTGGCCGGCTTGCAGCGCCTCGGGGGGCACGTAGGGCGCCCGGGCAAAGGTGGCAATGCCGGTGAAGGGCATTCCGGCCCTTGGCTGCTGCGGCACCTGCACCGCCGCTCCCCCCTCCTCTGCTTGCCCTCACCCCGCTACCGCCGGGCTGCGTAGCGTATGGTGGTAACACGCTAAGCATAGTCTCCTACTGCCTGTGAGTCGTAGGACTCGACAACTCGAGAAGGAGGAGGGTACCATGAAGCCAGGAGGTGGCTCTCGGGTGGCCCTCGTCAAAGTCCTCCCGAAGGGACAGATTACCCTGCCGAAGATGGTCCGGGATCGGCTGGGCATCGCCAAAGGCGACCACGTCCTCCTCGAAATCGTGGACGACCGGGAAGTGCGTCTTCGTGCGCTTCCCAGGCGCACCACCCTCCTCGACGTCGGCCAACTCGTCCGCGCGCAGCGGCTGCTGGATGACGGCGTCGTGCGCCGGGCCATCGAGGAGGGCCGGCGGGGAGCCGGCCACGACCGTGCCCGAGTGAAGTTGTCTTCGACGGGCCCGCAGGAGCCGTCCTCATAGGTCATGGCGACTTGGTTGCTTGATACCAACATCGTGCTATATCTCCTCACCCGCCAAGATCAGCTTGAGAAGGCGCGCCGACGCGGGTCCGAGGCAGAAGCCCACCTGCGTGCTCTTTACACTGCCCTTGATCAATTCATTGCAGACCGGCTTGCCGCCGGGGACCGGTTCGTCCTGACCCCTGTGGTCATCCAGGAGACGCTGAACGTCTTGCAGTACTCCGAAGTCTTCGGGCTTCAGGCTCAGGAGGCTGCACAAGTCGTTCTCGCACTGGTGCAAGCCCGAGAGCTTGAGTGCGAGGAACGGGAGTGCATCGTGGTCGCCCTGGGGCGCCAGGCCTCCGGCGAGGAGCCGTTCCCCGACGCCTATCTCGCCTGCCGTACGCAGGAGGACGAAGTGCACCTGTTGACCAACGATCGGCGGCTGCACGAGGCGATGGGGCAAAAGTCCGTCCTCCTGCGAGAATTGATCGGTGGGTAGGGGCCTACTTCCACCCCGCCTTGGCATCCGGCCCGTCCCTGCCACTACACCCCCACCACCCGCCCCGCCTTGACCACCGCCACCACCGGCACCGTCCCCAGCCGGTAGGCCAGGTGCTGGTACGACGACGCCTCGATCACCACCAGGTCGGCCTGCTTCCCGGGCTCCAGGCTTCCCAGGCGCCGGGCCCGTTCCACCGCCCAGGCGCCGCCCAGGGTCGATGCCACCAGGGCCTCGGCAGGGGTCATCCCCATCCCCACGCAGGCGATGGCCATCACCAGAGGCATGCTGCCGGCCGGGTGGCTGCCCGGATTGTAGTCCGTGGCCAGGGCGACGGGAACGCCCGCCTCGATGAGCTTGCGGGCGGGGGCGTACGGCTCCCGCAAAAAGAAAGCCGTACCCGGCAGCAGGGTGGCGATGGTGCCCGCCTCCCGCAGCCGGGGGATGTCCTCGTCCCGCACGTGGAGCAGGTGGTCCGCCGATACCGCCCCCACTTCGGCCGCAAGCCCCGCTCCGCCCAAGGGGGTGAGCTCATCCACGTGGAGGCGGATGCGGAAGCCCAGCCGCCGGGCCGCCTCCACGATCCGCCGGGTCTGTTCCAGGTCGAACACGCCCTGCTCGCAGAAGACGTCGGCATACTCGGCCAGGCCTTCCCGCGCCACCGCGGGCAGCATCTCCTCCACGATCCGGTCGACGTACTCGTCCGGACGGCCCCGGTACTCCGGGGGCACCGCGTGGGCCCCCAGGAAGGTGGCCACCACCTCGGGAAGAACCAGCCCCCCGGCGCAGCCGGTGCCGGGCACCCGGGCGGCAGCCGGTCCGGCGGCCACGGGTCCAGCGGCAGGAGCGGCTACGGGGGCGGCAGATCCGGCAGCCGCACGTGCCCGGGGGGTGCCGGTAGTCGGTCGGGCATGGCCCGGACCGGCAGCGGTCCAGGTTGCGGCCGCACCGGCCGTGCCGGCAGCTGCCCCGCGACCAGCAGTTCCGCCACCAGTGAATCCAGCGCCAGCCGCGCCGTCGCCGGCGTGAACGTCGCTGCCCCTACCCGGCCCCCCGCTTCCTGTGGCGCCGGGCCGGTTCGTTCGGAGCCGCGGGCCATGAGCAGGCTCGCCTGCCCCGCCCCCCAGGGGCCAGGTGCCGTCCAGGTCGTCGGCCGGATCGGCGGCCCGGCGGATGGCCCGCAGCATCTTCAGCTCGTCGGCGGTGGTCAGGCCGTAGCCGCTCTTGACTTCCACGGTCGTCGTGCCCATCCGAAGCACCTCGAGGAGCCGCCGGCGCAGGGCGACGGCGAGCTCGACCTCCGACGCGGTCCGGGTCTTTCGCACCGTGTCGAGGATGCCGCCCCCCGCCGCCAGGATCTCTTGGTAGCTGGCCCCGGCCAGGCGCCGCTCGAACTCCTCCGCCCGCCAGCCGGCAAAGCAGAGGTGGGTGTGGGGGTCGACGAACCCCGGCAACACGGTGCAGCCCGATGCGTCCAGCACCTCGGCCGGGTCGAATCGCCGCGCCAGGTCGGCGTAAGGCCCCACGGCCACGATCCGCCCGTCCCGGACGGCCACGGCGCCCTCCGGGATCACCTGCAGGCGACCCTGCTCGGGTCCGGCCGGCGGGCAGCCCGTTCCCACCGGCGTGGCCACCTGGGCCGCCGGGCCGACCAAGAGATCGACGGGTTCGCGGGGTTGTCGCACGACCATCGCTCCTTTGTGGCCAACGTTCCTTTGTGAGGCGTTCCCGGTGCGGCCGGGCGGCAAGAGCAGAACCGCAGGCGCTTCGACCAGCGAACGCACCACCCGGACGGGTCGCCGCTGCCCAGCCGGGGCCCAGGCCTGGTCGCATGCCGGGACCCAGGCCTGGTCGGATGCCGCGGCGCAGCCCTGGTCGCATGCCAGGCGCATGCCCAAGCGCACTCCTGGTAGGTACGATGAGCCGGCAAAGCCATCCTAACGGAACACGTGTTCGCCATCAACGGTCCGATCAACCGAACCGTGAACCATGAACGGCCCGTCGCTTGTCGCCCGGCGGCTGGCCCCGCAAGAACGCCAAGCCCGCTCCCTTCATCCGTGGTTCCGATTCTCCATGCCGATCCCCAGCGCCGGCATCTTGATGCCCCGCTCCCGGGCCACGTGCTGGGCCCGCTCGTAACCCGCGTCGGCGTGCCGCACCACGCCCATCCCCGGGTCCGTCCGCAGCACGTGGGCCAGGCGCCACTCGGCGTTCTCGCTGCCGTCGGCCACCACCACCTGCCCGGCGTGGATGGAGTAGCCGATGCCCACCCCGCCGCCGTGGTGGACGGACACCCAGGAGGCCCCCGCCGCCGTGTTCAGCAGGGCGTTCAGGATCGGCCAGTCGGCGATGGCATCGGAGCCGTCCTTCATCCCCTCGGTCTCCCGGTAGGGCGAGGCGACGGACCCCGCGTCCAGATGGTCGCGGCCGATCACGATGGGCGCCTTGAGCTCCCCCTTCTTCACCATGTGGTTGAACAGGAGCCCCGCCCGGTCCCGCTCGCCGTAGCCCAGCCAGCAGATCCGCGCCGGGAGCCCCTGGAAGGGGATCTTCTCCCCTGCCAGCCGCAGCCACCGCGCCAGGCCCTCGTTCTCCCGGCCGAACTCCTCCAGGATCACCCGGTCGGTCTTGTAGATGTCCTCGGGATCGCCGGAAAGGGCGACCCAGCGGAAGGGACCCTTGCCCTCTTCAAACAGGGGCCGGATGTAAGCGGGGACGAACCCGGGGTAGCTGAAGGCCTCGGCGAACCCGGCCGCCTTCGCCTGGCCCCGCAGGTTGTTCCCGTAGTCGAAGACCACGGCCCCCGCCTTCTGGAACGCCACCATGGCCTCGCAGTGGGCCGCCATGCTGGCCATGGACCGGCGCACGTACTCCTCCGGGTCGGACGAACGCAGCCGCTCCGCCTCGGCCACGGTCAGCCCCGCCGGAACGTAGCCTCCCAGCGGGTCGTGGGCGGAGGTCTGGTCGGTCACCACGTCGGGGATCCACCCGCGGCGGACCAGCTCCGGTTCCACCTCGGCGCAGTTGCCCAGCAGGGCCACGGACAGCGGCTCCTTCCTGCGGCGGGCCTCCTCCACCCAGGCCAGGGCCTCGTCCAGGTCCGCCGTCCAGCGGTCGCAGTAGCCCATCTCGACCCGGCGGCGGATGCGCCGCTCGTCGACCTCGATGATCAGCCCCACGCCGCCGTTCATGGTGATGGCCAGCGGCTGGGCCCCGCCCATGCCGCCCAGGCCCCCGGTCAGGACGACCCGGCCCTCCAGGGAGCCGCCGAAGTGCTGGCGGGCCACGGCGGCCAGGGTCTCGTAGGTGCCCTGGATGATGCCCTGGGAGCCGATGTAGATCCACGAGCCGGCGGTCATCTGGCCGAACATGATGAGCCCCTTGCCCTCCAGCTCCCAGAAGTGCTCCCAGGTGGCCCACTTGGGCACCAGCAGCGAGTTGGCGATCAGCACCCGGGGCGCCTTCTCGTGGGTTTCGAAGACCGCCACCGGCTTGCCCGACTGCACCAGCAAGGTCTCATCGTCCCGCAGGACCTTGAGGGTTTCCACGATCCGCTCGAAGGCCTCCCAGTTGCGGGCGGCCTTGCCGGTTCCACCGTAGACGATGAGCTGGTCCGGGTTTTCCGCCACCTCGGGGTCGAGGTTGTTCATCAGCATTCGCAGGGCGGCCTCTTGCTGCCAGCCCCGGCAGGACAGCGTCGTGCCGCGGGGGGCACGGACCGTGCGGACGGCGGACATGGCGGCACCTCCCCAGGGGGCTCGGCCGGGCTCCGGCCTGTAGATCCGTCCACGGGCTGTGGCTTCGCAAGGCACACCGGCACTTCCTTCGTAAACAAGTATTCACAACGAGCGTTCCCCACGGCCTTCCCGATCCAGCCCCACGGGGCGGGGGCGTCAACCGCCCGGGCAACGCCTATCCCGCTCCAATCTGGTATCGAATCTCAATTGTCAACCGATCCCTCTTTTCCAACCCCGTACGAATTCTTCTACACAAGGGCAGAAAACTACCTGGACATCCCCAAACAAGGCGTTAGAATAGGAGCTACCTGGCGCATTCAGCCAGTATCGAAAGAGGAGGTATGGCCGTGTTTCGTTCCAAATCAGTTTTTGCCTCTCTTCTTCTGATTCTCGGCCTGTCGCTGTCTGCCTGTGGGCCCGCCGGCACCGGCTCGGGCGCCGGCTCCGGCACCGGGGACGGTGACGGCGGGGTCATCAAGGTGGGCATCAACGCCGAGCTCTCCGGCGATGTGGCCTCCTACGGCCAGTCCTTCGCCCAGGGTGCGGAGCTGGCGGCCGCCAAGATCAACGAGGAAGGCGGGCTGCTGGACGGTCGGAAGATCGAGTTCGTCAAGGCGGACAACAAGTCCGACGCCGCGGAGTCGACCAACGCCGCCCTCAAGCTGATGACCCAGGACCAGGTGGTCGCCATCATCGGCGCCGCCACCTCGGGCAACACCCTGGCCATGGTCGACCTGGCCAACGAGAACCAGATCCCCGTCATCGCGCCCACGGCCACCAGCCCCCTCGTGACCGTCGATCCGGAGACCGGTGAGACCCACGAATTCATCTTCCGCGTGTGCTTCATCGACCCGTTCCAGGGCCAGGTGGCGGCCAAGTTCGCGCTGGAAGAACTCGGCGCCCAGCGGGCGGCCATCTTCGCCGATTCGTCCAGCGACTACGCCAAGGGCCTGGCTGCGGCCTTCAAGGAGGCGTTCACCGCCGGCGGCGGCCAGATCGTGGCGGAAGAGTCCTACGTCAAGGACGACACCGACTTCAAGGCCCAGCTCACCCGGATCAAGGCGGCCAACCCCGACTTCCTGTTCATCCCCGGCTACTATGAGGAGGTCGGCCTGATCGTCAAGCAGGCCCGGGAAGACGCGGGTCTCACCATCCCGATGATGGGCGGCGACGGTTGGGATTCGCCCAAGATGGTCGAACTGGCCGGTGCGGAGAACTTGAACAACACCTTCTTCACCAACCACTACTCCGCCGGCGACCCCGACCCCAAGATCCAGGAGTTCATCAAGGCCTTCCAGGCCGAGTACAACAAGGTGCCCGACGGCTTCGCCGCCCTGGGCTACGATGCCGTGATGCTCCTGGCGGACGCCATCAAGCGGGCCGGTTCGTCCGACCCGGTGGCCATCAAGGACGCCCTGGAGCAGTCGAAGGACGTCCAGCTGGTCACGGGCACCATCTCGATCAACGAGCAGCACAACCCGGTCAAGGCCGCCGTGGTCATCGAGTTCAAGGACGGCCAGCAGGTCTTCCGGACCAAGGTGAACCCGTAAAGCCCGGCCGTCAGCGCGGGCGGCCCGGCGCGAGCCGCACGGATCACCCGGCTGCCAAGCCCGCTCAGCGACCCGGGCCCGGGGCGTCAAGACCGTAACCAAGACACCGCCAAGTTACCACCCGGCGAGCGTTGAAGAACAGCCCGATCAGAGCCGGTCCCGCGGCAGGAGGGGGTTCTGCCCTCCTGCCGCGGCTGGCGCTGGCTGAGGCGCCGCCGGCGACTCCGAAACTCCGATCGCGACCGCTCGCCGTTAGAGCCGGCCTCCCAAGGCCTGAAGCCGGCCGCCGGGGCGGCTCCGGCCCGCGCCGCCGCAGGGCTCCGGCACGCGCCGCCGGCTGGCCCTGGCACGCGGGACAGCCTACCGGCACCGGCCACCACAAGGGGATACCACAGCCATGGACATCTGGCTCCAGCAGCTTTTGATCGGCCTTTCCGTGGGCACCATCTACGCCCTGATCGCCCTGGGCTACACCATGGTCTACGGCATCATCAAGCTCATCAACTTCGCCCACGGGGAGGTCTTCATGATCGGGGCCTTCACCGGGTACTACGCCCTCACCGCCTGGGGGCTCGGTTTCATTCCCGCCCTGCTCCTGGCCATGGGGGTCTCGGCCCTGCTGGGGGTCACCATCGAGCGGGTGGCCTACCGGCGGCTGCGCAACTTTCCCCGGCTGGCGGCCCTGACCACCGCCATCGGCGTCTCCCTGTTCATCCAGTACACTACGATCTACCTGCGGGGGGCCCAGTCGGAGGCTTATCCCAGCCTCTTCCCCAACCGGCGGCTGGAGATCCTGGGCGCGGGCATCAACCTGGACGCCCTGGTGATCCTGGCCGTGTCCGTGGCGCTGATGGCCATCCTCCAGTTCATCGTGCAGAAGACCCGCACCGGCAAGGCGATGCGGGCGGTCAGCTTCGACCTGGAGGCGGCCCGGCTCATGGGCATCCCGGTGAACCGCACCATCTCCATCACTTTCGCCATCGGCTCGGCGCTGGGTGGTGCGGCGGGGGTGGTCTATGGGCTCTACTACACCCGCATCGACCCCCTGATGGGGGTGCTGCCGGGACTCAAGGCCTTCGTGGCCGCCGTGGTAGGCGGCATCGGCTCCATCCCGGGGGCCATGGTGGGGGGCCTGGTCATCGGCATGGTCGAAACCCTGGTCAGCGCAGCCGGCCTCTCCCTGTTCCGTGACGCCGCCGCGTTCCTCATCCTGATCCTCATCCTGCTGTTCCGGCCGGAGGGCCTCTTCGGGCGGCACACCACGGAAAAGGTCTGAGCGGCAAGGAGGGGCAGCATGGTCAAACCCCAACCCCGGCGGGCGGCTGCCGTGGCGGCCGGCCTGATCCTGATCTACGCCGTGGTGCAGTTCCTGCTCACGGCCCGCATCCTGGACCGGTTCTACGAGAACGTGTTGATGAACATCGGCATCAATGTGCTGGCGGCCGTCAGCCTGCACATCGTGCTGGGCCTGGCAGGGCAGTTCTCCATCGGCCACGCGGGCTTTCTGGCCGTGGGGGCCTACACGTCGGCGGTGCTGACCCAGAAGCTGGACATGCCCTTCGCCGTGGCCCTGCTGGCGGGGGCCCTGGCCGCCCTGCTGGTGGGCCTGGTGGTCGGCATCCCGTCCCTGCGGCTGCGGGGCGACTATCTGGCCATCGTCACCCTGGGCTTTGCCGAGATCGTCCGCATCATCTTGCTCAACGTGGAGTACGTGGGGGGCGCCGCGGGCATGCGGGTCTCCCACCTGACCAGCTGGACCGCCCTGTACGTCAGCGTGGTGGCCGCCATCCTGGTCACCGTGCACTTCACCCGCTCCGCCCACGGCCGGGCCACCCTGGCCCTGCGGGAAGACGAGATCGCCGCCGCCGCCATGGGCGTCAACACCACGACCTACAAGGTCATGGCCTTTGCCCTGAGCGCCTTCTTCGCCGGGCTGGCAGGGGGGCTGCACGCCCACAACTTCTACGTCATCCAGCCGAGCAACTTCGGGTTTCTCAAGTCCTTCGAGATCCTGGTGTTCGTGGTCCTGGGCGGCATCGGCAGCCTGCCCGGCGCGATCCTGGCGGCCACCTTCCTCACCCTGGTCTCCATCGGCCTGCAGGCGTACCCCGAGGTGCGGATGATCCTCTACAGCCTGGTGCTGATCCTGGTCATGCTGTTCCGGCCCCAGGGGCTTTGGGGGACCCGGTCCATTACCGGGTTCTTCCCCGGGTTCCGCAGCGAGGACGACGGAGCCACGGAGGAAACCGCGGCGGAGGCCGCTGCGGGGGCCGGGGTCGGGCTGGGGACCGGGATCGGGACCGGTTCGACCCCCGGCCAAGGAGGTGCCCGCTGATGCCGCTGCTGCAGATGGAGAAGGTAGGAATCCGCTTCGGCGGCCTCAAGGCCGTGGACGGGCTCGATCTAGCGGTCGAACCCGGCGAGCTGGTGGGCCTGATCGGCCCCAACGGGGCGGGCAAGACCACCGTGTTCAACCTGCTGACGGGCGTCTACACGCCCACCGAAGGGACCATCACCTACGCTGGCCGGCGGATCAACGGGCTCAAGCCCCACGTTCTGGCCCGGCTGGGCATCGCCCGGACCTTCCAGAACATCCGGCTGTTCCCCAGCCTGACGGTCTTCGACAACGTGCGGGTGGCCTACCAGGTCAACACCCGCCACACGCCGCTGGACTCCATCCTGCGGCTGCCCCGCTTCTTTGCCGAAGAGAGCCGCATGGCCGAGGAGAGCCTGGAGCTGCTCGGCCGCCTGGACCTCCTGGCCCACAAGGACGAGCTGGCCCGCAACCTGCCCTACGGCCTGCAGCGGCGCCTGGAGATCGCCCGGGCCCTGGCCCTCAAGCCCCGGCTCCTCCTCCTGGACGAACCGGCCGCCGGCATGAACCCCCAGGAGTCCCGCCAGCTCATGGAGCTGATCGCCGCCGTGCGGCGGGACTTCGACCTGACGGTGCTTCTGATCGAGCACGACATGTCGGTGGTGATGGGCATCTGCGAGCGGATCTACGTCCTCGACCACGGCGTGCTCATCGCCACCGGGACCCCGGCGGAGATCCGCCGCAACCCTCGGGTGATCGAGGCCTACCTGGGGGAGGAGGCATCGTGATGCTGGAAGTCCGCGACCTGCACGTCTATTACGGCCCCATCCACGCGCTCAAGGGCATCTCCCTCTCCGTCAACGAGGGCGAGATCGTGACGCTGATCGGGGCCAACGGGGCCGGCAAGACCACCCTGCTGCGGGCCATCTCCGGGCTGGCGCCCGCCCGCCGGGGGGACATCACCTTCCAGGGCCGCTCCCTCTTGCGGCAACTGCCCGAAGACATCGTCCGCCTGGGCATCTCCCACGTGCCCGAGGGCCGCCGCATCTTCGCCAACCTCACGGTCCAGGAGAACCTGGAACTGGGCGCCTTCCTGCGCCGGGACCGGGCCGAGCAGGCCCGGGACCTGGAGCGGGTCTTCGACCTGTTCCCCCGGCTCAAGGAGCGGCTTCACCAGGTCGCCGGGACCCTCTCCGGCGGCGAGCAGCAGATGCTGGCCATCGGCCGCGCCCTCATGGCCCGGCCCCGCCTCCTGCTGCTGGACGAGCCCTCCCTGGGCCTGGCACCCCTGCTGGTGCGGACCATCTTCGACGTGATCCGGGAGATCAACAGCCAGGGTACCACGATCCTGCTGGTCGAGCAGAACGCCCACATGGCCCTGTCCATCGCCCACCGCGCCTACGTGCTGGAGACGGGCCGCATCGTGCTGGCCGGACCGGCGGACGAACTTCGCCAGAGCGAGGCGATCCGGGCGGCGTACCTGGGCGGCAAGGCGGGGTAGGCGTTATATGACCTCGCCCCTACCCCGGCTCGTACATTACACGAAGGCATGAAGACGTGGCCTAGCAGCCCGTGTGAATAACGCTGCATCAGCCAGGCGATCGGGCAGTATTTTTCGGCTGACATGCCGAAGAAGAAAGACTATGAACAGGAAGAAGTTTCGGGACTACCAACCCCATCAGCTCATGATCCTGCCTCCTGCGCTGGACGAGTGGCTCCCGGAGGATCACCCGGTCCATTTCATCAGCCAGGTGGTCGACCAGTTCGACCTGTCAGCGGTCTACAACGACTACACCGAGCGCCGGGGCCAGCCCCCTTACGAACCGCGCATGATGGTCAAGGTGTGGGTGTACGCGTACATGCGGGGCATCCGCTCCTCACGGCGCCTGGAGCGGGCCCTGTACGAAGACGTGGGCTTCCGGGTGCTTGCGGCGAATCAGCAGCCCGACCACTGGACGCTGTCGAATTTCCGGCGCCGGCACCATGAAGCCCTGGCCCGGCTGTTTGTCCAGTCGGTTCGCCTGGCCCAGGAGGCGGGGCTGGTGAAGCTCCGGCACGTGGCGGTGGACGGGACCAAGCTCAAGGCCTACGCCTCCAAGCACAGCGCCATGAGCTACGGCCGGATGAAGGAGGAGGAACGGCGCCTGACGGAGGAGATCCGGCGCTACTTGGAAGAGGTTGAGGCCAACGACCGGGCGGAGGATGACGAACACGGCTCCGACAGTGGCTGGCGCCTGCCTCCCGAGCTGGCCACGGCGGAAAAGCGGCTGAAGGCGATTCAGGCGGCCAAGGCCCGGCTGGAGCAGCGGGCCCGGGCCGAGGCCGAAGCCAAGGAAGCGGCGCGGGAGGCGGAGGCGGCGAAGAAGGGGCGCCGCTCCCGCCGCAAGCAAGCCCCGTCCGACCCCCTCCCGGCCGACAAGGATCAAATCAACTTCACCGACCCCGAGTCGCGGATCCTGCGCAGCGCCGACAAGGCCTTCATCCAGGGTTACAACGCCCAACTGGCCGTGGACGCGGAAACGCACGTCATCGTGGCGGCGGACCTGACGAACCAGGCCGCCGACGCGCCTCATCTCCTGGGCCAGCTGCAACAAGTCGAGGTCAACACCGGGTGCCACCCCAGGGAGCTTTCCGCCGACGCCGGTTATTACAGCGACGCCAACCTCCAGGCTCTGGAGGAGCGGGGTGTCGAAGCCTTCATCCCGCCGGATAAGATCCGTCATACGGAATGGCGCCAACGCCAGCCACCCCGGGGGCGGATGCCAAAACACATGACGGCCAGGGACCGGATGCGCCGCAAACTGCGAACCGTTCGGGGGCGCCGCCGCTACAAACTCCGCCAGTGCTCGGTGGAGCCGGTCATTGGGCACCTCAAAGAAGCTATGGGACTCCGGCAGCTGCTTCTCCGTGGGCTGTCGAAAGCCCGCTTCGAGTGGCTCTTCAGTTGTACCGCTTTCAACCTCATGAAGCTCTGGCGCCACCACGCGCTTGCCCGCCGGATGGAGGCGATCGCCACCTCCTGAGCAAGGGGTACCGACCGCTCCCATGCCTGGGCGCGGCCGTCTGACGTTTTCAAAGACCAGCGACTTCGAGGGCCAACGGCATTACCAACACGGGCTGCTAGCCGCTTGACGCCACACGTGTTTCCATCCAACACCGCGGGCTGGCGCACGACCGGTGCTCAATCCGCAGCCATTTCAGAATCCATCATGTCCCGTTCGATTTCCTGAGCCATACGGCGAATCTCATCAACAAGCGCATATGGCGATGCCGTGACGTCCGCTGAGGCGACGTCCGCCTGGCGAACGCTCGGTTCGATCCCGAGGGCTTTAATCTGGCGAATGACTCGCTCCATCGTTCCCGTCTTGTTACGGAAAAACTCCGAACCGCGAATCCGGATAAACCTCCACCCCATGCGTTCCAGCACCGCCTGCCGCGCTAGGTCGTAGGGAATCTGCTCCAAAGTGTGGTAACGATCCCCGTCACACTCAATAGCAACACGGCCCCCATCGCCCTCAACTACTAGATCAATGCGATAGCATCCCGCGGCATATTGAGACCGCACATGATAGCCGGCACGCACGAGCCATTCAAAAACCTCCCTTTCAAAGGGCGACTCGACCCTCTCTTCCTCAATTTCGACCATCCGCAGAACAGCAGCCGGATTGGAATACGCAGTCACCGCATATTCAATCAGTCGTCGGCGCAGATCGTCCTCTCTCAAGTCACGAGCCGGATCCAGTGAATAAACGACCCAGAGCTGATCCCGGGCTCGACTGGCGGCTACATTGAAACGCTGCTTGAATCGCTCGTCGCTTCTTAGCGGCAGCTGCTTCCCAGGTTGCGGGCTATCAACCATTGAGAGCAACACAACGTCTCTCTCATCGCCCTGAAACTGAGCAGGTGTACCGCATAGTAGTTTACACCCCTCAAATTCTTTCGGCCTCTCAATCCGAAAGCGACGAAGCAATTGTTCTATGTAACGGGCTTGTTCCTCACCCACCATCGAAATAACACCAATGGTTTTGCCCTTGTACGCGGGGTGCTGCATCATCGCCAATACGAGGGACACAATGGCCCGCGCTTCCGATTCGTTACGCAACTTATCTGATGTTCCATTCACCCGATGAGGAACAACCGGCGGCTTGATCCGCACGTTGGCAGACTCGCGAAGTGGCCTAATCCTTCCCTGATAAGAGAGAACGTTACTAAATTGAATGATCTCTGGAACACATCTGAAGTGCTCCGTTAGCAGAACGCCACCTCCGAACGACTCTCTTGCAATGTCGTAGATGGAGCGGCGACCATCGTACAGGTGGTCATTTGGAATTCCTGCCAAGTATTCGCGCTGAAGCTGTTCGAGCACTCCAAGATCCATCCCTACCCCTTCGGGACTGACCTGTTCATGGTCACCAACAACCACTACCTGGTCTGCTAGGTACAGTGCAATTAATGCAAGTGCATCACATTGGCTGGCCTCATCAATAATGACCACATCAAAATGGGTTTTGGCTGGATTGATTTGTTCTGCCACACGAGCAAGGGGCATGACCCACACGGGAACAGCGTCTTTGGCTTCCGACAGCAATTCCGCAGCCCTTGCGCGAAGGCGAGGTGCCGATTTACCAGTTCCCTTTCCAATCCGACGTACCGTATTTAGCCAACCAACTAGCGCTTGTTTCTGCTCAGGAGTCGTTTGTTGAATTCGATATCCCCATGTTCGCTTCTCCACAATCCGTGAAGTCATCTCATACAGGTGCTGCATCCGCGCTTGTAAACGGGCCTGCAGTTCCTCAACGGAACGGTCCGACCGGCGCAGGATCTCTTCGTACAGCTGACGCCACAACCAGGCCTTCGTAACATCACCGGGAACTTGGGTCTGACCGTGAAGACCTTCTCGTTTGCGAATCGCTGCGGCCCAAGCCGGCGCCACAGCCTCCAGCCGCTTGAGGAGTTCCTGACGCCGGTAGATATCCTTCTGACGCCGGTGAAGTTCTGACAGTCGATCGTACGCCTTTCTGTATGCCGCGCCATCCAGCCGGCTCAAAGAATCCCGGAGCTCGACTATAAGCTGGCCATCCCCCAGCTCCTCAAGACGCGCCCGGGCATCAAGAATCAACTTCCTCGCCTCATTCTGACGGCCAACCATTGCGGCGGCTCGCACGGCTTCCGCGATAGGGCCAGCAAGAAACTCTCCCAAGGCGCGCCATCGTTCCGCCATATCCGTTACAAGACCAACGTCGGCCGTTGTCGGTCCGACAAAGCCGCGTTCGCGGAGATCACTCCATAGACGCTGAATGGTTTCGTTATAGTGCAACCAGCGGCGCAGCTCCGGGGCGACGTGGCGCAAGGTCCGTTCAGGTTCCGTACCTAGCGACTCTGGTGAAGGACCGCCTTTTGCCGTGATTAAGTATTCCCAAGAGTGCAGTAGACGCTGCCTATCGCGCATTAGGCGAGATTGCGCCGCCAGCGCTTTAAAATGATCCGCCGTCGTTGGAACACCCGCTGCCACTCGAGCAGCCTGAATAAAGCGCCGGTACCTTATCCGTTGCGCAAACGTAATCCGGCCACCCGACGCTTCGGCAAGGCGGGCAATCTCGTTTGCCAGGTGCTCAGCTTCTTCTAAAGTCCACCCCGAAGGCAACACCGGCCGGTGCTCAACGAGTAGACGGGCGTTGATTGCGAGTTTACGCTCAATATCGTCGACCTGCTCCAAGAGTTCCTCAATGACCCCAGAAAAAGTTCCAATTTGGCCTTCTTCCACCAGAGCAATTTGCCAGTTCTGAGCTTCACACAGGTTTTTGCCGATGGACTCCGCGTGGGCAGCAAGATCCTCAAACACTGCACTCTCGGCGCCCTGGTGTTCTCGAGACCACCACTCCGGCCGGTGTCCTTCAACGGGGCGTTCCAGTACGCCCAGCGCCGCGTTAAACTGTTCAGGTGTTATCAGATCGTCCGGATCCGGTAACGTTTCGGCCACCGCGCGCTCGTCGTTCGGCGATACAGACTCGTTCGAGTAATACAGTTCAATCAGTTCATCTTGTCGAAGTGGCAGCGCGGCGCCGGGAATAACAGGACCAGGTATCCAATCATGGCGACCTGTCCCCTCGGCTATTAAGCGGGCAGCTTGAGAAGGCGTATAGGAGTTCCCACCAACAACGATGTCCCGGTATTCACCTGCGACCGCATCGGCCAGTTCCAATCTTAGACTCTTTATCTCTTGGATGAGCTTCTTCCGTTGTTGATCGAGAGTCTCGGCTTCTCGCAATAGGCCAGGTGCGTAATCATTTAATCTCTCGGTGATTGCGTAAACAGCATCCTCAAGCTCTCGTCTGCTGGCCAAATCGTTGTCCAGCAAGGACACGACCAAGCTTCGTAGAGCTTCCGGGATGTGGTTCCGGACAACGTTCAACGCTTTGGATGTGTGGGCCGTGACAAGAACCGACTTCCCTTGGGCCAACAAGTGCCCGATCAAGTTCGCGATAGTGTGTGTCTTTCCCGTGCCCGGCGGACCCTGGACTACAACACAGCCGTACCGGTCAAGACGGGATGCAATCTGAACTTGCTCCTGGTTCCATGGTTTGGTAAACAATATATCTTCCGAGAGATCGACTTCGAGAGGGTTAGGTGGTTCAACTTGGTCATGTGCTCGCGAGTTACGTTGTTCGTCGCCTCCTAACCCAATGACATAAGATAGTGCTGACGGGATCGACTCTCGATTTTGGAGATCAGCGATAATGCGTTCAATTGACCTGGCGTAAGTTTGTGCCCGGGGCCGTAAGAATAACACGGCCGAGCGCCAGATATGGGGAGCATGTCCCTGAACAGACCGGGGGTCCACCGGACGGTCAAGAAACTCACCATCGGCAGACAACGAGCGGGCAACCCTCTTCAAAAACGCACTTGTTTCCAACGTCTCCAGCGGATGGCATACAACACGGCCGCGGGCGATATCATCACGTATGGAGGCTGGAACATCAGGGTTTGTAACAGGAGTATCACGCAGAAGTGCTGAATAAAAGTCGGGATTTTGGCCTGTCTCGCGCACAACAAACTCCGGGACGTTTGGATCAAAGTCCAGTTGAACGGGCAAGGTAATCAGCGGGAAATAGATCGACCCGGTACCCCATCTCCAAAAGAGGATACCGTCACCCAGAATCAATTCATATCGTTCGCCTTCTCTCTGTCGCACGCCATAGAGTTCGTGGAAGCGCTCATATACCTTCATGGCCTGCCTAGCAGGCTGCTCCTTCTTTGCCCATTCCCTCCATTCCGCCATCCAGTTCTTCAAAGCCCTTTGGCGCGCAGGATCGCTTTCAAAGCGAACCACAAGGGACCGCCCATCAGTCCCCTGAAAGGTCTTCTCAGTATGGACCTGCGGTTCTTTAAAGGGGTCATCGTACGGATCTTTGATCCAGTCTTGGAGAACGTGGGGTGGCGCAGGTGGCCTGGTGATCCGCGGCCTGCGGATTCTCACCAGTACGTCTGAACGCGGGGCCCCTTCCTCCGTGTCGTCGCTGCCAGCCACCCACCAGTTGACGTTTAAAGACGGGTGGTTCGGTAGTTCGTTCAGAAACAACTTCCACTGTAGTTCGTCTAGGTGTCGTGCATAGGGGAAGCGGACCATGGCGAATTCCAGTAAGAACTTAAACAGGCGCAACGCTCGCTGCCGTACCTCATTATGGCCCACCTGCTGAGTCCCTCCTCTTTGGGCCAAGGTTGCCCCCCGCCACTTCTGGCTTGTGCTAATTCGAGTCTGTTCTACCAGACAGTCTCAATAAGTTAATTTACACCTTATCCCACGGGCAATGACAAGTAGCGTCATGGTAATGGCTCCTACCGCTGACGCTCGCTCAAGCGAACCGTACAGGCACCTCCTGCCAGAACAAGAACCCCGCCCTGCCCGCGGGACGAATCCCTGGTGGGGGCTTGACGGAATTCAACAGCGTGTCTGAGGCAGGCGCTTCCCTCAATAGGCGCCTAACCGTCCTCGGGCGGCCACTCCCTGCTCCGCGACCTCGATGACGTCGTCGTGCCGCGCTCCGGTGGAGACCTTGGCCAACAACTCTGGCAGGCGGTGTCCGACGGCGAGGGCCCCGAAGCTTACGCAGTGGGCAGGCACCAGGAGCCGGTGCTGTGGGCTGGTGGTGGGGTCTGGCGCTGGTTACCGCTCCACTCGCGCGACGCGGCGGCTCGGTTCCATGGCCCATGTTTCGTACGGAACGACCGTTGCCCCCTTCATCGCATCGAGCACCCGGGATTTCAAGTGCGGCCATGTGAGATACTGATCAACGTTGGACGCGTCGAGCAGCACAAACCGTGCCGCTTGAATCTCTTCGGGCTGGGGAGAAAGGCTGCCCCTAACATATTCCGCCCGGAATACAATATTGATGACATTCTTGGTCTCATTGTAATAAACGCCGCTGATTCCGATGAGGCGGATGGCAACACCTGTCTCTTCTAGTACCTCGCGTTGGATCGCCTGGTCGAGCGCCTCCCCCGCCTCGACCTGCCCGCCCGGCAACTCCCAGGTGCCGGCACGGGCATGACTCTTTACCAGCAGAACCTCTCCCTTGTCATTCGTAATGTAGGCGGAGACGGCGACAATGGCTGGCCGGTTCTTCTGCACCACCCTCGCCTCCTGCACCGCGTTCCGAAGCGGAAGCCTCCTATCCATCGCCCTCGCCAAGCCTCACACCCCCACCCCCAGCGCCGCCTTCAGCGGCTCCACATCGGGGAACGAACCGCGGCCGAAAAACACCTGCCAGGCCAGCCGGCGCAAAGGCGTGCGACGAAAGGCAGCGCAGGCCAGCTCATACCACAGGGGATGCCGGAAGGTCGCCAGGACCCGCCGCATCCAGCGCCGGGAGAGGAAGCGGGGCTGGAAGGCGCCGCCGTGGTAGTGCCCCAGAATGCGGGGGTCGCCCCGGTCCAGGTAGGCCGCCACCACGTGGGCCGCCAGGTCGGACAGCCGCAGGCACGGATCGAGACCGCCGGCCGTCAGGGGCGACACGGCTCCGGCCGCATCGCCCACTAAAAGCCCCCGCGGGCAGGCGATGCGCCGCAGAACACCGCCCACGGGGATGCGGCCGCCCCGCCGCTCCACCATCCGGCCCCTCTTGAGGCCCAAACGGGGAGCCACGCGTTCTTTGAAGGCCGCCAGGGCGGTGGTGACGTGCAAGCGGTCGGGATAGCCCCCCGTGCCCACGTGGACCTCCTCCCCGTCGTGGACCACCCAGGCCAGATACCCCGGCGCCAGCCGCGGGTCGAGGTAGCAGTGGAAGGCGGGCGGGCCGTCCAGCGGCACGCCCCGGTAGACTTCCTCCGCGCCCACGATCCACTCCCGGTTCACGTCAAGTCCCAGGTCCCGGGCCACCGCCGACTGGCAGCCGTCGGCGCCAATGAGAAACCGGGCCCCCACCGCCCAGCGGCGCCCTCCCGTCTCCAGGTGGACCCGGCTGGTTCGACCCGGTTCGGAGCCCAGAAACCGTGTGCCGCCGGCCCAGTGGGCGCCGGCCCCCACCGCCTCGTCGAGCCACCGGGCGTACAGGCGCCGCAGCCGGCCCACGCGGAACTCGTCATGGGGGCTCGACAGGTGAAGGGCCCGCCCCGCCGGGGAATACAGCACCACGTCCCGCACCACCGGCCCGAGGCAATCGGCGGGCAGGTCAAAGCTCTCCAGCGTCTTCCGCACGAAAATGCCTGTGGTGTGGACGAACCGGTCCACCCGGGGCTTGCGGTCGAGCAGCAGGACCTTGAGGCCTCGCCCCGCCAGCAGGCGGGCGCTCTGCAGCCCCGCCAGCCCGGCCCCCACCACGACCACGTCGTACAGGTTCATGGCTTCGCCTCCCTGCGCTGGTGCGATGCCCCACCGCGCCCCAGCCCAACCGAACCGTACCTGCACGGCGGGCCATGGCTTTGACCGGTGTGTTCTGTGGCTTGTTCTCCGCCCTAATGGGCGGCCTCCTGCCTCGCCACCCTCCCCAGCTCCTTCAGCACTGTGCGGAGCCCCGTCACCGAGAGGAAGGCAAAGGCGGCCGCCCCCAGCGCAAACCCCCACAAAGGCCGGTTCAAGAGCGGAAACACGGTGAAGGTCACCAGGAAGATCTCGATGTTGCTCGGCACGGGGTAGAGCCGGTGGCGCCGGCAAAACTCCAGCCAGCGGCGCCCCAAACCCCCGCGGGCCACGGACTGCCGGACCGATTCCTCCGGCTCCCGGCCAAAGCCCAGCAGCACGTGCCGCCGCTGCACCATCAGGTAACGAATGCAGAAGAGACCGAGCCAGATGAGCCCGGCGATGAGCAGGCTGTCGTCGCCCGCCTGCCGCCAACCACCCACGGCCAGGGTCACCGCGGCGTAGACGTCCATGGACCGGTCGAAGATCCAGTCGAGGAATGCGCCCACCGGCGAGCTCATCCGCTTGTAGCGCGCCAGCTTGCCGTCGATGCAATCGAAAAGGAAGGCCACCTGGTAGAGCAGGGCCCCAAGCCACAGCATCCCGCCCAGAAAGGCAAGGCCGGCCCCCAGGCCGATGACGTTGGCGATGGCGGTCACGGCGTTGGGCGTCAGCCGGGTATGCCGGGCGATCCATACGGTCATGGGCACCGCCAGGGGATCGATCACCAGCACCGTCCACCAGCTGTCGACGGCCTTGACCATGGCCCGGCGGCGTTCCGCCTCGGTCTCCCTCGGCGTGCCCTGTCCTCCCGAGACGTTCTCCCGCTCCACCCCACCCTTGCCTCCTTGTCAGGCCTCGCCCTCGGTTCCGGCGCGGCGGCTGGGTTCGCCCGGCCGAGCAGCCTCAGTCGCGGTCGTCCGACCGAGCGGCCTCAGCCGCGGCCCCGGGAGCCACCTCCTGGCCGCCGCTGCCGGTGCCGCTGGCGCCGCGGCTCGGGTGGCTGCCCCGGCCCCGGCGCCGCACCAGATCGAGCACGTAGGTCCGCTCTTCCACCCGGAGTAGAACCAGCATCAAAGCATACACGGCAGCCCCCACCGCGACCAGCACCAGGGTGCCGGCAAGGCGTGGCAAAAACCCTAGGGCGGCGATGTCGACCGCTCCCGGCGCCACGGATGCCCCTGGTGCCACGACCGCCAACGCGGCCCCGGCGGCCCCCGGCGCTCCGGCCGCACCGTGGGTCGCTGCCCCCAGCCACCGGCCGGCAGCAGCCAGCACCGGCACCCGCAGCAGGGCGATCGCCCCACCCATCACCGCCGTGGCCACTGCCGCCTGCAGCACCCCGACGGCCAGGGAGCGGAACCGCAGGTCGCGGTACCGGCGCTGCAGCCGCAGGATCAGGACCACGGCCGCCCACCAGGTGGCCAGCGCCGTCGCCAGGGCGATGCCGCCGTGGTCCAGGAACCGTACCAGCACCAGGGCGAGGACGATGCTCAGCCCCATGGACATCATGCCGTTGGTGGCGGGTGTCCGGGTATCGCCCAGGCTGTACATGGCCCGCGCCAGAAGCTCGCGCCAGGCGAAGGGCACCATCCCCAACCCGTAGAAACACAGGGCCGTGGCCGTCATCAGGGTGTCCATGCGGTCGAAGGCGCCCCGCTGGTACACCAGGGCGGTGATGTCCTCCCGCAGCAGCACCGTCCCCACGGTGATGGGCGCCATGACGAAGGTCAAGAGGCGCAGGGCGCGGTTCATGGTGGACGAAAGGGCCCTGAGGCGCTGCTGGGAGCCCTGCTCGGCCATCTCCGGGTACAGCACCGTCACCAGGGGGATGGCCAGCAGGCCCAGGGGCAGCTGGTAGACCCGGTACGCGAAGGACAGGGCCGCGGCGCTGCCGGCGGGAAGGCCCGAGGCCAGGGCCCGGTTCACCACCTGACTGGCCTGGCGGGTCGCCGTGGCCAGCAGCACGGGCAGGGTCCTCCGCCCCGCCACCCGCAGCTCGGGGTCACCCAGATCCAGGACGGGCAGGTAGCCCACACCCGCCCGGCGCAGGGCCCCCCACTGGAGCAGCACCTGCGAAGCAAAGCCCGCCAGGCTTCCCCAGGCCACCGCCTCGATGCCGTAGCGGGTGCCGAGGAACCAGGTGGCGCCGATCAGCACCAGGTTCATGGGGATGGAGGCGGCGGCGGGCGCGGTGAAGCGCTTGCTGGCGTTGAGGACCCCCTCCATCCACCCCTCCATGCCCATGAAGACGATGCCGGGCAGCATGATCAGGGTGAGCCGCCGGGCCAGTTCAAACTGCTCGCCGGTGAACCCCGGCGCGAAGATCCGCACCAGCCACCCCGACCCCAGCATCGCCACGGCCAGGAGGATGAGAAGCAGCAGGAGCAGGGTGTGGAACAGGGTCCAGGCCAGCCGCCGGAACCGGTCCAGGTCGCCCCGCCCCCGGTGGGCCGCCAGCATGGGCACCATCACCGTGGTGATGGCCGTGCCGAAGGCGACGAACAGCACCCCGGGAATCGAGAAGCTGATGGTGTAGGCGTCGCTGACGTCGCTGGCGCCGAAGACGGCGGCCAGCGCCATCTCCCGGCCGAACCCCAGCAGGCGGCCGATGGTGGTCAGCAGGACGAACAGGCCCACGGAACGGGCCAGCCGCTGTCGCGACAAGGTCAAGCCTCCGTCCCCATGCCAAGGCCCCTCCACAGGGCCCTAGCCGTGCAACCACCGCACCGCTTCGGCGGGTTCCACCACGTCGAGGACCGTGAACCGGCCCGGGCGCATGGCCGGCGCCTGGGCCACGACCCGGGCGATGGCCTCTTGGTCCAGGCCCAGGGCTGCCAGGTTGCCCGGGATGCCCAGACGCCGGTAGACCGCCTCCACCTCGCGGGCCAGCTCGTCCTGCCCCTGAAGCCGCAGCATGGGCGCCGTAGCCGCCGCCACCTGCAAGCCGTGGGCCGCCACGCCGCCCAGCAGGTAGTCGATGGCGTGGCTCACCAGATGCTCGCTGCCGCTGCAGGGGCGGCTTGTCCCCGCGATGGCCATGGCCAGGCCGCTCAGCATCAGGCCCTCCAGGAGCTCGACGACGAAGGCGGGGTCGTCGATGGCCTGCCCCGCGGCCAGCACCCGCAGCACCGAGCGGGCGGCGTGGCGCGCCAGGAAGGCGGAGAAGTCGTCGAACTGATCGCGGCCCCGGTCGGCGGCCAGCCGCCAGTCCTCCACGGCGGACAGGTTGGAAAGCAGGTCGCCGATGCCCGCCAGGACCATAGCCCGCGGCGCCTGGCCGATCCAGTGCAGCGGCGCGATGACGGCCGCCGGCATGGCGGCCGCCAGGCTGTGCTTGCGGTTGTCGTCGCCCCGCAGCACCGCCACCGGCGAGACGATGCCGTCGTGGGAGATCTGGGTCGGCACCGCCACCAGCGGCAGGTCCAGCTGGGCCGCCACGTGCTTGCCGGTGTCCAGCACACTGCCGCCCCCGATGGCCACCAGGCCGTCCGCCGCCACCTCCCGCACCGCGGCAGCCAGGCGGGCGCTTTCGGCCTGGGTCGGGGCGGCGGCCACCCAGGGCCCCACCAGCCTCCGAAAGCCGTCGCCGCCTGCGGGCTCGCCCGCTGCACGGCTCCCGTGGCCCCATCCGGCCCGGGCCAGGTCCGCCAGCAGGGCTTCGGCCAGGAGCCGGGTTCGTCCGGGTCCCGCCAGCACGACCGCCCGGGTCACGCCCAGCAGGTCCAGGGCCTCGGCCAGCCGCCGCGCCGCCTCGGCGGTCGACTCCACCACCTTGAGGACCCGGCTGACCTCAATGCGCCGAGCCGGCCGCACCGGCGCCGCCCTCCCCGCTTTCCGCGAAGGACGCGTACACCGCCTGGGCGCGCCGGTAGTCCTCGGGCGTGTCGACCTCCGTCCAGGGCAACCCGTCGATAAACAGCGGCCGCAGCCGGATCGCCCCCAGGCAGCGGTGGATCGCGTCTTCGTAATAAAGGTGGGTGGTACCGGCCGCCAGCACCTGGGCGGTCAGGTCAAGGACCCGGGCGGCGTCGGCCGGCGTCAGGTAAAGGATGCCGATGTACTCGCCCGCCGACTCCCCCGGCGGCAGCTGCTTGCTCACCGCCCGGATGAACCCGGCCCCGTCCAGCGCCACCTTCATCTCCTCTTCCGCCAGGTGGACGGTGCCGTCGACCACCATGAAGGACTGATCCGGCTCCGCCAGCACCTGGGCCACGGCCCGCGCCAGAATGGCCGGGTGGTAGACGATGTCCGAGTTCAGCAGCAGGCAGGGCTGCTCGAAGGCCTCCCGGGCGAAGTACACGGTGCCCGCATTGTTCACCGTCTGGTAATCGGGGAACCGGCGCAGGACGATCCGGCCTGCCCGCAGCGCCTCCCCCCACCGAGCCTGCACGTGGGCCTCCAGGGCGCCGAAGGCGTGGCCGCCCACGATGTAGACCCGCTCCACCGGATGGGCGGCGAGGCACGCCAGGGAGTGGTCGAGGAAGGTCACCGGACGGGGTGGCACGGCGGCTGTGGCCGCCGCCGGCTCCGGCGGCGCCCCGGTCCCCGGAGGGTCCCCCGCGGTCCCCGGGGCAGCCGCCGCGGTCGCCGAAGCGGCCTCACCGGTCCCCGGGGCAGCCGTCGCAGTCCCGGCAGCGGCCTCCGCCAGTTCCAAGGCGGTCCGGTCGCCACAGCTCGCCGCCGGTCCGGACGGGGCCGGGTTCCCATCCCCTCTGCCCACCGCCCCACCCTCTGCACCCAGGGGCAACAGCGCCTTGGGTCGCTCCCGGGTCAGCTCGCCCAGGCGGCTGCCCACGCCTGCCGCCAGGATCAGCGCATTCATCGGCGGGTGGATCCCGCCCGTCTCGGTGGCCATCGCCGGTTCATCAGCTCCTCGATCCGCCCTGCCAGCCGGGCACAGGCCTGACCCGGCGGCTGGGCAAAGTAGCGCGCATAAAGCTCCTCCTGGCGGCGGGCCCCCGCCTCCGTCAGGCGCCCGTGGAGCAGGACGTGCTCCAGGACGGCGGCCAGTTCGTCCATGGTCCGCGCCACGTCGCCGGGAAACCCGTCGGGAAAGGGCCAGTGGACGCCGCGAGCCTCATCGTACTCGTGCAGGTCGGGCACGTAGAAGATGATGGGCCGGCGCAGCACGAGAAGATCAACGCCGAGGCTCGAGTAGTCGGTGATCAGCACGTCGACCCCGGCCAGGTACTCGTAGATGTCGGGCGCCACATCCCGGTGGAAAGGCCGCAGCCGCCCGCCCACCCGGGCGGGCCGCCAGCGGGAATAAAGCGGGTGGGTCCGCAGGAGAACCAGCGCCCCGGCCCGCTCCAGCAGCGGCGCCAGCCGGTCCCAGTCGGGCTCCGCTTCGATCCCCTGCTCCCGCCAGGTGGGTGCGTAGAGCACCACCGGCTCGGGCAGCGCCTCGGCCGCCATGCCCAGCGCCCGGGCGATCCGGGCGCGGGCAGCCTCCCGCGTGTCGCGCAGCAAGGCATCGTGGCGCGGGTAGCCGTCCAGCACCAGGGCGCCCGGCTTCAGGGGGATGGTGGTCCCCCACTCGGGGGCCACTTCCCGGGAAGGGGTGGTGACCAGGTCGTACCGGGCGAAGAACTCCCGCTGCTTGCGCACCACCCGCTCGGGCGCCGTGCGGGCGGGTTCCCGCTTGGGTCCCACCCCGTGCCAGAGCTGGACGGTGATCCGCCGGCGCGGATCCCAGGCTGGGAGCAGCGGTCCGTGGTCCATCACCCACACGCCGCTGCGCAGGGCGGTCCACAGGCCCCGCAGGCTGCGGGCGAAGACCGCCTCCATGCCCCGCTGCTCCGCCCACCGGACCAGGTCCCGATCATGGAACCACCAGATCAGGCGCTCGCCCCCGCGGGCCGCCATGTATTCATAGAGGTACCGGGCGTTGTCCGAATAGGTCCACCCGTTGCTGGCCGAAAAGAGCACCTGGCGCTTTTTCGGCACCAGGGCATCCAGGAGCACCAGCAACCGTTCGGCCACCCCGGCCAGCCGCCGCCCCACCCGCCAGATCCAGGACATCCCCGCCGGTCGTCTCCCTCCGGCTCTCCGACCTGCTGCTTCTCCGGCCCACCGGCTGCGGCCTCTCGGAAGGCGAAGTCCCTTCAGGGCCTGCTGCGAAACGGGATCCAGCCCAGGCCTACGGGAGCTACCCTGGGGCCCGCCGTTCGCGGGCCGCCCTGGGACGTTTCAGGCCCGCTCCCGCTGGCGCTGCAGCATCCACGCCGCTCCGAGCACGAGCCAGTATACCGAGGCCAGGGGCTGATTTTCCCAGGAATTCTGACCCAAGCCAAAGCTTACCATCGCCACGACCACCGCCGTCCCCGCCGCTCCCAGGAGCCAATCGAAGGCCACCGCCCGGTAGGCCAGGGCCAGCGTCGACAGGATGATGGCGCCCAAACCCAGCAGACCCAGTCCGCCCAGCTCCATGGCCGTGCGCACGTACTGGTTGTCCGCATAGGCGTAGTCGGGCATCTGGTAACGTTCGCGGATCTCGGGATCCGGCCGCAGCGCCCCCGCGCCCCCCACCCGGCCCGGCCCCACGCCAAAGACCGGGTGATCGCGGAGCATCGCCATGGCATAGCGCACCATGGCCAGCCGTCCCGACGCCCGGGACAACTCCACCGTTTCCTCGTCGAAGGTCTCCCGCAGGCGCTCGATCTGCAGGCCCCGGGTCGCCCCGGCGCCACCTTCGCCGCCGCGGGCCAGCACGCTCCAGATGGGGACCGGCAACACCGTGGCGATCACCGTCACCACCAGGGTGACGGCCAAAAGTACCGCGGTGACCCGGAGGGGGATCACCCGGCGCGCCAGCCAGCCCGCAGCCACCAGGGCCAGTGCCAGGGCCAGCCAGCCCTGGCGCGAGTAGGTCAAGGCCAGCCCCACGATCAGCAGGATGGCGATCCCCCACGCGCCCCAGTCCCGCCGCCGCTCGGCCACCGCCGTGGCCCAGCGCGGCCAGTGCAGGATCAAGCCCAGCACCAGAAAGCACCCCAGGGTGTTGGGGTTCTTCATCAAGCCGACGGCCCGCCCCACGTTGGACCCGGTGAGGGTGACCACCCACTTCCACGGCCCGAACCAGCCCGCCAGCAGCACCCCGGCCACCTCGACGGCCGCCATGAACACCGCCAGCCCGATCATCCAGCGCCAGAGGGAGCTCATCCACGCGCCGGACGAACCGGCCAGGGCCGCCACACCCTCGGCGGTGGGCTCGCCAGCCACCCGCCGCGGCGCCCCTACAGCCCCCGCGCTCCATCCGGTGGCGGCGCCGGCCTGAGCCCTGGAGGCGGCCCGATTCCGGTTCCGGCCCCCGCCCTGCGATCCCGCACCCGCCGCGGCCCCGCGGCTGCGGCTCCGCTCCGGCCCCCGCGTCCACGGCCCGTGGGCGGCTTCCCAAGCCTCCACGGTGGCCGCGCCGAGCAGCAGGGTGGACCATAGGACCAGGCTGCGGATGCCGGTGGCCAGGTCCATCAGGCCCCGGCCATTCACCACCGACGAGGCCACCACGGCCAGGACCGCCAGGCCGACGGCCCCGACCAGCGCCCAGGCCAGCCGGTTCGTCCCGCCCCGGGCGGGCCAGAAGGATCGCCGCAACGCGGGATCCGACAGCAGGGCCAGGACGGCCAGGCCGCCAAGACCCGCGGAGAAGAGGTCGCTCAGCCAGCGCAGGGGCGACCACACGAAATCGACCAGAACGAAGCGAAAGGCCAGGTAGGGGATGGCCACCGCCATCAGCAGGCGGATGCCCTGGACCGCCAGGTGCGACGGTCCCCGGGGCTGGGCGCGGCGGGCGCCCGCCACGGCCGGCCCGCGCCGGCCTTCGCCTTTTCCGTAGGACATCGCTGTTGCCGTCCGGTGCCGGGCCATAGGCTCACCCTTTCCCGTGGTGGATGGGCGTCAGGCAAGAACGCAACAAATCAAGAAGATCGATTTCGCCCCGGCCTTGCCCGGTCCCTGTCGATCGGCCGGCAGCCGGGATTCCAGTTTCAGGAAAGGTCAGGGCGCCGGAGTCACCCCAGCCAGCGGCGGTACAACTCGACGAACCGGCGCGCCGCCGCCAGGTGGGAATGGTGCTCCAGCACGTAGTCCCGGCCGGCGGCGCCCAGGGCCCGGGCCCGCGCGGGCTCGGCCGCCAGCTGGGCCAGGGCCCGGGCGATGGCCAGGGGGTTCCGGTCGGGCACCAGCCTCCCCGTCACCCCATCGCGGACGATCTCCTTGAGCCCGCCCACGGCCGACGCCACCACCGGCCGCCCGAAGACCATGGCCTCCAGGGCGCTGATGGAGGTGGCCTCCTCCACTCCCGCCTCGTGCACCGAGGGGATGACCACGGCGTCGGCGGCGGCGTAGTACGCCGGCATCGCCTCATGGGGCCGGCCGCCTTCCAGCCGGCAGAGGTCGTCCAGCCGCCCGCCCTGGACCGCGGCCCGCAGCTCCGCCCACTGGGGACCGTGGCCCACCACCAGCAGCAGCGGGCGCGAGCCCTCCGGCCAGGGCACCCGCCCGTCCCGCACCGCCGCCATGGCCTGAACGGCATAGGCCACCCCGTTCTTGGGGGTCAGGCGCCGGGGGCAGAGGACCACGAAGACTCCGTCCGGAATCCCCAGCCTCCGCCGGGCCTCCGCGGGCGGCGGCGCCTGGTCGGGCCAGCTGCCGTCGACGAAGTTGGGGATCACCGTCACCCGGCCGGCTGCGCCCAGCTGCTCCACGTGGCGGCGCAGCCGCTCGTCCACGGTGACCACGTGGGCCGCCCCCGCTAGGGCCCGCCTCTCCAGATCCAGGTGCCACGCTTCGGGGCGCGTCCCCGGCCGGATGCGGCGCGCGGCCAGGTGCTCGCCCGTGGCGTAGCCGTGCACGGTGTAGACGTAAGGCAGACCGGCCCGCTGGGCCGCAACGGCCGCCATGGGATCCTCCACGTTCAGGGCGTCGAGCCAGCCCGCCTCCCGGCGCAGGAGATGGGTGAGGAACCGGGCACGCATGGCGCTGCTCCAGGTGGTGCCCCAGCCGCGGCGCAGGCGGTTGAGCACCCACGAGGGCCCCCGGGTGGCCACGTGGTGTAGCGGCGGGAAGTTGTTGAAGGACAGGATGCGGACCTCATGCCCCTGGGCAGCCAGGCCCCGGGAGAGCAGCTCCACATGGGTCGACAGCCCGCCCTGGTGGGGAAACTGGTAACTGGTGGCGAGGACAATCCGCAATCCTCGAACCTCCCGCCCATACCCTTCGTGTCGAACGGGCGCGAACTGGCCCGCCGGAGGCGCAGGGCCAGGGACCAGTGACTTAAGGTAGCGCGGCACGGAGGCGACGGCCTAGCCGCTTCACGGTGGCGGCGTGCCGGCGGCGCGTGCCGGTCCCGGCCGGGACGGCACTCGGCCATGCCCCGCCTGCTTCACAAGGGCGCCATGACCGTGGCCCCCCACCGCAGCCGGCGTGCGCCATGCCGGTTGCGCCCTCAGGGTACCATGCCGGCCGCCTGGGCGCGAAGGTCAACATGCCCAGCGTCCCCTGGGTCCGTGTTCATGCCACGAGGGAGGCCGGGTTTGGCCTCCCTCGTGGTGATCGCACCCGCGGCGGCAAGGGGCGGAAGCCCATCTCCAGCGTGCGCGGTCAAGGCTGGCAGTTGCCCGCCCAGCAGTACTCGAACCCCCGCACCGCCACCGCCGCCGCCATGGCCCGCGTCATGGTCTCACCGGGTGCGAACCTGGTGTCGCTGATGCCCTTCATGATCCCGGCCGCCGAGACAGCACCGATGGCTCCGGCAAAGGCGCCGTTATCCGGCACATCCTTGAAGGATTCGGGCTGCACGGGCAAGCCAAACGCCCGCTTCAGGATGGCCGCCGCCTCCTGGCGGTTGATCGGCTTGTCGTAGCCGAAGCTGCCGTCGCTGTAACCGTTGATGATCCCCGCCGTATAGGCCTTCAAGATGTAGTCATAGAACGCCTGGCCGGGCTGCACATCGGAGAAGTTCGGCGGCTCTTCACCCTTGGGCAGTGGGCCGCCGCGCAGCCTCTCCAGCGCCTCCACGATCATCTTGGTGAAGGCACCCCGGGTCAGCTTCTCCTCGGGGTAGAACCGGGCCCACAGGTCCCCGTCCACCAGCCCCGCCTGGTAGGCGCGGTTGACATCCTCCTTCAGAGCGCCCGCCACGTCGGTGAACTCCCGGGGGTAGAGCTTGTCCGGCAAGAGGAAGGCCGAAGGCAGGCCCACCCGCGACCGGAAGACCCGGGCCAGGACCTCCACGCTGCCCGCACTGCCGGTGATCCGAATAACCCTCGGCGTCATGCTGTCGGGGTTTCGCGCCCCCTCGGGGACTTCGATGCGCTGCAGCGTACCGATCTCGGGCCACAACTTCTCGATCACCGTGAGGGACACGTCCCGGCGCCAGCGGAAGTAGGTGTCCTCATAGCTTGTCCCTTTATATTGGTAGAACTCCGGCGTGATGGCGGTGCCGTCGGCCAGGACGAACCGGTCTTCCCGGCCGCGCAGGTAGGGCAGAGGCTCTCCCGTCCCGTCGCCGAAGGCCTCGGTGTTGGACGCCACGTACCCGCCGTTGCCCGCGGTAAAGTTGGCAGAGATCAGCGCCCCGCCGTACATCAAGACCTGGGCGTCGGTGGCCTGGACCACCTGCTCGATCTTCGGCCGGTAGGTCTTGTCGCTGTACCGCCCATAGAAGACCTGGTCGTACGTCGAATCCACCAGGTTCGTGGTCAGGCCGAAGTTCTGCCGGGCGGCATAGGTCCGGGCCGCCACCGCCTGCGCCTTCAGGGCCTCGACGGACCAGGACGCCGGCGACTCGTGGGGCACCACCCCGACCAGGTAGTCGTAGAGGCTCACCTTGTTCCGGACGATGATGCCCGCATTGCTGCTCCCCACCTTCTTCGGCGCCTCAAACTCCAGTCGCCCTTCGTAATCGCGGCAGCCGCGGAAGGCGTGTTCGGACTTTACGTCACAATTCGTCAGCGGGTAGTGCAGCTGGGCCGTCTTGCCCTGGGGAATCACCAGCTCGAGTCGCTCGGTGGTCGAACCCGAGGAGGCGGGCTTGCCGCGGAGCTCGAACACCGGCCCGCCGGTCGCCTGCGATGCCCAGCGGAATCCTACGGCTGCATCGAAGGTCACGTTGTACGTGCCGGCCGGTAGCGCTTGGGTGCTCGCCCCTTCCAGGGTCGCACCATCCGGCACGTCGACCACCCAAAGCAGACGTGGCTGGGGCGAACCGCTCTGGACACCGTTTTCATCCAAAGAGAGCCCAACCCGCACCTGCTGCTTGGCGTCGGCCGTATTACGCTTGACCAGCTCAGCCCCGGGGTAGTAGTGGGCCAGAATGTCCCGATAAGGCACCCCCAGCTTTCCAAGCCCCTGGGCACCCCGCTGGGACATCCCGGTCCGGTGGCCGTACCCCCCGCCGAAGAACCGCACCCAGTCCGTGTTGGGGTTCGGCTGGGTCGATGTCGCCGTGGCGGACGCCCCGGACGCCGATGCGTCAGTCCCCGTGGCCGTGGCGCCCGTCCCCTCCCCCGACCCGCCCGCAGGGGTGGTACCCGAATCGGCCGTGGCACCCGATTCTGCGGTGGTCGCCGAACCGGCCGCCGCGTCCCCGCCACCACCCGGATTTGTCCCGGAATCACTTCCACCGGTGCTCGTCGACGCGTCCCCATTGGTGCCCGTGACCTGGGAATCGCCGCTCGCCTGAAGCGTCCAACCGGCGGTCTTAGCGGAGACTTTCGTAGCAGCACCCCCGGCCGTCCCCACCACGACGGGCCCCACCCGAGGCTGGGTGGTTTCGCCGGGCACCTCTGCGAAGGCGAGGGTGACCTCCGCCGCCCCGGGCGGAACGACCACCTCATGGACCAGCCCGCCCGGAACGACATCCACGATCCGAACCTCGGCCCCCTGTGGTACCTGCAGAACGGGCCCACCCTGCGGGACCACGAACTGTACGGCCTGCGCCCCCTCAGGCAGGGCCAGCCTCATGCGACCCTCAGGAGCGGTGAGTTCCCAGGCCTGCCCCGTCCATACCAATCCATGGGCCTGGAGTACGGGACTACCCACTGCCTTGGGGGACACCTTGGCGGAAGTGGAGGGAACATGCGAGCTGGCGCCCGCGAGCGGACCGAAGCTGAGCATGAGGGACACCGAGACTGCCGACGCAAGCCAGGCAAGCCTTCCGCCCGAACGCCGTTGCCGCTGGCAGCCCAGCCGGCCGTGCGGCCCTGTAAGCATACAACGCATCCTATACCCTCCGTGACCCGTTCCGGCGCACGCTGTGCGCCTCCCCTGCACCGTTCCCCCTTTCTTTCCACCCTTCGACAAGAAGGTCCTGCCGCGCCTCGTAATGACCCGTACCCAGTTGCAAGAACATCGCGGCCTTCCTGAAACTACGTTCCTCGGACAGCCGCCGCGATTGCAGAGCCGCGTTTACGCGTATCTCGGGCTTGGGCGTGTGCTGTGCACTCGCCCAAACGAGGCTGCGCCGCTCGCGGTTCCTGATGATCTGGTCACGACGTTGCGTCCGACTGCCTTCGCAACCCTCGTCGCCGCGGACAACCCTTGCCTTCGGTTAGCGGTTATACGCAGCACTCTTCGTCGGGGACTTTCACCCCTTAACGCTCGCCCATATCAGGGCCACACGACAGTTGGGCCCGGGTTCAAACCCGGGCCCAACCCACCGGTACGTAACTAGGCTCCGCCAGGCCGATCATCTCAAGGCAGGCTGACCTCAACCGTCTCTGCGGCCGCGTACCGGCCGCGTCAGCGTAGACACCGGCCTTGATCGTCGCCTTGAAGGTGTCGCCGGACTTCGTCAGCGACGGAGTGAAGGTCACTGTCGCAGTATTGCCGGATACCTGGACACCCGACACGGAGCCTGTAGCGCCAGCCACGGTGACGTTCGCAAAGTCGTTAACGTCAAGGTTCGCGATGTTCTCGCTAAACGTCAGCACCACAGTATTGATGCCAGTCAACTTCGCCGACACCAGCTTGGGCGCGACGTTCTCCTTGAAGTTGAAGACCTTCTCGTAGGGCTTCATCACGTTGCCGGCAAGATCCGCGATGTTCTCAATCCGGAACGTCATCGGACCGCTGGCCGTGATGGCCCCGTCCTTGAGGGTCAGCCGAACGGTCTTCTTCGCCGCATCGAGGAAGACCGCCTTGGTAAACACGGCGTTCCCCTCGACAGTGTAGTTGTTGACATTCAGCGCAGTGGCGTCTGTCACCCGCTCGGTGAAGATGACCTCAACCGTATTGTTGTTGAGCCGCTGGACAAAGACTGCGTCTTCGGCCGTGTTGGTATCGTTGTCGAAGTCGTTCGCGTCAGCCGCCACAGCCGGCTTGGTCGTGTCACCACTGGCACCGATAGTAACCTGGACCGTCGTCACAGCATTCTGGTTGGGCTGGCCAGTCAGCCCGTCGTCGGCCAGGTCGACAACATAACCAGCAGTAAGCTCAATGGTCCAGTCACCAGCGGCCATCCCGGCCCCTGCGATGTCGATGCGAAGCGCGTCGGTCTGGTTATCCTCGTCCGGGTCGTAGACCGACACCGCGGAGCCGGGAATCGTCACGTTCTCATGGAGAACGCCGTCCGCGATGTACGACCCAGTCAAGTCCCCTGCCGGGCTGGTCGCCAGGGCTACGGGCTCATCGAAGCGAATGACCACGTAGGCCTTGCCCTGAATCGTCTCCACGCTGGCCGACTTGACCTTCGGAGCCGTCAGATCCGCCTTGAAGTAGACGAAGGCGCTGTACTTGTCGCCCTTGTTGCCTGCGAGATCCTCGAAGCCAGAGATCTCGACCTGGTGAGTCTCGTCCTTGGAGTATGGGATACCGATGTCAACGGTGGCAACCGTGCGGGTGCTGTTCCAGGTTACGCTCGCCGGGGTTACGGAAGCGCCGTCCACCTTGACGACGAAGTCATCCTTCGCGTCGTTAGCCGTGGCCAGATCCTTGATCGGCTCGGAGAACGTCACCTTGAACTCATCGCGGTCGACGCCCGTGATGCTGGTAACGGAAGGCTTGCCGGAGTCCTCAGGGACCTGGACATTCTTGACGGTCGGATTCGGCGAGATCAGGTTACCCGCGTAGTCGGTCACGGTGCCATTGATGGTAACCGAGTAGGTCTTCCCCGGCTCCGCGCCGTCGATGGTAAACCGCACCTTCGTGTAGTCGGTATCTGGGACGTAATCAAGGCCGCTGATGGTCTTGCTCGCCCCCTCCAGGGTGACGGCGTAGGCGCCGGTGTTCTTGGCGCCCTTGACCGGCTCGCTAAAGGTCAGGGTCACCTGGCCGGTGACGTTGACCTCGGCGGCCGTCACCGTGGGCCGAACCGTGTCGGTCAGATCGAGCACCGCGGAGTAAGCCGGCAGGCTCGCGCCGGAGGTGCTCTTCACAGTGTTGGCGATGGACACAGCGTAACGGCCCTGGAAGTACTCATCGCCATCCTGAGTGGTACCGCTCTTCGGGGTGATGGTCAGCACCTTGCCGTCGCCGCTGAGCTCAGCCGCGGCCTCATTGGCGGTAACAGGATGGCCGTCAAGGCTCTTGAACTCGAAGACATCGTCGGCCAGGGTCTTGTCGTAGCCGATGACGGTCTTCGCATCAACAGCTTTGGTGAAGGTGATCTTCAGCTGGCGGGCGTTGACCAGGCTGATGGACGCAACCTTGAACGGCTGCGCGTAGTCATACGCCCGGTACGCCGTCGCGGCCGCCTGGCCACGGGTGATGTTGTCTGCCGGGCCGAAGGTCGTGCTGTTGTAGCCGTTCATGATGCCGGCAGCGGCCACGGCGCCGATGGCCTTGGCGAAGGCACTGTTGTCCGGCACGTCGGCGAAGCTCTCAGCAGCATCGGCCAGCTTCAGGGCCCGCTGCAGGATGGCCGCGGCCTCCTGGCGGTTGATGGGCTTGTTGTAGCCGAAGGTCCCGTCGGCGTAGCCGTTGATGAGCTTCGCGTTGTACGCCTTCACCACGTAGCTGTACAGGGCCTGGCTGGGGTTGACGTCGCTGAAGGGCTCGCTGCCGCCCTGCAGCTCCTGGCCCGAAGCCTTCTCGAGCGCCAGGACCACCATCTTGGCGAAGGCAGCCCGGGTCACATTCTCATTGGGCCGGAAGGAGCCGTCTTCGTAACCGTCGACGAGACCGGCATTGTGCGCCGCCAGGATCTCGTCCGCCAGCGTGCCGCTCACATCCGTGAACTGGCCGTGGCTAGCAAAAGCGGCCATCGGGAACAGCGCCAGCACCATGGCCAGCACCACCAGGATGGCCGCCGTCTTGCGCGAGTACTGCAAATAAGCGGTACTCAACTCCGGACCTCCTCCTCTGTCCCTAATGGACGGGGACTTGGTGGGCTCTGCACCCACCCCCCGCGGCATCCACCGGGCCCCGAAAGGATCGGTGGCTTCCGCGGGTATCGCGCCGGGACGACCAACGGGACCCGTATGTATCGGCCTTCCGTGGTCCCCGCGGCGCTAAAGCGAATCCGCCGCGTCATCCCCTTCGGGATCCGGCTCCCCGGGATCCGGTTCGTCCGGAACCGGGCCAGCCGGGCGGCCGTTGCTGCGCGGCACCCCTTCCGGGTGACCGCCGGCGGTCAGCATCCGCAGGAGCTCCTCTATCTCGTCGCGCCTGTACCTGTACTGGCCACCCAGCGTCTGGATCGGATGCACGCCGTACTCCGCCAGCTTGCCGGATGATTGCCAGTTCAGAAAGGTACTGCGTGATACGCCGAGGAGGCGTGCCGCCTGCGAGCTGGTTAGATACTCACTCACCTTCCCCCCCTCCATCCGGCGGTGCGCCTTGGCTCAGCGGCCTTCGACCTGTTCCGCTGGGGAACGGGCCTCCTCGGCCGCGGGGCGACCCTTTGCGGGCCGCGCACCGGGATCCGGCACCCCTTGGGGTACCGGAAGGGCCAGCCGCTCGCTGACGGCTGGATCGGCGCGTGGTCCAACCCCTTCCTGCCGCCCCGCCCATCCCACCGTCCGACGGGCCGGCGGCCCTGTCACCCCCCTTGCCGGGTTCCAGGGCATCCCGTTGGCCCTTCGGGATTCCCAGCCGCCTTACCAGCGCCCAAGGGCCGTTTCCATGGATGCACCCGACAAAACTGAATAAACGTCCAAACTGCTCAAACTGACCAATTTGCATTGTGTGGGATCATTGGGTACTTCTTTCATACAGTCCGAATCGAACAATCCTTATAGGAAGGCTCATCTGTGGGGTTCGAAGAGTGTCGAATCGGCTTACAGCATGGTGTTTTCTCCGCCGATTCGTCCATTCCTCCTGTCCTACGTTAGAATTGTCCAACCCGACTAAAGACGCCCAAGCTGTATTTTTGGCAACTTTGTTGGGAGGCTTCAAACCGTATGACACCGGTATAATTGGATCCTATCAGCAAGTTTCCTGCCGCAGCTCGCGATAGCTCTTCCAATCGCCCTCGTCCATTTTCCATGGAAGGAACGTACCACGGCAAGACGTGGAACGGGCGCCAAGGGCCCGGCGGGGTTCCGGGCCCTTGGGCTCGACCTGATGGGATGGGGGGCTCGGGAAGGGACACCCGGGAAGCAGCGCCTGGGGTTAAGAACAGCTAACGCGCTTCTTATCGTTTCTCGCCCAACGTCATCAAATCTTCGCATCCCCTCCCCTCCGCTCCTCGGCCGCTCTTTGACACGGAACATATGTTCTGATATGCTGTCCTTGGATGATTTTGGGGGGCCTGCCCGTGCGTGTGTTGCAGGCGTACCGCTTCGCCCTCGACCCCACACCCCGCCAGGAACGGGCGCTGGCCTCCCACGTGGGCGCCCGCCGCTTCGCCTTCAACTGGGGTTTGGCCCTGGTGAAGGAGCGCCTGGAAGCCCGCGACCGGGGCGAGGATGTGGAGGTGCCATGGACCCTTCCGGCCCTGCGGCGGGAGTGGAACCGGCAAAAGCACCTCGTCGCCCCCTGGTGGCGGGAGAACTCGAAGGAAGCCTATTCCTCCGGGCTGGACGGGCTGGCTCGGGCCCTTCAGAACGGGTCCAGAAGCCGCAAGGGTGAACGCAAGGGGCGCCGGGTGGGGTTTCCCCGGTTCCGGAAAAAGGGCCGAGGGCGGGAGTCGGTGCGGTTCACCACCGGCGCGATCCGGGTAGACGACAAGAGCCACGTCGTCCTGCCCCGGATCGGGCGGGTGAAGACCCACGAACCGGCCACGGCCCTGCTCCGGCGCATCGAAGCGGGAACGGCCCGCATCCTGTCCGCCACGGTGTCACGGGAAGGGGGCCGGTGGTTCGTCAGCTTCACCTGCGAGGTGGAGCGGCAGCCGGGCCGCCCCCGGTTCCCCTGGAAGGTCGTCGGCGTCGATGCAGGCGTCAAGCACCTGGCGGTGCTCTCCACCGGGGAGGTCTTGCCCAATCCCCGAGCGCTGGAGAAGAACCTGAAACAGCTGGCCCGGTCCAACCGCGCCCTGGCCCGCCGCCAAAAGGGCAGCCGGGGGTGGCAAAAGGCCCGCCGCCGGCTGGCCCAGATCCATGCGCGAGCCCGGAACCTCCGCCAGGATGCCCTTCACAAGCTGACGCACCACCTGGCGAGCACCTATGGCGTAGTGGTGGTCGAACAACTGCACGTGGCGGGCATGTTGAAGAACCGGCGGCTCGCCCGGGCGCTGGCCGATGCCGCCCTGGCGGAGATCCGCCGCCAGCTCAGCTACAAGTGTCCTTGGCACGGCGCGGTCCTGGTCGAAGCGCCGCCCTTCCATCCCAGCAGCAAGCGTTGCTCGCGGTGCGGTGCGGTCAAGCCGTCGCTGCCGCTTTCGCAGCGCGTTTTCCGCTGTGAGGAATGCGGGCTCGTACTCGACCGGGACGAGAACGCCGCCCGCAATCTCGCGGCCCTTGTGGCCGCCGTCGCCGGGAGTGGCCCGGAGACGGAAAACGCCCGTGGACGGGATGGAAGACCTGCCGCAAGGCAGGCAATCCCGGAGGAAGCGGGAAGCCGGCACCGGCGCATCGCTGGGTAAGACCGGCACCGCCGATCCGCAAGGATCGGCTGCCTGAAACAGATGACGATGTTTCAGGTAACGGTTTCAGGCCTCCCCGGACCAGCGGCGGCTGGCGGCGTCGGCGTAGTCCAGGTGGGCCGAGGCCAGGGCGGCCAGGGGGCGGGTGGCTCCGGCGATCCGGCGGCGGAGGGCATCGTAGCCGGCCTCGACCGCCTCCAGGCCGGCCTTAAGGTCCTTCGCGGAGACGGTCTCCAGGTCATACACGTACCGGTCCAGCCCCAGCCGGCCCAGCACGCCCGCCACCTTGGGATCGTAGTTCAAGGCCAGGACGGGGACGCCCGCCCGGACGGCGAAGATCAAGAAGTGCAGCCGCATGCCCACGGCCAGCCACGAGCCGGCGACAACCGCCTCAATCTCGGCCGGAGTCAGGGTGGCCGGCAGGATGCGGACGCGGGGGCCATGGCCACCCGCAGGCCCTTCTTCGATCAGGTCAGCCAGGCGCTGGGAGGCCTCGTGGTCGAGCCGGCCTTCCATGGGCACCAGGACCACCTCCACATCCGGGCGGGTGGCCAGCACGTGGCTCAGGAAAGCCGCCAGTTCCGGGAAGAAGCGGTCCTGGCCGGGCCAGCTGCGCACCGACACGGTGATCAGGCGCCTGGCTGGCCCCGCCCCCCGGCCGAGTCCGGAGGGATCGAAAGGCGGATCGAAAATTTGGGCGAGGGGCTTCGCGCCCGCCCCGGGCCGGGGCAAGCTGAACACGAAGTCCGCCAGCAGCTCCCGCACCGGACGGCGGACCCCCACCTGCTCAAGAAGGTGGAGGGAGCCCTCGTCCCGGGTGGTGATGACATCAGCCTGGGACGCCAGCCAGCGGGTGAGGAAACGGGCCCAGCGGCCCCGCAGGGGCCCGACGCCATGGCCCAGGAACAGCACCCAGCAGCCCGCCAGGCGGGCCCAGCTGGCGATCATTAAATAATAAGGAACGGGACCGCGCAGCAGGAAGGTGCGGGAGGTATCCTGCAAAAGGCCCCCACCGCCCGAGATGAACACCCCCGCCCGCCCCAGGGCCCGCGCCTTGGCCAGAAGATCCCTTCGCCAACCCCGGTATACACTCTTCACCCCGTGGGTACGAGCGGTTTCTTCCGGGCGGATGGAGAAGACCGTGATATCTTCATACCCGCGCTGGCGCAGCTGCCTCAGGACCGCGTCCAGGATCGCCTCATCCCCTGCGTTGCCCGCCCCGTAGAAGCCGGAAAGAACCACCGGTGGCCGGCGCGCCGGCCGGGGAGGAACCTGCGCACCGGCACGGTGGACGGCCGCCGGCTCGAGCCGCCAGCGGGCAGAGGCGTAGGCGGAAAGGCGGGCCAGGGTGAGCTGGTAATCCCACAGGGCAACAAGGACACCAAAATCGTACCATGGCCCTGGGCCGGCGTCGTGCCATCCCCCTCCGGTGCCCTGTTCCACCAGTGGTCCTGAGACCAATCCGGCGACCGCCAGAAAGAAGGTGGCAAGGAGCAGACGCCCGGCGGCAGGCCGCAACCGCGCGTCCCGGCGGGCCATTTGCCAGAGCGCCAGGGCTGAAACGGCCGCCAGGGGCCAGGCCATCCCCCAGCGTAAGACCGGTGCAGCCACGGGCCGGTCCCGGCTGGCGACGGCGGGGAGTGCCGCACCGGTGGAGGCGGTCCCGTTGCCGGGTTCCGACGACACGCCCACCCCCGCCTCGCCCACGAGTCCCGCAGCGGCCACCAGCAACAGCAGGAGGCTTAGCAGCGCAACCCCCGTGGCGGCAGCCCCCAGCCAGGGTGAGGGGACTGGTACGGGTTCTTGGGGAGATCCCGCGGCCGGGGGACGCCACCGGCGCAGCAGGGCATAGACGCCCCAACCGGCCAGGACCGGCTCTAGCGGCAGCGGCCGCCCGCCGAGACGCGCCCACAAAGCGGCGGCGGCCACCAGGACCACCGCCGCTTCCACCAGGTTGATCGGATCGGCGAACCACCGGTTCCGGAAGCCACCCCTCCGTGAACCTTGCGGGTCTGCGCGACGCCTCACGACGTACCATCCTCTGGCCTGCGACATCGTCTCCAACCCGGGCCCGCCCATCACCGCACCACCCGCGCAAGGACATGGATGCGGCGTGACCGCTAGGCGAACCATCACCGTCGCAGGTACTCATGCAACCGGACCAGGGTCGCTGCGGCCTGATCCCGCTGGATCGCTTGACCGTATCCGAAGTGCTCCTCCGAGTAGCCTACCATGATCTGCGCTGCGCCCACCGCACCGATGGCGTCCGCAAAGGCACTGTCCCGGGGCACGTCGCGGAAGCGGATGGCCGAGGGCTCCAGCTGCCCGGCCCGCCGCAGGATGGCCGCCGCTTCTTCCCGGCGGATGGGCCGGTCGGGTTCGAAGGTGCCGGCCGGCGTTCCCCGGATGTACCCTTGCCCGGCCGCCTTGAGCACGTATTCATAGAGGGCCTGGCGCGGCGACACGTCCGGGAAGCCCTTGCCCTCGGGCAGCGGCAGCCGCTGGCCCCGGGCCGCCTCCACGGCCCGGACCACCATGGCCGCGAATTCAGCCCGGGACACGGGGTCCTTGGGCCGGAACAGGTTGCCGTCATAGCCCTTCACCAGCCCCAGCTGGCGGGCCTGCTCCACCTCGCCGGCCAGGGTGCCGCTGACATCCCGGAAGGGCGGACCCGCCACCGGCGGAGCCTGGGGTGCCGGCGGGTTGGGAGCAGGTGCCGGAGCCCCTCCCGGATCCTCGGAACCGGGCGTCCCACCGGGGGTGTCCGGGGTGCTGCCGCTGCCGTCACCCGGTGAGCCGGGGGCCGGGGAGGTACCGTCGCCGGTGCCCGGGGCAGGGCTTCCGCCGGTGCCGTCGCCCGGAGGCTGGGTTCCTCCGTCGCCGGGTGCCGAGGGATCGCCGCCCGGGTTCGCGGGGTTTCCGCTGCCGCCCTCCGCCGGCTGGCGGCCGGGGACCACGGGCCCGTCGGGCAGCCGGGCCAGGAGGAACGCGCCCGCGCCGTCGGCGATGCCCTTGGCAGCCGCCCGGAGGAAGCTCGCGTCCTTCAGCAGGGCCGCATCGTCCTTGTTGGTGACGAAGGCCACTTCGACGATGGTGGCCGGTACCAGGGACCGGTTCGTGATGGCCAGGGTGTGGCCGCGGATGGCGGTATCCCGATACACGCCCTGGCCTGCACTTCGGTGGTCGAAACCCTGGCGGGTGGCGGTCCAGTAGAGGGTCCGGTCGTGGATGGCCTGGGCCAGGGTCTGGGACTCGGGGGCGTTGCCCCAGATGGCCATGAGGCCGCGGGTGCCGGTGTTGGCGCTGGCGTTGTTGTGGACGCTGATCAGCATGTCCGCCGGCCAGCTGTTGGCCATGCCGGTGCGGGTGCCAGGATCGTACGGATTGTCCCGGTTCCAGAGGGGCAGATTGGGCTCCCGCGCCTCCCGGGTCATGCGCACCTCCGCGCCCCGGGCCACCAGGATGTCGCGGAGGGGCAGGGCGATGGCCAGGTTCGCCTCCCGCTCCACCACGCCATTGGCATAGGCGCCCCCGTCGATGCCGCCGTGGCCGGGGTCGACCACGATCCGCACGCCCGTCAGGTCGGCGGTGATGTAATCGCCCGCCACCCAGCCCACGGTACCGCTGGGCGCCTGGACCTCGAACCAGCCGCCCTGCTTGGTCCGCAGAGTCACCACGGTGCCTTCGGGCAGCCGGTCGATGACGTCAAACCCCGTGCCGGGCCCCGACCGCACGTTGAGCAGGGTACCGGTGACGATGGCCCGCGCCGGGACCGGGCCCGCCGCCTCGGCCGGCCGCAGGCCGGCGCCGGCCCCCGCCACCAGTACCATGAGCGACGCCACGGCCAGGATGGACAGGGCACGGCGAAGGGGGCGCCAGTCGGGGCGCCAGCGTCCCCAGCCGGATCGGCGGCGGCTTCCGGACCGTCCCGGGCTCCCGCCGGCGGCTGACCGCTCGCAAGCCGCGCCTCTCCCTAACGGCCCGCCTGACGGCCCCGCCTCCCGCGATGCTCTGTCCGTTTGGGTTGCTCTCCCCGTCTCCCTCGAGACCATCTCCCTCCACCTCCACTTTCAAGCCGCCGCACAGGCCGGGACCGGCCCCTGCCAGGGGCCGAACCCGCCAGTCCCGTCAGCCGGAAGGTCTCGCCGGCGGCGCGAGACCGGATCGTCCCGCCGCCACCGGCTCCACCGGCCCTCTCCCCCGGTTGTCGAACGGCGGTGGCGCCGCGGCCAGGGGGTGTCATCGATTTGACAAATTTGTCACACGGACAGGTTGGTTCGTCCCCGGAGCGGCATGTCCTGCCCGTCCCCAGGGGGATTCTGGCAGCGGCGCCCTGACATGGCATGGAATAGGGTTGGAAGGTGGCGAAAGGGCGGGAACGGCGGCGAGGGGTGGCGATAAATTGCGTTTGTCGCCGCGGCTCGCAGGCAAACAGCGGTCGGTGGGCAGCATGAAGCCGAGGGTGGCCGTTCGGCGGGTGGCCAGGAGCGCCCGGTACCCGAGCCTGACAGGGTACCGGCAGCCGAACGGCAAGGGTCGTGGGCCACCATCAGGTCGACGGTTACCGCTCCCGTCGACGGTCACCGCTCCCGGGAGACAGGGAAGCGGGGCGGCCGGGGAGGCTGAGCTTGCCGGCTCCCTCACGGGGCCGGCCCCGGCCGGGTTCCACCGCCCCCACGGCGCCGGGCGGCCCGCAGGACCAGGGCGATGAAGCGGGCGTTGTCGACCACCACCCGTCGCCAGCGCTTGCGGGGCTCCAGCATCATCCGGTAGACCCCCTCCAGGCCTGCCCGCTGGATCCACTCCGGGGCCCGGCGGGCGACACCGGCCAGCACGTCGAACCCGCCCCCCACACCCTGGGCGTAGGTCACGCCCGTTTTCGCAAACCACCGGTCGAGGAACCGCTCCTGACGGGGGCTGCCCAGGGCGACGAAGAGCAGCCGTGCCCCGCTCTGGCGGACCTGCTCCACCACCGCCGCCTCCTCATCGGCGCGGAAGTAGCCGTGGTGGGTGCCCGCCACCTGCAGGCCCGGCCAGCGGCGGGTCGCCTCGGCGGCGGCCCGTTCCACCACCTCTGGGCGGGCGCCCAGCAGGAAGACCGGCCAGCCGTGGCGGGCGGCCTCGGGCAAAAGGGCCAGCATCAGGTCGACCCCGGGGACCCGCTCGGGAACCTCCAGGCCCAGGCGGCGGGCCGCCCAGAGGGGGCCGGCCCCGTCGGGGCTGACCACGTGGGCGCGGCGGATGAAGCCGCGCAACAAGGGGTCTTCCGCCGCCCGGACGTACTTGGCGGCGTTGAGGGAGACCTGCAGGGTGGGCTCGCCCCGGGCGATGCGGTCGACGATGAGCCGCACCGTCTCGTCGAAGGTCAGCGCATCCAGGGGCAGCCCAAGCAGCTCGATGCGCAGGGAAGGCACCCTCCCCAACGGACGGAATCGGTCACCGGTCATCGGCCGGCCCGCTGGCTCAGGGACCGGTACAGCACCACCAGTTCCGCCGCCTGGCGCCAGCGGTCGTGCCGGGCGGCCAGCTGGGGGCCGTAGCGGCGGGCCCGCTCGCGGAAGCGGGGTTCGTCCAGCACCCGGCGGATGGCGGCGGCCAGGGCGGTCACGTCCCCCGGCGGGACCAGCAGCCCGTAGTCGCCGTCCTGGACCACCTCCGGGATCCCGCCGGCCCGGCTGGCCACCACCGGGGTCCCGCAGGCCAGGGCCTCCAGCACCACCAGGCCGAGCCCCTCCTCCAGGGACGGCAGGACGAACACGTCGGCGGCGGCCATGGCGGCGGCCACCTGCTCCGGCGGCTGGGCGCCGGTGAAGGTGACGTGGTCCTGGATCCCCAGGGCGGCGATCCGGGCCTCCAGCAGCTCCCGGTAGGGCGGGTCGACGGCCGGCCCCACCAGCAGCAAATGGCCGGCCCCCTTGCGCTCCCGCACCCGGGCGAAGGCCTGCACCAGCTGATCGACGCCCTTGCGGGGAATCAGGTTCCCGGTGAACAGCACCAGGGGCTCCTGGCCGTACCGGGCGCGGACCGCCTCCCATCCCGGCGCCTCGGGCCGGAAGACCCGGGTGTCGATGCCCGCGCTCTGCACCATCACCCGCTCGGGCGGCACGCCGAAGTGGTGGACCACCCGGTCGCGCAAGAAGCGGGAGACGGCGATGACATGGTCGGCCCCCAGCAGCACCCGCCGGACCGCCGGCTCCAGCCGCGGGTACCGCTCGGGAAGGACCAGCACGTCCGAGCCGTGGACCGTCACCACCAGCGGCCGCCGCGCCCAGCGCCGGAACAGCATCCCCACCACGCCGCTGGGCACGGCGTAATGGGTGTGGACGGCGTCGTAGCGGCGGGGCAGCCGCGCCAGGCCCCGGAGGAACCAGCCGGCGTAGGCCAGCCGGCCCCGCAGGCCCCGGCCGCGGCGGGGCATGGCCAGCACGTCGACCTCCGCCCCGGCCGCCCGCAGGGCCTCCACCTGGCCGCGGACGAAGAGGCCGAAGGCCGGTTCGTCCGGGTTGGGGTACATGTTGGTGATCACCAGGACCCGCAGGGGGCGCCCGGCGGGCCGGGGGCGACGATCCGGGTCGGGGCCGGCTGAGTCCGGGCGGGCCGGGTCCGGGCGGGACCGGCGGCCTTCCCCTTCGCCGGCGCCCTCGCCGGTGGCGGGCGCCGCCCCTTTAGCCGGCGTGCGCCCCGGCATGGGCACTGGTGCCAGTGCCGGCGCGGGCGGAGGTGCTGACCCCGGCGTGGGCGCCGGTACGGAGGTAGCGGCAGACGCCGGTACAGGCCGCGGTGCGAGCGCCGGTGCGGGTGCAGGCGTGGACCCAGATGCGGGCCCCGGTGCGGGAGGCGGGCTGGCGGGCATGGGTCCTCACCCGCGGTGCAGCGTGCCGCTCCCCGGGCTCCCGGTCCCCGCCAGGTGGCCGGCGGCACCGGCGACCCCAGCGCCGGCGGCCTCAGGGCCGGCGGCCGCAGGGCCGGCGGCGCCAGCCGCCCCGGACCAGGCCCACCGCACCTTGCCGTCACCCAGCACATGGACCTCGAACCCGGCGGCACGCCAGCGCTGGTGATCCAGGTGGTTGCGGGTGTCCAGCAGCACGGGCCGCGCCACCAGTTCCCGCACGGCCGCCGGGTCGATCTCCCGGAACCGGTCGTGGTCGGTGACCAGCACCAGGATGTGGGCGCCGCGGGCGGTCTCCTCCAGGGTGGCGCTGGGCAGCGGGCCCCGCCGCACCAGGGGATCGTAGGCCACCACGTCAAAGCCGCGGCTGCGCAGGATCCGGGCCAGCACGTAGGCCGGCGATTCCCGGCTGTCGTCGGAGTTGCCCTTGTAGGCCAGACCCAGCAGGCCCACCTTGACGCCACCGGGCCGGATCCCTCCCGAGCGCAGGGCGCCGGGGGCACCGTTGGCAGCGGCGGGTGCAGCGGGTGACGGCCCCGCTTCCCCGCCCGGGGCAGCCCCAGCGGTCCCGGCCCCGTCGCCGGTCGCAACGCCGGACCCGTGGCCGGCCGCAGCGCGGAACCCGTCACCGGCCGCCGCCCGGAACTCGTCGCCGGCTTCGCCCCCTGCGGGACCGCGACCCGGCCTCCGGCCCACCGTCAGCTCCTCCACCCGCTCGGCCACCACCACGGGCATCCGGTCGTTGGTGGTGCGAGCCTGGCGGATCAGGGCGGTGGCCAGGGGCGCCCGTTCCACGATGAACCAGGGGTCGACGGCGATGCAGTGGCCGCCCACCCCCGGCCCCGGCCGGTGGATGTTCACCCGCGGGTGCAGGTTGGCCAGCTCGATGGCCTCCCAGACGTTGACGCCCACCCGCTCGGCGGCCAGGGCGAACTCGTTGGCCAGGGCGATGTTCACGTCCCGGTAGGTGTTTTCCATCAGCTTGACCAGCTCGGCGGTGGTGGGGTCGGTGATGCGGATCTCGCCCCGGACGAAGGTGGCATAGAGGGCCCGGGCGCGCTCGGCGGCCCGCGGCGAGGCCGCCCCGATCAGGCGCGGGTTGCCCGGCAGCTCGATCAGGATCCGGCCCGGCAGGACCCGCTCGGGCGAGAAGACGTAATCCAGCCCTTCCACCCGGCTCTCGATGATGGGACGAACCAGCCGCTCCAGCGTCCCCGGCGGCACCGTGGACTCCAGGATCACCATCTGGCCCGGCTGCGCCACCTCGGCCACCGCCTCGGCGGCCTTGCGTACCGCCGTCAGGTCGGAACCGCCCGTCTCCCGGTCCAGTGGCGTCGGCACGGTGATGATGTACACGTCCCGGCTCTCCAGCTGCCGGGTCACGCGAAAGCGGCCCGTGGCGCGGACCTCCTTGAGCAGCTCGGGCAGGCCGGGTTCTTCCACAGGGCATTGGCCGGCGTTCAGGGCCGCCACCAGCTCCGGGTTGATGTCGACGCCCAGCACGTCGACCCCGGCGCCGGCGAAGAGCAGCGCCGTGGGCAGGCCCACGTACCCCAGGCCGATGACGGCAATCCGTTCGGGCATCTCATCGTCCTCCCTGGCCATAGGGTTACGGATGCGCGGTGCCGGAATCGGCCGCACGGTCCAAACCTTATTAATTCCTTGCACACGGGCGGCCCGGCGGCAAGGGGCCGGTGGGGGCGTGTGGGCGGGGCCCCCATGCCGCGGCGCGCCCCGCATGCCGCGCCCGGAGCCCGCATCCCCCGGCGCCATCCGGACACCGCGGCACCCCGCACCCCGCCACCACAACCCCCGGAGGACCAGGGCGTCACCCACCTGCCCGCGACGGCATCCGATCGCTCCGGCGGGGCCGGTATGCTGCAGCCGAACCCCGGGTGCCCTCGGGCGCCACCCGCCCGACCCGGCGGCACCCCGTACCCCACCGCCGTATCCCACCCCCGCTCCCCGCGGCCACCCCCTTCACGAGGCGATCCCGGCCGTCGCTCGCACCCGCAGGATGAACCAGGTCCCCAGCACCAGGAACACCAGCCCCACGGGAAAGAAAGCCGCCCAGCCCAGAAGGTCGACCACGGCGCCGTAGAGGGGCGGCGAGATGAGCCCCGCCACGGCGATGGCCAGGTTCCAGAGCCCCGTGTAGGTGCCCAGGGTGCCGGGCGGCGCCAGGTTGATCAGGATCGGATAGGAATTGGTCATCAGCAGCGCCCAGCACAGGCCCGCCAGGGCGAAGAGCACCGGGACCAGGGCGCCCGGCGGCTGCAGGGCCAGGGCCAAGAAGGCCAGGACGATGCCCACGCTGCCCAGGCGGGTGGCCCGCAGCCGGCCGATGCGGTCGCCCAGGATGCCGGCGGGGATCGAGAGCAGGATGAAGGGCCCGGCGAAGTAGCCCAGCATGAAGGTGGCCTGCACCTGGCTCAGGCCCAGGGCCTCGGTGCCGTAGCGGGTGAACATGTTCTGGGCGCCGTTGACGGCGGCCACCCAGGCCAGGGCCGCAAGAAGAAGCCAGAAGGCCCGGCGGTCGTCCGAGCGGGCCACGGCCCGCAGGGCCACCAGCAAATGGCCGCGCTGGGCCGGGGCGCCGTCCCCCGCCGGCGCGGCGGCCGGTTCGTCCCCCTGGCTGCCGGCGAACCGGGCCAGGCGCCGCTCGGGCACCAGAAGGGCCACCAGGGCCAGCGACGCCAGCACCACCAGGGCCGCCTGGTCGAAGGGCAGGGTGCGGCCCCGGTCGAAGCTGGGCGAGAGGACGAAGATGGCCAGGATGGCCCCCAGCCCGCCCATGAGCATGATGATCCCGTTGGCCCGGGCCCGCTTGTCCGGCGGGGTGACGTCGGGCATCAGGGCGACGGCGGGACTCGAGTACACGCTGATGCCCACGTTCATGATCACCGTGGCCAGCAGCAGGAAGGCCAGGCTTTGCTCCCGGGGGATCAGGACGAGCCCCAGGGCCGTCAGGGGAACGCCTATAAATATGAAAGGCATTCGCCGGCCCAGGCGGGTGTGCACCCGGTCGCTCAGCGCGCCGAAGTAGGGCTGGATCGTGGCGGCGGCCACGTTGTCCAGGATCATGATCAGGCCGATGAGGAAGTTGCTGGCCAGGTACTGCCCGTAGAAGTTGGGCAGGTACGCGTTGTACAGGGTCCAGACCACCTGGATGCCCAGGTAGCCGGTTCCCAGTACCACCACTCGCCACCAGCCGGCCCAGGGCTCGTCCCCCGGGCTGCCGGTGCGGCCCGCCGTGTACGCCGGGTTGGCAGCCACCGCGACCCCTCTCCCCTTCCGCGCGATCCGGGCGGATCCCCGGCCCCGGCCCCGGCCGGCCGGATGCCGGCAAGGCCGCTGGTTCGGTATCAACGGCATCATGGGCCGGTTCGGCATCGTGGACCGGTTCGGCATCGCGGGCCGGTTCGGCATCGTGGGCCGGTTCGGCATCGCGGGCCGATTCGGTCCCGGGGCCCCCTTGGTCTCGACGCCGGCGGCCGCTGGCTCCCGCTTCGCTGGCCGCCGGGGGCCGGTTCGACACCGTAAGCGGCCGTCTTCGGCAGGACCCGCCCTGGCTCGCCCGTGTCATGATGGGATTATTTCCCCGGCAATGGTTCGGTTCCCCCTGGGTGACGCCGGTTTCCCCTGCGGGGAGCCGGTTCCCCTGGGGGCAACCGGCTCCCCCTCGATGCCAGAAACTGCTATCCTAGCCGCCCGCGGCCGCGAACACGCTTCCTCTGGAATGGCATCACGCGCTCCGCCGCGGGATGCGGCGGCCAAGGAGGGGGAAGGGTGCAGCGCACCGTCCACGAGGTCCTGGAACTGCGGGACCTGATCGTCGCCTGCGATGCGGCGGCCAACAAGCTGCTCCACGCCGCCAGCACGGCCCGCGACGCCGACGTGGTCCAGATGCTGGGGGCCCACCAGCGGACCTTCCGCCAGCAGTGCCAGCAGCTCAAGCAGGCGCTGGCGGGAGAGGGCGGGCTGTACGGCCTGGGAGCCGCCCAAGGCGCCGCCCGCGACGGTGGAACCGGCTTCGCGGCGCCGGTCACGGGGCCGGCGACGGCTGCCTTCGGTCCGGGGGCTTTCGGCGGCGACGCGGGAGGTGCCGGCGGCCGGGGCGGCCCCGGCATGGGGGACTTCGGCGGCCCGGGGAGCCCCGGGGCGGGCGTTGGCTTCGGCACGGGGCCGGGTACGGCTCCCTTCGGGGCGGGCCCGGGGACCGTCCGCTACGGCTCTGCCGGTCCGGGTGCCGTGCCGGTGAGCGGTCCGACCGGCGGTCCGGGGGCGGCCCCGCGGCCCGTTCATCCGGCGGAGGCCGGCGGTGCGCCGGGTTACCCGCCCACCGGTCCGGGCACCTACAGCTACCGGCCCGCCGCGGCGAACCCCGATCACCGCTACCGCGCGGGCGACCCGGCCGGCGACGGCCTGCGGCCCATCCGCGGCGGCAGCCCGGAGCTGGGCCCCCAGGGGGAGGGCGCCCGCACCACCCACCAGGCCCTGCGGCACCGGCCTGAGCTGGTGGGCTGGGAACCGGGAGCCGGCAACAACGAGGGCTGGCAGGCCGGGGCGCGGCGGGAACCGGCGGGCCTGGAGGCCCGGGCAGGGGCGGATCGCGGCGGTACGTTGCCCCGGGCGCAGGGACCCGTGGCGCCGGGGAGCGTCACCGCCTTCGATCGGCCGGGGGCAGGCCGGGCCGAGGCCCTGGACCAGGCGGGGTACTGGCGCGCCGGGCTGGCGGGAGCCCGGGAGCCCGGGGTGGGCGGCTACGGCGGCGCCGCGGGCGGCGGGAGAATGGAAGCCGGCTTCCTCGGCGGGCAGGACCCGCGCAGGGCCGCGGAGGCGGGCGGCGCCGGGCGGGATGATGCCGGCCTGCGCCCGGGTGGGGCTCGGGCCGCCGGCGCCCCCGAAGCCGAGGCCTTCACCGCCGTGCGGCCCGTGGGGTATGGCCCCGGGGCCGCGGCCCAGGTGGCCGGCAGTCCAGTCCCGGTGGCCGAGGCAGGGCCCGGCTTCCGCGGTCACTGGACGGCCCAGGGTGGGCCGGAGGGCGGCACCGGCACCGCAGGGATCCGCTTCGACTCGCCCCGGGTGGGGTTTGCGCCCGACTGGGCGCCCGCCCCGTGGAGCGGCCCGGCGGCCGGTTCGACCCCGCCGGCCCCGGCGGCTGGCCCGGCTCCGGTGGTTCCGGCGGCTGGTTCGACCCCGGCGCACCCCGATGCCCGGCCGGGCCACGGCCCCCAGCAGGTCGTGGGCTACACCGCGCCCCCGTCCGCCTGGATGCCGGAGGCGGCGCAGCAGGGGCCGGCGCAGGCCGCCGGCGTCCGCCTGGCCGATCCCGATGCCCTGGCCGTGGCGGACTGCCTGCAGGATTGCAAGCACATGGCCGTGCGGATGATGATCGCCGCCACCGAGGCGGCCGACCGGCACCTGCGCCGGACCTTGTACCAGATGGCGGGCCAGCACCTGGAGATGGCGGGACAGCACTACGAGTGGCTGCGGCGGCGGGGCCTCTACACCGTGCCCCCTGCGCCCGTTGAGCTGGTCCGCCACCTGGAGGACGACATCCGGCGGGCCGAAGAGGCCCTCAAGGTGACGCCGGCCATGGACGGCGCCGCCGGCGACGGGGCCCTTGGCACCATGGCCCACGGTGCACCCGGGGGAGCCGTCAACACCAGCCTGGCGGGTTACCCGTCGGGTGGCCTGAAGGGAGCCTTCGGCGGCCAGCAGATCCGCAACTAGCCGGAGGCATGGGGCACCGGTGGGCCGTTCGCGGTGGGCCCATCGCAGCGAGCCCTTCGTGCGCGGCGGGCCCTGGCGCTGGGCCGTTGGCGCGTGCGGCCGTGCGGCCGTTCGAACGGCGGGCCGTTCCGGTACGGTGCGTACCGGAACGGCCCGCCTTGCCTACCGGCACCCTACACGGGCACCGGCGGGCACCGTGCACGGGCGCCGTCGGGCACCCTGCGTGGCCGCGAGCCGGGATGCGGTACCGGGATCCCCTGGTGTGGTGCCGCCGCCCGCGATGGGTTGCGGGCCGCATCCTGTAACCCCCGGTTCACCGCCGGTAACCGTTCACCACCGGTCACCGCTCACCGCCAGCAACCCTTCACCGCGGCAACCCTTCACCGCCGGTCACCGTTCACCGCCGCTCGCTACCGTTCACCCCGCCCCACCGGCCGCTGGCCGGCACGGAGCAACTCTTACGCCAGGTGCAGGCGCCATCTGCAAGTTCCACATCATAAACTTTCTTAACGATCCCTTGACGGGGTCCCCGCACCCCGTATAATCATGCCTAAATATTCGTTTCCAATCTTCACCGAGCGAATCGCTTCGTGGACCAGCCCCGCAGTGCCGGACAATTCATTCCAAAACATGCGGACACACCCGGCATAACGTGGGCATTTAACCTGAACGATTGCACCCACCCGGGCCACAGGGTTCATACAATGGACTGTATAACCGGTGAAAGGGCCCTGGTGAGTCCCCGCGCCATGGCGCGGTTCGTCCGCAAGATCCATGAAAGAAAACTTGCAACATGCACCGTCCCCCGGCCGGCGGGCCTGCCCTTCCGGCGGACCGGCGGGCAAAGGAGGGATCCCGATGCACCGGCAACCGCCCGATCCGACCCCCCACCCGGCCCGGCCCAGGCTGCCCGAGCACGACGCCTGCGGCGTCGGTTTCATCGCCACCCTGTCCGGCCGCCCGGACCCGTCCCTGGTAAAGCTGGGCCTCGAGGCGCTCCACCGGCTGCGGCACCGGGGCGGCGTGGCCGCCGACGGCATCACCGGCGACGGGGCGGGCGTGATGACGGAGATCCCCCGCCGCCTGCTGGCCCGGGAGCTGGCCGGGCGAGGCCTGCGCCTTCCGGCCGGCGACCTCTTCGCCCTGGCCGCCTGCTTCCTCCCCCGGGACCCCGCGGCGGCGGCACGAGCCCGGTCGCTGATGGAGGCCAGCTGCCGCGACCAGGGCCTGGAGGTCCTGACCTGGCGTGCCGTGCCGGTGAACCCCCGGGTGCTGGGACCCATCGCCGCCGCCAGCCAGCCGTCCATCTGGCACGCGGTGATCGTGCCCGGCCGGGGCGTGGCTCCGGGCCTCTCTTTCGACCGTGCCCTGTACCTGGCCCGGCGCGCCTTCGAACGCCGGATGGCCGGGTTCGACCCGCGGCCGTACGTGGCCTCCATGTCGTCGCGGACCGTGGTGTACAAGGGGCTTCTGATGGCTTCCGACCTGGACCGGTTCTACCTGGACCTGCAGGATCCGGACTTCGCCACGCGGTTCGTGATCTTCCACCAGCGCTACAGCACCAACACCACCCCCACCTGGGAGCGGGCCCAGCCCTTCCGCCTGCTGGGGCACAACGGGGAGATCAACACCCTCCAGGGCAACGTCAACGGCATCGCGGCCCGGGAGCCGTGGCTGGCGGTGCCGGACTGGCCGGAGCTGTCGCCGGAGGCGGTGGCGCCGGTGATCGACCCCTCGGGCTCCGACTCGGCCATGCTGGACAACGTGCTGGAGCTTCTGGTCCTGGCCGGCCGCGACGCCCGCCACGCCCTGATGATGCTGGTCCCCGAGGCCTGGGAGAAGGTGGGCGACCTGTCCCCCGTGCTGCGGGACTTCTACCGGTTCCACGCCTGCCTGACCGAGCCGTGGGACGGACCGGCGGCGCTGGTGTTCAGTGACGGCCGCTGGGTGGGGGCGCGGCTCGACCGTAACGGGCTGCGGCCCATGCGCTACACCGTGCTGAAGAGCGGGCTGGTGGTGGCGGCTTCCGAGGCGGGGGTGCTGGACGCCGACCCGGCGGACGTGGACGAACACGGCAAGCTGGGGCCCGGCCAGATCATCGCCGTCGACCTGGTGACGGGCCGGTTCCTCCGCGATGAGGAGGTCAAGGCGGAGGTGGCCGCCCGCCGCCCCTACGGGCGCTGGACGGAGCAGATCGTGACGGCGCCGGCGGCGGCCCCGGCGGCCGGGCCGGCTCCGGCACCCGCGGCGGCCGCGGCTCCCGGCGGCCCGTCCCCCTCTCCCCTCCCGCCCCTGGCCGCCTTCGGCTGGACGCGGGAGGAGCTGACGGTGGTCGTCCGGCCCATGGTGGAGACCGGCAAGGAGCCCGACGGCTCCATGGGCGACGACACGCCCCATGCCGTCCTCTCCCTGGTGCACCGGCCGCTGCACCACTACTTCCGCCAGCGCTTTGCCCAGGTGACCAACCCGCCCATCGACCACCTGCGGGAGGAGCTGGTCTTCTCCCTGGCGGTGCGGCTGGGCCGCCACCCCAACCTCCTAGTGGAGGAACCGGCCCAGGCGCGGGTCATCGAGCTGCCCGGGCCCGTGCTGACCGAGTCCCAGATGGCCTGGCTGCGGCAGGTGGGCTCCCTGGCCCCCGGCGCGGGAGGGTTCCGGATGGCCGAGCTTTCCATGCTCTTCCCCGCCACCGGCCCGGCGGCCCTGGAGCCGGCCCTGGACGCCCTCTGCCGCCAGGCCGAGGCGGCGGTGGACGCCGGTTCGTCCATCCTGATCCTGACGGACCGGGGTGTGGGGCCGGACCAGGCGCCCATTCCCGCCCTGCTGGCCGTGGGGGCGGTCCACCATCACCTGCTGCGGGCGGGCAAGCGGGCCCTGGCTTCCCTGGTGGTGGAAAGCGGCGAGCCGCGGGACGTCCACCACTTCGCCGCCCTGGTCGGGTACGGGGCCTCGGCGGTTCACCCCTACCTGGCGCTGGCCGTGGCCCGGGAGATGGGCGGCGACCAGGGCGCCCTGCGGTTCATCCGGGCGGTGGAGGCCGGCCTCAAGAAGGTCATGTCCAAGATGGGCATCTCCACCCTGGACGCCTACCAGGGGGCCCAGATCTTCGAGGCCATCGGCCTGGACCGGGCGGTGGTCGAACGCTGCTTCACCGGCACGCCTTGCGCGGTGGGCGGCAACGGGCTGCGGGAGCTGGCGGAGGACGTGCTCTACTGGCACCGGCAGGGGTATCCGGCCGCCGGGGCCCAGGCCACCGCCGCAGGCGGGCTCGAGGAAGGCGCCGGTGGCCGCGCCGCGGGCGGGGCCCAGGCCGGGGCCGCCCCGGGCGAGGCCGCCCGGGGCGAGGCGGCCGGTGGCCACGAGCTGGCCGCCACCGCCGCCGACGGGTACGGGTTCTTCAAGTTCAAGAAGGACGGGGAGCTGCACGAGTTCAGCCCGGAGGTGGTCCGGGCCCTGCACGAGGCGGTGCGGGCGGCGGCCAAGCCCCGGCCGGGGGTGCTGGACGGCGACTTTCTGGCCTCCTACGAGCACTACCGCCGCTTCAGCCGGCTGGTCCACGACCGGCCGCCCAGCCAGCTGCGGGACCTGCTGGATTTCCGCTCGGACCGGCCGCCGGTTCCTCTGGATGAGGTGGAGCCGGTGGAGGCCATCGTGCGCCGGTTCTCCACGGGCGCCATGTCGGTGGGCGCCCTCTCGCCCGAGGCCCACGAGAACCTGGCCATCGCCATGAACCGCCTGGGCGGCCGCTCCAACTCCGGCGAGGGCGGCGAGGACCCGGCCCGCTACGGCACGGAGCGCAACAGCGCGGTGAAGCAGGTGGCCTCGGGGCGCTTCGGCGTCACCCCCGCCTACCTGGCCTCAGCGGTGGAGATCCAGATCAAGATGGCCCAGGGCTCCAAGCCCGGCGAGGGCGGGCAGATCCCCGGCCACAAGGTGACGGAGCTCATCGCCCGGCTGCGCCACACGGTGCCGGGGGTGCCCCTGATCTCCCCGCCACCGCACCACGACATCTATTCCATCGAAGATCTGGCCCAGCTGATCTACGACCTCAAGCAGGCCAACCCGGAGGCCCTGATCTCCGTCAAGCTGGTGGCCGAGACGGGGGTCGGCATCATCGCCGCCGGGGTCGCCAAGGGCTACGCCGACATCGTGGTGATCAGCGGGCACAGCGGGGGCACGGGTTCCTCGCCCCTGAGCTCCATCAAGCACGCCGGCCTGCCCTGGGAGCTGGGGCTGGCGGAGACCCAGGCCATGCTGGTGGCCACGGGCCTGCGCAGCCGGGTGACGGTGCGGGTCGACGGGGGCCTGAAGACCGGCCGGGACGTGCTGGTGGCGGCCCTGCTGGGCGCCGACGAGTACTCCTTCGGCACCTCCGCCCTGGTGGCCGAGGGCTGCGTGATGGCCCGGGCCTGCCACACCAACACCTGCCCGGTGGGCATCGCCACCCAGGCAGAGCGGCTGCGCCAGCGGTTCCCGGGCACCCCCGAGCACGTGATGAACTACTTCCTCTACATGGCCCAGGAGGTGCGGGAACTTTTGGCGGGGCTCGGGTACCGGTCCCTGGACGAGGTGATCGGCCGGGCGGACCTGCTGATGCAAAAGCCGGCCTCCCTGCCCCGGGCAGAGCGCATCGACCTGTCGGGGCTGCTGGTGCCGGCAGCGCCGGTGGCGGCAGCCAACGGGGCCGTGGGGGCGGCACCCACCGCGGGAAGCTCCGCGCCGGCACGGCCGGCCGGTGCCCCGGGGACCGCGGCGGCGGACGAACCGGCTCCCGCGCTGCGGCGGCTCCAGCTGCGCAACCCCCTGCCGGAGGACGACAACCTGGGCCGCCGCATCGCCGCGGAACTGGAGCCCTATATCGAGCGGCGGCGCCCGGTCCGGCGCAGCTACACCATCCGCAACACGGACCGCACGGTGGGTGCCACCGTGGCCTGGGCCATCGCCCGCCGCTACGGCGACCAGGGGCTGCCGCCCGGCACGCTGCACCTGTCCTTCCGGGGCGTGGCGGGCCAGTCCTTTGGCGCCTTCTGCATCAGCGGCCTGCACCTGGAGCTGACGGGCCTGGCCAACGACTACGTGGGTAAAGGCATGGCCGGCGGGGAGATCGTCATCCGGCCGGAACCCGGCACCCCCGCCGACCCCGCCCGCAACGTGCTGGTGGGCAACACCGTGCTCTACGGGGCTACGGGCGGCGCCCTCTTCTGCGCCGGAGCGGCGGGCGAGCGGCTGGCGGTGCGCAACAGCGGCGCCGTGGCCGTGGTGGAGGGGGCGGGCGATCACGCCTGCGAGTACATGACGGGCGGCACGGTGGTGATCCTGGGCCCCACCGGCCGCAACCTGGGCGCCGGCATGACGGGCGGCACCGCCTTCGTCTACGATCCCCACGGCGCCCTGGCCACGCGCCACCACGCCCCGTCGGTGGAACTGTTCCGGCTGCCCGAGGTGCCCAGCCCCGCCGCCCTGGAGGCGGCCCGGGAAACCCTGCACGGCCTGGTGGTGCTCCACGCCCGCCGGACCGGCAGCGCCCGGGCCCGGGAACTGCTGGCCCAGTGGGACCGGGTTCTTCCCCACTTCTGGTGGGTGGTCCCCAGGGCCTCGCGGGAGCGGATCCTGGAGGAGACAGCATTGGTCCTGCCGGCGGTGGCCGCCGGCCTGGACTGAGGCGGCCTGTCCACGGGCACGCCACACCCCCCGATGCACGGCAGCGGGCCGGGTTCGTCCCCGGCCCGCTGCGGTTTGATGGCACCCTGCTGCCGGTGCCGGCTCACGACGCCGCCCCCGCCACCTCCGCCCAGACCTGGCGTTCCTCCCGCCAGGGATCGCGCTCCACGTGGGCCTCCGGTCCCGGCCCGAAGACCATGACCGCCCGGTCTTCCAGGTCATAGGGCGGCCAGGAAGGCAGGCCCCCGTGCTGGGGGTTGCCGTCCCGGGCGAAGGCGATCCACGCCCGGTGCATGGCCTGGGCGATGGCATGCCGCTCGGGCGCCGTGCCGGTGAAGCGGTCGGCGCCGGCCCGGTCCAGGGTGTTGAACACGAAGGGGATCTCCAGGGCGTGGCAGGCGCCCAGGACGCCGCCCAGCACCGGCGTCTCGAAGTCGAACCGGTAGGCCCAGACGGGCGCCCCCGCCCGCGCCTGGGCATCGGCGGTGGCCAGCATCCCGCGGACGAACACGGCGTAGCTCATGAGGGGCAGCAGCCGCCGCCCCAGGGGCCCCTCCCCGCGGCTCCGGTAGAAGTCCACCAGCGGCCCGGCGGCGGCGCCCACCACAGCCTCCACCTGCCGGCGCAGGGCGGCTTCGTCATCCCCCAGCCACACGGGGTCCATCAGGGCGAACAGGTTGTACTCGTCCCGGTTGACGCCGGTGAGGGTGGCCACGTCCCGCGCCGCCCCGCGCGCCAGGGCGGCCAGCGGGTGCTCGGGCAGGACCGTGCCGTCGATCACCGGCCCCACGGGCAGGCCCGGCCCCAGGGCCGCCAGGGCGTTCACCCAGGCGCGGGCGGGCAGGGCGTAGAGGGCGTCCCGCCGGCCGGGTTCGACCCCGGCATTTTGCAGCACCCGGGCCGCCACCCGGGCGGCCGATTCGGGGCTGCGCACCCCCAGGGCGCCCGAGCCGCTCTGCAGGATGGCCCGGTGGAACAGGCCGCGGGCCGCCGGTACCGCCATCAGCACCCCCACGCTGCCCGCCCCCGCCGACTCGCCGAAGAGGGTCACCCGGTCGGGATCCCCGCCGAAGGCGGCGATGTTCTCCTTCACCCAGCGCAGGGCGGCCACCTGGTCCAGGATGCCCAGGTTGCCCGAGCCGGCGAATTCGGGGCCGAACGCCTCTTCCAGGTACAAGAAGCCCAAGGCGCCCAGGCGGTAGTTGATGGTGACCACCACCACGTCGCCTTCCCGGGCGAAGGAACTGCCGTCATACCAGGGGATGAACCCGGCCCCCGTCAGGTAGGCGCCGCCGTGGATCCACACCAGCACGGGCCGCCGGCCCTGGGGCGAAGGAGACCAGATGTTGAGGTAGAGGCAGTCTTCATCCTGGGGCAGGGTGCCGCCGCCGGTGATGTTGCTGATCAGGCGGTCGTCGGGCTGGACGGCGGCGGGGCCGAAGCGGGTGGCGTCGCGCACGCCCTGCCAGGGTTCGGGCGGCTCCGGCGGCCGGAAGCGCAGCTCGCCCACCGGCGGCCGGGCAAAGGGAACGCCCTTCCACACGCACACCGTCCCGTCGGTCTGGCCCCGCAGGGCGCCGTAGCGCGTTTCGACGATGATCTCTTGGAGCCCATGGGCACCGGTCACGGGCCTCTCCCCCCTTGTCGCGGGCGGCAGATGTTGACAGGCGGGGTTTCCTTCGGCAGGCGGGCGGGAAAGGCCTGCCGGCATGGATATCGGCCGGAGTCTGCGCTAGGGGGCTGGCAGGGCCGGCGCGCAGCTTCACGCCCGGTTGCACGCGGGGCAGGGGTGTCCCGCGCGGTGGCCGGGGAAGGCTCGCTGCCGAAGGCAGGAACGGCGCCTCAGATCACTGCCGGGTGGGGATCCATGGCCAGACCGGCGGCCGGCAGGCCTGGCAAGGAGCACCGGGCGGGCAGGTGGCCCGTCGTGCCGCCGCCTTCACTGGGAGCCGGAGCCGCCACCGCCGCCGGCGTCCGGACCGGCCTGTCCGTGCCCGGCGGGAGCGGCGTCCCGGTCCCCGCCGCCGCCGTCGCCGCCACCGTCCCCCTCGCCCGTCTCCCCGGCAGCGGGTTCGGCGGTCACCCCGTCGCACCACCGGTCGGCCCACGCCTGGATGGCAACCACCACCGGCTCCAGGGCCCGCCCCTTCTCGGTCAGCTCGTACTCGATCAGCACGGGCCGCGTGTCCCGCACGTGACGGGCGAGGATCCCGGCTTCCTCCAGTTCCTTGAGCCGCTCCGAGAGCATGCGGTCGCTCATCTCGGGCAGGCTGGCCTTGAAGTCGCAGAAGCGCTTCTTCCCGGTGAGGAGGATGCGCAGGATCAGGCCCGTCCACTTCTTGCCCAGGATCTGCACGGCCTGCTCGTAGCGCGGGCACACTTTGACGGGATCCACGGCCGGTGGCTACCTCCTTTCGCTGGGCCGCCTCGCGCACGATGGCCTCGCTGGCCCGGCGGGCGCGCTGCACCTCTTCCGGATCCGCCCGGCCGGCGGCTTGCCCGGGCGCGGCGCAGGACGCCCTCCAGGCCACCTGTACCGGACCACCCGGCACCGGCCGCCGACAAGGGCCGGCCCCTGCCAGTAGGCTGCCCCGGGACCTGCCGGGGGACCGGCATCATCCTGGGGGACCCGGTGGCGCCGGGAAACAGGGATGACCGGTGTCACGGCCATCTCCATCGTAGCACTCCCATTGACGACCTGGGAAGCGACACTATAGGATAGAGTTGCTTCACTAAAGTAAGTTATGGGCCGGTCGGTTCGTTACTATCCCTTCCGGACGAACCCGGCCCAGGGACGACAGGAGGTCGGGATCGTGGCCGAAGCTGCAGCCACCGCCACGCGGTGGACCATCGACGCTTCCCACAGCACCGTGGAGTTCGCCGTCCGGCACATGATGATCTCCACGGTGAAGGGGCACTTCGGCAAGATCGAGGGCTACCTCGACGCGCCGAACATCGACGACCTGAGCCAGGGCGCCCGGCTGGAGGTCCGGATCGACGCCTCCACCGTGGACACCCGCGAGCCCCAGCGGGACGAGCACCTGCGTTCGGCGGACTTCTTCGACGTGGCCAACTATCCGCATATCGAGTTCCGCAGCACCCGCATCGAGAAGACCGGCGAGAACCGCTACAAGGTCACAGGCGACCTCTCCATCCGCGGCGTGACCAAGGAGGTCACCTGGGACCTGACCTACGAAGGCGGCGGCAAGGACCCGTGGGGCAACCAGCGGGTGGCCTTCCACGCCGAGACCAAGGTCAACCGCAAGGACTTCGGCCTGCAGTGGAACATGCTGCTGGAGTCGGGCGGCGTCCTGGTGGGTGACGAGGTCCGCGTGTCGGTGGACGTCGAGCTGGTCCAGCAGGGCGCGAACCAGGGCTGAGGTCGCAGCCCAAGAGGAGCACCAAGCGGAAGTCGAACCGGAACCCGAACCACGATAGGGCGACCCGGGACATCCCGGGCCGCCCTATCGTCATCCCTCGCGCCTTGAGCCTCTCCCGCCGTCCTTCCCCTTCGCGCTCCGGGGTCCATGTTCGCCCTGCCTACCGGGCCGCACGCCGTCGCTCCTGCCGGCCGCGCCGCTGCGGTCGATCCGGCCGCCAGGATCGACCCGGCCGTTGTAGCCCGTCCGGCCGCCTGAGAAGGAGTCCTCTGCCCGCCACGGCCGTCCGACCCGCCCTCACACCACCGCCGTGGCAGCCGCATGGCCACCGCCCCGCGCTCAGACCTCGATCCGGACCTTGTACTTGCGGAGCCACAGGTCCACCTGGGCCAGGTAGGCCAGCATCTGCGGCCGGCGCATCAGCTGGCCGAACCAGGGGATGTCGAACTCCCCTTCCGCCTCCACCAGCTGCCGCACCGCCGCCTCATCGATCAGCGGCCGCAGGGGCGAGGCCGGATCGTCCAGGATGGAGCGCATCCAGGCCTGCATGGCCGCCAGGTAGGCGGGGTTGAAGGTCTTGGGGTACGGGCTCTTCTTGCGCCAGAGCACCTCCGGCGGCAGGATGCCCTCCAGGGCATGGCGCAGCAGGCCCTTCTCCCGGCCGCTCAGGGTCTTGAGCTCCCACGGCACGTTCCACACGTACTCCACCAGCCGGGGATCGCAGAAGGGCACCCGCACCTCCAGCCCCACGGCCATGCTCATCCGGTCGTTGCGGTCGAGCAGCACCGGCATCCAGCGGGTGAGGGTCAGGTAGGCGATCTCCCGGACGCGGGCGGCGGCCGGTTCTTCCCCCTCCAGCCGCGGCACCTCCGCCAGGGCCTCCCGGTACCGTTCGGCCAGGTACTCCTCGGGGCGGAGCCGGGCCCGCAGCTCCGGGTGCAGCACCTGCAGGCGGGCGTCCACCTTCAAGGACCAGGGGAAGGTCCGGGCCTCTAGCGCGTCCTGGCGGTAGAACCAGGGATACCCGCAGAACACCTCGTCGGCGCACTCCCCCGAGAGGGCGACGGTGACGTCGCGCTTGATCTCCTGGCAGAAGAGCAGCAGCGAGGCGTCGATGTCGGCCATGCCGGGCAGGTCGCGGGCCGTCATGGCCGCGGGCAAGGCCTCCACCAGGGCCGCGGTCGACAGCCGCACCACCCGGTGCCGGGTCCCCAGGGTGCGGGCCATCAGCTCGACGTAGGGGGCGTCGGCCTCGGGCTGGAAGTCGTTGGGCTGGAAGAACCGGTCGTTGCCCTCGTAGTCGACGGAGAAGGTCCGCAGGGGGTCCGCCTGCCCTGCGCCGGCCAACGCCCGGACGGCCAGGGCGGTGACGGCGCTGGAATCGAGACCGCCCGAAAGCAGCGTGCCCAGCGGGACGTCGGAGACCAGCTGGCGGCGGACGGCGTCGGCCAGCAGGTCGCGCACCGTCGCCACCGTCTCCACAAGGCCGTCGGTGTGGGGCCGGCTCTCCAGCTGCCAGTAAGGGCCCTGGCGCAGGCCGCGCCGATCGAAGATCACATAGTGGCCGGGCAGGACCTCCCGCACCCCGCGGAAGATGCCGTGCCCCGGGGTCCGGGCGGGGCCGACGGCGAAGATCTCGGCCAGGCCCTCCGCGTCCACCACCGGTTCCACCGCCGGATGGGCCAGGAGGGCCTTGAGTTCCGACCCGAACACCAGGGTCCCGCCCCGCGCGAAGAAGAACAGCGGCTTGATGCCGAAGTGATCCCGGGCCAGGAAGAGCCGCTGGGCGCCCTCATCCCACACGGCGAAGGCGAAGATGCCGTTGAGCCTGGCCGGCGCCCGCTCGCCCCAGGCCAGGTAGGCCGCCAGCACCACCTCGGTGTCAGAGCGGGTCGTGAAGGTGTGGCCCAGGGCCGCCAGCTCCTGGCGCAGCTCGGCCGTGTTGTAGAGCTCGCCGTTGTACGTCAGGACCACGGGGCCGCCGCCCCGCTCCCGCACCATGGGCTGTGCGCCGCCGGCCGGGTCGATGACGATCAGGCGCCGGTGACCGATGGCGGCGTGGCGGGAGACCCAGTACCCGTCGTCGTCCGGGCCACGGCATGCAAGGGTGCCGGTCATGGCTTTCAGCACGGCCCCCTCCCGGGTGAGATCCCGCTCCCAGTCGATCCAGCCCGCGATACCGCACATGGGGTTTCGACCTCCTCTGGCAGGCGGCAGGCCCGGCCCCAAACCGCAGACTGGCCGGCAGGGCCCTTCCTGGGCGAGGCCGGGCAGGTGCCCATCCTGCCTGGGCCATGGTACGCGGGCTTCCCCGGGCCGTGCCTGTCCCTCCGGCCGGCCCGCCCGAGGCGTCGGCGGTCCAGGCGCGGGCACGGCAGCGGCCGGCCCGTAGGGGTGGCGCCCGGCGGCGCTCCTCCAGGCTTCTCCGACCGTCATCTTCTGGTCAGGGGATGGTCAGGGGCGGGTCAGGGCGGGATCGTTGACGGCCCTGCAGGAGGTGCCTATCTTCGGAAGTGAGGTCGACCTGCAGCGTCCCCCGCAGGCGGGGGGGCGCGCAGGCAGGGCCGGGGCAGGACAGCGGCGTCCGCCACGGGCAACGGAGCCCACCTGCAGCCGCAGCGCTGCGGGTGGGCTTTGCTTGTTGTCGCGGTCCCTGCTGCTGTGCTCGGCTTACAGCTCGTGGGAGGGAGTGAGGGTCATGCCCGAGGCCGTCAGTGCCGACGCGGTGGCGGTTGCCCTCAACACGGCGTGGACGTTGTTGGCCGCCTTTCTGGTCTTTTTCATGCAGGCGGGTTTTGCACTGGTCGAAGCGGGCTTCACGCGCGCCAAGAACGCGGCCAACATCGTCCTGAAGAACCTGATGGACTTCGCCGTCGCCTCGCTGGCTTACTGGGCCATCGGTTTCGCCCTGATGTTCGGAGCCGACGCCGCCGGGCTGGTCGGGACGACGGGCTGGTTCAGCCAGGAGGCGGGCTTCGGCCACCTTGACCTGTCGCTGCCTCTGTTGGCGTTCCTCATGTTCCAGACGGTCTTTGCCGGTACTTCGGCCACCATCGTCTCGGGCGCCATGGCCGAACGGACGAAGTTCGCCTCCTACCTGGTCTTCAGCGCGGTCATGTCCATGCTGATCTACCCGGTGGTCGGGCACTGGATCTGGGGCGGGGGATGGCTCGCCCAACTCGGCATGCTGGACTTCGCGGGCTCGACGGTGGTGCATTCCGTCGGTGCGTGGGCGGCGCTGGCCGGCCTCATCCTGCTGGGTCCCCGGTTGGGGCGCTTCGGCCCTGACGGGCGGCCCCACAAGATTCGCGGTCACAGCGTCACCCTCGCGGCCCTGGGCGTCTTCATCCTCTGGTTCGGCTGGTTCGGCTTCAACCCCGGCAGCACCCTGGCTGCCACCGATGCCAACATCGCCCGCATCGCCGTGACCACCAACCTGGGGGCGGCGGCCGGTGCCCTGGCGGCCTTGCTGGCGGCGTGGCTCAAGCAGGGCAAGCCCGACGTGGAGGCCTCCCTCAACGGCGCCCTGGGCGGGCTGGTGGCCATCACCGCCGGAACGGCCTGGGTGAGCCCTGCCAGCTCGATCGTCATCGGCGGCGTGGGCGGCCTCGCCGTCCTCGCAGGAACGGCCCTTCTGGAGCGGTGGCACGTGGACGATGCGGTCGGCGCCATCCCCGTCCATGGTGCCGCCGGCGTCTGGGGCACCCTGGCGGTCGGCCTCTTCCATGAGGAACAGGGCCTGCTCTTCGGTGGCGGCAGCCAGCTGCTGGTCGCCCAGTTCATCGGGGTGGTCGCGGTGGCCGTGTGGACCTTCGCCGCCTCCTACGTCACATTCGCCCTGATCAAGGCCACCATGGGCCTGCGGGTGACGCCCCAGGAAGAAGAGCACGGCCTCGACCTGGGCGAGCACGACACCGTGGCGTATCCCGAGTTTGTCGCCGCCGCCGCGACGGCGCAAGAGGTGGCGCCCCTGCCGAGCACACCCGTGATGGCACCGGCTCCGGCGTCCGCCCGTGGCGGCGGCGACTGAATCCAGGGGACATTCCCCACGGCCCCGCACCGGCCCGCAAGGCCACCGGCCTTGCGGGTCGGTGCGTTCTCCCTACCGCCGCCCGCGTCCGGAGCGGCGGGACCCGGTCTCGTCCAGGGCGGTGAACTCGATGATGCTCTGCGCAATCTCGCGCAAGGGCTTGCGCTGGCGCATGGCCGTGTCGCGCAGCCGCTTGTACGCCTCGGATTCGGCCAGGTCGAACCGGTCCATGAGGATGCCCTTGGCCCGTTCGATGATCTTCCGGTCCTCCAGCTTCCGCATCGCTTCGTCCACCATCTGCCGGGCCTGCTGCAGGCGCCCGGCGCTGCCCATCAGCGCCCGGCAGACGGCCACCAGCTGCCACTTGGGGGCGTCGGCGGGGAGCAACGCCCAGACCGGCCAATCCTCCGAGGCCAGATGCTGCCACAATCCCTCGGGCTCCGGGTCCCCAGGATCCACCATCCACAGCACGGGCCTGCCCGTCACCCGGCCCAGGGTCCGGGTGCGCTCGGCGGGGCGCTCGATGCCCGCGGGACGCATGACGAACAGGTCGGCTTGCTGGCGGGCAAGCCACTGTTCCGACGGCCACCCCACCTGCACCAGGATGGGCCACCCCGTATCCAGGAGGGCCCCGGGCAAGCGGCCCCCGGGGCCTGCGGGGTCGAAGCCGAAGACGATGACTTCCGGCTTGTTCATCCCTTGCCTCCCGCCTTCTGCCGGCTCCACCAGCGCCCCGGCCGGGGACCTCGCCCCCGAAAGGGACCGGCCGCCCTGCCGGAGCGCCATGCCCGCCCTGGTGCGACCAGGGCGGGGGCCCGCGTCTCTCTCGCCCGCGTCGCCTCCGTCCCGGCGGCGCGGGGTCCCGCTCCGCCGGGACGCCGCGCCTCCCCGCTATCATACGGCGCCGGCCGGCCGTTGAGGATGCCCCCCGGCCTGCCGGGCCCCGCCCGCCGCCCTCCGCCCATCCAGGGAACCGGGAACCGCGGGAACCCCAGCAACGTCCCCGTCCACCAGCCAAGGGACCACCGCCCGGCGCCGGTCCGCTCCGGTGCGGCCGGGCGCACAGGCGCTCCCGTGGGTGGGCCTGGAACCAATGCGGCCGGGACCGTGCTGCAGGGGCACGGTCCCGGCCGGCGCTGGCGACAGGGCCCTCCTCCCCGGCGTGGCCGGCGGAGGAAGCCGCTGGTATCAAGAACCCGTCAACCGGTCAATACTTCGCCAGATACTCCTGGAGCTCCCACGGCGAGATCTGGGTGCGGTAGACGTCCCATTCGATCTTCTTCGCCTCCAGGTAGCGGGAGGCCACGTGGCTGCCCAGCGCCTCCAGGATCAGCGGATCCTGCTCCAGGGCCTGGATGGCTTCGGCCAGCGACCCGGGCAGGCTGGCGATGCCCAGTTCGTCCCGCTCGGCCTGGGGCATGTGGTAGATGTTGCCCTCCACGGGATCGGGCGGGGTCAGGCGCCGCTTGATGCCGTCCAGGCCCGCCTTGAGGATCACGGCCAGGGCCAGGTAGGGGTTGCAGGAGGGATCGGGGGAGCGCAGCTCGATGCGGGTGCTGAGCCCGCGCTTGGCCGGGATGCGGATCATGGGACTGCGGTTGCGGTACGACCAGGCCACGTACACCGGCGCCTCATACCCCGGCACCAGCCGCTTGTAGGAGTTGACCAGCGGGTTCGTCACCGCGGTGATGGCCCGCGCGTGCTCCATGATGCCGGCGATGTACTGCTTGCAGACTTCGCTCAGCCGGTCCGGGGTATTGGGGTCGTAGAAGGCGTTCTGGTCGCCGCGGAAGAGGGACTGGTGCAGGTGCATGCCCGAGCCGTTCTCGCCGTAGAGGGGCTTGGGCATGAAGGTGGCGTGCAGGCCGTGCTGCAGGGCGATGGTACGCACCACGCTGCGGAAGGTGGCGATGTTGTCCGCGGTGGTCACGGCGTCGGCGTACTTGAAGTCGATCTCGTGCTGGGACGGCGCCACCTCGTGGTGGGCGGCCTCGATCTCGAAGCCCATCTCCTGCAGGGTGAGGACGATCTCCGCCCGGACCTCCTCGCCCTTGTCCACCGGGGCCAGGTCGAAGTAGCCGGCGTGGTCCAGGGTCGCGGGCCGGGCCTGCTCCGCCGCCGCCCGGTCGAACAGGAAGAACTCCGGCTCGGGGCCGACGTTCATCACGTACCCCATCTCCGCCGCCTCGGCCACCACCCGCTTGAGCACGTACCGCGGGTCGCCCTCGAAGGGCGTGCCGTCGGGGTTGTAGACGTCGCAGATCAGGCGCGCGGTGCGCCGGCCCTCGCGGGTCTTCCAGGGCAGGATGACGAAGGTCGCCGGGTCCGGCCGCAGGTACATGTCCGACTCCTCGATCCGGACGAACCCCTCGATGGACGAGCCGTCGAACATCAGCTCGCCCGCCAGCGCCTTGTCGATCTGCTCCGCCGGGATCTCCACGTGCTTGACCGTGCCCAGGATGTCGGTGAACTGCAGGCTGATGGTGCCGATGTTCATGTCGCGGATGGCGGCCTTGATGTCGCCAGGGGACATCTTCTTCACGCCGGTTCCTCCTCTCAGCGATTGACCCAGGCTTGGGCCGGTGCATACAATCAGCGTCCGACGACGGTCCGTGGCGATGCCGTGCTGCGACCCTTGTTGTTTACCCATTGCCCCCCATTTTCCCGGGCGCCCCGCTGCGGCTGCAGCCCTGCGCCGTCAGCGGCCAGTATGACCCGCATGGTGTGAACGTTGTGCCCCTGTTGCAGGAGCCACCGGATGCGACGCAGTTGCCGGATGTCCCTGGCCGTGAGCAGGCGTTGTCCGGAGGGACTGCGCGCAAGGCGGACCAAGCCCTTGGCCTCGTAGTACCGGATTTGCCGCTGGGTCAGTCCCGTTAGCCGCTCCGCTGCGCCCATGGTAAACACGTTCCCTCACCTCCTCGAAACGACAAAGCCCCTGCAGGTCGAACCTGCAGGGGCGCCGTTGCCCACCGGAATGCCGCCACGCCGTTGTGGCAGCCGCGTCAAGATCTGGTGCCAGTATATGCACGGGCGGGGGCGGTGTCAACGGGATCGTGGGGGCCATTGCGGCGCGGCTGGCCGCGGCCGTTTCGGTGCGCCGCGGCCGTTTCGGTGCGCCGGGTACCGCTCTTTCGGTGCGGCGGGCTGCAGCGGTTTCGGTGCGGCTCGCCGCGGCCGCCGTCGTGCACGGTCCCATGGCCCCGTTGACAGAGGCTAGGGTCCGTCGCGGTGGCCAATGCCGTGTCAGTTGCCGTGTCAGTTACCGTGTCAGTTACCGTGTCCGCGTCCGTGGCCATGGCCATGGCCGTTGCCGTGCCCGTTGCCGTGGCCGTTGCCGTTGCCCAGGATGTCAACGTAGAACGGGATCAGCGTGATCAGCACCCCGTCGGTGTAGACCAGCTCGCGCACGATCTGATTCGCCGTCCCGTTGTGCAGGTACGCGTCGAAGGGATCGTTCGTCACGATCACCGGCACCAGGAGGTTGATCACGCGGCCCGGTTGCTCGGCCAGGCGCCGGTCCAGGTACTCCCGCAGGGGGTCTACCAGGCTGCGGTAGGGCGATTCCAGGATCTCCAGCGGAATCCCTCCGGCCCGGTCGGGCCGCCATTCCCGCCGCAGCTGCTGGGCATAGGCCGGGTCGACCGCCACGTGGACGGCAACCACGTCGCCGCCCAGCCGCCGCGCCACCCGCGCCGCGTGGCGGATCACCGGCGACAGGGCCCCCACCGTCAGCACCACCAGCATGCGGCCGGGGTCGTCGATGCGCATGTGCTCGATGTCCAGGGCCGCGATCCGATCGAGGAACCGGCGATAGTAGTTGCGTACCGAAAGGAAGTACCCCACCAGCAGGGGGACCAGCAGCACCGCCACCCAGCCGCCCAGCAGGAACTTGGTGACGATCACCACGGCCAGGACCACGGCGCAGGCCACGGCCCCCAGGCCGTTGATGGCCAGGGGCCAGAGCAGCGGCAGGACCGCGGGACCTGCGCTGCGGCCCCCGGCCGTGCCCCCGCCGGCCCGCGGCTGGGCAAGGGCCGCCTGTCGCGCCGGCTCCTCCGCCAGGGCTGCCTTTCCCGCTTGCTCCTCCGGGAGCGCCGCCTTCCGCGCCCGCTCCTCCGCCGGGGCCGCCTTTCCCGCTCGCTCCTCCGTAAGCGCCGCCCGGCGCGCCCGTTCCTCCGCAAGCGCCGTCTTCCGCGCCCGTTCCTCCGCCAGCGCCGCCCGACGGGCCCGCATCTCCCGCAGCCAGTGCACCACCATGCCCGTCTGGGACAGGGTGAAGGCGGTGAAGACTCCCACCGCATAGAGCGGGATCAGGCGGTGGGTGCTGCCGCGGAACAGGACCAGCAGCAGGGACGACGCCAGGGCCAGCAGGGCAATGCCCAGGTTGTGCACCAGCGTGTCACCAAGATTGGCAAAGCGCCGCGACACGTACCCGTCCCGGGCCAGGATGGCCAGCAGCCGGGGAAAGCCGGCGAAGGCGGTGTTGGCCGCCAGGAGCAGGATCACCATGGTGCCCACCACGACGGCGTAATACATCACACCGCCGCCAAAGACCGCCCGCGCCATCTGACTGAGGACGGTCTCCCCCTCCCGGGGCGCCACGTGCAGCCCGGTGGCCAGGATCATCAGCCCGGCAAACAGGACCGCCAGCAGGGTGCGGCCCAGGGCCATGGTCCGGGCCGCGTTGCGGGCCTCGGGCTGGCGGAAGGCCTTGACGCCGTTGGCCACCGCCTCCAGCCCCGTCAGGGTCGCCGTGCCGGACGCGAAAGCCCGCAGCAGGAGGAACAGGCTGACACCCGGGCCGGCCCACGGCAGGTGGGCGAATCGGAAGCCCTGGGCCGGGTCGACCCCCGGATGCCAGGCCCCGCGGGCCAGCTGAACCAGCCCCGCCGCCACCAGCGCGCCGGTGACCAGGACGAACCCGTACACCGGGATGGCCACAGCGGTGCCCGACTCGCGGACACCCCGGAGGTTGAGCCACGCGATCACCAGGACCGCCACCACCGCCAGGGCCGTCTCGTGGCCCCGCAGGGCGGGCAGCCCCGCCGCCAGGGATCCGACGCCCGCAGCCACGGACACCGCCACGGTAAGCAGGTAGTCGACCAGCAGCGCCGCGGCCGCCACCAGCCCCGCGATCTCGCCCAGGTTCTCGCGGGCCACGGCATAGGCGCCGCCTCCGGCCGGGTAGGCATAGATGATCTGAATGTAGGAAGCGGAGACGATGAGGATCAGCAGCACGATGGCGGCCGCTACCGAGAGACCGTAGGCCATGCCGGCCGTCCCGGCGGCCGCCAGGACGAAGAGGATCTCCTCGGGACCGTATCCCACCGATGAGAGAGCGTCACTGAAGAACACGGCCAGGCCCGTGAGAACCGGAAGCCGCTCGGCCTGCTCCTCATCGGTGCGCCTTGGGCGCCCGAACACGATCCGCTTGAAACGCCGGATCAGCTCGGGACCCGGCGCCTGCCAGCGGCCATTCCCGCTCCCGGACCGGGCCGGAGCGGCCGGCGCCGATTTTCGATCCATCCCGCCCATGCGCCTCCTGCAGCCACGCCTGCGAGGTTAGCTGCCGGGTTCGGGCGGCCACAGTCGCCCTACCGGTCCCGGCCGGCCCGCAACTTCGGCCGGGCACCGGATTCACCCCAGAGGTGGGTCCCCCGCTCCCCGGTTCGGGGATTCGGCGTTCGGTTGGGGGCTCAAGCGAGCCCCATACCACCGAGTCTGAACCTGCAGGGGCGCCGCTTGTCAAGAGGGTCAATCGGCCTCGGGGCGCCACGCTTCCAGGAGGCGCCGGGCCGCCACCACGGCGGGGTTGGGGCTGCCCTCGTCCGCCGCCCCCTGCTGGTGAATGGCGAACACCATCAGAAGCCGCGGCTCGCCGGACCCGGCCGGGCTCGCCCATCCGGCGAACCAGCGCCAGCGGGCTCCCTGCTCCCCGCCGGTCACCTGGGCGGTGCCGGTCTTGCCCGAAACCACCCAGCCCCGGAGGGACGCCAGGCTGTGGGCGGTGCCCGTGGGGTCCGCCACCACCTGGCGGAGCGCCTGGCGGATCACCTGAGCCGTCTCCGGGCGGGCCGCCCCTTGCTTCCAGATGGGGCCGCCGGGCAGCTCACCTTCCCGCGAGCCGGGCGGCGCAGCGGACGACGGACCGGCGGCTGCACCGGCAGGCGGGCTGGACCCCGTGCCCTCCGGCTGGCCAGCCGCGGTGCCCGCAGGCTGGCCGGATGCCGTCCCGGCCGGCTGGCCGGAGGCCGGTTCGTCCAGCAGGAGGCGCGGCCGCAGGACGTCCCCGTCATGGAGGAACGCGGTGTACATGGCCGCCAGCTGCAGCGGGCTCACCTGCACCTGCCCCTGGCCGTAGGCGCTGTCGGCCAGCTGGATCTCGCCCTGGATCCCGCCCTCGCCGGCCACCCGGCCCGGCACCACGCCCAGGACGAAGGGCACCTCCTCCCCCAGCCCGAAGCGGGTCAGGCCCCGCTGGAAGCGCTCCGCTCCCAGGGCAAGGCCGGCCCGGGCGAAGTAGACGTTATCGGACCACACCAGGGCGCGGATCAGGTCGACGCGCCCCGGCGGGTGGGGCACGCGGCGGACGTAGTAATCACCCCACGAGGCGTCCTTCTGCCACTGCTCGGGGCTTGGGCCGAAGTCCGTGTCGGGGGCGATGACGCCCTCATCCAGGGCCACGGCCGCGGTGAAGGGCTTGAAGGTCGACCCCGGCGTCAGGGCGGCCAGGGCCTTGTGATAGAGGGGCGAGCGGGGATCGTCGCTGAGCGCCTGCCACTCCTCCGCAGTGATGCCGTCCGCCAGCCGGTTGGGGTCGAACCCGGGGCGGCTGGCCAGGGCCAGCACCTCCCCCGTGGCCGGGTCAAGGACCACCGCCGCCGCCTGGCCGTCCAGTTGGCCGCGGCCCCTTCCCCCTGCGCCGGCTCCGGCGGAACCCAGGGTTTCGTTCAGGGCCCGTTCCACCGCCCGCTGGACGTCCAGGTCCAGGGTCAGCTGCAGGTCCCGTCCGGCCTGGGCCTCGCGGCGGGCGATCTCGGGACCGTCGCTGCCGTCCTCCCGCTCGATCCAGATGCGCCCGCCCCGCCGGCCCCGAAGGTCTTCCTCCAGCGCCCGTTCCAGGCCCTGCTTGCCGATCCGGTCGTTGCGGCCGTACCCGGCCTGCCGCCGCTCGTCCGTCAATTCCTCGGCGGTGATGGGGCCGGTGTAGCCCAGGGTATGGGCGGCCAGGGCGCCGTGGGGGTACCAGCGGGCCGTCTCGCGGCTGGAGCTGATGAGGACGCCGGGGATGGCCAGCAGATCCTCCTCCGCCGCTTCCGCCCGGGATTCCGGCCAGGTCACGATGGGGACGAACAGGTCGTCCCGGACCCAGGGCTGCCCTAGTTGCTTTTCCACGGCCCCGGTGGCAATGCCCAGTACCTTGGCCAGCCGTTCGGCGGAATCCGGGGCCATCTTGCCGGGGACCAGGCCGATGGCGCGGGCCGGTTCGTCCAGGGCCAGGGGCCGGCCCTTGCGGTCCAGCAGGCTGCCTCGCCGGGCCGGCAGGCTCTGGGCCCGCACCTTGTCGCCCTCCTTGAGATCGGGGAAGATCAGGGCCGGCGTCCAGCGGACGCGCCACCCCTCTTCCTCCCGCACCAGCTGGGCCTGGTACTCCTGGACGAAGGCGCCGGTCAGGGCCGTCTCCCAGCGGGCGGTGAAAGACAGGGTCACCTGATCCCCCTCCGGGCGGAAGTCGCCGGGCACGTGAACCTCCGCCGAGAGACCCGTGCGCTCGATCCCCTCTTCGATCCGGCGGTAGCGGTCAGCGAAGTCGTCCTGGGAAATGGCCTCGCGGCTGGCTGCATCCAGCAGGGCGTACATGGCGGCATAGTCCTGCCGCTGCCAGGCGTCCAGGTACTGGCGCAGGATGGCGTCGGGACCCGGGGCCCGGCTGCAGCCGGCCAGAAGCAGGCTCATGAGGAGGACCAACAGCAGTACCAGGACAGCGGCGCCATCAGAACGTGACCGGGACCCCAGCGGCCGGCGGGGACTCCGGCGGGCGCCTGCCGGCCCATCGCTGCCGGGACCCCCGCCGGTCAGGCCAGGCGAGCCACCGGGAGGTCGCCCCAGCCATCCCCCGCCGGGCGGGAGCATCTTCCATACGATTCCCCGCACGGTCCGCCGTGCCCCGTGTCCTGCGGCGACATCCCCGTCAGGCTCCACCACTTGTCCCCCCGTGATCGTTCCCGCCCGCCGCCGGCAGCCCGGCGGGGACGGCATCAAGCCATGCTCGCAGAAACCGTATCAACATGACGGCCGTCTCAGCACGGGTCGCGGGCAAGTGAGGATTGAGCCGTCCCGTGCCGTCACCCCGAGCGACGCCCGCCGCCACAGCCGTCGCGAGGGGCCGCTCGGCCCAATTGGGAATCTCCTCCCGGTCCCGGAACCTCTCCAGGACCTGTTCGGACAGCGGAGCCGAGACTCCTTGGGCCTCCAGCGCTCTCCCTAGCATGACGGCCAGCTGCAATCGTGTCAGCGTCTCCCCCGCACCAAAGTAACCCTGGCGGATCCCCTGGGTGACCCCCGCTCTCTGGACGGCCCCCACGAGCCCCGCAGCCCAGGTATGGCGAACGTCGGTAAAGGCCTCGGCCCCGGCGGGATCGGGCTCAAGCCCCAGGGTACGTCCGATCATCGCCGCAAACTCCAGGCGGGTCACGGGACGTCCCGGTTCAAAGCGCGTGCCTGCCTGGTCCAAGCCCCTGACGATGCCATGCGAATAGGCGGTTGCGATGGCTTCACGGGCCCAATGACCGGCCGTGTCTTGAAACCGCGCGGGTCGAACCGCAGCGATGTAGGTTCCGGGCCGCTGAGCACTGAAGTGGATGACATCGCCGCGGGCCCACGAAGGCTGTGCCGTCGCGTCACCCGCAACGTCAAGAGGCCACACAGCCACCGGTTCTTCATCCTCAGTCCCGCTGAGAGCAAACGAAACCCAGAGGGAGTTCGGCCAGCGGGCCGGCTCGACCAGGCGACCATCCGCTCCGACCAGCTGCCAGCGCAACCGGTAAGCGGGGCCCGCGGGAACGAGATCCGCTGGCGCGTCGTGTAGTTGCACCGGATCGACCGCCAGGCGAAACCTTACGGCTCCTTCTGGGTAACCGTCCAGGAACACCCGCGCTGCCCCGTCCGCATCAGCCCAGCGCTCCAGCGCAAGGAATGAGGCATCAAGGGTTACGGCCACCTCCCCCATCACCAGGTGCAACCCGTGCCCTTCAGCCTCAAGCACATCTCGAACTTCGGGCCGGATCGCAACCAGCCGGTCCTGCGGCACCTGAAGGGTGATCACCCCGTCCGCCGCATCTCCCTGCTCATTCAGGGTGTCCTTCGCAATCTCAAACTCCGGCGGTCCACCGGGCTGCGGCTGGGGTACCACCGGAGGACTGACGGGCGCCGGTTCCGGCGTAGGAGACGGTACCGGTTCGGGTTGCGGTTCTGGAGCCGGAGGTTCCGGCTCGGGCCCGACGACGATGGTTCCCAGGTCAACGACTTGCTCTGGTGTTACGTCGAACTCCACGTGTTCCTCATATGTGTCGTGACGAATCACCCAATGGTGATGTCCCGCCGCAACGTAGGTGGCAAGGTTCCCGAACTCATTGATCACCCACCCTAACGGGCGCTCGATGCTTCCGATGCCGGGCACCTCAATGCGCTCCATGACAGTATCAAATTTCGACGAAACGGGACGTCCCTCAGCGTCGGTCAGAGCTGCAGTGACGTAGCCGACCCCTTCGGCCGATGGCACGTGCAGCTGAATCGGCTGTTGCTTTTCCTCAACCACCACATGCGACCATACCGTTGTCGGGACACCATCGACAAAGACATTGAATTCTGCAACGTAGCTTCCCTCGCGAACCGGAATGCAAAATGTATCCTCATACGGTGACCTAAGATGACAAGACGTATACGACCCATCCGAAATATCGATGATAGTCACACCATAGTAATCCCTTAGAGTTGTGTTGTCATTCGGATCTACAACGTAAATCGTTGTGGATCCGTATGATGGCGGAATGACCACGGTCTGCGTTACAAGTTCGTCCGTCCGGATGTGGAAGCCACCAAAGTCAATACTGGAATAGTCTAAACGACCATGAACCTCGTACTCGCCTTTGGGCAGAGCTAGTCCAATTGATCCTATCCTAGTCGGCCAAGTTGTATTTATCTCGACCGTCACTGTAACGCCGGACTCGGATTCGAAGGAGACCGTGTGCTGACCCTCTCGTGGGAAATGCAGCTCCATCGTTGGCGAGCCATCAGGCGCAGGAGTTACACTATGGATTTGAACTTTCGTAGTACTACCGGAATGAACCGTGATTTCCTTCGAGATCCGAAACCTTCCCCGTTCTCTTCCTTCCTCATCATGGTACAACTCTATGGCCTCAATTGTGTGGGTCCCTTCCGGTACGAACAAAAAACGAAACATTCCCCTCTCGTCCGTCTGTGTTGTACGCCACGCATTGAGGACAACGGTGATTCCGGGAAGGGGTTCTCCTGAAGGGGTTAGGACTTGCCCTTCCACGGTGCCTAACGCTGTAACCGGTGAAGCTGCAACGGCGCCGTGAAAGTTGGTGAGCAGCAGGACGAGTAGGGCCATGGCGAGGCCGAACCAGCGCGACAGGTTACGGGCCGACTGCCTCCAAGATAAGTGCCCCATTTAGACTCCCCCCACGCGTAGAAGTACAAGCACCCAGCGTGCGGGGGCATTATACTCCGCTGCGAATGACAAACCTTGTCATGTCATTCCCAAAAGGGAGCATGCCTTCTGGTGGCGCGGCCGGCGACCGACCTTTGTGCAGCTTGAACGTGCCCTGCAGTCACCTGAGATCCGAACTACCGGCTGAAGCCTAACCCTCCGCCTGCGGCCGAGCCTGCGGCCGGCCCTGCTCCTGCACCTCACTCTGCTCCCGGGGCTGGTTCCTCACCGGCGCCGGGCCCGCCGCCCGCGCTACCTCGCTCGGGATGCTCTCCGCCCCCTCCACCACGTGGACCGTCTGGGTCGGGAAGGCGAAGTCGATGCCCTCTTCGCCGAAGCGGCGGTAGATGGCCAGGTTGATGGCGTGCTGGGTGTCCATGTAGAGCAGGTAGTCGGGGTCCGTCACGAAGTACACGAACTCGAAGATCAGGGCGGAATCGCCCAATTGTTTGAAGTGGCCGCGGTCGAAGCGCACGTGGGGCTGGGACTCGATGATCTCCCGCACCATGGCGGGAATGCGCTCCAGCCTCTCCACGGGCGTCCCGTAGGGCACACCGAGGCGAAACTCCACCCGCCGCTCGGCCATGCGCTTCATGTTGCGCACGCGGCTCTTGAGCAGGTCGGCGTTGCTGAAGACGATCTCCTCGCCGGTCAGGGCGCGAACGCGGGTGGTTTTGATCCCCACATGCTGGACGGTGCCGGCAAAGTTGTCGACCACGATGAAATCGCCCACGACAAAGGGCTTGTCAAGCACGATGGAGAGGGAAGCAAAGAGATCCCCCAGCACGTTCTGCAGGGCCAGGCCCACCGCGATGCCGGCGATGCCCAAGCCGGCGACCAGGGCGGTGATGTCCATGCCCAGCTGCCGCAGCACCACCAGGATGACCACGGTCCAGAGCCCGACCCGGGAGAGCAGCTGGGCACCGGCCAGGGCCGCCGCCACCTCTTCGTCGTCACCGCGGGCCTCGAAGGCCCGGGTCAGGAAGAAGCCGATGGCGTAGTTGGCCCAGAGAGCCACCTGGAGGATCAACACGATGGAGGTGATCTGGCGGATGCGGAAGGCGACGGGCTCGGGGATCAGCAGGGCCTGGGACCCGGCCCACACGGCCACCGCCAGCAGGGTGAGGAACCCGGTGCGGCGCTGCAGCAGCTCGACCAGGAAGTCGTCCCAGGCACTGGCGCTCCGGCCGGCCAGGTGGGCGAGCCGCCCGGCCAGCCGGTCGCGCACCAGCAACAGCAAAAGCAGCACCGCCACGGCGATGCCCAGGGCCACGAGCCAGCGCCAGACAGGATTGCCCAGGATGGGCCAGCGGGTGAAGGGTGCGGCGGCCATGGCCAAGAGATCCATCTCGCCCGTCACGGTTCCACCTCCCCACACACCATCCTTCGCAACCGCCGCCCGGCGAGCGGGCCTCAGGGCAATGGTGAACCCTTTGAAGCAAACCCCTAGCCCGCGGAGCCCCCATCGCCCGGCACAGCTTCCCGGTAACCGCTGGTGATGGGATAGCGGCGGTCCCGGCCGAAAGCCCGGGCCGTGATCTTCGGTCCCGGAGCCGCCTGGCGCCGCTTGTACTCGCTGGTGGCCACCAGGTGGACGGTCCGGCGCACCGCTTCGGCAGGGAGCCCCCGGGCCACCAGGGCGGCGGCGGGCAAGTCTCTCTCCACATACGCTTCGAGGATCGGGTCGAGCACCGCGTAAGGGGGCAGGCTGTCCTCATCCTTCTGGCCCGGGCGCAGCTCGGCGGTGGGCGCCTTCTCCAGCACCGAGCGCGGGATCACCGGGCCCCCGGGCCAGCCGTTCCGGTAGGCCGCCAGCCGGTAGACCAGGGTCTTGGGCACGTCCTTGAGGGGCGCGAAACCGCCGGCCATGTCGCCGTAGAGGGTGGCGTAGCCCGTGGCCAGCTCGCTCTTGTTGCCAGTGGCCAGCACGAGCCCGCCGAACTTGTTGGCCAGGGCCATGAGCAGGGTACCGCGGATGCGGGCCTGGAGGTTCTCCTCCGCCACGTCGAAGGGCCGGTCGCCGAACAGGGGCGCCAGGGCCTGCCGGAAGGCGCCGAAGATCTCACCGATGGGGATGGTCTCAAGGCCGATGCCCAGGTTGCGGGCCACGGCCTCGGCATCGTCCAGGCTGGCGGCGGAGGTGAAGGGCGACGGCATGCGCACGCCCGTCACCTGCCGGGGGCCCAGGGCATCGGCCGCCAGGCAGGCCACCAGGGCGGAGTCGATGCCGCCGCTGAGGCCAAGCCACGCCCGGCGAAAGCCGTTCTTTTCGAAATAATCCCGCAGGGCCAGCACCAGGGCGGCGTAGACCTCCGCCTCGCCCTCCAGCACCTCCACCTGCCGGGGCGGCAGCGGTGGCCGCGACGCCTCCGGAGCCGTCCCGGGCCCCGCCACCCCGGGCACCGCAACCCCCGGCCCAGCCACCGGGCCCGGGAGCCGCCCACCCGGGCCGCCTCCGGCGGCCGGTTCGTCCAGGTCGACATGCTCGACCTGGGCCGCCTCCTCGGGCGTCACCGGCATGTGGCGGTAACGGGGCTCGTGCCAGCGGGCCACGGCGGCGGCCGCCGGGTCGTAGTCCCAGAAGAACAGGTCCTCGGCAAAGGGGCGGCCCCGGGCGGCGACCTGGCCGCCGGCGTCGACCACCAGGCTGTGGCCGTCGAAGACCAGCTCGTCCTGGCCGCCCACCAGGTTGGCGTAGACGATGGCCACACCCAAGTCGGTGGCCCGGGTGATCAGCAGCCCCTCCCGCTCCCGGGGCTTGCCCATGTGGTACGGGGAGGCGGACAGGTTGAGCAGGATCTCCGCCCCGCCGGCCAGGGCCTGCTCCCGGATGGGCCCGTGGGGGTACCAGAGGTCTTCACAGATGCTGACGCCCAGGGCCACGCCCCGCAGGTGCAGCACCAGGGCCCGCCGGCCGGGGGCGAAGTAGCGCTTCTCGTCGAACACCCCGTAGTTGGGCAAGAACCGCTTGCAGGCCACCGCCTTGATCTGCCCGCCCTGGAGTACCGCGGCGGCGTTGTAGAGGTCCCGGTCCCTGTGGACAAACCCCACCAGGGCCACGGGCCCCGCGGCCAGCTCCCCGGCCAGCCACCCCAGCCAGTGGCGGGTGGCGTCGAGGAAGGCCGGCCGGAAGACCAGATCTTCCGGCGGATAACCCGTCAGGGCCAGCTCGGGGAAGACCACTAGGTCAGCGCCGGTTTGAGCGGCATCGGCCGCGAACCGGGCCAGCTTGCGGGCGTTGCCTTCCAGATCGCCCACCGTGACGTTGACCTGGGCGACGGCGATGCGCAAGGGAGCGGCAGCAGGGTCCAAGGCGGTTCCTCCCCGGTGTGGAAACTATGGAAGGAGTTCGCCTGTAGTGTAGACATCCCCCGGGCCAGGGTCAACGCGCCGGCCCGGATCCTCCCAGGGAGGTTGTCCCATGGACGAACAGGCTCCCCACGAACAGGCTCCCGCCCTCACCCTGGGCGTGGCCATCTACCCGGGCTACGGACCGGAGGGCAGCGAGGCGGCCATCACCCGCCTGCTGGAACAGGCGGCCCGGCACGGTTACACCGAGGTCTTCACGTCCCTGCACCTGCCCGAGGCATCGCCGGCCGCCACCGCCGGCTTGCTGGAGCGGCTGGCCGGGTTGGCCGGCCGCCTGGGCCTGCGCCTCTGGGCCGACGTGGCACCCCCCGCCCTGGCGGCCCTGGGCGCCACCCCCGGCGACCTGGCGCCCCTGGCCCGCCTCGGCCTGGCCGCCCTGCGGGTCGACTACGGTTACGACGCCCCCGCCATCGCCGCCATGACCCGCAACCCTTACGGCCTGGACGTGGTGCTCAACGCCAGCACCGTGACACCCGCCGAGCTGGACCGGATCCTGGCGGCCGGCGCCCGGCCCGAACGGCTGGCGGCCTGCCACAACTTCTACCCGCGCCCGGAAACGGGGCTGGGCCTGGACTTCTTCCGTCACCGGTCGGAGGAACTGGCGCGGCGCGGCATCCGGGTGGCCGCCTTCGTCCCCTCCCAGGCCGGCCGCCGGGGACCCCTGCGGGAAGGGTTGCCCACCCTGGAGCGCCACCGCCGCCTTCCCCCCGACCGGGCCGCGGCCGAACTGCGGGCCCTGGGTTGCGTACACACGGTGCTCTTTGGCGACCCCGGCCCGTCCCCGGCGGAACTGCAGGGGGTGCGGGAGGTGTGGCTGGGCGACGGTGTGCCCCTGCGGGTGCGCCTCCACCCCGCGGCGACGGCCGCCGAGCGGCACATCCTGCTGGACGTCGTCCACGTGAACCGGGTCGACCCGGCCGAAGCGGTGCTGCGCTCGACAGCCTCCCGGGCCTACGCGGGCCAGGGGGCGATGATCGAACCGCGGCCGGCGGAACCCCGGCCCCGGGGCACGGTGACGGTGGACAATGCCGGCTACCTGCGCTATGCGGGCGAGCTGCAGGTGACCCTGCAGGACCTTCCCGCCGACCCGCGGGTCAACGTGGTGGCCTGGGTCCACCCCGACGACGTGCCGCTGCTGGACCTTCTGGGACCGGGAGCCCGTTTCCGCTTCGTAGCCGGCTGATCCAGTTCATGGGTTCCGCACCCCCTGAAGCGTGCGGGCCTGCCCGCGGGTGCGTGGCCGGCGCGGGCCCGCTGGAGCGGGCCCGCGGCCCGCCACCGGGAGGAACCCGCCCCTTTCTTCCTAAAATGTCATGCAGCGATGCGGGACAGACTACCACCGGTGGCAGGGGTCGCCCAGGCCTGCCAGGCCCGCCGTGCCGGGGGATGCGTGCGGCGCGGGCAGCCACCGGCCGGCGGTCCCCTGCCCCGCCAGGCCCGCGGGCGGCATGCCGCCGGGGGGTTCCCCCCGCCCCGGCCGGAGCGGCCCGCCGGCCGTGCTCCATGCCAGCCTCGAGGGAGGGGATTGGTCATGCGTTACGCCCTGCTGGCCCCGGCGCGGGACGACTTCTTGGGGCGCCTGATCGCCGGCCTGCGCGGCGTGCTGGACCTGCACGGGCATGAGCCCACCACCGCCGACGACCCCGACCTGGGCCTGGCCATCCAGGTGGCCGACCCGGCCGATCCGCGGCCCTTCCGGCGCCAGTCCCGGGGCACCTTCGTCGTGACCCTGATGGAGGGAGAGCCCGGGGCCAACCTGCTCCAGCGGGCCTACCCGTACCTGGTCCGCACCTTGTCGAACCTGCTGATCTACGTCACCGATGAAGACGGCCGGCGCACGCTGCACTTCATCACGCCGGAACTCGGCCACTACCAGGTGGCTTACGAAACCCGCAACGAGGGCGCCTTCTTCGAAGAGGTGTACGAGCGGCTGCGGCCCCTGGCCCAGTCCCGGTTCGTCCTGGACAACGTGTTCGAACCCGACCTGCCGGAAGCGCTCTGGGAGGGCAACGACACCACCCGTGCCCTGGCCCGGGCCGGCCGGCGGCTGGCGGCGCTGGACCTTTTGCCGGCACCGTTCCCGCTGGAGGAGTACCTCTCCCCCCGGGACCTGCGCCACCTGAAGCTGCTGTACGGCATCGGGGGCTTGAGCTACGGCAACCTGAGCGCCCGCCACGAGGGCAACACCTTCTGGATGAGCGCCAGCGGGATCGACAAGTCGCGGATGGAGGTGGTGGGCCGCGACATCCTGCTGGTCAAGGGCTACGATCCCGAGCGCCAGGCGATGATCCTCAGCGTGCCGGCGGGCATCGAACCGCGGCGGGTCTCCGTCGACGCCATCGAGCACTGGATGATCTACCGGGAGCACCCCGAGGTGCAGGCCATCATCCACGTCCACGCCTGGATGGAGGGAGTGCCCTCCACGGAGGCCAACTACCCGTGCGGCACTTACGAGCTGGCCACGGCGGTGGCGGAGCTGGTGCGCCAGGCGCCCGACCCGGCCGCGGCGGTCATCGGGCTCAAGAACCACGGCCTTACCATCACCGGCCGCTCGCTGGACGACATCTTCGAGCGCATCGAGGGGCGGATCCAGCGCCAGGTGCCCATGAGCTGAAGCGGCGCCTGAAGTGGCGCGTAAAGCGGCGCCCCGGCGCCTGTCGGGAGAGGAGGCGGCTGCATGAAAGCCCTGGTCTACCGGCTCTCGCTGCCCCGGGTGGTCCTGGCCAAGCTGCTGGCCCATCGCTGGCCCTGGCTGGTGTACGGTCCCGCCGGGCCGGTGACCTATGCCGACTGGCCCGACCCGGTGCTGCCGGGGGACGACTGGGCCGTCGTCGCACCACGCCTGTCGGGCCTCTGCGGCTCGGACATGGGGGTCATCGCCGCCCACACCTCCCCCTCCGCCTCCCCCTTCAGCTCCTTTCCGGCGGTGCTCGGCCATGAGGTGGTCGGGGTCATCGCCGAGGCAGGCGCCCGGGTCCCGTGGCCTGCCGGCACCCGGGTGGTCATCGACCCGTCCATTTCGTGCACCATGCGGGGGCTGCCGCCCTGCGCCCAGTGCCAGCGGGGTTTCCCCTACCTCTGCCAGAACTGCACCGGCGGGGCCCTGGCCCCCGGGTTTCTGGTGGGCTACTGCCGCGACCTGCCCGGCGGCTGGGCCCAGCGGATGCTGGCCCATGCCACGCAGCTCCACCCCGTGCCCGACACCATCCCGGACGAGCGGGCCGTGCTGGTGGAGCCCCTGGCCATCGCCGCCCACGGCCTCCTGCGCCGGCCGCCGGCGACGGGCGCCCGGGTGCTGGTGATCGGCGCCGGCACCATCGGGCTCTCGGCGGTGGCCGCTCTGCGGCTGCTGGGTTACGGGGCGCACGTCACCGTGGCCGCGCGCCACGGCATGCAGGCCCAGCTGGCCCGGGAGCTGGGTGCCGACCAGGTGGTGGCGCCCCAGGACCTGGGGCGCGCCGCCGTGGAAGCGGGCGCTCGGGCCTTCCGCCCCCTGCTGGGCCGCGATGTCTACCGGGGCGGGTTCGACCTGGTGATCGATTGCGCCGGGACCCGCCGTTCCCTGGATGACGCCCTGCGGCTGGCCCGGGAGGGCGGTACCGTGATCCTGCTGGGTGCCGCCGGGGAGATCTCCCGCCTTGACTGGACCTTCGTCTGGATGCGGGAGCTGGACATCGTGGGCGCCGTGGGCTACGGCCTCGAGCAGGTGGGCGGGCGGACCGTCCACACCTTCGACCTGGTGCTGGAGGCCCTGGCCCGCCATCCCGACCTCCCGGTGGAGCGGATGGTCACCCACCGCTTCCCCCTGGCCCGCTACCGCGAGGCCCTCAAGGCGGCCCTGGACCGGCGCGCCTCGGGGGCGGTGAAGATCGTCTTCACGCCGGGCGAGGGCTGACGGTCACCGGGCCTTGGCGCTCACGCCCACCGGCCCCGGGCTCCTTTCCCCGGGATGGCGGCTCCCGGGAAGGATCCGATGCCGGAATGGTGGATCCCGGGATGGGCGCGCCGGACCTTGACCTGGTGCCCGGGCGGCATGACCCGCTGCAGCTTCAGCGGCGCGCCGCCACCTCGATGGACTCCGCCGCCAGGTACCGGCCCAGGCGCTCGAGCTCCGCCTCCACCGCCCGCCGGATCTCCCTGCGGTGCTCTTGCCGGGCAGGCTCCAGCTCCAGCCGCTGAAGCACCAGCGTGCGGCCAGCCTGGCGGAACTCCAGGTCGATCCGGCCCACCAGCCCGTTCCGGTACAGCACGGGCATGGTGTAGGGCTCGTAGCTGCTTACCATTCCATCATCATCTCTTATCCGCCGTAGGCGAATCTTTCCCATATCTTGTTCCCCACTCCCGACACTTTCCCCCACTTTCGGCTGACGAACGGAAAAGGTGTTTGGTATTATGAGGAAAGGAGGATGATCTGGCCGATGCAGGCGACCTTTCAGACGAAGATTCAAGACCGGGCGGTTTACCCGGCGCTGGACGCCATCGCCGCACTGTACGGTCGCCTGCTGTGCCGGTTATTTGTCGATATCTATGTTCACAATCGTCCCCTTGTTGAGTGCAAGCGGGAATACATTGCCCACTACGGAATCACGGCTCGCCACTTCAATGCGCTGGCCATCGAACTCAAGGCCAAGGTGAAGGCGGCGGAGGAAGCCCATCGGCACCATCTGGTGCATCTGCGCGGCCAGATTCAAGCCACGGAACGAGCGATTGCCAAGTTGCAAAAGCAAGACAAGGCCCTGGCGTCCGGAAAGGGCCGCGGGGCCGGCCTGCCGCCCGAAGAGCGGGCCGAGCGTCGCCGCCGGGTTCGGTTTCGGCTGCACCAGAAGAAGCGACGGCTGGCGATGCTTCGCTCCCGCCTTGAAACGGCGGAAGCCCGGACGGGATTGCCGCCGATTTGCTTTGGTTCTCGGCGCTTGTTTCACCGGCAGTTCCACCTTGAAGAGAACGGCTTTGCTTCCCACGACGAATGGCGCAAGGCATGGCGCGATGCCCGAAGCCAAAGCTTCTTCTGCATCGGCTCCAAAGACGAGATGAGCGGTAACCAAACCTGCTCGCTCTTTGGCGACAGCTTGCGCCTTCGGGTGCCCAACGCCCTGGCCGGCCGCTTGGGGCGGCATGTTTGGCTACACGGCATCCGCTTCCCCTACGGACAGGATGTCATCCTGGCGGCCCTTGCGTCCGGGCAAGCCATCAGCTATCGGTTCGTCCGGCAAAACGGCGCGTGGTATGTCTTCGCCACCACCGAACGGCCCGCGGCTCCGATCACCACCTGGCGGAGGGCTGGCGCCCTTGGCGCGGATCTGAACCCCGACCGGCTGGCCGTGGCGGAGGTGGACCGTTTCGGCAACCCGATCGCGGCTCGCGACATCCGCTTTCAGATCCAAGGCAAGCGGCAGGAGCAGGTGAAGGCCATCCTGGGCGAGGTGGTGGCGGACCTGGTGGCATGGGCCAAGAGCGCCGGCAAGCCCATCGTGGTGGAGCACCTCGATTTCCGGGAGAAGAAGACCCGCCTACGGGAAGAAGGCCCCCGCTACGCCCGGATGCTCTCCGCCTTTGCCTACGGCGCGTTCATGGCCCTGCTGCTCTCCCGGGCCGCCCGGGAAGGCGTGGAAGTGATCCGCGTCAACCCGGCCTTCACCAGTGTGATTGGCAAGGTCAAGTTTATGGCCCGGTACGGGCTGTCGCCCCACGCGGCAGCGGCGGTGGCGATTGCCCGCCGGGGCCTTCGTTTGGGCGAGCGCTTTTGCTCCGGAACCGCCCGCCCTCTACCCGCGAGGAATCGAGGGCGGCACGTCTGGAGCGATTGGCGGCGCATCGCCCCGTCGGTGCGCGGCAAGCGGGCGCACCGGCTTTATCAGCGGTCCTCCGAGGACACTCCAGGTCGGGGAGAACCCCGATCCACCCTGGCACCGGCAGCTCACAACCTGCACGGCCCGGGGTGTGATGGTCTGGCTTGGGGTCCGGGGTGCGATCCCCCGGCGCGAATCGTCGGGAGCGCTGTTCGCCCGGCGTCATAGGCGGATGCAATAAATGCCTATGTTTTGAGGAACGGCCCGTAACGCCGCTTGTGGGGCGGAAGATAGATCTCCCAGGTGTACTCAAAGCCAAAGAGGTCCTGCAGCCGGGACCGCCGCCACAGCAGGTTGTCCAGGGGCGGGAGGAACCGCGCCTCGTCCAGCGCCGGCAGATCGGCCGCCCGCTCCAGGACAGGACGGTCTTCGGCCAAGGCGTAGTAAACCCGCCGGACTCCCTCCACGGCCACCTGCACCCACTGGCCCGCCGCCACCCGCCGTTCGGCCTCCTGGCGCCGCCGCGCCGCCGGCCAGCGCTGCCACCCGAAGCAGGGGTCGCCGGCGTCGAAGAGGACCATCGCCTGGGCGTAGTGGCGCAGGCGCTGTTCCGCCGCCTCCGCTTCGTCCAGCTCCTGGCGGGCGACGCCGTCCGGCAGGACCCGTTCCGGGAGGTCATACCACCGCTCGTTGCCCCGCCGCCACCGGACCACCAGGCGGCCTTCCTCCCAGAGGTGCTGGAGGGCCTGGCTCACGGCCCGGGTCCTGGGGACATCCCGATCCCAGTAGCCGACCACCCGCTCCGGCGCTTCAAGCTGGCGCGCGGAGACGGGGCCGGAGGCCTCCACCAGGGCCAGGATCCGCTCCATCCACTGCCGTACGGCGGGCTCCAGCTCGGCCTCCCCGTATCGCCGGAAGGCCGGCCGGAAGGCCGGATACAGGGATGCGGGCAGGATGCACCGGGCATGGCACCAGGCCTCGAAGACCCGGCCCCGCTGGTACAGATCTTCCAGCCACGCCGGCCGGTACTCGCCCATGCGGTTGAAGAGCACCAGGTGGTGATTGCGGTCCACCACATTGACCGGGTCCAGCTGGATCGCACCCAGCCGCTTCAGTACCGCCTTCACGCCGGCCGGCCCCGTGGGCGTGCTGGAGCGGGACCCGGCCAGGCCGAGCCGGAAAAGCAGGTAAGCCGCCGCCTGCTGGCGGGTGATGCGGATGGTGGAATGGCCACCCGAATCCATGGCCTTTCTTTTGCTGGGACTTTCCTTGGGGCTGGTCCCGCCCTTCAACGGGCCGTCCCGGGCGCCGACCCCGCCCCGCCGTCGCCCGCTTGCCGCCGGGCCAGGGACCGGAGGTAATCCAGCACATCCCCGTCCATGACCTCCGGGCCCACCACCCGCTCCTCGAAGTTCTCGTTGAGCTGGAAGGCCTGCAGGGCGCTGAGGGTCGCCTCGTCCAGCCGGCCGGTGAGGGGCCCCCGGTAGTAGCCCGTCGCCAGGAGGAGCTGCTGGATCTCCCCCACCACGGGACCCTCCAGGCGCACCTGCCGGCTCGGGTCGGGCGTCCCGAAGTAGAGCCGGTGGAGGCGCATCAGCCGGTCCAGCTCCTCGATGGGCCGCGGGTGGTCGTCGACCCGCAGGTCCAGCCAGCGGTCGTTGTAACCGCCGTAGCCACCCTGGGGTTTGACCACCAGCAGGGCGGCCGACTGCTGCCCGCGCCGGTCGCCACCCGCCGCCTGGGCCGCGCGCAGCGCCTCGATCAGGCGCTCCTCCATGGGCAGGCCGCGGTCGCGGGCCGCCTCGTAGGCCCGGGCCATCTCGTCCACCACGGCGGGACCAGCCAGGATGTTGCCCTGGCAGGCATACCCCTCGCCCACCCGGTGCCCGGCCCACTCGAAGCAGGCCTTGCCCGTGTAGGCTGCCGCCCGCCCCTGGGCGTCGACCACCCCCAGCTGGCGGTGATCCCGCTCGGGGTCGGCCTCCACCAGGCGGGCCACCACCTCTTCCGCCGAGAGGCCCTGGCGCAACAGCGCCAGGCCGTCGGGGCCGTAGCTCACGTTGGCCCAGGCCTGGGTGGCGATGGCGCCGGTGCCCGCTTCGGCCCAGGGCACCACCGCCCCGACGGCGAGGAACTTGGACTGGACTCCGATCCCCCAGATGCCGGCTGCAGGGTCCGCCGCCACGATGGAGAAGGTTGCGACCCACGGCGTACCGCCCGGTGTCCGCGTCCGGCCGCCACGGCCCGCCTGCACCTGCATAGCCATCCCCCCGTCGCCCGGTCTTATATCGCTGCGGGTTCTATATCACTGCGGGTTCCTGGGGCCGACGCCGGCCGGGGCCCCGGCGGTACGCCGCCCACGGAACACGTATTCGCCTTTCCGCCATTCGCCGGCGTGCCCGTCGTTCCCTGCCGGCCGGGCCGCCAAGTCCTCCTCCACCTGCGCGGTGAACCGGGCGGCTTCTCCCGCCCAGCCCGTCCGGGATGTGAGTTGCGTAGAAATGGCGTGATTTATGAAGTTTCGGAAAGTATGAATGACGCAGTTCTTATATTCCGGCCTTGCGATTTGCTTCCACTTCCGCTAAAGGCTACCCTTCGACTTTGACCTTCCCTGACGATCCTGCATACGGTGAAGGCAGAAGGCCGGCCCGGCCGGGCCCGGGCGGCCGGCTCGCCGGTCTTCCCGGAAGCGACCCGCCGGTCCGCCGGCCCGCAAGGGCACGGCGGCCGGCCTCGAACCCTGGACGCAAAGGAGGGCGGTTGCGATGATGGGTGTGCTTGGTTGGGTGGCCGCCATCGTCGCCGGTCTGATCCTTGGGTGGGCCGTAGGCCGTTACGCCATCGGTGGCCGCCAGTTCCCCGGCAACCTGCCCGGCTCGCTGGTGACGGGTGTCATCGGCGGCGTCCTGGGTGCCTTCATCCCGGGCAACTGGGGCTGGACCCTGGACGGCGCCAACATGATCGCGGCCATCCTGGCGTCGGCGGTCCTCACCTGGCTGGTCGGCTACTTTGGCGGCAAGCAGGAGAGCAAGTCCGCGGGTACCTCCAGCTGACGCAGCGCGCTGGCGCAGCGTGAAAGGGCGGCGGCACCGGGAACCCGGGCTCCCGGTGCCGCCGCCCCTTTTCCCATGGATCCCTTCGCCCGGCCGTACCGGCCCGGCTGCTGCCGCACCGGCCGGGCCGTGGCCGTGCCAGCCTACCGGTTCTTGTCCGCCGGCAGCGCCCGGATGGTGTCGATCCACCAGACACCCTTCTCGCCCCGGCGCACCGGCTGAGTCAAGATCACCTCGTAGTCCCGGCCGTCGTGCTTGACCCGCACCACCGCCTGCCCCCGGCCGAGGTCCACGTTGACCAGGGTGAACTCGTCGCTGTAGGGGTCGAAGCCGTAAAGGCCACCCTGGTACCGCACGGCGTCCACCGGGTCGAGGCGCCAGAGGTTGGCGCCGCCGTCCACTTCCTCCTGCCAGTCCCGCACCAGGCCGGCATCCACCGGCTTGCGCCCCGTCTGCACGGCCCGCGAGCGGATGTCATGGATCACCCAGATGCCCCGCTCGCCCTGCTCCCGGGGCTGGATCATGTGCAAGGTGTAATAGCTGTCGCCGTGGCGCACCCGGACCAGCGCCTCGCCCACGCCGGAACCCTCGCCCCGGTCGGTCCGGTGGAGCAGCACGTACTCGTCCCAGCCGTAGAACCCGAAGGTGGTGGCCAGGTACCGGGCCGCCTCCACAGGGTCCGTGAGCCACTGCATCCGCCCCTGGACGACCTCGCCCTGGAAGAAGTTCATCACCGCGTCGTCGATCTCCATCTGCCAGGGCGTCCACCCGCCGCCGGCGGCGCCGGACGAACCGGCCCCCTGGCTCCCGGCGGAGGCTGCCGCTCCGGCCGCCTGGCTTGCAGCCTCCCCGCCGGCCGGTTCATCCGCGGCAGGACCCGGCACCGCCCCTTCCGGCACGGGGTCGCCGGGCACGATCATCAGCCGCTCCAAAGGCCTGTCGATGGCGATGTGCCCCGCCAGGGTCTCCACCGGCTTGCCCTCCACCAGGATCTGCACCCGGCGGATGCCCGGGATGCCCGTCAGCGTTTGGACGACGGCGTGGATGGTCACGCCCTCGCCGTAGCTGCCGCCGGGGTGGTTCTTGACCAGTTCCTCGGAGAAGTTGACGTAGGCCGTCTGCTGGCTGTCATCGACGGACACCGACAGCACCCGGGTCCCCCGCGGCAGCACCGAAACGAAGGGCGAGTTCTCTGGGGGCTCCAGCAGGTTCTCGACGGCGATGCGCGCCAGGTCGGCGGTACGCTGGGGCCGGTCGACGGTCCGCCGCCAGGGCCAGGGATCCAGCACGCCCGAGCGGGACCCGTAGAAGAGGGTGATGGTGACGCGCTCGTCAGCGGGGTTGGGAACGATGGCCGGCGCTCCCTCCAGATCGGTGGACGCCGGTGGGAGGCCGTCTTCCGCCCCGGCTGCGTCGGGAGCGATCACCAGCTCGTTGGGACCGCCGACGGCCGCCTGGCCGCATGCGGCCAGGCCCAGGGACGCCACCAGCAGCAGCGCCACGGCGACCGCGGCAGCCCGATGCCGGCCCGGCCGGGCGGATTGGACGGGCCCCGCGGCCGCCTGCCGCCGCAACGGGTGGGGCCCCCGGGCAGCAGGGCGGTACGACAAGAGCAGCCCTTTGAGGGAAAAAACGCCTTGGCTGGACACGATGGCCTCCCCTCCACCAGCCATCGTACCGCAACGCCGTTACGCACGTTTATCAGCAAGGTGTCGGAGAAGTTGCAAAACCCGTCGTTACCGCTCCGATTCGGGATCCCACGGATAGACGATCCACTCGTCGGTTTCCTCGGCGTAGTAGTCCGGCCGCCCCGGCACCACCGAGCGCTGGGGCTTGAAGTGCATGACGGCCACGGCGGGATGGCCGCCCGCCTCTTCCACCCGGTGGCGCACAGCGGCCACGGTGCGGCCGCTGTCCCAGACGTCGTCCACGATCAGCACGCGCTTCCCCTTCAGGTAGGGGTCGGGCGGGAACTGCAGGAAGGTGGGGCGGTCGAGGGTCTCCCCCACCCCGGTGTAGAACATCACGGCCGCGACCAGGATGTTGCGCATGCCCGTCTTTTCGCTGATCAGGCAGGCCGGCACCATGCCGCCGCGGGTAATCACCAGCATGGCATCGTACTCGTCGATGCGGATCTGCTGCAGCAGCCGGTCGACCAGCTGCTCGATGTCCTGCCACGTCAGGTATTTCTTCACCGGCTGGCTGATGGCGGTCACCCCCAAGGGCCGGATTCGGCGGACGAACGGGCCCTCGCCCGGCCCGCCGCCTGGTCGTCCGGAAATGGCATGCCTCGCGGCCGCGCCTCGAAACGTGCCGGCCGCATCGGCCTTCGTCCGCGAAATTGCTTACATTGTACCGAATCCGCGCCGAACCACGGTACCGGCCGTGACCAGCCCTTGCCCCCCTGGCGCAGCGGCGCGGGACGGGACCGTCCCCGGACGAGGAGAAGGCGGGAGGAGGCAGGCGCCGGATCAGCCTGCGGCCCTGGCCCCCGGCGCCGCACCCGGCGCCGTCACGGCCGACGCCCCGGCCCCGCCGGCCGCCGCCGTACCGGCGCCCGCAGCCGTCCCGCCCAGCGGCCACTCCACCACAGGCCAGTACAGGGCGAAGGCGCTGCCCCGCCCGGGCTGGCTGGCCACGGCCACCACGCCGTCATGGAGGCGCAGGATCTCCCGCACGATGCTCAGACCCAGGCCGGCCCCACCCGCATCGCCGCCCCGGGCCCGTGCCCGGTCCACGCGGTAGAAGCGCTCGAACAGGTGGGGAAGCTCCTCGGCAGGAATGCCGGGGCCGCGGTCGATCACCCACACCCAGGCGACCCGCGGGCTCCGCCGGAGGGGATCGTCGTCGCCCACCACGCGATAGGCGGGTTCGTCCTGGACGCCCTGAACGGCGCCCGCGGGCGGGCCGGCCCCATCCGGCGGGCGGGCGGCCGCTGCCTGGGGAGGCGGGCCGCCCGGCCCGGCCGGCGCCACGGCCGGCCCCTCCCCCGCAGCCCCCGGCGCGGGCGGCTGCGCGGGCTCCGGCAGCGGACCGGGATCGCCATCCCGCCCCGCGCCCGGCTGCCGGGCAGGCTCCGGCCCGGCAGCCGCTCCACCCGCCGGGCCGGGACCGGCCCCCGGGCCCCAGGGACTCCCCGCTCGAGCCCCGGGTACGGCCCCACCTCCCGCAGCCCTCGCCGCACCGTCCCCACCGGCAGGTGCTGCCGCGGCCGCTTCGCCCCCGTGGCCTGGGGCGCCGGTGCCCGGGCCTGGCGCCTCCCCGGCACCGCCTGCGCCCGCTGCCCCGACCCCCGGAGCCGGCGGCTCCGGAGAGGCCGGTTCGTCCGGCCGGGCCAGCTCGGCGGCCAGGGCGGCGCCAGCCGCCGCGGCGGCGAAGCCCGCCTGCTCGCCGAAGACCACCCGCACCAGGCCGGGCCCGCCGTATTTCATGGCGTTCTCCAGGAGGTTGGTGATGGCCCGCTCCATCTTGGTCCGGTCGACCAGCACCTGGGGATTGCCCCGGCCTTCCAGGCGGATCCGGCAACCCAGCCGGCGGGCCTCCGGCTCCAGCCACCCCGCCACCACCGTCACCAGCTCCGCCAGCGGCACGGGCCGCAGGTCGACGGTCTCCTTCTCCCGGTCCAGCCGGGCCAGGGTGAGCAGGCTGGAGGTCAGCCGCGCCAGGCGCTCCACCTGGTCGTCGATGTCGCGGAGGAACTCGCGGTAGTCCTCAAGGGTGGCGTCGGGGTCGTGGATCAGGGCATCGGTCAGGGTCTTCAGGGCGGCCACGGGCGTGCGCAGCTCGTGGGACGCGCTGGCGATGAAGTCGCGCCGGGACTCGTCGATGCGGGCCAGGTGGGCCGCCATGTCGTTGAAGGCCCGGGCCAGCTGGGCCAGCTCGTCCCCGCCCCGGGCCGGCACCCGCTCGTCGAACCGGCCGCGGGCGATGCGCCCCGCCGCCCGGGCCAGCTCCCGCAGGGGCGCCGCCAGGTAGGCACCGAACAGGTAGGCCACCGCTCCGGCCCCCAGGGCGATGAGGGCCCCCAGCTGCACCATGCGCCGGCGGATCTGGTCCACGGCGGCAAAGACGTCGGTCACGTCGGTGGACAGGACCACGGCCCCGGCCACCCGGTCGCCCGCCCCGCGCACCGGCGCCGCGGCGTACATGGCGTACCGGCCGTCGGGCAGCCGGCGGACGCCGGCACGGCTCACCCCCTGCAGGGCGCTGACGATCTCGATGTGTTCCAGGCGGTGGCCCACCAGGCTGGCATCGGTGCCCGCCGCCGTGTCGGCCAGGACGAACCCGGCGTCGTCCACGGCCAGCAGCCGGCCCAGGTCCTGCAGGCGCAGGGCCGCCACCTGGTTGGCCAGCCGCTCCCGGTCGCCTTCGGCGATGGCATCGCCCAGGCTGCCGGCGAAGAAGGCTGCCGTAGCCAGGGCCCGGGACTGCCGGTCGCGCAGCAGCACACCCCGGGTGGTGTCGCTGGCCACCTGGACCGTCACGGCCAGGCTGGTCAGGGTCACGGCCAGCAAGGCCAGGATGATCTTCCAGCGCAGGGACAAGGTACCCGTCTCCCGATGGCAAGGGTGGTACGGAGGGGCGGCGGGCGCCCGCCGGAACGGCCGGGGCTCCCGCCGCGGCTCCCGCCGGGGGCGGCGATGCGGCCGGCCAGCCGGTGGCCTCGTGGCACCGCAGCACCGCCGGGCCGCGTCCCGGAGCACGGGCAGCGCCTCTTCCGCGACATGGCGCCGGCGCTCGGACCGGTCCCGGCCGGGTACCGTTCCCGGCCACCGCTTGACGGCCCCCGCCGGCCTCCGGCGGTGACGGGGGTGCTCCCCACCCGGCGCTAGCGGCCTACGCCGGTCCCGGGCTCCGCCTCCCCACCGCCCAGGCGGCGGGCGATCTCCTCCGGCTCAGCAAAATAGTAGCCCACACCCCACTTGGTACGGACGAAGACGGGGTGGGCGGGGTCCGGTTCCAGGCGCTCCCGCAGCCGGCGCACCGCCACGTCCACGGTGCGCGTGTCGCCCGCGTAGTCGTACCCCCATACCTGTTCCAGCAGTTGTTCCCGGGTGTAGACACGACCCGGCCGCTGGGCCAGCACCAGCAGGAGGTCGAATTCCCGGGGGGTCAGCTCCACGGCGCGCCCCTGGAGCGTCACCCGGTAGCGGGCCCGGTCGATGCGCAACGGTCCCCGTACCAGGACCTCCCCCTCGCCCTCCCCCGGGGCTGCGGCCCCTGGAGCCGCCCCGGCCGTCCCCTGCCCCGTGGCCGGCCCTGCCCCGGCGGCTGCCCCCGCCGCCCCCGTACCGCCGGGGGTCCTGCCGGGCCCACCGGCCGGGGCGCCGGCGCGGCCGGGCGCCACGGGCGTCCCCACGGCCACGCCGGCCGCCACTCCGCCGGCCGGCTTCACCCTTCGCAGGACCGCCCGGATGCGGGCGATGAGCTCGCGCGGGTTGAAAGGTTTCACCACGTAGTCGTCGGCCCCCAACTCGAGCCCGACGATGCGGTCCACGTCCTCGTCCCGCGCGGTCAGCATGATGATGGGGACCTGGGACGTCTTGCGCACTTCCCGGCAGACCGTCAGGCCGTCGACCTCGGGCAGCATCAGGTCGAGGATGATGAGGTCGATGCCGCCCGCCGCGAACCTCTCCAGGGCCTGGCGCCCGTCGGTGGCCACCTCCACCTCGAAGCCCGCCTGCTCCAGGCTCCGGCGCAGGCCCTTGACCAGGGCGGCCTCGTCATCCACCAACAGGATCCGCTCGGACACGGCACCGCCTCCTTCCCATCCGGCGCGGGGGATCTCCCCGAACAAGACGCTACCGCAAGCGGGCCAGTTCCGGGACCAGGCGCTCCATGTCCTGGGCAAGCTCGTCGAGGGCACCGGTCCAGGCGGCGGGCACGCTGGCGGGGGCCAGAGCCCCGGCCACGCTGCCCGCCAGAGCGGCCAACACCGGCGCCACCGGCGCCGCGCCGGGTGAAGCGGCACCGGGCAACCCGGCGCCGGCCGCCTCCTGGATGGCCCGCCCGGCGTCACCGCAGGCTGCCGCCAGGACCAGCGCAAAGGGGACGGCCCGGCTGGGTTCAAGGCCAGGTTCCCAGCGACTGCGCAGGATGGCGGCCAGCCGGCCCGGTGGCTCGCCCGCCCCCCGCCCCGCCAGGGTCAGGCGCAGGGTGTCCAGGGCATGGGCCACGGCGGCGGCCGGCTCTTCACCCCCTGCGGCCGAACCTGCCACCGCCACGGCCGCGGCCGCGGCTTCGGTGGCCCGGTCCAGCACCGCCTCCGGCCCCTCCCCCGCCACCGCCGCCGACACGGCTGCAGCGACGGCGGCGGCCGCCGCCAGGGCTGCGGGAGCCGGCGGCGGGACCGGCGCGGCACCGGCCACCACCTGGACCAGGGCAACCCCGTCCTCCACCAGCCACTGCAGATCGTCAGGCCGGTTGATGAGGCCGGCCACCACCGCCCACAGCGCCGGATCCAGGGGACCGGGCGCAGAACCGGCCAGGGCGGCGGTGACCTCCACAGGCGGGCTGGGGTCGACCCGGCCCTCGCCGGCGGCGACGGCCCGGGCCAGGGCGATCACCAGGCGGGTCGCCGGGCCCACGCGGAGGCCGGCTGGGCCCGCCGGGGGCGTCGTGGGCCACCCGGACGCGGCCTGGGGGGAACCCCAGGCCCGTCCCACGGCCTCTCCACAAGCCAGGCCCCACAGGGCCGCGGCAATCCGCCGGCCGGCGGGTTCGTCCACAGGCGATGACGTCAACGCCCTTGCTCACCTCACCTAGGGCGCGGGCGCGTCCTGCCGATCCGTGCAGCCCGTCCGGCGGCACCAGCGGCCCCCGTCCGGCGGGATGGCCTGGCCCGCCGGGGGAAGGGCGTTGCCCACCCTCCCCGCGACCGGTGCCGGTCCCGGTCCGGCGTCCGGGCCGCCCCGGCCCCCCCGCGTGCACCCCCTGAGTCCAGCCAGTGCAGATCGTTGCCCTCTTCGTTACGGGGTCCGGCCTTCCTGCCCGCCCTCCCCGCCGCCGTCCCGGGACTCCCAGCGCTCCCGCGCCGCCCGGATGGCACCGCGGGTCAGGGCCGTGGCATCGGTGGACCGGTCGCCCGGCGGCCGCCCGTAGATGCCCGCCGCGGCTTTGCCCTGGGGAAAGGAGCGGGGCCGCAGGGTCGCCGTCAACCGCGGGCGGGGCCGCAGTTCCGCCGCCGCCTCCAGCCGGTGGCCGCCGGCGGCATCCCCAAGGGGCGCCTCCCCCGCCCGATCCTGCCCGCCTCCACCTTGCTCCTGCCCGCCCGCGCCGGGGCTTGCGGCCGCCGGGCGCGCCTCGGGGTTTCCTGCGGGCTGCCCCCCGGCCACCTGGCTGCGGGGAGCCACCTCGTGCCCGGCCCAGGCTTGCAACGTGGCCCCCAGGTTCTCGCGCACGCTGCCGGCGGCGTTGGGGCCGGTGGCCGCGGCCAGGGCCGCCTCGGGCGTCAGCGGCACGGGGGCGCCGCCCACTTCCTGAACCATCGCAGCAGGACCCGTCTCGGAGGAACCGGCAGGCTCGCCGGGGCCCGCAGGCCCGTCCCCGGGAGCGGGTTCCCGCTCGGCCCCGTCGCCGGGGCCGGCGGCTGCCGGCGCCCTGGCCGGGGCCGTGACGTCCGCGGCCGGGTCCCCGCGCCCGGCGGCCGGCGCTCCAGGCCCGGCCTGCGCCGGGACGGGACCGGTCATCCCTTCCCCGGGTTCACCCGCCGCTTCCCAGCGCACGGTACCCGCGGCCACCCCGGCCGGGCGGGTCCGGGCAACGGGCTTTCCCTGGGAGCTGGGGGACGGCCGTTGGGTCAGCTGCCGGGCCACCTGGCGGTCGACCCGGCCCTCCGACGGCCGGGCGGGCAGGTAGCCCGCCGCCGCAGGCGCCCCCTGCTCGCCCAGGGGCAGAAGCTCGCGGGCCGCGGGGACGCGTTCGACCCCCTCCCGGCGCAGGGCGGCCGGGTCCGACGGCGCCTGCAGCTGCTCGCGCTCCGGTGCCAGGGGTTCCGCAAAGGCGGCGCGGTGGCTGCCGCGGTTGGGCTTGCCGTAGAAGAGGTCCGGCCGCCGCACCCACAAGGACTGGCGGATGTCGTCCTTCTGGTTGGGACCCGGTCCCGTCACGGTGCCGGTTTCGCCCGCCACGCCGCCGCCCGTGCCGCCGCCGGCGCCCGGCCCCGAGGTTCCCATGGACCCCGTGCGGTTGGCACCCGCCCGTCCCGGTCCCGGCGTCCCATCGGCTCCCGCGCCCTCGAGCTGGTAGGCCGGCAGGGGAATGGGCCCGGTGGGCCGGCCGCCCGCCCGGGCGGCCCGCAGGCCGATGGGCCGGGCTCGCAGGGGCTGGGGCACCATGCGGCGACGCCCGCCACTCTCCGGGGTCCTGGGCTGATCCCCGCCGCCGCCACGGCCCGCCGCCTCGCCGCCGGCGGCCCCGCCCGCGGCGCCCGCACCGGCGGCCCCGCCCGCGGCGCCCGCACCGGCGGCCCCGCGCGCGGCGCCCGCCTCCCGGCCGCCGATCCCGCCCGCCGCCGGCACCCCCGCCCGCCGCGGTTCGGCAGCCGCCCGCTCACCCCCGGCAGGTCGCGGGGTCGCGGGGCGGCGGGGCGACCGGTCTTGACCGTTGCCGCCCGCTCGGTTCGCCATGCTCTCCGCTCCTCCACCCTCCGGCCATGGCGGCTCGGAGCCGCGCACGGCGGCTCGGAGCCGCGCCGGAGGGGATTGTTGGGGACGGGGACGAGCCGTCCCCTTTCCTGGAGGGAGTATGCCCCGGCGGCTCCCGGGGGGCGCCGCCGCCCCGGAAGAAAGCTGCCGTCCCGGCCCGGAAGAACGCCGCCGCCACGGAAGAAAGGCAGCGAGCCCGGCCGGTTCCGCCCGGCCGGGCTCGCTCGCCGGAGGCTGCGCATGCCGGGGTCGCGGCGGGGGCGGCCGGAGGGCGGCCCCGCCCGCCGGTTCATCCCCCTGCCGGGACGCACACCACCTCGCCGGGCCAGATGCGGTCCGGGTTGGTGATCTGCGGGTTGGCGGCGATGAGGTCCTGAAGCTCCACGCCAAAGCGCTGGGCGATCTGGAACAGGGTGTCCCCGGGCTGGACCACGTACAGGATGCCCGTGCACCCCGCAGGCGCCCGGGGTACGCAGACCACCTGGCCGGGCTGGATCTGGTTGGGGTCCGCCAGCTGGGGGTTGGCGGCAATCATGGCCTCCACGGGCACCCCGTTGCGCTGGCCGATGGTGAACAGGGAGTCGCCGGGCTGCACCACCACCAGCCGGCCGCCGGGGCAGCCGGGGGGCGCCGCAGGAATGCAGATCCACTGCCCGGGCACGATGCGGTCGGGGTCGACGATCTGGGGGTTGGCCAGGATCACGGCCGCAAGCGGAACGCCGTAGCGCTGGGCCAGTAGGAACAGGGTGTCCCCCGGCTGGACCTGGACCGGCTGGCCGCCGGGGCACGGCGGCACGCCTTCGGGGGCGCCGCCCTGGGCTGCGGCCTTCTCCGGGCCCGGCCCGGCCGGAGGCGCCGTCTCACCGGCGGGAGCGGCGGGCGCCGGGCCAAGCTGGGGCACGGGCTCCTGGGGCGTGCCCCCTTCCGCCGGGGCCGCGGGGGCGGGTGGGTTCCCGCCGCGGGTCGGGGCGCCTCCCGCCAGGCCCCCTTCAGGCGCCGGGGGGTTGCCGCCGCGGGCCGGCGCGCCGCCGGCCAGGCCGCCTTCACCGGACGGCTCCGGCGCCGGAGGATTGCCTCCCCGGGTGGGGGCACCGCCGGCCAGGCCGCCTTGATCGGGGTTGCCGTCAGGCATCGGGTCGATACCTCCTCCACGCTGCAAAGGCTCGCTGGGGGAGTGCTCCTTTCACCCTACGCCGCAGCAACCCGTTTGGTGTCCCCGCAGGCGGCGCCGCGCCCCGCCCGGTCACCCCTGGCCGGCCAGCCGGGCCAGCAGCGGGGCGAAGACCAGGGCAGGCAGGAAATTGGCCACGGGCAGCCGCCGGATGTCCAGCAGGCCCAGGCCGATCATGACCACCAGCGCCCCGCCCGCCGCGGTCAGCTCGTTGAGCATGGGCTCGCTGATCCACGGGCTGATGAACCCGGCCAGCAGGGTCAGGCTCCCCTGCACCCCCAGCACGGTGAGGGCGGAAAGGGCCACGCCCGGCCCCAGGGCAGGGGCCATGGCCAGGGAAGCAAAGCCGTCCAGGGTGGCCTTGACCGCGAGCAGCTGGTAGTCGCCCGCCAGCCCGTCCTGGATCGAACCCAGGAAGGTCATCGGTCCAACGCAGAAGAGCAGGCTGGCGACAATGAAGCCCCGGGCGATGGCGCCCTCGCCCCCCGCCTGCAACGGGCCTGGTCCCGCCTGCGGGTGACCGGCCTCCGGGCGGCCGTCCTCCGGGCCGGAACCGGCGGGGACGACCGCCGGCCGCGGCCCGGCACCAGCTCCGGTTCCGGCCCCCGGGCCCGTCCCCGCCGGCGTTCCCGCCGCGGCCACCGCCAGCGGGACTTGGGCCGGCTCGGGGCGCCCGGCCCGTTCGGCCGCCACGGCCGGCCTGGTGCCCCGGGATGCCCGGAGCAGAGCGCGTTCCACCGTCCGGCCCATGGCCTCCAGCCGCCCGTCCAGGTCCAGCGCCGTCCCCACCAGCCCGCCGGCCAGCACCGAGCCCAGAACGATCAGGATGTTCCCCGTCGCCCGTGCCATGTCCAGGCCGATCAGCAACGTGACGACCCCCAGGCCTCCCGTCAACACCTCCCGGGTCCGGGCGGGCAGCCGCGAGCCCAGCCACAACCCCAGCCCCGAGCCGGCCAGCACCGTCACCACGTTGATCAGGGTCCCCAGCCCCTTCATCGGCGCCCCTCTCCCTGCAAGATCGTGGAATGACAACAACGTAGCACGCGGCCGAAGCAGCTTCTAGAGGGCCGGCCGGTCGTCCTGCCCGGCAGCTGGCGGCCTGCATGGACCTCATGGTATCTTCAATGTCGATGCATTCCCCGCAGGGTGGGCAACAAAGGCGGTGACACCGTGACGGCAGGGAAGACGCCCACCAGGGCTCACCGGTTCTTCCTTCGGGTCGAAGGGTTGGGCCCGGCCCGCCTCCGGCTGCTGGCCGCCGGGCTGGCCGCGGCGGCGGCACTCTTCCTGGTTTTGATGATGCTGGTCCTGGAGAGCGTTCCCAACCCGTGGCTGCGGGCACCCCTGGTCCTGGTCACCGGCGGGTTGATGAGCGCGGCCGGGCTGGCGCTGGGGGCCGTGGCATACGAGCTGCGGTACCGGCAGCACCGCCCGAACCGGTCGAACCCGGCCGGCGGCGCCGGCGCCCGGGCGGCATCGTGAAAGGATGCCGCCGGTTGATCGTCAAGCCGGCGCCACCCGCGCTGCACCACAGGAACACCGGATGATGTTCTTCAGCGGGGCCGGCCCCTGGGCCGGCCCCGGCTTCTTCCCCGGCCCTCCACCGGCAGCTCGGCTTCCCCTTCCGCTGGGACGGGCGCCCGCCCCTGTTTCCGGTCCCGGCCGATCCCGGCCGTCCCGGGCCTCCGCCCGGGTTCCCGGGTGGCCCCTGCGCGGAACGGGTGCCGGCGCGGGCGCCAAGGGTGGCCCTTTCCTTCGCCGGGCCGGACCGGCAGCACACCCACCCGTTGACCGGCGGCAGACCCAAATTTTATACTCATTACAAAGTTGGACACAGTATCAACAAATGCGACTGGAATTCAGTTTCAAGAATCCTGCGCCAGCCCGCAGCCGGCGGGACGACCGGCCGCGGCACCACCTATCCGGGTGTGGCAACAAGCGCGGAGGCTGGCTTGAAGGAGGCTTTCGACGTGGCCCGTTCCCCGGCAGTCCCTGAGGCGGTTCACGACGAACAGGCAACCCGCCGGCGAGCCGCTGCGGCGGGGCCGGCCGGCGTCACCGGGACCGGTGCATCCCGGGCCGCCGGGGCCGAAGCACCGGCCGCTCTCCCAGGGCCGGTTCGGGCGGCGGTGCCTGCCGGCCGGGAGCGGGCCGGGACACCCGGGGGATCGGCCGGATCCGGGGAGGCGTCCGGCCCCGCTGCGGCTCCGCGGCCCCGCTCCCGGCCGGAAGAACCCGGCTTCTGGGCGCGGCACCACCTGGCGGTGCTGACGGCGGCCACCCTGGCCTGCCTGCTGGCCGGCGTGGCGGCCGAACGGCTGGGGGCGCCCCCGGCCGCCAGCCTGTTCTTCTACGTGGCGAGCTACCTGGCCGGCGGCACCCCGGCCGCCCTTTCGGGCCTTGCGGCCCTGCGCCAGCGGGTGATCGACGTCGACCTCTTGATGGTCCTGGCGGCCCTGGGGGCGGCGGGGCTGGGTGCCTGGGAAGAGGGCGCCACCCTGCTCTTCCTTTTTTCCCTGAGCAACGCCCTGCAGTCTTACGCCATGGACCGCACGCGCCGCGCCATCCGCGCCCTCATGGACCTGGCGCCGGAAACGGCCCGCCGTTTGCGGCCCGGCGGCACCGAAGAGGAGGTGCCCGTGGAAGACCTGCGGGTAGGCGACGTCATCGCCGTCCGGCCGGGCGAGCGGATTCCCATCGACGGCCGGGTGCGGGCCGGCCGTTCCACCGTGGACCAGGCGGCCATCACCGGCGAGTCGGTGCCGGTGGCCAAGGGTCCCGGCGACGAGGTGTTCGCCGGCACCATGAACCAGCTGGGCGGCCTGGAGGTGGAGGTGACCCGGCCCGCCACCGACACCATGCTGGCGCGCATCGTCGCCCTGGTGCAGGCGGCCCAGGAGGACCGGTCCCGCACCCAGCGCCTGATCGACCGCATCGAGCAGGTCTACGCCACGGCGGTGGTGGCCGTCGCCGCCCTGGCCGCAGGGCTGCCCCTGCTCTGGGGTGCCGACCCTGCCCAGACGATCTACCGCGCCCTGGTCCTGATGGTGGTGGCCTCGCCCTGCGCCGTGGCCATCAGCGCGCCGGCGCCCGTCCTGTCGGCCGTGGCCAACGCCGCCCGCCGCGGGATCCTGCTCAAGGGCGGCCGCTACGTGGAGGAACTGGCCTCCGTCCGGGTCGTCGCCTTTGACAAGACGGGCACCCTGACGCGGGGCGAGCCGCGGGTGACCGACGTGGTGCCCCTGGGCGGCGCCACCCGGGAAGCCGTGCTGCAGGCAGCCGCCACGGCCGAGCGCCTGTCCGAGCACCCCCTGGCCCGGGCGGTCCTGGCAGCGGCCGCCGCCGAGGGAATCACCCCCGCCGAGGCGGAGGACGCCCAGGCGGAGCCGGGGTTCGGGGTGGCGGCCCGCTCCGGGCTTGGCCTGGCCTGGGCCGGCAGCCCGGAGTTCGCCCGCCGCCACGGCGCCGACCCCTCGGCGGCCGAGCCCGTCATGGAGCGCCTGGCCCGGGAAGGCAAGACGGTCCTGCTGGCCGGCGTGGGCCCGAACCTGCTGGGCTGCATCGCCGTCCAGGACACGCCCCGCCCGGGAGCCCGCGAGGCCGTAGCCGCCCTGCGCCGGGCCGGGCTCATCCCCGTCATGCTGACCGGCGATCGCCCGGAGGTGGCCCGGGTCATCGCCGCCCAGCTGGGCATCACCGAGGTCCGGGCGGGCCTTCTGCCGGAAGGCAAGCTCCAGGCGGTGGAAGAACTGTCCCGCACCCTGGGACCCGTGGCCATGGTGGGCGACGGCGTCAACGACGCCCCGGCCCTGGCGCGGGCCCGGGTGGGCATCGCCATGGGCGCCGCGGGCACCGACGTGGCCCTGGAAACGGCCGATGTGGTGCTGGTCAGCGACGAGATCGAGAAGCTGCCCTTCGTGTTCGACCTGGCCCGACGAGCGACGCGGACCATCTGGCAGAACCTGGCCTTTGCCTTGAGCGTGATCGTGGTCCTGGTGAGCCTGACCCTGGTGGGGCGCCTGGAGCTGGCCCTGGGCGTGCTGGGGCACGAGGGTAGCACCGTGCTGGCCATGCTCAACGGGCTGCGGATGCTGGCCGTGCGGCCGGCGAGGCACAGCGCGGCGGCGCCGGCGGAAGTCAGCGGGAGGACGGGCTCTTGACCCCCTTCCGAACGCCAACCTAAGATCAAAATAGGATCTATTTAGAGTTGCAACTATTTTATCGGGAATCGCAGAATTTCGCGGCCTTCGATGCCAGGACGGGATCCAGCGGCCCGCGGGGCCGCAGCGGCCGGCGAAAGGTTGTGAGCGCGATGGCCCTGGCCATGGACGAATTCCGGCGACTTCTGGCAGATCGCGGGTACCGGGTGACGGCCCAGCGCCTGGCCATCTACGAGCTGCTGCAGGAGAACGCGCGCCGTTCCCACCACCCCAGCGCCGAAGAGCTGTACCAGCAGGCCCGGGAGCGCTTCCCCATGATCAGCCCGGCCACGGTGTACAACACCCTGGAACTTCTGGTCGAACTCGGCCTTGCCAGCCAGCTGGGCTTCCCGGGGGATGTGCAGCGCTACGACGGCAACCCCCACGCCCACGCCAACGTGCAGTGCATCGACTGCAAGGCCATCTTCGACGTCGATGCCGGCGCCCTGGAGGGCATCGGCCAGCGGGTGGCGGAGCGCTCGGAGTTCGTCATCCTGGGACAGCGCTTCGAGTTCTACGGGATCTGCCCCCGGTGCCAGGAGCGGCGGGCTCGCGACGGCCTGCCCGCGACGGGGGACGCGGCCACCGCGGGCGGTGGGGAGACGGCCGGCCCCCAGCAGTCCGGCAACCCTGATGCGGTGCTGCCCAAAGAAGCCTGACCGGCAGCCGGCCGGACCGGACAGGAGGAGCCCCAGTGGCCTACCAGTCCCGCCTACAGCACCCCCGGGTCGATCGACTCTTCGAGGCCATCCTGTCCCTGGAGAATCTGGAGGAATGCTACCGCTTCTTTGAGGATCTCTGTACCGTGGGGGAGATCCAGTCCCTCGCCCTGCGCTTCGAGGTGGCGCAGCGCCTGGCCCGCGGCCAGACCTACGAGCAGATCCAGCGGGAGACGGGGATGAGCTCGGCCACCATCAGCCGCATCAACCGCTTCCTGCATTACGGTGCCGACGGCTACCGCCTGGTGCTGGAGCGGCTGGCCCAGCGGCAGCGCGGGGGTGCAGAGCCCGCCGGCCACCCGCGGGTGGAAAGCGCGCCCCCCCCTGGCGCCACGGCCCCCGACCGCGGCACCTCGTCCCCGCCGGACGCCGGCGGCGGGGAACGAAGCGGCACCCCGTGAGGGCGTGCACTTCCTGCTGAGCCCCCGCGGCCCTACGTTGCTGCTGCGGCCCCACGTTGTTGCAGCGCCCGGCGGGGGCGTTTCAGAGCCGCTTGCCGGGGCCGGGTTCCACCGCCGCCGCGCTGGCAGCGCCGCCCCCGCCGGCCGCACCGCCCGCACCCGCCGTTCCCGCCGCCCCGGCCGCGCCCCTCAGCCGCTCCGTTTCCCGTCCCGCCGTCTGGGTGGCGACGAACAGGCCCGCCAGGGTCAGCGCGCCGCCGGCCAGTTCGACCCCCGAAGGCGCCTCCCCCAGGAGCAGCCAGGCCAAGAGGGACGCCCCCACCGGCTCGCCCAGGATCGACACCGACACCACGCTGGCCGGCACCCACTCCAGCGCCCAGTTGAGCACGGTGTGCCCTCCCAGGGTGGGCACCACGGCCAGGGCGACGAAGAGCAGCATCTCGCGCCAGGGGTACGGGCCGAAGGGGGTGCCCGTCAGCGCCAGCCCCGCGGCGATCACCAGCGAGGCCACGCCGTACACCAGGGTGGTGTAGGGCATGACGGGGAGCACCTGCCGCACCCGGCGGCCGATGAGGATGTACCCGGCGAAGAACCACGACCCCGCCACGGCCAGGAAGTTCCCGTAGAGGGCGGTCCCGCCCGCGGCCAGGTCACCCGCCCCCGCGCCGGCGAAGGTCACCACGGCCACGCCGGTCAGGGCCAGCAGCGCGCCCAGCAGCCGCCGGGCGGGCACCCGCTCCCGCAGGAGCCAGGCATCGGCCGCCATCACGTAGAGCGGGTGGGAGGTGACCAGCAGGACCGAGGCGGTCACCGACGTGTAGCGCAGCGAGGCGATCCAGGTGAGGAAATGGCCCGCCAGCAGCACGCCGCTCAAGACGCTGGCCCAGAGCAGGCGCGGCGGCAGCCGCCGGACGCGGCCGGCATCCCGCCAGGCCCAGGGCAAGAGCAGCAGCGTGGTCAGGGCCATGCGGTAGAAGGCGATGACGGCGCTGGGTGCCTGGGAGTAGCGAATCAGCACCGACGAAAAGGAGATGGCCAGCACGGCTCCGGCCAGGGCCAGCAGGGGTGCCAGCGGGTGCACCGGCCCTGCGCCCCCGCCGGGACCGGGCGGCCTCCCCTGGCGCGGGGCGGCCCGGCGGCCGGCGTTGAGACCGGCCTGGCGGCCCGACTTGGGACCGGCCTCGAGCCCCCCCTTACAGCTCCACATCCTGCCCCACCCCCAGCTCCCGGGCCCGCTGCCACGCCCGGACCGCCGCGTACAGGTCCTGGGCCGCCAGCCCGCAGCTCTTGAACAGGGTCACCTGGTCCGGACGAACCCGGCCGGGGTGGGTGCCGGCCAGCACCTCGCCCAGTTCGACCAGATCCTGGGGCTCAAGGACGCCGGCCTGGAGGGCGTCGATCAGCTCCCCCGCCTCCTCCCCGGCGGCCTGGCGCTGGTCGACGAAGACCGGCCGGCAGCGGGCCACCAGGTCGCGGCCCAGCTCCCGCATGGCCGGGCGGAAGCTGCCCACGGCGTTGATGTGGGTCCCCGGCGCCAGGTCCGCCGCGTCCAGCAAGGGAGCGGTGCTGCTGGTGGCGGTGCAGATCACGTGGGCCCCCCGGGCGGCCTCGGCAGGGGTGCCCACCACCACCGGTTCGACCCCCGGGCCCAGGCGGCCCTCCAGCCAGCGGGCCAGGGCCTCCGCCCGCTGCCGGGTGCGATTGTAGATGCGTACCTGGCGGATGGGGCGCACGGCGCACACCGCCAGGACCTGGTACGGCGCCTGGGCCCCTGCGCCCAGCACGGCCAGCACCGTCGCGTCTTCCCGGGCCAGCGCCCGGGTGGCCGCGCCGCTGGCGGCGCCGGTGCGCAGGGCCGTCAGGGTGGCCCCCTCCATCACCGCCACGGGCTGCCCCGTGGCCCCGTCCAGCAGGATCACCAGGCCGCCGATGGCCGGCAGCCCCCGGGCGGGGTTGCCGGGGTAGACGGAGACGGTCTTCAACACGGTGTAGTTCAGCTCCGGATCGTGGGCCGGCATGAACAGGGTGGTGCCTCCGGCGGCGGGTGCTTCGACGGCCAGCCGCAGGGGCATGGCCACCCGGCCGGCGCTGACGGCGGCAAAGGCGGCCGCCATGGCATCCACGGCCTCCGCCATGGGCAGGCAGCGCTCGACGGCGGCGGCGTTCAGCCAGCGGACGGGCACGGGCGTTCCGCCTCCTTTCCATCAGGGGAGCCCCGGCGCCGGCCCCGGGGACCATGACCCTCCGGCCCGCCGGTGGCGCGGGCGGCGGCCCGCAGGCTCAGCCCCTCCTGGGCCAGCCACCCCGCCAGCAGGACCAGCACCGCCCCGGCCCCCTGGCCGGCCGAAAGGCTCTCCCCCAGCACCAGCCAGCCTAAGAGGGCCGCCACCACCGGCTCCACCGTGGCCACGATGGAGGCCGTGGAGGCCGGCACCCACTGCAGGCCGGCGGTGTACAGGCGATAGGCCAGGAAGGTGGGTCCCACGCCCAGCAGCAGCACCCACCACCAGACCGCCGGCGACCAGGCCAGGTCCAGCAGGCGCCCGGGCGGCAAGGCCGCCAGGAGCACCAGGGAGCCGATGCCCAGGGTGTAGACCACCACCGCCGCCGGGTCCAGGTCCCGCAGGGCCACCTTGCCGAAGATGCTGTAGAGGGCATAGGTCAGACCCGACAGCAGGCCTACCGCCACCCCTCCCCAGCGGATCCCGGCCGACGGGTCCGGAGCGCTGACCAGCACCACGCCCGCCAGGGCCACGGCCAGGGCCAGCAGCCGCCGGAGCCCCAGGGTCTCCCCTAAAAACAGCCGGGCCAGCAGGGCGACGAAGACCGGCGCGGTGTACAGCAGCACCGCCGCCACGGCCACGGGCAGCATCCGCACCGCCCAGAAGTAGCTCAGGTAGAACAGGCCGACGCTGATGGTCCCGTAGGCGCCCAGAAGCAGCCACCGGCGGCGCGGTACGGCCAGGGCCACCCCCTGCCGCCGGGCCACCGCCAGGGCCAGCACGAAAGCGATGGCGGCCCGAAAGAACACCACCTCGCCGGGCTGGGCGCCCCCGGCATACGCCAGCCGGGCCACCACACCCAGGGTCCCCCACAGGGCGGCCGCCGCCAGGACGTAGGCCATCCCCCGCAAACCCACGGGCTACGACCTCCCCTGCCCCGCCCGGAACCGGCCGGGGTCGAAGAGGGCCAGGTCGCGCCGCTCCTTGCCTTCCACCAGGTCGGCCACCGCCTCCCCGATCACCGGGCAGAACTTGAACCCGTGCCCTGAAAACCCCGCCGCCAGCAGGACCGCGGGATGATCGGGATGGGGACCCACCAGAAAGTGCAGGTCCGGGGTGTTGGTATAGAGGCATACCGCCGCCCGCCGGGGCTCCGGGTCCAGCAGGGGCAGCCGCCGGGCCAGCAGCCGCTGCACCGGCTCGATGTCCTCCGGCGTGACCTCCCGGGGGAGGCGGTCGGGATCCCCCCGCTGGCCGCCGTGATGCAGGCCGGCCTTGATGCCCTCGCCGTTGAGGCCGGGCAGGCCGTAGAGGGCCGGCTCGTCCCCCCGGTCCCAGATGAAGACGGGGAAGTTCTCCTCGAACCAGTCGGGCCGCTCCGCCGGCCGGAACCACAGGCTGACCTGGCGCTCCACCTCCATGGGGAAGAACCCGCCCAGCAGCTTCGGGTTCCAGGCGCCGGCCGCCAGCACCAGGCGCTCCGCCTGGTAACGCCCGGCGGTGGTGCGCACCGATACCGACGACGGCCCGGCCACCCAGGATTCCACCGGCTCGTTCAGGCGCAGCTCCGCGCCCGCCGCCCGGGCCAGGCGGAGATGGGCCGCCACGGCCTTTTCCGGGAACAGCACGCCCGCGGCCTCTTCGTACACCGCCACCTCGTGGGGTTCCAGCCGGAAGGCGGGGAACCAGCGGCCCACGTCCTCCGGGCTGAGCATGCGGTAGGAAAGCCCGTGGCGCCGGGCGCTCTCGGTGCTGCCCGCCACGATGGCCGAGTCGGGGGTCCCGATCATGAGGCCGCCGGTCTTGACCAGCAAGGTCTCGCCGGCGTCCCGCGCCAGCGCCTCCCACAGCTCGTACGCCCGCAGCAGCAGCGGCACGTAGGCCGGGTCTTCAAAGTAAGCCTGCCGGATGATCCGGCTCATGCCGTGGGACGAACCCGCATCATGGGGCGGGGCCAGGCGGTCGAGCCCCAGCACCCGGCGGCCACGGCGGGCCAGGTGGTACGCGATGGCGCCGCCCATGCCGCCCAGGCCCACTACGATCGCGTCGTACACGGAGCATGCCTCCCTGCTTGCCGGCCGCGGGCCCGCTCAAGCGCCGCGGGACCGGTTGCAGTGGCAATTCCCCACCGCGGGCCCGAACCCTTTCCCGTGCAGCCGGAAGCATGATCCAGGATCCGCCAGCCCGTGCCAGGCCGGCGCCCTCGGCTCCCCGGGCCGGCGACTCGCCGCCGCTCCCGTCACCCGTCTCCTCCGCGCCACCCCGGCACCATGGCGGTGGCGAAACGGCACCGGCTGGGGTTGCCTCCGCTTCTTTATCGTGTTAAAGTGCTAAAGAACTGAAGCAAGCGGGATGCTCGCTGCAAGGCGCAGCAAGGAGGTCGCCCGGTATGCCACCCGTCCCCCTCACCCTGCCGGCGGCCGCCGGGGCACCGGCAGCCCTGGCCGCCGACCCGGCCGAGGAAACCCGCCGCCGCCTGGCCGGGCGCTTTGCCGCCTGGGGTTACCGGCGCATCCGCACCCCCCTCTGGGAGGAGGCCCGGGACGAGCTGCTGGCGGTGTTCCCCGAGACCGCCCTGTGCCGTTTCGTCGATCCCGCGGGCAGGGTGCTGGCCTTGCGCCCGGACCACACCCTGGCCGTGGCCCGCTGGGCCGCGTCGCGCTTGGACGGGGCCGATCCCTGGCGGCTCTATTACCTGGACCCCGTCTTCCGGCGGGATCCGCGGGACGGGCGCTTCACCGCGGTGACCCAGGCCGGTGTGGAGCTGCTGGGCTCGCCGGCGCCGGAGGGGGACGTGGAGATCCTGGGCCTTCTGCTGGAGGCCCTGGATGCCCTGGCGGCACCGGGAACGGCCGCCACGGCCTCCGCCACCCCCACCACGGAAGCGACGGTGGAGGCGGCCGCAACCTTGAAAGCGGCGGCGGGGGCGGCCGCGGCGCTGGAGGCAGCGGGACCGGAGGGCATCCCCTTCCCCGCCCGGGTCGCCGTGGGCCACACCGGCGTGCTGCAGGACTACCTGGCGGCCACCGGCCTGGACGAACCCGCCGCCGCTTCCGCCCTCGCGGCCCTGGCGCGCCGGGACCGGGTCGCCCTGCGCCGGCACCTGGAGGCGGCGCTGGGGGCAGGCAGGGCTACGGAGAGCTATCGCTTCTTGACCGGCAGCTTTCCCCTCCCCGACGCTCTGCAGCGGCTCGAACAGCTGGGGACGGCACCGGCGGCCGAGCTGGCCGCCGTTCTCCGGGCGGCCGGCCGCTATTTCCCGGCCGCCGCCCAGCGCCTGCGGTTCGAGCCCGGGCTGGTGCGGGACCTCGAGTACTACACCGGACTGGTGATCGAGGTGTTCGCGGGCTGGCGGCGCATCGCCGCCGGAGGGCGGTACGACGGCCTGCTGGCCCGCCTGGGTGGGCGGGGACCGGCGGTGGGGGTGGCCTTCGATCTGGAGGCGGTGGCCGAGGCGGCCGGTCCGCCCGAGGGCCCGGGCCCCGGCGCCGGCGGCCTCCCGGCGGGCCGGGTGCCCGGGGCAGTCCCGCCGGAACAGCTCCCGGGAAGCGGCCCGGGGACAGAAGGGCCCGTAGCGGGAGCCATCGACTATCTGGTGGCGGGCCCGGCGGGTGACGAGGCCGGCCGCCTGTGGGCGGAGGCGCGCCGCCTGCGGGAGCAGGGGGCGTCGGCGGTGGTCCTTTGCGGTGCCTCCTCGGAAGAAGAGGCGCTGGCCGCTGCCCGCCGGCGGGGGTGCCTGCGCCTGCTCTGGCTGGACGGGCGCCGCCGGGTCCTGCGCATGGCCCGGCCCGCCGCCCGGTGACGGGCGCCCTCGTGAGGGCAACGGTGCGCACCCAGGAGCGATGCCTGAATGCGTTATGTACCTGGAGATTCCCGGGCCGGGGGTGAGCGGCCCCTCACCCTGGCCCTGCCCAAGGGGCGGATGCTGGCGGAGGTGGCCGCCCTCTGCGCCCGGACGGGCATTGCCGCCGCGGCTTCCCTGGCCGCGGGCGACGACCCGGAAGCCCTGGTGCTGGTCGATGAGGCCAGCAGCGTGCGGCTCCTGCTGGTCCGCCCGGGGGACGTGTGGAGTTACGTGGCCTTCGGTGCCGCGGACCTGGGCATCACCGGCAAGGACGTGCTGGAGGAGAAGGCCGGCGACGCCCGCGGCGGCTGGCTCGACCCGCCCGGGGTGGTGGAACTGGCCGACCTGGGTGCCGGGGCCTGCCGCATGGTGGTGGCCGGCCCGCCGGCGGGGGCCGGGCTCTGGCCCTGGCGCCGGCTGCAGGCGGGCCGGCTGCGGGTGGCGACCAAGTACCCCGCCTGCGCCCGGCGGGCCCTGGGCGGCGGCCCGGCGGAGGTGGAGGTCATCCCCCTGGCCGGGTCGGTGGAACTGGCGCCCCTGGTGGGCCTGGCCGACGTGATCGTCGACCTGGTGGCCACGGGCCGCACCCTGCGGGCCCATGGGCTGGTGGAGTACGAAGTGCTCTTCAACAGCACCGCCCGCCTGATCGCCAACGAGGCCAGCCTGCGGCTGCAAGAAGAGCGGCTCCTCCCCCTGGCCGAGGGGCTGGAGGCGGCCGCCCGAGAGGCGCCCGCCCGGCAGCCGGCCGCCGAGGGGAGGGAAAGCCCATGCGCCGGTTGACCCCGGCCCAGCTTCTGGCCGAACTGGACCGGCGCCAGCCCTTCGCGCCCGAGGTCCGCGAAGCGGCCGGGGCCATCGTGGACGACGTGCGCCGCCGCGGGGACGAGGCCCTGCTCGAGTACACCCGCCGCTGGGACGCCCCCTCCCTCGCCCGCGAGGAGCTGCTGCTCCCGCCCGAGGCGCCGGCCCGGGCGCTGGCCGGCCTTCCCGGCGCCTTGCGGGCGGCCCTGGAACAGGCCGCCGCCCGCATCGCCGCCTACCACCGCCGGTTCGTCCCGGAGAGCGTGGCCTGGACCGACGAGGCCGGCAACCGGCTGGGCCGGGTGGTGCGGCCTCTGGACCGGGTGGGCCTCTACGTCCCCGGCGGGCGGGCGGCCTACCCCTCCACCGTCCTCATGGCGGCCCTTCCGGCGCGGCTGGCCGGGGTCCGGGAGATCCTGCTGGCCACGCCGCCCCGCCCCGACGGGACGGTCCCGCCGGTGGTGCTGGCGGCCGCCGCCCTGGCGGGGGTCGACCGGGTGATCCGGGCCGGCGGCGCCCAGGCCGTCGCCGCGCTGGCCTACGGGACGGAGACGGTGCCGGCCGTCGACAAGATCGCCGGGCCGGGCAACGCTTACGTGACGGCCGCCAAGGCGGCGGTGGCCCACCGGGTGGGGATCGACTCCCTGGCGGGCCCCAGCGAGATCGTGGTGGTGGCCGGCGACGGGGCGGACCCCGCCTGGGTGGCCGCCGACCTGCTGGCCCAGGCCGAGCACGATCCCCTGGCGGTCGTGGGCTGCCTGAGTCCCGACGGGGCGCTGCTGGAAGCCGTGGCGGCGGAGCTGGACCGGCAGCTGGCCGGGACCCCCCGGGCGGCCATCGCCGCCGCCGCGCTGGAGCGGGGATTCCTGGTGCAGACCGCCAGCCTGGCGCAAGCGGTGGAACTGGCCGGACGGCTGGCCCCCGAACACCTGAGCCTGCAGGTGCGGGATCCGGAGCGGTGGCTCGGGCAGGTGCGGGCGGCCGGGGCCGTGTTCCTGGGCCCGTACGCCCCGGTGGCGGCCGGCGACTACGCCGCCGGGACCAACCACATCCTTCCCACGGGCGGCGCCGCCCGGTTCCAGGCGGCCCTGGGTCCGGAAGCCTTCGTCCGCACCATCCCCTTCTTCGCCGGCTCCCGGGAAGGGGTGCGGGCGTGGGCGCCGGCCGCACGGACCCTGGCCGAGGCCGAGGGGCTGCCCGCCCATGCGGCCAGTGTCGCCCTGCGGGAAGAACCGGCCGGCGGCGGCGAACCCGGGCCGGCGGGAAGGCAATCGGCCGGCAGCGCCGGCAGTTCCGCCCTGGCCCGCACCGGCGGGCCTGGGTCGGCCGGCGGTCCTGCCCCTGGCCGCAGCGAGGCCGGGGCGGCGGGCGGCAGCCGCCCGGCCGTCGCAGGCCCCGGCCCCCGCGGCGCGGCGGGCTCCCCGGGAGCCGATCCGGCCGGAGATCCCCGCAGGGGCCCGGCTCCGGACGGCGGCCCGGCCCCGGAGGGTGCTCCGGCCGCGGCCGGCTCCGGGCTGGCGGGGGCGAGCCTCCCGGCGCCCGTTCCGGCGGTCCCCGCCGGGTACACCGTGGCGGACAGGCCGGCCCCCATCAAGCTGGACGCCAATGAAGCGGAGCCGTGGCCGGAAGAGCTTCGCCGGGAGCTGGTGAGGGAGCTGGCACGGGCCCTGGAGGACGGCGCTCCCCACCGCTACCCGCCCCGGCTGCTGCGGAAGGCGGTCCGCTCCCTGGTGGCCGACTACGCCGGGGTGCCCGAGGAGGCGGTGGTGCTGGGCAACGGCTCCGACGAGCTGGTGCAGGCCGTGCTGGCCACCATCGGCCGGCGCTGCACCGCCGCCGTGGCGCCCTCGCCCACCTTCGGCTACTACGCCGCGGCCGCGGCGGCCGCCGGCGTGCCCTACCGGGCGGTGCCCGTTCCACCCGAGCGGGCCGTGGAGCTGGACGACCTGGTCCCCGTGCTGGACGCCCTGCCGGGCCAGAAGCTGGTCTTCCTGTGCCGGCCCAACAACCCCACGGGTCTTTCCTGCTCCCCGGAGGTGGTCGAGGGGCTGCTGCGCCGGTCCGACCTGTGGCTGGTGGTCGACGAGGCGTACGCCGAGTTTGCGGGCCAGAGCATCCTGGACGGCCTCGGCCGGACGGCGCCGGCCGCTTTAAGCGGCGCCTTCGATGGCGCCTTCAGCGGCGCCTCCGGCGGCACCTCGAGGGGCTCCTCCGGTACCGCCTCGAGGGGCGCCTTCAGCGGCACCGCCCGCGGCGCCTGCAGCGGGCACCCCGCAGGATGGGCGCCGGAGCACCTGGTGGTCCTGCGCACCCTTTCCAAGGCCTTCGCCCTGGCCGGCGCCCGGGTGGGCTACGCCGTGGCCGCCCCGCCGGTGGCCGCCGAACTTGGGCGCTGGCTGCAGCCCTACAATCTCAACACCATGTCCCTGGTGGCCGCCCGGGTGGCCCTCCAGCACCGGGCCGTCTTCCTCAAGCGGGCTGCGGCGACCCGCCGCCGGCGGGAGCGCTTGAGGGAGCAGCTGTCCCGGCTGCCCGGCCTTGTGCCGCTGCCCTCCCAGGGAAACTTCGTGCTCGTGCGGGTGGAAGAACCGGCCGGAACCGGAGGCGAGGCCGGTTCCGGGCGCGGCGCCGGCGGGCAGGCCGGCACGGCTGCCGGTGACCAAGCCGCCGGTCGCGGTGGGCGGGCCGGCGCCGGCAGCGGTGCAGGGACCGGCGCCGAGGCTGGCTCCCGCACCAGCCTGGGTCGCCCCGGCGCCCCCCCGGCCCCCGACCCCGTTCGGGCCGCCGCCCTGCAGGATGCCCTGGCCGCCCGGGGCATCGCCGTGCGGTCCTTCCCCTGGGAGCCGTCCCTGGCCGGTTACCTGCGGGTCACGGTGGGCACGGAGGAAGAGAACGCGGCCCTGCTGGATGCCCTGGCGGCCGCTCTCGCCGGCCTTGGGCACCAGCCCCAGGCCGCTCCGGCCGGGTCCGGCCTCTCGCAACGGGGAGGGAGCCCGGCATGACCGGGATGGAACGTCCAGGGATGGAACGTCCAGAAGCACAACGTCTCTTGCCAGGCCGTGCCGAGGAGGCCGGCCCGGGCGGGGCCGGAGCGGCAGCCGCCGAGGCGAGCCCGGCCGGTGCCGGCGGCCGGCGGGCCCTGGTGGAGCGGTCCACGCGGGAGACCGCCATTCGCTGCCGGATCGACCTGGACGGGACGGACCCGCGCCCGGCCGCCCGGATCGAAACGGGGATCCCCTTCTTCGACCACTTGCTCACGGCCTGGTCCGTGCACGGGGGCTTCGGCCTGGACCTTCAGGCCCGGGGCGACCTGGAGGTGGAAGGCCACCACACGGTGGAAGACACGGGCATCTGCCTGGGCCGGGCCCTCCGCCAGGCGGCCGCCGGCTACGGCGCTGTGGCCCGCTTCGGTGCGGCCTACGTGCCCATGGACGAGGCCCTGGCCCGGGTGGTGGTGGACGCCAGCGGCCGCCCCTACCTGGTCTGGGCGGTCGAGGTGCCGCCCCGCAGCTTCGGCGCCTTCCACACCGAGCTGGCCGAGGAGTTCTGGCGGGCGGTGGCCGTGGAGGCGCGCCTGACCCTGCACGTCGACCTGCTGCGGGTCCGCAACGCCCACCACGGGCTGGAGGCGATTTGGAAGGCCGCCGGCAGGGCCCTGGCCCAGGCCCTCGCCCCGCGGCCGGGGGGCCCCCTCTCCACCAAGGGCGTGCTGGAGTAGAGCCGGCCCCAGGGTGCCCGCCGGCACCCTGGGGCCGGCATCCCGGGCCGGACGGTCAGGCAGTCCGCGGGAAACCCGCCGGCCGGGCGGACGGCCGGACCGGGTGGGAAGGACGGGCGGGTGGGAAGGACGGGCGGGCGGGTGCCGCCCGGCGGGTGGGCGGACCGGTCCGGCTGGGCGGTGGACCGGTCTGGCAGGCCGGGGGAATGCCGGGGAACGCGCCCGCGGCACCGGCCGGCAAGGAGGCAGCAGCATGGCGCAGCCGTACGTGGCCATGGTCGACTACGGAACGGGCAACGTCCACAGCCTGGGCAAGGCCCTGGAGCGGGCCGGCTGCCGCACCCGCCTCACCGCGGACCCGGACGAACTGGCCCGTGCGGCCGGGGTGGTCCTGCCGGGCGTGGGGGCCTTCGGCCCCGCCCGGCGGCGGCTGGAGGCCCTGGGCCTCATCCCCGTGCTGCTGGAGCGGGTGGCGGCGGGGCGGCCGCTGCTCGGCATCTGCCTGGGCATGCAGCTTCTCTTTGAGGGGAGCCGGGAGGACGGCTGCTGGCCCGGGCTCGGCCTGCTGCCCGGCTGGGTCGAACCCTTCCCCACCCGCCTGGCGGTGGCCGGGGTTGCAGCGGGGCCGCCGGAAGCGGCGGCCGCCGGGGGCGGAGCGGAGGCCCGAGGCCCGGGAGCGGTGAGGGCAGAGGGAGCCATGGCCAGCGCCCCGGAAGGGCTGAGGGGAGCAGCGGGTGACTTCGGGGCACCCGAAGGCCCCCTCAAGGTGCCCCACATGGGCTGGAACCGGGTCGCCGTCCCGCCGGGCAGCCGCCTGCTGGCGGGCCTGGGTGACGCCTTTTTCGCCTACTTCGTCCACTCGTACCGGGTGCCATGGCCGCCGGCAGGCTCGCCCGTGCCGGCCTCCTCTCCCCTGCCCGCGGCGGTGGCATTGGCATCCGGGCTGCCGGGATCCGCGGGTCTCGCCCCGCCCTCCCCGGCGGCAGGCCGGCACCCGGCCGGAGGATCCTCCGGCGCCGGGTCCTCCCCTGCGCCGGCACCGGCTTCCGCCGGGATCCTGTGGACCCGGGCGGACTACGGCGGCCCCTTCGTGGCGGCGGTGGAGGCCGGCCCGGTGCTGGGCACCCAGTTCCATCCGGAGAAGAGCGGGCCGGCCGGCCTGCGCATCCTGCGGAACTTTGGAGCGATGTGCGGTGCTTGTGATCCCAGCCCTTGACCTGCGGGGCGGCCGCCTGGTCCGCCTGTGGCAAGGCGACTACCAGCGGGAGACGGTCTACGGGGACGACCCGGTGGCCGCCGCCCGGGCCTTCGCGGCCGCCGGGGCGCCGCGGCTCCATGTGGTCGACCTGGACGGGGCCCGGCAGGGGCGGCCGGTCCACCAGGCGCTGATCCGGCAGCTGGTGCGGGCGGTGCCCGTACCGGTACAGGTGGGCGGCGGCATTCGCGACGCCGCCACGGCCGCGGCCTATCTGGAAGACGGCGCCGCCGCGGTGATCTTCGGCACCGTGGCGGTCCGGCAGCCCGAGGTGGTGGCCCAGGTGGCGACCCGTTACCCGGGCCGGGTGCTGGCCAGCCTGGACCTCAAGGAGGGGCGGGCGGCGGTGGACGGCTGGACCGCGGCGGGCGAGCCCCCGGCGGCACTGCTGGAGCGCCTGAGGGCCGCCGGGGTGACGGAGGTCATCGTCACCGACACCGGCCGCGACGGTACCCTGGCCGGGGTCGACCCGGCGGTGTTCGCGCCCTTCCTGCGTGCCGGCTTGCGCGTGATCGCCGCGGGCGGCGTGCGGGACGTGCACGACGTGGTCCGGCTGCAGCAGGCCGGCCTGGCGGGGGTCATCGCCGGGCGCGCCTTGTACGAGGGCACCCTGGATCTGGCGGCGGCCCTGGCGGCCGTGCGGGAAGCGGGCAAGGCCCCCGGCCTTCTTCCCGGCGGGACCCCGGTTCATGAGGCAGGCCGGGAACCCGTCCCGGCCCCGGGCCGGGACGAGGGGCGGAGCACCCGCCCGGCCCCGGGCCATGGCCCAGGCGACACCCCGTGGCGGGCCGCGGGCCGGGGCCCAGGCGACACCCCACACCAGGGGCCCGGCCGCAACCCAGGCGAGGCATCCCCCGAGCCACCGGACGCGGGAGGTGGCACTCCATGCTGACCCGGCGCATCATCCCCTGCCTGGACGTGGACGGCGGGCGGGTGGTCAAGGGAATCCACTTCCAGGGCCTCCGGGATGCGGGGGACCCGGTGGAACTGGCCCGCCGCTACGATCGGGAGGGTGCGGACGAGCTGGTCTTCCTGGACATCAGCGCTACCGTCCAGGGCCGCGAGACATTGGTGGAAGTGGTCCGCCGGGTCGCGGCGGAGGTCTTCATCCCCCTGACGGTGGGCGGCGGGGTGCGGGATTGCGAGCAGATCGCCCGCCTCCTGGCGGCGGGCGCCGACAAGGTGGCCATCAACAGTGCCGCGGTGGCCCGGCCCGAGCTGGTGGCCGAGGCGGCGGAGCGTTTCGGCCGCCAGTGCATCGTGGTGGCCATCGACGCGGGGAGGAACCCGGCCGCCCCCGGCCCGGACGCGGCCAACCCGGACGCGGGCACCGGCGCCCCTGCCGCACCCCGCTGGCTGGTCTACACCCACGGCGGCCGCCGCCCCACGAACCTGGACGCGGTGGAGTGGGCCCGCCGCGCCGCCCGGCTGGGCGCCGGCGAGATCCTGCTGACCAGCATCGACGCCGACGGCACCCGGGACGGGTTCGACCTGGAACTGACTCGGGCGGTGGCGGATGCCGTGCCCGTGCCGGTGATCGCGTCGGGCGGCGCCGGGCGGCCCGAACACTTTGCGGAGGTGCTGGTCCGGGGCGGGGCCGATGCCGCCCTGGCGGCGTCCATCTTCCACTGGCAACAGGTGAGCATCGCGGAGGTCAAGGCCTTGCTGGCGGCCCGGGGCGTGCCGGTGCGGCTCGAACAACCTCAAGTCGCCTGACCAACCAAAAACCCTGGAGGCGGCACGAAGGCAACCCGCCCTCGGGCGGCATGCGCCTTCGGCAACGGGCGTCTCGAGAAACGGCAGGTGGGCAGCATGGCAGACCGAGAGCGGGCCGGTGATCGCGGGGGTGCGGTGGAGGGCCCGGCGCCCCTTCTTCCATCCGGTCATCCCCTCCCTGAATCCGGGCACTCCCTGCTCGAATCCGTGGGCTTTGACGAGCGGGGGCTGGTGCCCGTGGTGGTCCAGGATGCGGAGCGGGGCGACGTGCTGATGCTGGCCTATGCCAGCCGCGAGGCCCTGGCCCGCACCCTGGCCGAGGGCCGTGCCTGGTTCTTCAGCCGGTCCCGGCAGCGCCTCTGGCGCAAGGGCGAGACGTCGGGCCACACCCTCCGGGTGCGGGAGGTCTGCATCGATTGCGACGGCGACGCCGTCCTCTACCGGGTCGAACCGGCGGGTCCCGCCTGCCACACCGGGGAGCGCAGCTGCTTCTACCGCACGGCCCCCGTCCCGGCGGCCGCCCCGGCCGCCGCCTCGGCTGCTGCTCCGGCGGGTGCCCCGGCCGACGGCGCGGTTTCCCCGGGTGGCCCTGGCGGCCGCGAAACCCCTTCTCCCGCGGGGGCTCCGGCAGCCCCGGCTCCCTCAGGAGCCCCGGCGGCCCCAGCGTCCCCCGCGGCCCCGACAGCCCCCGCACCCACCGCGGGGGCCCAGGCCGCCGCGGCACCGGCTGAGGCCCGCGCCGGAGCGCCGGAGGGGTCCATCGCCCGCGAGCTCTCGCGCCTGGAAGCCGTGATCCGGGAGCGGGTCCGGGAGCGGCCGGCGGGATCCTACACCACCCAACTGCTGGAGGCCGGGCTGCCCCGCATCCTGCAGAAGGTCGGCGAGGAAGCCGTGGAGACGGTGGTGGCCGGCGGGCACCAGGACGGCCGCCGCCTGGTGGAAGAGGCGGCCGATCTCCTCTACCACCTGACGGTCCTCCTGGTGGTGCGGGACGCGGGCTGGAATGCCGTGGCCGCGGAGCTGGGCCGCCGGGCCGCGGCCCGGTGAGCGCCGGGCGAGGGTCGCCGGCCCGCGACGTCGGGCCGGGGCCGGGGTCCACGGCGATCGAGCCCGAGCCGGACCGGGGTCGCCTTCCGCGGGCCGCCGCCGCGGGCCTTGGCAGGCTGCAGGCCCGGCGGTTGCGGAATGGGCCGTCGCAGGCCCGGTCACCGCAGGACCGGCGGTCCGAGAACATCAATCCCCAACCGCGTTCCCGGGGTCGGCGCCGGGCCGCGGCGGGCGAGCAGCCTGGCGCAGGGCAGGCGCAGCGGGTCGCCTACCCGCGGATCAGGTTCCGCAGCACGAACCCCACGTTGGCCGGCCGCTCGGCCAGGCGGCGGACGAAGTACCCGTACCAGTCCCGCCCGTAGGGGATGTAGACCCGCATCCGGTAGCCCCGGTCCCGCACCTGCCGCTGCAGCTGGGGCCGGATACCGTAGAGCATCTGGAACTCGAACCGGTCGCGGGGGATCCCCCGCTGCTCGATGAACTGCAGCAGGTCCTCGATCAGGACGTCGTCGTGGGTGGCGATGGCGGCGTAGTCGCCCCGCTCCAGGTGCCGCTGCACCAGCTGCCGGTAGTTGCGGTCCACGTCGGCCTTGTCGGGATAGGCCACCGACGCCGGCTCGTTGTACGCCCCTTTGACGAAGCGGATGTTGGGGTGCAGATCGGCCAGCTCTTCCAGGTCCCTGGCCGAGCGGTAGAGGTAGGCCTGCAGCACGATCCCCACGTCCCGGGTCCCGAAGGTCTCGCGCAGGCGGCGGTACAGCCGGAGGGTCTTCTCGGTGTAGGGGGAGTCCTCCATCTCGATGCGGACGAACCGGCCCGCCGCCGCCGTCTGCTCCAGGATGCGGCGGCAGTTGGCATAGGCGAGCTCCTCGTCCACCTCGAGGCCCATCTGGCTGGGCTTGATGGAGATGTAGGCGTCGATTCCGCGTTCTTCCAGCGCGGCCAGCAGCCTCAGGTACTCCTCCACCGCCTCGGCGGCAGCTTCCGCCCGGGTCACGTGCTCGCCGAGGAACTGGATGGCCAGCGGAAACCCTTCCTGGTTCAGCTGGCGGGCCACGGTCAGGGCGGAATCCAGGTCTTCCCCCGCGACGAACCGGGACGCGCCCAGGCGCATGCCGTAGCGGGTGACGAAGCGGGTCACGGCGGGGTTCCCCGCCACGGAGAAGATCAGCTGGCGGCTCCAGTGGGGTTCGGCCACAGCGATACGCCTCCGGCTTCGTGGGATGGGTGGTGGATGGCCCCCGCCGCCTGCTCCGGCCCGGCGGCGGCCGCCCGGGGCCGGGGGCCTGTCCGGGGCTCACCAAGGCGATTGTACGCCTTTTTGCGCCGGCGATTAACGGTTCCCCTGCAGCCAGCCGGAAGCCATTCAGCCGGATTGGAGGCGGCCGGGTACGGTCCAGCACGGCCGGGCGCGGCTCGCTGCGGCCGGCCGCGGCCCGGCACGGCGGAGCGCGGCCCGCTGCGGCCGGGCGGCTAGGCCCCCAGGTCGCCGCCCAGCAGCACCTCTTCGATCAGCCGCGCCACCCCATCCTCGGCGTTGGACGCGGTGACCCGGCCGGCACACTCCCGAACCGCGGGATCCGCGTTGCCCATGGCAACCCCCAGCCCGGCCCAGCGCAGCATCTCGCAATCGTTGTCGTTGTCCCCCACGGCCACCACCTGCTCCCGGTCGATGCCAAGGCGGGCCGCCAGCCGCTGCAGCCCGGCGGCCTTGTGGGTGCCCGGCGGCAAGAGGTCGAAGCTGCCGGGTCCGGAGTGGGTCAGCCGCAGGACCTGACCGTAACGCTGGAGGATCCGCTCCTCCAGAGGGCGCAGGACCGCCCGCTGCCCCAAGACCGAGATCTTGACGGGCGGCTCAGTAGCCCGGGCGACGAACCGGGCCAGCTCGGCCCCGGGATGGACGACCACGTACCGGCGCAGCACCCAGTAGTGCCGCAGGTAGGGTACGGCCAGGGACCGGATCAGCGTTCCCACCGGCGGGCGCCGGCTGCTGGCCAGGAACTGGGGAAACTGGACCACCACCGGGCAGCCCGCCGCCACCAGCTCGGCGGTGACCGCCTCGGCCAGGTCGCGCGGAAACGGCTGTACGTCCAGGACCGTCCACGGGCCCCGGCGCGGCAGCCCGGCACCGGCAGCCGCCGCCCCGGCCTCGGCCGCCGCGGTTCCGGTCTCTGCCGGTACGGTGCCGGACGTGCTGCCGGCGGTGCCGCCGTCTCCGGGATCGCCCAGGGTCGCCAGGACGGCCCCGTCGCTTACCACCAGCGGCCCCTCGAGCCCCAGCTGCCGCGCATAAACCCACGCCGAGGGAAGAACCCGGCCCGTGGCCAGCACCACCCGGATGCCCGCCGCCCGGGCGCGGGCCACTGCCCGGCGGACACGCGGCGTGATGAGCCCCCGGGGATCCAGGACCGTGCCGTCCAGGTCAAGGGCCAGCAGCCGGTACCGCCGCCCGGGGCCGCCGGGCGGGCTAGTCACGGCCCGCGCCCCCGCGGTTCCGCCCCTCGCTGCCGGGCCATGCCCCGGACCCGCCGCCTCCCACCCCGGCAGGTACCAGCTCGGGATCCAGCCCGGCGGCGGCTTCGCGGTCGAGGAACCAGGTGACCCGGGGATGGCGCTGCAGGGCCGAAGCCGGTACGGCGGGATCCAGGGGCCCCTGGATGGCCCGTTCCACCGCCGGGGCCTTGGCAGCCCCGGCGGCCAGGACGAAGATCTCCTTGCCTTCCAGGATGGTGGCGATGCCCACGGTGAGGGCCTGGGGAGGAACCGCCTCGGGGTCACCCCCGAAATCGGGGGCGTTGGCCCGCCGGGTATCGGCGGTCAGGGTCACCACCCGGGTGCGGGAGGTGAAAGGCGAGCCGGGCTCGTTGAAGCCGATGTGGCCGTTGCGCCCGATCCCCAGGACCACCAGGTCCAGGCCTGCCGCTGCCAGGGCCTGCTCGTACCGGGCGCACTCCGACCCGGGATCGGCGGCCCGGCCGTTCAGGCTGTCCACGGCCGGGGCCGGGTTCAGGTGCCGCAGCAGGTGTTCCGCCATGTAACGGCGGAAGGAGCCGGGATCCTCAGGGCCCAGTCCCAGATACTCGTCCAGGAGGAAGACCTGCGCCCGGTCCCAGCGCAGCCCTTCGTGGCGGGTGATCTCGACCAGGCGGCGGTACATGCCCAGGGGAGTATGCCCTGTAGGCAGGAGCATGCGCAGGCTGGGCCGAGCGGCCAGCCTGCGGGCAACGGCCTCCGCCGCGGCCGCGCTCATGGCTTCGTAGGACTCGGCGATGCGGATGCGGGGTGGCATGGTCAACCCTCCAGAAGGCGTCCCACCCGGACCGGCCCGCCAGGGCTGCCGGTGCCGGCCAGGGGGCTCGAACCGCTCCCCCGGCACCGGGCGGTCACCGGACGGGTGCCGTCCGGCCCGGCAGCCCGTTCACTGTACCGCCAGGGCGCGGTTGATGAGGTCTGCGACCACCAGGGGCCGCTCCGGCGTGTGGACGGGTACCCCTTCCACCCAGGTTGCCACGACTCGCCATTGCTCGTCCAGGGCGAAGAGGTCGGCGTCCAGTCCCGGCACGATGGCCCCCTTCCGCTCCCCCACTCCCGCGATGCGCGCCGGCACCGCGGCCGTCATCCGGGCGGCTTCGGGCCAGGGCACCCCCACCTGTTCGACCAGCACCCGCAGGCAGGTGAGCATGGTGGCCGTGCTGCCCGCCAGGGTCCCGTCGGCCAGCCGGCTGGTTCCATCGGGGCGCACTTCCGCCACGAAGGCGCGCAGATCGTAACGCCCGGGCGGCAGCAGGGCGGCTGCCACCGCATCGCTGATCACCGCCAGCCGGCCGGTCCCCTTCAGCCGCCACAGCAACCGCATGGCGGCCGGGTGCACGTGGACCCCGTCGGCGATGAGCTCGCCGTCGAAGGGCAGGTCCATCACCGCCCCCAGCAGGCCCGGCTCCCGGTGATGGAGGGGCGGCATGGCGTTGAAGATATGGTTGCCCAGGGTGACCCCGGCGTGAAAGGCCGCCACCGCCTCCCCATAGCTGGCCTCGCTGTGGCCGGCGGCCACCACGACGCCCAGCCGGCGCAGGTGCCGGACCAGGTCCAGCGCCCCCGGCAGCTCGGGGGCCAGGGTGACCCGCCGCACCGTTCCCCGGGCCCGGTCCAGAAGGAGCTGCAACCGGCCGGCATCGGGCGGGACCATCCACTCGGGGCGCATGGCACCGGGCTTGCGGGGGTTGAGGAAGGGACCCTCCAGGTGAAGGCCCAGGGGCCGCGCCCCCGCGCCCCAGGCCGGGTGGCCGGCCGGGCCGCCCGGGCCTGCCGCACCGGTCGAGCCGGCCGGATCGCCCGCACCGCCCGCGCCACCCGGCCGGCCCGCACCGCCGCCCCCGCCCGTCGAGCCCCCGGCGCCAGCGCCCCTCCCATCACCCGCGTGCCCCGTACCGGCCCAGCCGCTTGGCTCGCCCGGCGCACCACCCCCACCGGGCCCCTCGCCGCCTCCGGCCCATTCCTCCCGGATGAACCCGCCCCAGAAGGCGCAGGCCGCCTCCATCGCGTCCCATTCCGCCGTGGCCAGGGTGGGCCAGTACGCCGTGGTTCCGGTCGCCGCCAGCAGGAGCCCCAGGTGGCGGGCCGCTTCAGGCCGCAGATCGTAGGTGTCCCAGCCGCCCAGGCCGTGGATGTGGAGATCGATCATTCCGGGGAGCAGCCAGGCATCCCCCAGGCGGGTCACCATACCGCCAGCCGCGGCCGGTGGCTCACCCGCGCCCACCTCTACAATCCGCCCCCCGGCAACCCGCACGTAACCGTCGAGGATGCCCCCGGGCACCACGATGCGACGGCTCCGAAGGGTAAACCCTTCCGCTGCTTCCCGGAGAGGATGCGTCATGTCCATGCTGGCCATCGCTTCCTTTCCTGCACCTGGACCCAGGCTGGTCCTGGTCAAGGCTGTTCCGGTTCACCCCCGGCCGCCGCGGGGAGGACCTCGGCCGCCGCGGGAGGCCGAATCAACTCCGTTTCATAGCGGTAGCGATCCCCCCGGTACCAGGAACGGACCAGTTCGACCGGACGGCCCGTGGTGTCAAAACTCACCCGCGTGAGCAGCAGCAGGGCGCTCCCTTCCCGCACCTGGAGCCAGCGGGCCTGTTCGGCCGTGGCCACGGCGGCTTCGATGGTCTGCCGGGCCTGTTGCAGGACAATGCCCACGCGGTCGAAACGCTCGTACAGGGATAAGGCGGTCGCTCGCTGCCCCCGGAACCGCTCGCGGACATGCTCGGCCAGGTCGGGCAGGAGCCGGTAGGGAACCTGCACATGCTCGATGGAAAGAGGTTCGCCGTTGGCATAGCGCACGCGGCGCAGGGAGGTGACCCGCCGGTCCACCGCCAGCGCCAGCTGGGCGGCCACGGCATCGTCGGCCTCGACCACCGCCACGGACAGCAGGCGGGACGAAGGTTCAAGCCCCCGCCGGCGCATGTCTTCCGAGAAGCTGGTCAGGAACTGCAGCCCCAGGGGAATCTTGGGTTCGGCAACGAAACTTCCCCGCCCCTGCTCCCGGCGAATCACCCCTTCCCACGCCAACTGGTCCAAGGCGTGACGCACCGTCATACGGCTCGCGCCAAACTGCTCGGCCAGCTCGCGCTCGGAGGGGATCCGGTCGCCGGGGCGGAGGTGCCCCTCCCGGATCCGCCGCCGCAGGAACTCCATGATCTCGATGTAGAGGGTGGCCCGCCCACGGTGTCCCCGCATTACGGGAGATCCCTCCCCCTTCAGCTCGACCCAGACGCTGCTTCGTCCAATACCCTGCGGACGAACCCGCCGTGTTCGTCCAGGCGGCGGCGCGCACCCTCGGCGTCCAGACCCGTGGCGCCCATCACGATGGCCACCTTGACCTGGTTTCCCGACCGGGCCAGGAGGTCGGCCGCCGTCGAGGCATCGCATCCCAGCACGCGCATGATGATCCGGCGTGCGCGTTCCACCAGCTTCTCATTGGTCGGCCGCAGGTCCACCATGAGGTTGCCATAGCATTTGCCGAGCCGCACCATGGCCGCCGTGCTGAGCATGTTGAGCACCATTTTCTGAGCGGTACCGGCCTTCATTCGGGTCGAACCGGCCAGCACCTCCGGTCCCACCACCACCTCGATGGCCAGGTCGGCCACGCCGCCCATGGCGGAACCAGGGTTGCAGGTGACGGCCACGGTGAAGGCACCGGCCTCCCGGGCGGCCTGCAAGGCGCCCAGGCAGTAGGGCGTACGCCCGCTGGCCGACAGGGCCACGACCACGTCGCCAGCCCGAACGCCCCGCGCCCTGATGTCTTGCCGGCCGGCTTCGCTGTCGTCTTCAGCCCCTTCCACCGCTCGCGTCAGGGCCTGGGGCCCTCCGGCAATGATGCCCTGAACCATCTCGGGGTCGGTGCCGAAGGTGGGCGGGCATTCGGCAGCATCGAGCACGCCCAGGCGGCCACTGGTTCCCGCGCCGACGTAGAACAGGCGATTCCCGCGGCGCAGCGCCGCCGCGATGCGTTCCACCGCCTCCGCAATCACGTCCAGGTGCTGGGCCACAGCGGGCGCAACCTTGTGATCCTCTTCATTGATCAACCGGCAGATCTCCCGTGCATCCAGGATATCCAGCCTGGCCGTGGCCGGGTTGGGCTGTTCCGTAACCAGCCGGGACAGGTCGACTCGGCCTGCTGGAGACGGCACGTCCGGCTTCCGAGCCCCGCTTTGCTGGTGCTGCCCCTCCATGTTGTTGCCCCCTTCGTAGCCCTTCCCCAATAGCCCTTGCTCACGGCCCGCCCTTCCGCAGCCATCGCATCTGCTGGCGCTCCCTCCCCCACCGCCCGGGTAGCCCGCTGGGTCACCTGGTCGGCGGGAGCGCTGGGCTCTCGCACCTTCCGTTCCTGTACCAGCGCCTGTTCCCCAGGATCGAACATCGAGGCCGGCCGCCCGCTGCGGCCGGCCTCGTGCCAGTTCGGAAAGGCGGTTTGCGGGAGGTCGGCAGGGCCGGTGCCCGCCTCATCGCCGCCGGCGCACCGGTTGACACGGTCAGTCCGCGGTGAAGGCGAAGGTCCGGCTGTTCTGGGCCAGGCTCTCGTCGAAGCCCATGACGTACGCGATGGCAAAGCCGGCGGCGTACGAGATCAGGATGCCCAGCAGGTAAAGGACCGGGCTGGTCACCAGGAATGCCAGCAGCACACCCGATACGCCCAGGGCCAGGGCACCGATCTTGGTGACGGCGATGAAGGCACCGCCCACTGCGCCGCCCAGACAGGCGGCGATGAACGGCCGGCCCAGCGGCAGCGTGACACCATAGATCAGCGGCTCGCCGATGCCCAGGATGCCCACCGGCAGCGCACTGAGGATGATCTGCCGCAACTCCCGATCCCGCGTTTTCACATAGACGGCCAGCGAGGCACCCACCTGGCCTGCGCCGGCCATGGCCAGGATCGGCAGCAGCGGCGTATTGCCCAGGGAATTGATCAGTTCCACGTGAATGGGGACGGTACCCTGATGGATGCCCAGCATCACCATAGGCAGGAAGGTTCCCGCCAGCACCGCGCCCACCAGGGGGCCGCCCACGTCCAGAAGCGCCTTCACGCCAGTAGCAATCCAGTTGGACGCGTAGAAGCCGATCGGCTGGACGACGAACAGGATGACGGCACCGCCAACCAGCACCGTGATGAAGGGCGTCGCCATGACGCTGATGGTGTCCGGCATGCGGCGGTTCACCGTCTTGTACAGCCATCCGAGAAAGGCGCCCGCGATCAGAGCCCCGATGATGCCGCCACGGCCGGGGGCCATGTTGGGAATGTTCTGCAAGCTGGGAGCGATCAGAAGCATGCCGGCCAGCGCGCCGATGGCCCCGGGGCCTCCGTACTCCCGCGCCGCGTTCATCCCGACCAGAATGTGCATGAAGCCAAGAAACGTACCGCCAAGAACCTGCAGTACGGCCAGAAGGGGCACTCCGGCGACGGTGGTCTGGTCCGTGATCCACCCGATGCGAACGAAGAAGTTGGTGAGGCCGATGATGAGGCCGCTACCGATGATGGCAGGCAGCAGAGGAAGAAAGATGTTGGCGATCTTCTTGAGGAAGCCACGCACACCGGGGGATGCTGCCTTCTGCTCGATGGTGCTCTGGGTTCGCGCCGGAGCCTGCGCCGGGCCGCCCTGCCCGGACTTCAGCTCGCTGGCAACCGCTGCGGTGACCCGCTCGGCCAGCCCAGGACCAAAGATGATCTGCAACTGGCTGCCGGTCCGCACGACGCCCTTGACGCCGCTGATCTTCTTGAGCTGGTTCTGGTCGACGGAGCCGGCATCGACCAATTCCAGGCGCAGGCGCGTCATGCAGTGTTCCGCCGACCGGACGTTACCCCGGCCCACCACGTCCAGTATGCTCCGCGCGATGGATTCCTCCTGGGCCACGCGGACGCACCCCCTTCGCGGGATGTCTCGCCCCATCCCGGCCGTTGCCACCGGCCAGGACTGGGCATAATGTATATACCACTTGGGCGTCTTGTTTCCTGCTCCCCGTTGCTCGATCACCTGCCATCCCGCATACCTCCGGCGGGCTGTAGCCCGTGTTCCCGGCAGTTGGAGCTCCCTGACAAGGCGGGAGGCGGGCTCCCTGCCCGCCCCCCTGTATCGCCGGACTCTACCGGTACCGGCCGTTACCGCGGAGGCCATATAGCAAATACTGGTCCCTCAGGACGCGGAACCCTGCCAGCTCGTCTTGCCATCCCGCGACGATGGCATCGGGGCTTTGCCCGGCATCTACCGCCGTCCTGACCTGGGTGGAGCCCGTCAAGCGGTCGATCCAGAGGTCGGATCGCCACTGAAAGCGGTCACCGTACAGGCGTTTCGTTTCAACGATGATGGTGATGGCCGTGCGAATTGGGTCAAACTGGTCCCGGTCCGTCACGTATAACTGGATTCCACCGATGGTTCGGCCGGCATATTTGCTGAACGTGGGCGCGAAATACGCCTCACGAAAGCGCACGCCGGGCAGCTTGGCATGAGCGAGACGCTGACCGAGTCGCCAGTCGATGTACGGCGCACCGATTAGCTCAAATGGGCGGGTCGTCCCCCTTCCCTCCGACAGGTTCGTGCCCTCCATAAGCCCCATTCCGATGTAGGCCATGGCGGTGTCGACAGTCGGCATATTAGGCGACGGCATCACCCAGGGCAGGCCGGTTTCCTCATAGTACATGTCGCGGAACCAGCCCTGCATGGGAATCACCGTTAGCTGGGCTCGCCGGCCCCCGGTGCGATCAGGAACAAAGCGGTCGTTGAATAGAAGGGCCAGTTCCCCCACGGTCATCCCGTGCCGCTGGGCTATGGGGTAGCGACCGACGAAACTGCTGTATTCGGGGTGAAGCACGGGTCCTTCCGCCTGGATTCCACCCGTGGGGTTGGGTCGGTCTAGAACGATGAACTCTGTTCCGGTAAGCGCGGCAGCTTCAAGGGCGTCGGCCATGGTCCAGATGTACGTGTAGTAGCGGGTGCCGACATCCTGTATATCGAACAGGACCACCTCTACGCCGGTGTTCTGGAACAACTGGGCTATGGCATCGCGGTTCTTTCCGTAGAGGTCGTACACTGGCACCCCCGTGCGCTCGTCAACGTAACTCCCTTCTGATCCGCCGGCCTGGGCCGAACCACGAAAACCATGCTCGGGTCCGAATATGGCCACCAGGTGGACGCCCTCGGCGGTGGCCAGAGCGTCCACCCCATGCCGCAGGTCGGGCAGAACACCAGTAGGATTTGTTATGATCCCGACGCGTTTCCCACGGATCAGGTCTAGGCGGTCTGTAAGCAGGACTTCAAGGCCCGTACGCACCCGGCGCCGGGCAGCGACATGCCGCTGCTCAAGGACGAGAACGGTGAACAACTGGGCGAGCAAGGCCAGGATTGTCACTCCCGCCAGTATGGCCGTAACGGCCCGCCACCGCCAGCGTTGCGCACCGATCGCCACAATCAACACCCCTTTCAAGGTGCCGGATACCTGAGTCCTGCCCCATAGGGGAACAGGCCGGGAATGGTCACCGGTAGCAGGCCGGAGGGGTTCACCTCGCCCACCAGCACGCGAGCCAGTGCCACCAGGGAAACGGGCTGGTAACCGTAGGTCACCAAATAACCGGCTGTGGGAGGCAACACGGCGGCGTCATAAGGATTCCGGGTAGCGGCCACCACAACCGGCTGGTTCGTCCCCGCCAGCCGCTCCACCAGTTGGCGTTGACCGGGATAGGAATTGGCGTTGTACGTGGTGACCACCACCACGTCGGCATCGCCCGCCCGGCGTACCGCTTCATCCCTCTCGGCGGCCGTGGGGTTCAGTCCTGTAACCAGTGTTGTGACCCCCAACCCCCTGGACTGCAACTCCCGGGCCAGGAACATGGGTCCAGCCGTCTGGGGCCCCACCACGAGAACACGGGAACCAGCCTGCAGGGGCAGGACATTGCCCGTATTCCGCAGCAGGGTGATGCTTCCGTCGGCGATCCGCTGGGAGACGGCCCGGTGGTCAGCCCGTCCCAGGACGGTCAGGTCATCCCTGCCGGGCAACTCCCATTCGAATAACCCCCGCCGCATCTTCAGTTCGAGGATGCGGGCAACCGACTGATCGATCCGCCGTTCGGAGATTTCGCCGCGGCGGACAGCGTCCAGAACGGCCTCATAGGCCAGGGCCACGTCGGGAGGCATCAGCAAGATGTCGGCTCCCGCCTTGATTGCCTCCACAGGAATTCGCTCGGGCGGCAACACCTGGGCGCCCTGCATCCCTAATGCGTCGGTGATGATCACACCGTCAAAGCCCAGCTCCTCCCGGAGCAGGCCCGTTAGGATCGGACGCGACAAGGTTGCCGGTAATCCCGAGTCATCCAGCGCCGGAACCACGATGTGCGCTGTCATCACCGCATCGACACCTGCAGCGACGGCAGCTTTGAACGGGGCCAGATCAACCCGGTCGAGGGTTGCGCGGTCATGGTGGATGATCGGCAAACCATAGTGGGAATCGACATTGGTGTCCCCGTGTCCCGGGAAATGCTTCACCGTGGCGATCACGCCCTCGTCCTGGTAGCCGAGGACCTGCGCCACTCCCAGGTCCGCCACGAGTTCGGGATCCTCGCCAAAAGAGCGTACCCCAATGACCGGGTTGGACGGATTGACGTTGACGTCAAGGACCGGCGCCAGGTTCATATTGATTCCCAGCGCCCGCAGTTCCCGAGCGGTCATGCGAGCGGCCTGATGAGCCAGTTGCGGGGAGCGCGCCGCACCCAGGGCCATGTTGCCGGGGAACTCGGTTGCTGGCTGCCGCACCCGAGCAACGATGCCCCCTTCCTGGTCGGTCGCGATGAGAAGAGGAATGGGTATCCGCTGTTTCCGTGCAATCTCCTGCAACCCGTTGGACAGGTCCTGCACCTGCTGGGGGTCAAGAGGGACGCCGATGTTCCCGTTCCAGTTGAAGTAGATGAACCCGCCCACGTGATAACGTTCGATCGCTTCGGCAAAGTTGCGGACGCCACGCCCGGACGCAAGGTTTTCATCTTCATATGCGGGATCGGTGGGAGTCCGGCCGTAGACGTCGATCATGAACATCTGGCCCACCTTTTCCTCCAGCGTCATGTGGGCGAGAAAACGCTGGATCCACCCGCGGCGCACCTCGTCATCTTGCCACCCGTTACCTGAAACATCGTCATCTGTTTCAGGCAGTCGATCCTCACGGATCGACGGTGCCGGTCTTACCCGGCAATGAGCGGGAGCCGGCTTCCCGCTTCCTCCGGGATCGCCTGCCTTGTGGCAGGTCTTCCATCCCGTCCACGGGCGTTTAACGTCTCCGGGCCACTCCCGGCGACGGCGGCCACCAGGGCCGCGAGATTTCGGGCCGCGTTTTCGTCCCGGTCGAGCACGAGCCCGCATTCCTCGCAGCAGAAAATGCGCTGCGAAAGCGGTAGCGACGCCTTCACCGCGCTGCACCGCGAGCAACGCTTGCTGCTGGGATAGAACAGCGGCGCTTCGACGAGGACCGCCCCGTGCCAAAAGCATTTGTATTCGAGCTGGCGGCGGATCTCCGCCAGGGCCGCATCGGCCAGCGCCCGGGCCAGCCGGCGGTTCTTCAGCATGCCCGCCACATGCAGATTCTCGACCACCACCACGCCGTAGGTGGTGGCGAGATCGTGGGTCAGCTTGTGGATGGCGTCCCGCCGGATGTGGGCCGCCCGGGCGTAGGCCCGCTGCAGCCGGCACAGCGCCTCCTGCCACCGTCGGCTTCCCCGCTGGCGCCGGGCCAGGGCGCGGTTGGATCGGGCGATCTTTCGGAGGGCTTTTTCAAGGGACCGGGGGTTCGGCCACTTCTCGCCCGTCGAAAGGACCGCCAGGTACTTCACCCCCGCGTCCACGCCCACCACCCGCCAGGGGAACCGAGGGCGGCCCGGTTGCCGCTCCACCTCGCAGGTGAAGCTGACGAACCACCGCCCGCCTTCCCGGGCGACCGTGGCGGAGAGGATGCGGGCCGCCCCCACTTCGATGCGCCGGAGCAGGGCCGTGGTCGGCTCGTGGGTCTTCACCCGCCCGATCCGGGGCAGGACGACGTGGCTCTTGTCGTCCACCCGGATCGCGCCGGTGGTGAACCGCACCGACTCACGCCCCCGCCCCTTCTTCCGAAAGCGCGGGAAGCCAACCCGGCGGCCCTTGCGTTCACCCTTGCGGCTCTTCGACCAGTTCTGAAGGGCCCGGGCCAGCCCTCCAGGCCGGAGGAGTAGGCTTCCTTCGAGTTCTCCCGCCACCAGGGGGCGACGACGTGCTTTTGCCGGTTCCACTCCCGCCGCAATGCCGGAAGCGTCCACGGCACCGCCACATCCTCGCCCCGGGTGCGGGCTTCCAAGCGCTCCTTCACCAGGGCCAGGCCCCAGTTGAAGGCGAAGCGGCGGGCGCCCACGTGGGAGGCCAGCGCCCGTTCCTGGCGGGGTGTGGGGTCGAGGGCGAAGCGGTACGCCTGCAAAACACGCATGGGGGAGCCCCCCAAAATCATCCAAGGACAGCGTATCAGAACATCTGTTCTTAGACAACGAGCCGACCGAGGAGGGGAGGGGATGCTAAGATTTGATGACGTTGGGCGAGAAACGATAAGAAACGCACTAGCTGTTCTCAGCCCCTCTTGGGTACACCGGCCCAGCCGGCATCCGTGAAACCTGCCGCCCGAGTGGGAACCCCGGTGTGCGTGCTAATCGAAAACTTGACCACCGTGCTAACCTAATTGTTGACCACCCCGGTGTCGGATTCAGAGGTTCGTCAGTGTGAGACTCCCTCCTTCCGCAACCGCTGCTGGCTTTCGCGGAACCGGTAGGACTCGCCGTTGAACAGCAGCACATGGGACCGGTGGGTGAGCCGGTCGAGCAAGGCCGAGGTCAGGGTGGCGTCGCCAAAGACCTCGACCCAGCGCGAGAACTCGAGGTTGGTCGTGATGAGCAGGCTGCCACGCTCGTAGCGGTGGGCGCAGAACTGAAACAGCAGCGGCCCCGCGGGGCCCAGGCCGAGGTACCCCAGTTCATCGAGAATCACGAGGTCGAAGCGATCCCACCCCTTGAGGGCCTTGGGCAGCCTGGCCTCGTTGTGGGCCTGCAGCAGCTCCTGCCCCAGGGCGACGGCCGTGGTGAATCGCACCCGCCAGCCGGCATGGATGGCGGCCACCCCGAGGGCGATGGCCGTGTGGGTCTTCCCCGTTCCCGTCGGGCCCAGGCAGACCACGTTCTCTTGAGCCTTGACGAAGCTCCGGTCCGCCAGCTGGAGCACCCGGGCCTTGGGCAGGTCGGGAAGGGCCGTGAAGTCGAAAGACTCCAGCGTTTTCAGGGCGGGAAACCGGGCCATCCCCAACCGGCGGCTCAAGCGGCTCTGGCGCCGTGACTCGACTTCGGCCGTGAGGCAGGCGGCCAGGTAGGCCAGGTGGTCCTGGCCGCTCTGAGCGGCGTCCCGGGCCAGTTCGCGGTAGGCTTTGCGGAGCCCCGGCAGCCGTAACTCCCGGGCATAGAGGTCGATGAGCGCTTCCTGGGTCGCCTTCGCGGCATTCATCGGCGATTCCCTCCCAGCAGGGCGTCATAACAGGCCGGATCGGAAGCCCGGACCCGAAGGGCGGCGAACCGGTCCGGAACGGGCACCGGCTCGGGGACCGGACGGGCCAGACGGTTGAGGATCAGCTGGCGAACGGCTTGCGGCTCCAGCAGCCCCTGGGAGGCGGCCTGCTCCAAAGCCTCGGTGATCACCTCAGCCGGGAACTCCCGGTGCAGGAGCAGGATCTGGGCGAACTCACGGTACCCATCGGGACGTCGGCTGCACAGGACGCGCTGGACCTGGGCATACACCGGGGGCAACTTGGGCACAACGGCCAGGTGGGTTGCGGCCCGCGGCTTGCGGGCCAGGGCCGGAAGGTAGTGAGCGAGTTCCAGGCACGTCTCGCCACGGCCGTAAGCCCGCGGATGGGTCGCCACCAGCCGCTCGCCGTCGGTGACCTCAATCCGGTCCGTATAGGCCCACAGGGTCAGCGTGCGGCCCACCCACTCGCAAGGCACGAACACCGGTTCCGGTCGAAGGTGACAAGGCTTAGCTTGTTGACCGTGACGACGTGGGGCCGGGCGGCACGGAAGGGCCGGTCCGGCAGGGGCCGAAGCGCCACTCGCTCTTGTTCCCATGCCTCCCCGCGCCGCTGGCGCTCTCGCTCACACCAGGCGAGCAGGTGGGCGTTCAGCGCCTCCCAGTTGGGGAAGTCGGGCACGGGGACGAGGGCGTTGCGCCGCACATACCCCACGCCATTCTCCACCGCTCCCTTCTCGTGGGCCTCGCCGGGGCGGCAGAAGGCGCTGTCGAACAGGTAGTGCGCACGGAGGCTGGCAAAGAGGGGTGTTCTTCGCGGGCCGGGCCGGCGAGGATCTTGGTGACCGCCGTCTTGGCGTTGTCGAAGATGCACTCGCGGGGGACGCCACCGAGCCAGGCAAAGGCCCGGCAGTGGCCTTCAAGCAGGGCCTCGAGCCGTTCCGTCGGCGACGCCCAGGCGAAGATCACGCCGCTGGCACGCAGGCGAAGGACGAACAGGTGGGCAACCGTCCGGCGGCCCCCAAGCACCACCAACGCTTCGCCCCAGTCGACCTGGGCCGACTGGCCCCAGGCGGCCGTCAGAGGGAGGAACGGTTCGGGCTGCCGACCGCGGACCTGGCTGACAAACCGCCGGACCGTGGACTCACCGCCTTGAAAGCCGTACTCCTCGACCAGCCGTTGGTGGATCCGGCGGGCGGTGTGACGCTGCTTTCGCGGGGCTGTGGCGTCTTGTTCCAGCCACGTCAGGATGACGTCCCGGTAGGGGTCGAGCACGGGGCTGGGACGTGGCGACTTGAGCCGGTAACGAGGCGGTTCCGCACTCGCCAGGGCTTTGCGAACCGTCTGGGGCCAGCCCGAGCTGCCGGCTGATCTTCCGGATGGACCATCCATCGACGAAGTGCCGCTTTCGGATAAACTCAATATCGACCATCCCGAGCACTCCTTCGGCCTCCTGTCCCTGGAAGGTCTGGACACCCTCCCAGCATACAGGGGGCAGGTCTCGGGGTGGTCCGTTTTTCGGTTAGCACAAGGGCCCTACGTGGGTAACTTTTCGATTAGCGTTCACAACCCCGGCCAGGGCGAGCATGATGGCAAGAACGATCCACCCTGCCAGCCACCGCCCGTACAGGCTAACACGCCGCACCGCACGGCACCCCCTTTGGACCCTACACTGGATATCTATACAAGTTCGGCAGCATGTCCTTTCTTTTGCCTGTATAGGAGGCCTGGGGTGTGCAAGGAGTGGCCCCGGTCTAATGACGCCCCCTTACCGGCTCAAGCCGCCCTTCCAACAGCACCCACCGGGCCGCCGCTGGTGCGGCCGCGCCGGCGGGAACCAGCTCCACCCAGGCCACCCCGGCCGCCGGGTCCACCGCCAGGAGCCGGCGGACGGCGGCGGGTTGCGGGCGAAGGGTCGGCCAGGACCCCGGGAGGGGGACATCCGCCTCGCCGGTTTCCGGCTCGGCTTCCTCTGAAGGCAGCTGGTGAGCGACCAGGCGCAGGGCCCCGGCCCCGGCCGCCGGGTCCGGAGCCAGGTAGAAGAGCCACGTGCCGCCGCCCCACACCGCACCCGCTGCCGCCACTCCCGAGGGGAGATCCCGGGTACGCCCCGACACGGTGTCCAGCAGGCGCCATCCCCCTTGGCCGGCCACCGGGGCCAGCACCACCCAGCGGCCGCCCGGGCTGGCGGCCACCACCTGCCAGCGCTCGCCGGGGGGCGCGTCGAACAAGGTGCTCTTCTCGCCCGTCCCGGCGTCGACCACGACGAGCTGCTGAACCACCGGCGCCGCCGCCGGACCACCCGCAGGACCGGCGGCAGGTTCCCCCGCCGAGCCAGTGGAGCCCGGTGCCGGTGCCGTCCCGGAGCCCGCGGCGGACCCGGCAGGCGAACCGGCCCCGGCTCCCCCGCCTGGCCCCGGACCAGCCCCTGCCGGGCCGGCCCGCTCCCCTGGCTCACCCGGCTGCACCGGTTCCCCCAGCGCCGCAAGGAAACGGTCCTCGGCCAGCCAGGGGCCCGGAAGCGCCGGCTGCTCGCCCCCGGCCAGCTCCAGGGGACGGGCTCCGCCCTGGTGGTCGACCAGATAAAGATCGGGGCCCGCACCGCCCTCCTCGGCCGCGGCACCGTACACCCACCAGCGCCCGGTGGGCGACGGTGGTCCCGCCCAGATCAGGCCGGCCCCCGGGAGGCGGGACCAGCGGCCCGGTTCGATCTCCAGCTGGAAGGGCGGGTCCCCCGCGACCACCGTACCCGGGCCGGCCCAGGCCAGGCTGCCGGGGCGGTCCAGCCCGCGGGGCACCGGATGCGGCGTGGAAGTCAGATCACTGTGCACGACCCACAGGTACGGTGTCCCCGCCTCGGCCCGGGTCAGGAAGGCCACGGCATCGCCGGCGGGCGACGGCACCACGGGGCTGGCCCAGCGGTGGCCCGGCGGCAGCTGGAAGACCCTCACCGGATCACCCGCGGCCCCGGCGAACCACAGGGCGTCGCCGTCCACGGCCAGGATGCCTGCCGTCCCCTCGGACTCCATGGCCACGGGCCGCGGCAAGAGCCCCGCGCCGGCCGTGAGGTCGACGGGCTGGATGAAAGGCCAGAGCGGGTTGGCAGCGGCCGCCCCTTCCCCGCCGGGCGCGGGGGCCGGATCCGGCACGGCCGGTTCGTCCGCCGGGTCCGGGCCGGCTCCTGGAGCAGGGTTCCCACCCCCGGGGACCGCCGGACCCGGTCCCGAGGGTCCCGCACCGTCCCCCTCCGTGCGCCACCAGCCGTAGCCGGCACCTGCCAGCAGCGCCACCAGGATGGCCACGGTAATCCAGGGGTTGGTTCGGGATCGCCGGCCCGGCAACGTTGCCACCTCCCGCCGTGTGCCCGGCCACCGTTCGCCGCCCCGGCCAGGCCTTCCTTCCGTGAAGGGTGCCAGGTTCTGTCGGGCGGTGGAAGCTCGTCCCCGCCGCCCTGACAGGAAGCAACGAAAAATCAACGAAAGGCGCGGCCCCATGGCCGCGCCTGATTCGACCCTTCATCACAGATTTCGGCGATTTCCCACCGCTCCGGCCTTGCGACCTCCGCTGTCTTGCGACCTCCGCTGCCTGGCGGCCTCCGCTTCCTGGCGGCCTCCCCCGCCGTCCGCTTCAGGCGCCGCATGCGCCTGGCGCCGCGGGATCCGAGGGGGCCGTGAAGCTTCCGGCGGGCCGTGTGCCGCCGGCGGACCTAACGGGCCCGGGCGGCCCGTGCCCGCATCTCAACGCTCAAGGTGCCGGCCGGAAGGCCGCTCCGACGGCAGCGCCACCCGGGGCCGGGCGCGGCTCGATACCGCCCGCGTGCCGCCCGCCGGCGCCGCCACCAGGTACACGCCCGCCAGAACCGCCAGGCCGCCCGTCAGGTGGGCCAGGGTCAGCCGCTCGTCCAGCAGCGTGGTGGACAGCACCGCCGTGTACACCGGCAGCAGGTTGGCAAAGATCGACGCGGCCCCGGCGCCGACTCGCCGCACCCCCTCGTTCCAGAACAGGTACGCGACGGCCGACGACATCACCCCGATGTAAAGCACCGCCCAGGTGTCACCCGCCGACAGGCTCCACGCCCCCCTCCCGGCGGCCAGGGCGGCGCCCCGGGTGGCGGCCATCATCAGGGTCCCGGCAGCCGATGCGTACAGGGTCAGGGCCAGGGGCGAGAGGCGGCGGGTACCGAAGCGGGTCACCACGGTGTACACCGCCCAGCCTGCCGAAGCCACCACCATCAGCACGTCGCCGGGGTTGAACCGCCAGGAGCGCAGCACCTCCAGGGAACCGCCGGCCAGGATCCATGCGGTCCCGGCCAGGCTGAGCGCCACGCCGGCCGCCCGCCGGAGCGTCACCCGCTCCCCCAGCAGGGGCACCGCCAGCAGGAAGGTCAGGGCGGGCGAGGCGGTGTAAATCAACGTGCCGTTGATGTTGGTGGTCTGCTGCTGGGCCACGTACTGCAAGGTGTTGTAGCCCGCCATCCCCGTCAGGCCGCACAGGGCGATCCACAGCCAGTCTACTCCCTGCGGGCGCGGCAACCGGCCTTCCCGCAGGTAGACAATGGGCGCCAAGACCAGGGATGCCAGAAGCCACCGGGCCATCACCAGATCCGCCGGGTTCACCCGGCGCACCAGTTCCTTGGCGATGGTCCAGTTGCCCGCCCAGAGCAGGGGGGTGAGGGCCAGCAGAAGGTAGGCCACCGATCGCCACCACCTTGCGCCAGAGGTCGTCCCGCCCCTGCGTATGGAATAATGGGCGGCGTGGAACGCGGTGTGATGTTCAGCCAGGTTTTTCCCGGCCGGACTCGCACCCGGGCGGAAGGAACGGGACCTTGCGGCGACGAAACACTGTCAGAACTATCTAACGTTTTCCGGTACTTTTCCAGGTTCCATCCATGGTTCCTGGCACTTTACCGGGCTGCAGGGACGGTTCCAGCACAGCTGGCGCATCCGGAGCCCTTGCGGCACCCGGGGCCGCCATGATGGGTCCTGGCGCCGGGCAATCCGCCCCCGACCCTTCTTCCGGGCGGCCCGTGGCACCCGCCCCCGGCCGCACCACCTGCCTTCGGGCAAAACGAGGTGAAGGGCATGAGCACCTTGCGCATCCCCGATCACCTGCGCTTCTGGGAGCCGGAGGCCGACCGGTTGCTGATCGCCTTCGTCCAGCAGGCCCTGGACGAGGGCGGCACCGTGCTGGACGGGTGCCACCGGTTTGCCCAGGCGCTGCAGGCATCGGGTCCCCGTGTGGCACCCTCCCCCGAGCAGATGGCCATGCGGTGGGAGGTTCTCCAGGCCTTCGGTGGTGACCCCGCCCGCGACCCCGGCGTGATGGTGCGGCGCGCCCGACCTGCCCCCGGCCGGCCACGACCCGGCGGTACCCTGCTCCTGGCCCAGCTGGCCGATGACCTGCGGCGCATCGCCGGGGAGCTGGAGCGGATCGCCCGCCGCCTCGACCAGGCCGCCGCTGCGGGGGAAGGTGCGGGCGCCCCCGCGGCGGCGGCCCCGCCGCCCTCCCCGGCCGCACCGGCATCGTCCCCGGCCGCCGGCCCCGCCCGGGCGGACGAGGCCGGCCCGACGGCCGGCCCAACCGGAGCCGCCGGCGGCAGCGACCCGGAAAACGGCAAACCCGGCCACCGGCCGTACCCTTCGCCCGGCAACGGGACCCCGCCGCCAGGCGGCTGGGAACGGGACAGCCGGTAGCCAGGGACGCCCTCCGTGCCGGGGAGCGGCGGGTTGCACGGCAGGAGTCTGCCCCAGGAATCTTCCCCGGCCGGCCGCTTTCTTCCTGCCCCAGCGCGGTGGGGACCTGGCGCCGGCCGGGAACAGCACGGGCCCCGGGGCGGCCAGCCACCGCCCCGGGGCCCGTCTTTGCGACCGGATCGTCCAACGCCGGCTCCAGCCTACCGGGCACCGGCCGAACCGGCCCGCCCGCCCAGGTAGGCCTCCTGCATGCGGGGATCCCGCAGCAGCTCGCCCGCGGGTCCGGCCACGGCCACGGTGCCCGTTTCCAGGACGTAGGCCCGGTGGGCCAGCTTCAGCGCGGCCCGGGCGTTCTGCTCGACCAGCAGCACCGTCACGCCCTGGCGGTTGATCTCCCGGATGGTGTGGAAGATCTGGCGCACCACCAGGGGCGCCAGGCCCAGGCTGGGTTCGTCCAGCAAGAGCAGCCGGGGCCGGGACATCAGGGCGCGGCCGATGGCCAGCATCTGCTGCTCGCCGCCCGACATGGTCCCCGCCAGCTGGCGCCGGCGCTCCTGGAGGCGCGGGAACAGGTCGAAGACCCACCGCCGCGTCTCCTCCACCACCGCCCGGTCGGCCTGGCGGTAGGCCCCCAGGGTGAGGTTTTCCTCGACGGTCAGGGGGCCGAAGACCCGGCGCCCCTCGGGGGCGTGGGCGATTCCCAGGGCCGGCAGCTGGTGGGCGGGCAGCCTCAGCAGGTCCTGGCCCTGGAAGCGGATGCTGCCTTCCCGCGGCCGCACCAGCCCGGAGATGGCCCGCAGGGTGGTCGACTTGCCGGCGCCGTTGGCGCCCAGCAGGGCGACGATCTCGCCCTCCTCCACCTCCAGGTCGATGCCCTTCAAGGCGTGGACGTGCCCGTAGTAGACGTGGACTCCCGCCAGTTCCAGCATCGCCATCAGAACTCATCCTCTTCCCGGCCCAGGTAGGCCTCGATGACCTGGGGGTTGGCCTGCACTTCCGCCGGCGTCCCCTCGGCGATCTTCACGCCGTTGTCCAGCACCACCACGCGGTCCGAAAGGCCCATGACCAGCTTCATGTCGTGCTCGATCAGGAGCACCGTGATGCCGTCCGCCCGCACCTGGCGCACCAGCTCCACCAGTTCCGCCCGTTCCTGCTCGTTGAGGCCGCCGGCCGGTTCGTCCAGGATCAGCAGTCGCGGGCGGGTGGCCAGGGCGCGGGCGATCTCCAGCCGCTTTTGCTGGCCATAGGGCAGGTTGCGCGCCAGCTCGTCCCGCAGATCCCACAGCCCCACGCGGCGCAGGGCCGCCTCCGCTTCCGCCCGGATCTGTGCTTCCTCCCGCCGCTGGGCCGGCGTGCGCAGCACCGAGGCCCAGAATCCCGCCCGGGCGTGGCAGTGGGGCCCGGACATCACGTTCTCCAGCACCGTCAGGTTGCGGAACAGGCGCAGGTTCTGGAAGGTTCGGGCAACCCCCATGGCGGCCATCTGGTGGGGCGGCCGGCCCGTCACCCGGGTACCGGCCAGCCGCACCTCACCCGCGTCGGGGCGGTAGATGCCGGTGATCAGGTTGAACACCGTGGTCTTGCCGGCCCCGTTGGGACCGATCAGGGCGAGGATCTCCCCCTGGCGCACCTCGAAGGTGACCTGATCGACCGCCACCAGGCCGCCGAAGCGCTTGGTCAGGTTTTCCACCGCCAGCAGGGCCATGGCCGTCACCTCCCCCCGGGGGCGCCGCCCGCCGCCGCGCCCGTACCGCTCCCGGGGCCGCCCCCGGCCGCCGCCCCGGTACCGGCCTCCGGCCCGGCTGCCGGCCGGCCCGCTCCGGCGGCCGCCACGGCCGGTTCGTCGCCCCCGCGCACCGCCAGCCGCCAGCGCCGGTTGGGCCAGAGCCCCTCGGGCCGGAAGATCATCAGCAGCACCATGGCCGCGCCGAACACCAGCATGCGGTAGTCGGCCAGGCCGCGGAACAGCTGGGGCAAGACCACCATGCCGAAGGTGCCCAGGAACACGCCGGGGATGGAGCCGGTACCGCCCAGGATGACGATGGCGAACATCACCACCGACTCCCAGAAGGAGAAGCTCTCCGGCGCGATGACCGTCATCTTGGCGGCGTACACGTTCCCCGCCAGGCCGGCCAGGGCGCCGCCCACGGCGAAGGCCAGGACCTTGTAGCGCCCCGTGTCGATGCCCATGGCCGCCGCCGCCACCTCGTCCTCGCGGATGTAGCTCCAGGCGCGGCCGATGCGGCTGTTTTCGAGCCGCACGGCGATGAACAGGGTCAGAAGCAGGAGGACCAGACTAAGGTAATAGAGGTGGCTCATCTGGGCCAGGCGGAAGCCCAGGATCACCGGCCGGTCGATGCCCAGGATGCCGTTGCTGCCGCCCGTGAGGCCGAACACGTTGTTGCGCAGGGTGATGCGGACGATCTCGGCGAACCCCACGGTGACGATCAGCAGGTAGTCGCCCCGCAGGTGAATGATGGGCCGGGCCACGGCCACCGCCAGCACGCCCGCCACCAGCGCCGCCACCGGCGCCAGGACCAGCACCGGGATGTCGAGGCGCGTGTTGAGGATGGCCGTGGTGTAGGCGCCCGCGGCGAAGAAGGCCGCGTGGCCCAGGTTGTACTGGCCCGTTCCACCGAGAATGAAGTTCAAGGACAGGCCGAGCACCGCCCAGAGGAAGAAGTTGAAGCCGATCTCCAGGTAGTAGCCGTTGTACCCCACCAGGGCGGGGAAGGCCAGAGCCAGCACGAGGGCCAGACCGGCCGCCACCCGGGACCGGGTCAGGCCACGCCCGCCGGCCGTGGCCGCCTGCGTTGCCATGGTGTTCCCCCCTTCCCCCGGCGGGCCTGCCGGAGGCCGCCTGGTGCCGGGCCGGCACCTAGATCTTCTCGGCCACCCGCTCGCCCAGCAGGCCCGTGGGCCGCACCAGCAGGATCAGGATCAGGATGAAGAAGGCCACGGCGTCCTTCCACTCGCCCGCCACGTAGCCGGCGGCCAGGGTTTCGGCCAGGCCCAGCACCAGGCCGCCCACCATGGCGCCCGGGATGTTCCCGATGCCGCCCAGGATGGCGGCGGTGAACGCCTTGAGGCCGTAGAGCCAGCCCATGGTGAAGTTGAGCTGGCCGTAGTAGAGCCCCACCATGACCCCGGCCAGCCCGCCCAGGGCCGCGCCCAGCAAGAACACCAGCTGGATCAGGCGGTTGACGTCGATCCCCATCAGCCGCGCCGTCTCGTGGTCCACGGCGATGGCGCGCATGGCCGCGCCCAGCCTGGTGTACTGGACGAACAGGTAAAGGGCCAGCATCAGAACCAGCGAGCCGCCCAGGATCACCAGGCGCATCAGGCTGACGGTCACGCCGCCCACGGACCAGCTGGCCTCCGGCAGCATGTCGTGGGGAAAGGCCACCGGAAAGGCGCCCCAGATCAGCATGATCCCGTTCTGGATGAACACGGACATGCCCAGGGCCGACACCACGGCGGGCAAGCGGCCGGCACCGCGCAGGGGCCGGTACGCCACCCGCTCCACCAGCACGCCGGCCAGGCCCACGCTCAGCGCCGCCAGCAGCCCGGCCAGCAGGACCCCCGCCAGCCCGCCCGTGCCCTGGCCGAGGGCCCCCCAGATCAAGAAGGTCAGGCCCAGATACGCCCCCAGGGCAAACAGGTCGCCGTGGGCGAAGTTGATCATCTTCAGCACGCCGAAGACCATGGTGTAGCCCAGGGCAACCAGGGCGTAGATCGAGCCCACGGTGAGCCCGTTGACTACCTGCTGGACCAGCATCTGGCATCCCTCCCCCGGCACGCTGGCGGGGAAGGATCCGGGCGCGTGCCGCGCAGGCGGCATACCGCGCCCGGTCCCTCCCCGCCGTCCCTGGTGCCGGTCGCCCGTTGGCTCGGCCTTCCCGTGCCGCCCGGGCCGCGGCCCGGGCGGCACGGCGGCTCCGGCCGGCGTCCGCCTACTGCTGCGGCGGCACGAACAGGGTGAACTTGCCGTCCTTCACCTGGTACGCCGCGTACACGGTGCCTTCCCGGTCGCCCTTGTCGTCGAAGGTGATGGGGCCGGAGATGCCGGGGAAAGCCTCGAGGTCGTTGCGCAGGTAGTCGGCCAGCTTGGCAGGATCGGTGGACTGGGTCTGCTTGATGGCCTCGACGATGACCCGGAAGCTGTCGGCCGCCATGGCCGTCCAGATGCTCACCGGATCCTCGTTGTACTTGGCCTTGTAGTCCTGGACGAACTGGCGCGCCTCTTCGTATGGCAGGTCGGCGGGCGCAGGCTCGGTGGTGGTGATGAAGCCCTCCGCGGCCGCGCCGGCCGTCTTGATCACCTCATCGTTGTTCGAGGCGTTGCCGGCGGCGATGGGCACGGTGATGCCGAGGTCGCGCGCCTGCTTGACCAGGAGCCCCGCCTGGCTGAAGTAGCCCGTGAAGTAGATCGCGTCGGGATTGGTGCTCTTGAGGTTGCTCAGCAGGGCGGAGTAGTCGCTCTCCTGGGGGTTGATGGCGTCGTAGAACACCACCTGGGCGCCCTTCTCCTCCAGGAACTTCCGGGTCCACTTGGCCAGGCCCTCCGCGTAGGTCGAGCTGTCGTGCACCAGCGCGACCTTCCGGGCACCCAGCTTGTCGACCAGCAGCGTGGCGGCGAACTGGCCCTGGGCGCTGTCCAGGAAGGCCATGCGGAAGAAGTTCTTCAGGCCCTTTTCCGTCAGGTGGGTGGCCGTGGACGACGGCGTGATGTGCAGGATGCCGGCGTCGGCGTACACCTGCTGGGCCGCCTCGGTCGCCGTCGAGTTGTAGGAGCCGATCACGGCCACCACGCCCTGGGAGGCCAGCTTCTGGGCCGCCAGGGTCGACTCGTTGGGCTGGCCCTTGTCGTCTTCGTAGATCACTTCGATCTGCTTGCCGAGGACCCCGCCCTGGGCGTTCACCTGTTCCTTGACCAGCTCGATGGCCTGACGGAAGCCCTTGCCTTCGGCGGCATAGTCGCCGGTGAAGGGCCCCTGCACGCCGATGACGATCTTGTCGCTGCTCCCGCTGTTCCCGCTGCCCGCGCCACCGCCTGCCCCGCCGCAGGCCGCGGTCCCCACCATCAGGGCGCCCGCCAGCAGGGCCACCATCCCGCGGCGCGCACCGCGCAACCAGGTACCCCCGAACATAATGCCCCCCCATTCACTGCTGCCCGGGCCGGCCCGTTCCCGGCAGCCGCGAACCGGTCGCCCCATCCGTCGATACGGCCGATGCGGCGGAACGTGCCACCAGCCGGGCAGGATGTGTTGCGGATTGTCCCAAACAGTGGTCAAAATTCGGCAATTTCACCCCCGATCCTGCAAACGGGGCGATCAAACTCCTGCCACTGATGGAATCCTTCCCGCGCCATGGTGCCGGCCTTGCCAGCGACGGTACCGGCGTTAACCAGCAGGCAGGGGGCGGCCGCCAGGGTGCTGCCGCCCTTCTCTGGGCCTGCCCGCAGCGGCCAGGGCCCTGTCCGAACGTTGACACACCGGCCGGCTTCTGGTGTGATGAAAAGCGTCAACATGCAGAACGGGTGGAACCAAAACCGGGTGGACGTTGCCCGCGGGCCAACGCACCCGGTCTTTTTTCAACCGGGCTGCGGAGCGCTCCCGTGCCGGGGGCGCCGCGGCCTGGCCCGAAAGGAGGCGGGACTTCATGTGCGGCATCGCCGGCGCCACCGCTCCCCGCGGTGAAGCGGTGGCCCGCATGCTGGAGGCCATGGCCCACAGGGGCCCCGACGACCAGGGACTTTGGGTCGGGCAGCACACCCTGGGCCACCGCCGGCTGTCCATCATCGACCTGGCGGGCGGGCACCAGCCCCTGGCCAGCGAAGACGGCGCGATCCGGGTGGTATTCAACGGCGAGATCTACAACTACCGCGAGCTGCAGGCCGAACTCGAGAGCCGCGGCCACCGCTTCCGTACCCGCAGCGACACCGAGGTGCTGGTGCACCTCTACGAAGACGAGGGACCGGCCATGGTGCGGCGGCTCTACGGCATGTTCGCCTTCGCCCTCTCCACCCCCGACGGGCTCTTTTTGGCCCGCGACCCCCTGGGGATCAAACCCCTCTATGTGGGCAGGGACCGGGATGGGGCGCTCCTCTTCGCTTCGGAGATGGGGGCCCTGCTGCCCCACGTGGAGACCATCGACGAGTTTCCCCCCGGGCACTACTGGACGGAACGGGACGGGTTCGTCCGGTACTACGAGCTGCCCCCGGTACGGTACGACCTGGAGAGCCCCGAAGCGGCGGTGGAGGAACTCATCGCCCGGCTGCGGCAGGCGGTGCGGCGGCGCCTGGTGGCCGACGTCCCCGTGGGGGTGTTCCTCAGCGGCGGCCTGGACAGCAGCCTGATCGCCGCCCTGGTGGCGGAAGCGCGGGCGGAAACCGGAGAGCCGGTCCATTCCTTCGCCGTGGGCATGGAGGGCAGCGAGGACCTGGAGCGGGCCCGGCTGGTGGCGGCCCACCTGGGGACGTTCCACCACGAGTACGTCTTCACCCGCCAGGAACTGCTGGCCCTGCTGCCCACCGTGATCCGGCGCCTGGAGTCCTTCGACCCTGCCCTGGTGCGCAGCGCGGTGCCCACCTACCTGGTGTCGCGACTGGCGCGCCGGTATGTCAAGGTGGTGCTCTCCGGCGAGGGAGCGGACGAGCTCTTCGGCGGCTACCAGTACCTCAAGCGGCCGGAGATCCGGGCGCGGCTGCAGGACGAGCTGCGGGAGATCACCCTGGCGCTGCACAACACCAACCTGCAGCGGGTCGACCGCATGACCATGGCCCACGGCCTGGAAGGGCGGGTTCCCTTCCTCTCGGTGACCCTGGTCGACCTGGCCTGGCGGATCCCGCCGCGCTGGAAGATCCACGACCGCACCGGGACCGAGAAGTGGATCCTGCGGCAGGCGGCCCGCCGGTTCCTCCCCGCGGCGGTGGTCCAGCGGGAGAAGGCCAAGTTCGCCATGGGCACGGGCGTGGGCCCCACCCTGGAGCGCTTCGCCGGAGCCGCCGTCAGCGACCGGGAGCTGGCGGCGGGCCGGGAGCCGTGGCCGGGGCTGGAGCTGGGCAGCAAGGAGGAGCTGCTGTACTTCCGCTGGTTCTGCCAGGCCTTCGGCCACCGGGCCCGGATGGCGGCCCGGCTGGTGGGGCGGAGCCGCAGCCTGAACCCCCACCAGCTCTACGCCCCCGCCTGGCGCGCCCAACCCGGGACGGGGACGGAGATGGCCTGACCTGTTGACAGGCCGGGGCAGGGGTCGCATAATCGGCGTCGTACGGCTGAGCCGGCCGCTGTACCGCAGTACCCGCAGGACGTTCGGCGCGGGACCTTCAACAACCGAATCCGCAACATCTCTTCTTATCCAGAGTGGCGGAGGGACGGGCCCGATGAAGCCACGGCAACCTCCGCGCGGCGGCGCGGCCCCGCCCGCTCCGGCCCGGCACGGCGGCCGGGCGGGTTCCCCGGGGTTCAACGCCGGCGGGTGGTGCCAACTCCCGCAGAACCGCGTCCTGGTGCCGGGACGCCGTTCTGAGAGATAAGAAGGGATGGCACCCTTGGGCCATCCTTTCTGCGTCTCTCAGGAAGGATGGTTTTTTGTTGCCCTTCACCCGGTGCGGGGTGGGGCCACGGGGGTGAGCGCAGTGACGGAAGCGATGCTGGAGGTCCGCAACCTGGTCAAGGTCTACCGCGGCCGCCGCGGCGTGACCACGGCCCTGGACGGCGCCAGCCTGGAGGTGGGCCGGGGCGAGTTCTTCGGCGTCGTCGGCGCCTCGGGGGCCGGCAAGAGCACCCTGGTCAAGTGCATCACCCTGCTGGAGCGGCCCACGGCGGGCTCCATCCGCCTGGGCGGCGTCGAGCTGACCGGGCTGCGCGGCCGGGCCCTGCGGCAGCAACGGCGGCGGATCGGCCTGGTCTTCCAGCACTTTCACCTGCTGTGGTCCCGCACCGCCGCCGGCAACGTGGCGCTGCCCCTGGAGATCGCCGGGGTGCCGCGGGAGCAGATCCGGCGCCGGGTGGCGGAGCTGCTGGACTGGGTGGGGCTGGCCGACAAGGCGGGAGCCTACCCCTCCCAGCTGAGCGGGGGCCAGAAGCAGCGGGTGGCCATCGCCCGGGCCCTGGCGACGCAACCGGAACTCCTCTTGTGTGATGAACCCACCTCCGCGCTGGATGCGGCCACCAGCCGCGCGGTGCTGGAGCTGCTGCAGCGGGTTCACCGGGAACTGGGCATCACCGTGCTGCTGATCACCCACCAGCTGGAGCTGGTGGAGGCCGCCTGCCAGCGGGTGGCCGTGATGGACGCCGGGCGAGTGGTGGAAGCCGGACCCGTGGAACAGGTCTTCCGGAACCCGCAGGCGGCGGCCACCCGGCGGCTGCTGGCCGCCGCCGGTGCCGGCGGTCCGGCCGGAGACCTACCGGCCCCAGCACTCGGGACCGGGGACGAACCCGGCCCCGAGGCGGGCCCACAGGCCGTTGCCGATCCGGCCCTGGCGGACCGGCGGGCGGCCCCGGCGGCGGCCGCGGGGGCTGCAGCCGCCCGCTGGGCGCCCCTTGCCTCGGCCTCGCCCGGCGCACCCGGGCGGAGCGGTGCCGGCGCGGCGCCGGCACCCGGGGCCGGCCCCCTTGCCCCGCAGGCGGCTCGCCCCCTGGCCGGAGGGAGGTGACGGCGGATGGCGGCAGAGCTTTTCAGCGCCCTGCGCGAGTTCGGACCTGACATCGTGACGGCCACGGGCCAGACCCTGTACATGGTGGGCCTGGCGATCCTCTTCGCCACCCTGGCCGGGGTGCCCATTGGCACCCTGCTGGTGGTGATGGACCGGGGGCACATCGCCGCCTTTCCGCCCCTGCGGGCGGTGCTGGCGTTCGTCGTCAACACCGGGCGGTCGGTGCCCTTCATCATCCTGCTGATCGCCCTGGCCCCCTTCACCCGCCTGCTGGTCGGCACGTCCCTGGGGACGGCGGCGGCCGTGCCGCCCATGGCGGTCGCCGCCACCCCGCTGGTGGCGCGGGTGGTGGAGACGGCCCTGCGGGAGGTCGACCGCGGCACCGTGGATGCCGCCGTGGCCATGGGCGCCAGCCCGTGGCAGGTGGTGCGCAAGGTGCTGCTGCCCGAGGCCCTGCCCGCCGTGGTCCTGGGGATCACCATCGCCACCGTCGGGCTCATCGAGTTCTCGGCGGTGGCGGGGGCCGTGGGCGGGGGCGGGCTGGGCGACCTGGCCTTCCGCATGGGCTACCAGCGCTGGGAGGCGGGGGTCCTCTTGGTCTGCGTGGTCCTGCTGGTCGCCCTGGTGCAGGGGGTCCAGTGGGCCGGGGAGACCCTGGCCCGGCGGCTGAACCACCGCTAGCGCCCGGCGCTCCGGGAAGGCGATTTTTGGGGGATGGCTCGCGGGGGGCGGGCCGGTTCGTCCGGGAAGGGACCCTGGTGCGATAGATCGAGAAGGAGGTCGAATGCCATGGGTGTCCTCTCCCTGGTCTTCTCCGGCCGCCGGTGGACCCGCCGGGCGGCGGTGCTGGTGGCGACCCTGCTGATCGCCGTCCTGGTCGCCGGGTGCGGTGCCGGCGGGGCCGGTTCGTCCGGTGAGCAGGGCGACAACTCGGCCGGTGGCAACGGGTCCGGATCGGGCGGCACGAGCGGTACCGTCACCCTGAAGGTGGGGGCCACGGCGGTGCCCCACGCCGAGATCCTGCGCGACGTGGCGGCCCCTGCCCTGGAGGAGCAGGGCATCAAGCTGGAAGTGATGGAGTTCAGCGACTACACCAAGCTCAACCCGGCCCTGGTCGACGGGGAACTGGACGCCAACTACTTCCAGCACATCCCCTACCTGGACCAGTTCAATAAGGACCACGGCACGAACATCACGCCGGTGGCCAAGGTCCACATCGAGCCCATGGGGCTCTATTCGGACAAGATCACCAGCCTCGACCAGCTGCGGGACGGCGCCACGGTGGCCATTCCCAACGACCCCACCAACGGCGGCCGGGCGCTGCTCCTGCTCCAGGCGGCGGGCCTGGTCAAGCTCAAGGACGGCGCGGATTACACCGCCACGGTGCGGGACATCGTGGAGAACCCGAAGAACCTGCAGATCCGCGAGGTGGCGGCCGAGCTGATCCCGCGCACCCTGGCCGACGTGGACCTGGCGGCCATCAACACGAACTACGTCCTGGAGGCCAAGGAAGCGGGAGCGCTGAAGAACCCCGATCCCCTGTTCGTCGAGGACGCCGACTCGCCCTTCGCCAACGTGCTGGCGGTGCGGCCGGAGGACGTAAAACGGCCCGAGATCCAGGCGCTGGCGGAGATCCTGGTGGGGCCCGAGGTCAAGCAGTACATTGAAGAGCATTACCAGGGCGCCGTGGTGCCCGCCCAGGCGCTGATCCAGTAAGCCTGTGCAGGCGCGGGCGGCGGCGGGGGCGACGGCAGAGGCCAACCAGGGTGACGCAAGGTCAGCGGGGGTCGCCGGCGGCGACCCCCGCTGTCTTACTTCCCCTGCCTTGTTTGCACTGGCCACGGGGCCCGGCCGCCACCGGCCTGTCACCGGACCCTGCCGGTGTCCAACGGTTCCGGCCGGCGGCAGGGCTGCCTTGTGCCCTTTGGCCGCCTTTCGCCGGCCTCACGCCTCCTCCCGCCGCGCGGCCTGGGTGGCCCACAGCCGCAGCACCTTCTCCACGTAGGCCCGGGTCTCGGCGAAGGGCGGCAAGCCGCCGTGGGCTTCCACCGCCTCGGGCCCCGCGTTGTAAGCCGCCAGGGCCAGCCGCCAGTCGCCGAAGCGGTCGAACTGGCGGCGCAGGTACCGGGCACCGGCCTCCAGGTTCTGCACCGGGTCGAGGGGGTCGGTCACGCCCAGCTCCCGCGCCGTGGCGGGCATGAGCTGCATCAGGCCCACGGCGCCCGCCGGCGAACGGGCGGCCGGGTTCCACCCCGACTCGGCTTGGATCACCGCCCGCAGCAGGGCGGGGTCGAGGCCGTGGCGGCGGGCCACCGCCCCCGCCAGCGCCTCCAGCACCTGCCGGGGCCAGGACAGGCCGGCCGCAGCGCCTGCCCAGGAGAGGGACCCCGGAGGGGCGGTCCCGGACGGAGGGAGGCCGGATGCCGCAGTGCCGGGCGCGGGCGCTGCCGCGCGGGAGGCCGCGTCCGTGGGGGCCGCCGTGGCGGCCGCCTGGCCCGGGCCGATGGATGCCGCGGGCACGGACGCACCCGGCGCGGGCGCCGCCGGCGTGGACGGCGCCGTCGTGGCTGCCGACAGCGTGGACGCCAGCGCCGTGAACAGTGGCGGGATAGGGGTCAAGGCTCCGGTGCCTGCCGGCATCCCGTCCGGGGTGGAACCGGCCAGCAGGCCCGCCATGAGCGCGGCAAAGTCGAGCCGGCCGCCGCCACCGTCGCCGCCCGGACCCCCGCCGGGGCCCGCCAGCGAGGGCGAAGACCCCGGCAGGGCCCCTGCCCCCGGCTGCCGCCCCGCCCGCAGGGCCGCCGCCCAGAGGAGCAGCTCGATCTCCCGCCAGCTCCCCCCGGCGCCCCCCGGGCCCCAGGTCCCGTGGATGGACACCTCCGCCACCTCCCGCCTAACCCAGGGGCTCCTGCCGGCCGACCCGCCCGGTGAAGACCGTCACCGTGTCAAAACCGTGGCGCCGGGCGTAGAGCACCAGTTCCGGGTAGGCCCAGCCCACGTGCTCGGGCTCGTGGGCATCGGAGGCCAGGGTCACCCGGACGCCCAGCCGGCGGGCCTCCTCCAGCAGGCCGGGGTCGGGGTAGAACTCGCCCACCGGCTTGCGCACCCCAGCGCTGGAGATCTCCAGGCAGATGCCCGTCTCTGCCGCCGCCCGCGCCAGGCGCCGGTGGTACTCCGCCAGTTCGTCCCGGTATGCGGGCGGAAGCTTGTAGCCGAACACCTTGATCACATCGGGGTGCCCGAAGACGTCGAAGAGCCCGCTGCGGACGGCCTGTTCGGCCAAGTCGAAGTACCGCCGGTAGGCCTCGCGCACGTCCCGGCCCGGCCAGGTGGCGGGGTCCAGATCGAAGCCCCAGTCGTCGATCCAGTGGACCGAACCGATGACGAAGTCCAGCGGGTAGGACGCCAGGAAGGCCCGGATCTCCTCCTCCCGGCCGGGGATGTAGTCCATCTCGATGCCCGCCTTGACGGGCAGGCCCTCGGCCCGGGCGGCCTGGAGCAGGGCCACGTAGTCGGCCATGCGGAAGCCGCTGCTGTAGCGCTCCACGTACCAGGGACGGCCCAGCAGGGGCGCCCCCTCCACGAAGTTGTAGGCATGTTCCGTGATCCCGATCTCGCCGATCCCTCGGGCCCGGGCGGTCTCCACGAACCGCAGCAGGTACTCGCGGGTCAGCCCGCCCCGCTCCAGGTGCATGTGGTAGTCGATCAGCATGCCTGCCTCCCGCCTCCTCCCCGCCGCCTTCGCGCTGCCGGCGTCCCGGCGTCCCGGCCGGAGCGGTCGCCCGGCCTGCCGGTCAGGACCAGAAGGCCACCGCCCGGCCGGAGCGAGCAGGCCCCCGCCCCGGCCAGGCAGCGGGGCCGCCGGTCCGCTCCCCGCCCATCCCCCTTCCCGGCCGTGCCGCGTCTCAACGGGGGGCGGCCCGTTCCTCCGCCCGGCCTGCCGCGGGGGCCGGTTCGGGCTTGAGGTAGCGGTCGAACCAGTCCACAATCCGGTCCAGGCGGTAGACCCGGTGCCACGGCTGGCCGCCCCGGCTCAGGCCGTGGCTCTCGTCGGGGAAGCGGACGAACTCCGTGGGCACCCCCAGGACCTTGAGGGCCGTGTAGATCTGCTCCGCCTGCTCGATGGGGCAGCGCAGGTCCATCTCCGCATGCATCACCAGCAGCGGCGTCTTGCACCGGGCGATGTGGTGGATGGGCGACATCTCCAGATACCGCAGCGGGTCCTCCCACGGCGGCAGGTCCAGGTCGAAGAGGTCATAGAAGCCGATGTCGCTGGTGCCGAAGAAGCTGTGCTCGTTGGCCACGCAGCGCATGGTGACCCCCGCCCGGAAGCGGTCGGTGTGGGTGACGATCCAGTTGGTCATGTAGCCCCCGTAGCTTCCGCCCGCCACCCCCAGCCGCTGGCGGTCGATGAAGTCGTACCGCTCCAGCACCGCGTCGACGAAGGTCATCAGGTCCCGGTAGTCCCGGTTGCCCCAGTCGCCGCGGATGGCCGCGCAGAAGGCCTGGCCGTAACCCTGGCTGCCCCGCGGGTTGGTGTAGAACACGGCGTAGCCCCGGGCCGCCAGCAACTGGAACTCGTGGAAGAAGGCGTATCCGTACATCGCCATGGGGCCGCCGTGGATCTGGAGGATGGCCGGGTACTTCTTCCCCGGCTCGAAGCCCACGGGCCGGATCAGCCAACCGTCCAGCACGTTGCCGTCGGATTCGAAGGTGAAGTGCTCGGGTTCCACCACCTGAATCCGGGCCAGCCAGCCGTCGTTGGCCCGGGAGAGGCGCCGGCCGGTCAGGACGGGGTGCCCGTTGCGGGCCGCGCCCTGCCATGCCGCCGCTCCCGCGGCGGAGGCGCCCGGGCCGGCGGAGGTCGCGTCCCGGGCTGCCGCGGCAGGCGGGGCCGCCGCCGGTTCGTCCAGGGCAGGGAGATCGGCCACCCAGATCTCCCCGGGATCGGTGGCCGTCAGCCGCAGGTAGGCGCAGCGCCGCCCCTCCCGGTCCAGGCTGATGCCCCGCAGCACCTGGGGGCCGCCCGTCAGGGGCCGGATGGTGCCGTCGACGCCGAACCAGTAGAGCTGCACCTCCCCGCGGCGGCTCACCAGGGCGTAGAGCCCCGACCCGTCGGGAGCCCAGGCCAGGGTCGCCCCCGCCTCGCCCACCACGTCGTTGACGCTCTCGTCACCCACCGTCAGGTCGGCCTCGGCGGTCAGGCACCGCCGCTGGCTGCCGTCGGCGGCGATCAGATACAGGTGGGTGTTGCTGTAGGCCCGGTAGCGGCGGGCGTCCTGGCCGCGCACGGCGATCCAGCGCCCGTCGGGGGACGGCAGGGCTTCGTAGACGTCGATATCCGAGCTGGTCAGCTTGCGGACGCCCGCCGGCAGCGGGTCGCGGGAGAGGTCGAGGGGCAGCCGCGTGGCGGCCCCGGCTGCGGCCCCGGCGCGGGAGCCGCCGCCGGCCTCGCCCTCCGGGCCGGTCGCCGGCAGGGACACCACGTAGACGTCGGTCCAAGGCTGGCGGTCGGCGTCGGGGTGCGGGTTCGTCACCACCACCAGCTCCCGCCCCGAGGGCATCCAGGCCACGGCCCGCACGTCGTACTCACCGGCGGTGACGCGGGCCAGGGGGACCAGGGCCGCGGGGTGGGCCTCCGCACCGGGGACCGCGGCTGCGGCGGCGGCACCCTTGCCGCCCGGGCCACCGGTGCCGGCATCGCGGGCGGCTCCGTTCCCGCCATCGCCCGGCGGCTCCGAGCCACCCGGCGCCGCCAGGTGGGCGCCATCCGGTCCCAGGTCCAGGACCACCACATGGTGGCGGTGCTCGGTGAAGTAACCCACCCCGTCCAGCTTGTAGCGGAGGCGCCGCACCACCTTCACGTCGCGGTTGAACCGCCGGTAGGGGTCGCCTTCACCGGGTTCAGGATCGCCGGACGCCTCCAGCCCCCGCTCGGGATGAACCTGCACGATGGTGGCCACGTACCGGCCGTCGGGTGACCAGACGGCCGGCCCGCTCCCTTGCTTGAAGAGGGTGAGCAGGCGGGCTTCGCCGCCACCGGATGGCAGCACGTAGAGCTGGGGCCGGGGCTTGTCCTCGCCGCCCCGGCCGGGCCGGGCAGCCGGGGTCGCCGCGCCCGCCCCCCCGCCGCTCGCGGCCGGTTCGTCCCGGCGGCGGGGGCGGGCGTCGGGCGGCAGGGGCCGGTCGGACAGGAAGGCCAGCCAGCGGCCGTCGGGCGACCAGCGCGGCGCCCGGTCGCTGCCCGGACCGGTGGTCAGCGGTGCCGGCACGCCGTCACCGGAGGCCGGGGCCGCGTACAGGTTCGACCGGTACTGGTTGCGATCGGCGTCGATCCAGCGCTCGACCCACACCACCCGGTCCCCGCCGGGCGCCAGGCGCGGGTCGCCGGCGAAGCGGAGGTCCAGCAGGTCCCGGGAGGTGACGGGACGGCGCCCGGCCTCCCTCTCCTGCCGGTCCCTCGCCACCCCCTGGGCGCGGGGGTGGTCCACCCTGAAGCCGTTGGCCGTATCGGTGCCGTTTGTCATGGTGTCACCTCGGCGGTCAGGCGTTGCCGTGGGGTGCCAGGGCCGTCGAGCGCCGCAGGCCGGGGGCATCCCACGTCACGGGGCGTCCTGTCGCGGGACGGCCCCATCGGGGAGGTTTCGCGTCCCCATCCCGGAACCCTTTGACCACCGGCGGCAAAAGGGCCGGGCGGGAACCCGAGCCATGGGGACGATGGCCCGGGTTCCCGCCTCGGTACCCCTGCGTGATGGGGCTTTGAACCACCTTTTTGAGTTGGCCCGCGCCTTCAGTGGGCCCGGGCCAGCCGCCCGCCTTGGACCCGGGGGACCGGCCCCTGGGCGTTGGGCCGGATGTCGAACTCGAAGATGTCGGTGGGCAGCCACAAGGTGCAGCAAGCGTTCGGGATGTCGACGATGGCGCTGATGCGTCCTTCAACCGGCGCGGCACCCAGGATGGTGTAGGCCTCTTCGCCGGTATACCCGAACCCCTTCAAGTACTGGACCGCTTCTAAGCACGCTCGGCGATAGGCAACGTGGGGATCGAGATAGTACTGCTCCCCCTCTTCGTCCACCGAATACCCCTCGAAGACGAGGTAGCGCGTGAACCGGGGCTCGATGGGGCTTGGCTCGAACAGCGGGTGCCGTATGCCGTATTTGTTCATCCCGTCCTTAATCAGGTCCACGTGGAGCTCGATCCAGCCCGCCATCTCGATAGCGCCGCCCCCACCCACCCCGCCGCGGGCGCACAGAGTGCAGGCCATGCGGCTGGCCGCCCGGCCACTGGAACGGGTAACATCATCAGGGCGAGGGCAACCCCAGCCTCGAGATGATCGTGCCGACGGAACGACGACGTCGACCGGAGGTTGACACCGGTGCACCCGAACCCAACCCGCTCCCGTGACGATCTGCGCCAGCTGCTGGCCCGCATCGACGGCCGGCCCTATCCGGTCTACAAGGACATCGCCGGAACCTACGACTTCGGTGCCTTCACCCTGGCCATCGACCACGTACAGGGCGACCCTTTCGCCGCCCCCTCGCGGCTTCGCGTCATCATGGCGCCGGCGCGCATGCAGCTGCCGGACTGGGCCGCCACCACGGCCCTTCGCCGCACCGCCACCGCGGACTGGCTGCTGCGCCGGTTCCACCGCGCCACGGGCATGGCCGCTGCCCGCCGCGGCAGCGGCAAGAGCGGCCTCATCACCGTCGACCGCCCGGGCCAGGAGATCCTGCCCCGCACCGCCTGCGTGGTCTTCCCCGGGCGGGTGGAGGTACGCTTCTTCGCAGGCCTGCCCGCAGCGGGCCGGCGCATCCTGGGCCGGCAGGCGGTGGAGATGCTCTGCGTGGACATCCCCCGGCTGGTGGAAGGGTCCCTGGTGCTGAAAGCCGCCGACCAGCGGGACCTGGAGCGCCACATCGCCGTGACCGAAGACCAGGCGGCCCTGCGGGCCGCCCTAGCCGAGCGCCGGCTGGTCGCCTTCGTGGGCGACGGCTCCATCCTGCCCCGGGAAAGCGGGGTCAGCGACCGCCCCCTGCGCGGGCCGCGGGTGATCCCCTTCACCGCGCCCGATTCCCTGGCCGTGGAGCTGGACACCCCCCACCGGGGCAAGGTGCGGGGCCTGGGCATCCCCCAGGGCGTGACGCTGATCGTGGGCGGGGGCTATCACGGCAAGTCGACGCTGCTGCGGGCCCTGGCCCGGGGCGTCTACGACCACATCCCCGGCGACGGCCGGGAACTGGTGGTGACGGACCCGACCGCGGTCAAGATCCGCGCCGAAGACGGCCGCCGCATCGAGCAGGTCGACATCAGCCCGTTCATCCGCAACCTGCCCTTCGACGCCGACACCCGGCGCTTCTCCACCGAGGAAGCCTCGGGCAGCACCAGCCAGGCGGCCAACATCATGGAGGCCCTGGAGCTGGGCGCCCGGGTCCTGCTCATCGACGAGGACACCAGCGCGACGAACTTCATGATCCGCGACCGGCGCATGCAGGCCCTGGTCAGCAAGGACCGCGAACCCATCACGCCCTTCATCGACCGGGTGCGGGCGCTCTACCGCGACCGGGGCGTCTCCAGCATCCTGGTGGTGGGTGGCGCCGGCGACTACCTGGACGTGGCCGACACGGTGATCCGGATGGATGCCTACCGGGCCCAGGACGCCACGGCCGAGGCCCGGGAGGTGGCGGCCCGCTTCCCCACGGGCCGCATCGCGGAAGACCCCGGCCCCTTCCCGCCCGTCCCCGAGCGGGTCCCCCTGCCCTCGAGCCTCGATCCGCGCCGGGGCAACAAGGTCAAGATCCGCGCCCACGGCACCGACGAGATCACCTTCGGCTTCGAGGAGATCGATCTGAGCGCCGTCGAGCAGCTGGTGGACCCCTCCCAGACCCGGGCGGTGGGCGCCATGATCCGGTACATGACAGGCCGCTACCTGGACGGCCGGCGCACCCTGCGGGAGGCTCTGGAGGCCCTGTACGCCGAGCTGGACGAACACGGCCTGGACCGCGTCTCCCCCTTCCCCACCCCGGCGGGCGACCTGGCCCTGCCGCGGCTGTTCGAGGTGGGAGCGGCCATCAACCGCCTGCGTTCCCTGCGGGTGGAGGTGCGCGGGCCGGCGGTTGGCGAGGACTCCCGCGGACATACTTCCTAGCGGGAACGGCCCGCCTGCACCGATGGACAGGAGGTGGTCCGCGTGGGGATGCGCACCGACCTGGACCGCTGGTCGTGGCCCGCGCCCGCCGGCCGCGGCCTGGGCAGCTGGCGTGAGATGTTCTGGCGCCCGTGGGACTTCTGGCGCGCTTTGGATGGCGAGGCGGACTGGGCCTTGGGCCAGCGCCCGTCCGTCGACGTCACCGACACCGGGGACAAGGTGGTCGTTGAAGCGGAGATGCCCGGGGTCGAGCCGGAGGACATCCAGCTGGACGTCTACGAAGACCGGGTGGTGATCCGCTCCGAGACCCGGCGCGAGACCCGCAACGAGGGCGACGGGTACTATCTGATGGAGCGGCGCTTCGGCCGGTTCCACCGGGTGGTGCCGCTGCCGGAGCGGGTCAACCCCGAGGGGGCGCAGGCCCGCTGCCGGAACGGCGTGCTGCGGGTCGAGATCCCGAAGCTGCAGAGCCAGGGGCGCGGGCGGCGCGTGCCGGTCGCCAAGGCGTAGCGTGAGGGCGTCGCACTCGCGAGCGCCGGCGTCGCCGCAAGCCCCGGCCTTGACCTCGCGAGCCGGCGCCGGCAGGGATCGGGGCAGCCGGGGCGCCCTCCATGGCGGCGCCCCGGCCCTCGCGCCGGCTCTCCCATGGGCACACGCGTCATCGATTCCCCGAGCCACCTTCTTCGCGTTGCGCGGACGCCGGGCAAGACATGCGCCGCCGCGCACCGCCAGCCTTCCTTCGGGTCGATACATACCGCCCGAATCTTCGCGTGAACCGACGCCGGCAGCTGGCGCAAGGAGGCCGGAACGAGCCGCACTTCCTGTCGAATCCTGTCGACCCATTTTAGGACCATTTCAGGAAGGAGTTTCTTCTTTGGCGTAGAAGGCCGTCACAACATCCGGTCTCTTCCCTCCATAGGGGGGGGAGGTGAAGCCCCTTACGGTTTCCAGCTACTCGCGAGCGCTCTTCGTCGGCGAGTGGTGTGCCACATGCACCCGGGTTCCCCGCTGGAGCGTATGGTCTGTCCATGGCCGACTACGGCTAGGCGCCTGGTCGGGTGTAGCAAACACAGGAGGTGCTGTAGGTGGACCGATATGTTCGCTTTCGCCGATTCACGTCAATTGCGCTCATCCTCTTAGCAACCTTGGTCACCCTCGGTACTCCCGCTTCCGCCGGTGCTACAGGCGATATCATGGAGGCCGTTACGTACCTCAATGTCCCAGACACTATGTGGGGAGGCCCAACAGTTCGCTCGACGGTATCCATCTCACGATTAACTGTTGACCACAACCGTTTTACTGTGGCCGGCACAGTCAGCTATGGAGGCACGTCATATCCATTCGAACTCAGCGGCGAATTCTATGCGTCCCGCCTGGGCAAACCGGTCGACAAGGTGGCCACTGCTCAGGATCTTTCGGGCAACTTCTCCGTTCTACATCTTGCTCTCCGTTACAACCCCGATCCTGCCGCACGGCTGGTGAACACTACTGCCAGGGGCCCCATGCTGTTCCTATATCTCCAACGCACTGGAACTCGTGAAGTCACGTTGCTCGAAACAGAGCTAACGGGTAAGAGCAGGAGCTCGGAACTGGCTAACCTGCTTAAGGTCCATTTGAACCGCGGCCAGTTTGGCAGCGATTATTGGCAGCCCAAGCTGTTCAAGCCCTTCAGCGGCCCGACTAGCAGCGTAGGCATGGCCGCGGTACAGGACAACGACATCCAATCGTACTCCGAGGGTCGTTATATGACAGGCCCGCCGAATTCCGGCTGCTGGTTGGAGTATTGGATCCGGTTCCAGGCTTATGCCAACGGCCCGTCTGACATTTACCGAGGCGCCTCCGACTTCAACCACAAGCTCGAGGTGTTGAGAAAGTGGACGGCATCCAATTGTGCATTCTATGTGAGTGAAGATTCTCCGTATGTCCTTGGCAAATACGCAGACCCCGTCAAAGTCAAAATAAAAGCCTATGGAGACGGATCCACCAAGGGCGACGTCCTTCTAAAGGGTTGGTATAACGGCTACTTCAAGCCGAAGTCTGTGTTGGATAGTAACGTAAGCATATCGCTCGGACTTGGTTACATGGTTGCCTCTGTATCCTGGAGCCTTACGCTCTGCTGCACACAGCCAGTAAAGCCTGATGAAGTATACGTATTTAGCCAACAGGACCCAAATCAATGGACTAAGCTGGCGCAGTATTCGTACACGGATCGCTACCTTCCAGATGTAGGCATGTATTTTCAAGCCATCGTTCAGAATGCGTACGGTACCGGGGCGAGATCGCAGCGTTACATCCAGGCGCAGTGGACGGTTCCGATCTACGCGGATTATGATGACTTAAGCACGACACTGTACTACAAGACAACGAGGTATCCATCGACAATCCTCTACTACTACGGCGGCTAGCCTATTCAAGGTACCCATAGGGGAGGCCATCATCGCATGGCCTCCCCGTCGGGTACCACAGGAGGCGCGATCATGTCGCCCAAGTGGGCGTTGACCATAATTCTCGTCCTTGTCTTCCATCTGATCTTCGTGGCCTTGGTGTCTGCAAAGCTCGAACCCGGAGCCGTCGTTTACATGTTTCCATTTGGGACAGGCGGTCAGAGTTACCACGCCTCCCGTGGCGTTATCGAAGCGATTTTGGCACTCGTCGTGTCGATCATCCTTGTGTGGCGCACGCGGTGGGAGGAGTGACGCCGTGGCCGGCAGCACCGGCCACGGCGAGGCGTCACCATCATGTCTAATCCCGTCCGGGAAGGGGCGCAAGGCGGTCCGGACGCCCCGCGCCGGACCGTCCCGACCGGGCCGCTCGTGGTCACACCGCTCCCAGCCGCTTCCGCCGGCTCCCGGCGGTTCGCGCGCCCCGGATGCCGGCCGGCCCTTACGTCTCCGCCGGCCGCGGCCGGCCCGCAGCCTCCAACTGCTGCCGCCGGTCCCGCTCGGGCACCGGCACCAGGAGGGTCAGCAAGAGTCCGATGACCGGCAGCAGCACCATGGCGGACAGGGTCGTCTCTAGGCCCCACCGGTCCGCCAGGGCGCCCAGGGCCGCCGCGCCGATGCCACCGAGGCCGATGGAGAAGCCGGTGTTGAGCCCCGAGGCCACCGCCACGTAGCGCGGCATGAAGTCCTGGCTCATCACCAGGGTGATGCTGAAGGTGGCCACCAGGGCGAATCCGGTGGCCGCCAGCAGCGGCAGGGTGGCCCACGCCGGCCCGTGCACCAGGCCCCAGTGCAGCGGGATCAGCACGGCCATGGAACCGAGCAGCACCCTCCGGGTGCCGATGCGGTCCGCCAGGGGCCCACCCACCAGGGTCCCCACCGCCCCCGCGACGAGAAAGACGAAAAGCAGAACGCCGGTGGATACCCCATCCGGCCCCGCCTTTTCCAGGTACAGGAACGGCATCAGGGTGAGGACGCCGAACTGCAGCCACGAGCGGGTGCCGACCACCCCGATGAGCAGCAGTTCGGCCAGCCAGTTGGTCTCCCCGGCTACGGATGGTCCGTCCTGAGGCGGCTGGGGGTGGCCCTGCCGATCTCCGGCGGGCGCCCCATGGCGGTTGCCGGCGGGTCCCGCCGCGGCTGCCGCCCGCCGGGCCGCCTCGTGCAGGGCGGCCTCCTGCTCCAGCCGCTTCATCCCGGGCAGGGCGGCCACCATGGCCGCAGCCAGCACCACGGCCGGCAGGACCAGCCATCCCAGCCCCTCGGGCCCCCACAGGCCAACGACCATCGCAGCCGCCACAGGCCCCAGGGCAAACCCCAGGTTGCCGCCCACGGAAAAGATCGACATGGCCGTGGCGCGCTGGCCTCCCGACACGCCCCGGGCCGCCCGCGCCCCCTCGGGGTGGAAGAGGGCGATGCCGATACCGCACAGGATGGCCGCCAGCAGCACGCCCTCATAGCTGCGGGCGTATCCCACCAGCCCCAACCCCAGCGCCGCCAGCAGGGGTCCCGCCACCACCAGCCACCCCTGGGGCCGCTTGTCGCTCCAGTATCCGAAGACCGGCTGGATGAGCGAGGAGGTGATGTTGAGCACCAGCATGACGACGCCGAGCTGAGCGTAGGTGAGGCCGTAGCTCTCCTTCACCTGGGGCAGCAGGGCGGGCATGCCGCCCTGGTTCAGGTCGGTCACCAGGTGGGCAAGGCTCAGGAGCACCAGATACCCCAGCGCACCCTTCAACATGCCCTCGCCTCCCCTGCAACACCTTCGGGCCCGCCGCCGGGCTGCTGCCCGCCACGGCCGGGACCGGCGCGGCGCCGCGAGTTGGACGGTACTTCGCGACCCGAAGGATATTCCCTGCCGGCCCTGCCCGCTTTCGGACCGCCCCTGGGTGGTGCGGTCCCGACCGCCGTTGCCGCGCTGGCTCCGGTGCAGCGGCAGCAGCCGGTGCGGCGCTGGCGGCAGGCACGCGGCGGCGGCCGGCGCGGCGCTAGCTGCCGGCACACCCCAGCGCCTGCCGCAGGCTCACCAGGTTTTGCTGCAGCAGGTCGAGAAAGTCGCGGCCCGCCTGGCGGTCGGCGCTCGTCAGCGCCTCCAGGGGATGAATCTCCAGCAGCTGGGCCCCGGTCTCCCTGGCCAGGGTTGCAGCCGCCCCGCCGGTGCGGCCGGGTTCGACCAGGATGTAAGGCACCCGCCGCTGCCGGATGAACGCGGCCACCGCCGCCAGCTGCCGCGGGCCCGGCTCGCTCTCCGCCGACAGCCCGTAGAGGGGCACCTGCACCAAGCCGTAGCGATGGGCGGGGTAGGTCAGGAAGGCGTGGGTGATCACCAGTTCCCGCCGCGGGCAGGTACCCAGCCGGCGGTAACCGGCGGCCAGATCGTTCAGGCGGCCGGCCAGTTCCTCGCCCCGCCGCAGGTACTCCGCCCGGTGCTGAGGATCGGCCTGGGCCAGGCCCCGGGCGATGGCCTGCGCCTGCTGGGCGGCCAGGGCCGGATCCAGCCAGACGTGGGGGTCGGGTGCGCCGCCGGGCAACGGCTCGCCCCCAGCCCCCGGCCGGCCATGGGCGTCGCCGTGGTCGTCGCCCGGGGCGGCACGGCCCTCCTCGTGGGTACCATGGTCGCCATGGCCGGCGGTTTCGCCGCCCGCATCCCCGCCGCGGCCGCCCTCACCGGCCCCGCCCGCACCGGGTTCGGCAACGCCGCCGTCCAGCACCGCGGTGGCCGTTCCGGCAGGCACCAGGGGAAGCCCCGCCGTCGCCTCGACCCGGACCAGGTCGGACCGGCCGGCGGCCGCCAGCAGGCGGGGCACCCAGGGCTCAAGCCCCGCCCCGTTGTAAATGAAGACCCGCGCCGCCGCCACGGCCCGGACGTCGGCCGGCCGCGGTTCCCAGTGGTGGGCGTCGGCCCCCGCCGGGATCAGGGGCGTGACCGCCACCCGGTCGCCACCGATGAACCGGGTCATGAACTCCAGGGGGTAGAACGTCACCGCCACCGGCAGCCGGTCCCCCGCCGCACCGGCCTCTCCGCCGTCGCCCTGGGACCCGGCCGGCCCCTGCGGCCTTCCACAGCCCGCCGCCACCACCAGGATCAGGAGAAGTGCCGCCAGCAGGAGGCGCTGCCCCCGGCCCCGCCGGGCACCTCTCGCTGCGGGCACCTCCCCTGGCCGCCGGGCCGCCCCGGAGGGCCGGTCCGGATCGGAAGGCGGGATCCCGCCGGAGCCGGCGGGCCGCCGCCTCCGGGCAGGCTCCTCCCATTCCGGAAGACGGGGCCGGCGGGCCGGGCCTTGCCTGGCCATCCTTCGCCGGTCGAACCATTCCCTCATCCCTTCGGCCAGCTCCCTTCCACCGCAACCTGCCGCTTCACGCCGGCCCCAGCTCGGGCCAGACCCGCCTGGCCACCAGGGTGCCCAGCAGCACCACCACCGCCGCCAGCACCACCGTGGCGCCGGGGGGCAGGTTCATCCAGTAGGCCGTGCTGAGCCCCACCCAGACGGCGGCCTGGGCGAAGACCACGGCGAGCCCCAGCGCCCCGCGAAAGCTCCGGGCCACCTGCAGGCTGGCCGCCACGGGCAGGACCATTAGGGACGAGACCAGCAGCACGCCCACCACCCGCATGCTGGCCGCCACCCCGGCCGCCGCCATCATGGTGAAGAGGGCGTTCAGCGCGCCCACGGGCAGGCCCGCCACCTGCGCCAGTTGCTCGTCCAGGGTGACGGCCAGCAGGTCCCGGTAGAGCGCGGCCACCACCGCCAGCACCACCACGGTCAGGGCGCCGATCAGCGTCACGTCCGCCGGGGCGACGGTCAGCACGCTGCCGAACAGGTAGGCGAAGAGATCCAGGCCCGCCGTCCCTCCCAGGCTGAAGAACACGGCCGCCAGGGCGACCGCCGTCGACAGGGTGATGGCCACGGCCAGCTCGCCGTGGCGCCGGTACCGGGCGCGCAAGGCCTCCATGGCCGCGCCGGCCGCGGCCGCCAGGCCCAGGGCCGCGCCGGTGGGGTACACCCCCAGCCAGAGCCCCCCGGCCAGCCCCGCCAGGGCCACGTGGGCCAGGGCATCGCCCATCAGCGAGAGGCGCCGCAGCACAAGGAAGAGCCCGACCACCGGCGCCAGCAGGCCCACCAGGGTCCCGGCCGCCAGGGCGCGGACCATGAAGTCGTACTGAAACATCGCCGCCAGACTCTGAACCATCCCCACCAGGCCGGTCAGCCCGGCCACCTCCTCCTGGATTCGGCACTGCCCTCTCGTTGTGCACGGAGCGCCGGCAGCGCCCCGACCCGCGGGTCCGGAGCGCCGTGGAGGCTCCGGCTCGCCATTTAGGGGCGTCGCAGCCGGCCCGGGCCGCTGGGCCCCGGCCGCCGCCGATGTCCAGCGGCCCGCCGGCCGGCGGCGCCGGCCGGCCCATGACCCTGGGCCACCGTCGCTGGGCCACCGCCTAATGGCGGTGGTCGACGGTGGTCACCGGGAAGCCGTACAGCTCCGCCATGGCACCGGGTTCCAGCCTTTCCGGCGCCCCGTGGAAGAACAGGCGCCGGTTGAGGCAGGCCAGGGTGCTGACCTCGGTACTGACGACGCCGATGTCATGGGACACCATGATGGCCGTCAGCCCCTCCTGCTCCCGCAGCCGCCGCACCAGACCGTAGAACCGCTCCTGGGTGGCCGCATCCACCCCCTCCAGGGGTTCGTCCAGCACCAGAAGCTCCGGGCGGCTGACCAGGGCCCGGGCCAGGAAGACCCGCTGCTGCTGCCCGCCGGACAGCCGGCCGATGGGCCGGTGGGCCAGGTGCTCCATCCCCACCAGGGCCAGGGCCTCCCGGGGGGAGCGGGGCGGTGGCGGTCCGGCGGGGCTCCTGCCGGAGCCGGCCCGGCCACGGCCACCCGCCGCTAGCCCGGTGGCCACCACTTCCTCCACCGTGGCGGGGAAGCCCCCGGCCAGGGCCGCCGGGCGCTGGGGGACGTAGCCCACCCGCCACCACTGGCGAAAGGCGGCGATGTCCTCGCCGAAGAGGCGCACCCGCCCCCGGGTGGGCGCCTGAAGGCCCAGCAGGATGCGCAAGAGGGTGGTCTTCCCCGAACCGTTGGGTCCCACCAGGCCGAGAAACTCGCCCCGCCGCACCACCAGCGACACGTTCTCCAGCACAGGTTCTGTACCGTAGGCGAAATGGATCGCCTCGAGTTCCACCACCACCGGGGCCGCCTCGCCGGCCGGCGCCGGTGCGGACGAACCGGTCCGGGCGGCAGCACCGCGAGCGGAAGCACCCCGCCCGGCCCCCGCCCCCGGGTTCGTCCCGCCGAGGCCTTTGCATGGTGTCGCGGACCGCTCCGTATCCGGCATGTCCTGGACCTGCCTTCCGCTACGGGTGCCCCCCGCAGCTGAATCGGAATATTCCTATCTAGTAATAGATGGGCGCCGGGCAGCCTGTCAAGGGTTGGTCCTGCTGCCGGGCACGGCACGGTGCGCCGCGAGCGGGCGAGCCCCCGGCCGTGGCGGCCGGCAGTGGCCCACCCGCGCCCACGGCCCCATGTTCTCAGGCCGTTGTCCCTCGGTTTTGACACAACGAAGGTAGCAGGTTAGATTGGAGAAAGGATCAGCTTATTCTGAATATTCCGGACAGTACGCGGCCATGGCCACCTTCCCCGGGACAGAGTCCAGCCCCGGCGGCATACCCGCCGGTGTTGCCCCGTAAACCCGGCGGGAGGGGCCCGGATCGCCGCCTGACCATCATGTCATTTTAGGTAGCGAAGGCAGGGAACCGGCGTGAACCTGCAGCGGGCGGTACAGCGGCTCAGGGAGCGGGGGCTGAAGGTGACGCCCCAGCGGATGGAGATCCTCAAAGCGGTGATGCGGGCGGGTCGTCCCGTCACGGCCCGGGAGGTGACCGACGCCGTTCGCGCCCGCCACCCCCGGGTGAGCGTGGACACCGTCTACCGCAACCTGACCGTGCTGACCCGCTGCGGCTTGATCAGCCCCGTCAACCTGCAGGGGCGGGACGGCACCCGCTTCGAGTACCAGGGGGACGACCGCCACCACCACCATTTCGTCTGCGTGGCCTGCGGCCGCTCCTTCTGTGTGGAGTGGTGCCCGACGGCGACCCTGCAGGCCGTGCCGTCCCAGGACCCCGGTTTCCGCGTGCTCGGGCACGCCTTCGAGGTGTACGGCTACTGCAGCCGCTGCCAGAAGGCAGGATGACCTGAGGCAACGGGCCGGCGGGGAACCGCCCCGGCCCCGGTCCCGAACGGCGCCCGCACCAGTCCCGAGCCGCCCCGGCCCTGAACCGCCCCTGCCCCGCCCGGCTCCGGCCCCGCGCCGGCTCCGGCCCCGCGCCGGCCCCGCCCGGCGCCGGCCCCGAACCGGCCTGGTCCCGCCGGGCAGGCCCGCAGCCCCGAAGCCCCTGTGTGCAACGCCGGATCCCGCGCGGCTCTGGGCCTTCTCCGGCCGGCGGTTCCCGCCCGCTGTTCTCCCTGCCGGATCCCACGCCTCGCCGGGACGGAGCCTTGCCACCACTTCCTCCGCCAGCTGGCGCAACCGGTGGGCCCGCGCCCCGTGGGCGCCTTCCAGATGCCGTTCCAGGTCCCGGGCCAGGTCGACGATCTCATGCAGCGGCGCCTGCACCGCATTCCACACGGCGCCGCCGGCACCGCCTCCCCCCGATGCCACCCCTTCGCGCTCACCGCCGTCCGGGACCCCGGCGGGCTCCTCCTCCCCCTCGGCCTTGCCGGTGCCGCGGGTGCCGGCCGCCGCGCGGCCGGGTTCGGCTCCCGCCCGACCGGCACCGCCCGGCCGGCTATGCCCGTTCAACCTTTCACCGGCCATGGCGCATCCCTCCGTTTTCCTGCCTGCCGTTAGGATGCGCGCCGGAGCCCGCCTAAAAGCCGCGGCGGCGGTGCCAGCGCACCGCCGCCGCTCAGGGGGGCCTTGGGGTGGGCAGACCTAGCTCCACATGTCCGGAACCCCGGGTCCCATCAGGTCGGCCAGCCGCCACATGTCAGGGATGCCGGGCCCCATGAGGTCGGCCCGCAGTTCCGCACCGGGGGATCGGTGCCCGCGCCCGGCCCCAGGTCCCTCCGGGCCGCCCCACCCGGCACCTGGAGCGACCGCCCGGCCCGCCAAGCCGGCTCCGGCCACCGCCCACCATGTCAGACATGTCAACAGGGTTGTCGCCGCCAGCCACCGAACCCTGATCATGTCCTCACCCTCCGCCACAGCGGGAGTATCGATGTCCATGATGAGGCAGGGCCGCCTGTCCACGGCGTGCCGGCCCCTCACGGGCGTGAACGCCACGGGCTGCACGGTGCGATCCGGCCGCCGCCGCATCGCGAAGGGAGGGCCGCCCATGATCGGCGACCGTATCCGTGCCCGGCGCCGCGAGCTGGGCATGACCCAGGAACAGCTGGCCGCCGGACTCTTCGACCGCTCGTACATCAGCCGCATCGAGGCCAACGAGGTGGTGCCGCCGCTGCCGACCCTGCAGCTTCTGGCCGGCCGCCTCGGCAAACCCGTGGCCTACTTCCTGGGTGATGAAGACGCCTTCACCCGCAGCCGGGTGATCCATGACTACGTCCGGCGGGCCCGCCGGTATGCCGGCCGCCGGCGGTACGCCGAGGCCGTGGAGTCCTATCGCCTGGCCCTCGAACTGCTCCAGCACGAGGACGACTCGCCACTCCTTCTGGCGGTGCACGTGGAGCTGGCCTACGCCCTGGCCTCCGGGAACCGGCCGGACGACGCCGGCCAGCACCTGTTTGCCGCCCTCCAGCTGCTGCCCCGCGTCCCCCTGGACCGCTGCCCGCCCGGGACGGCCTTCCGTCTCCACTACACCCGGGGCAAGCTGGCCTTCCAGCGGGAGGAACTGGCCGTGGCCGCGGAGGCCTTCCGGCTGGCCGCGGCGGCGGCCAGCCGCCCGGCCGACCGGGTCCGCGCCCACGTGGCCCTCGGCAGCACCCTGTTCCGCCAGGGGGCGTACGAGGAGGCCGCCGCTGCCTATGCCGTGGGCCTGCCCGGGGGGCCGGCCGGTGCCGGAGGAACCGGGCCGGCGGGCGCAACCGCGGCTCCCGCCGGGTGTGCCGCGGAGCCCGCCGCGCCGCGGGACTGGACCGGACCGGCCGGCCCTCTTGCACGGACCGCCCCGCCGCCGGTGGCGCTTCCGGTGCCGGTACCGGTACGGGGCCTGCCGCGCAGCCTGGTGGCGGCTTGCCATCACGGTCTCGGCTGCTGCTGCTGTGCCCTGGGCCGGCTGGACCTGGCGGCCTACCACCTGGAGCGGGCCATCCGCCTGTACCGAGGACGGGACCCCGAACGGCTCCTCCTGGCCCACCACGACCTGGCCCTGGTGCAGATCCGGCAAGGGGCCTTCCGGGCAGGCCGCCGGCGGCTGCTCGACTGCCTGCGGGCCTACCGGCGGGCGGGGCGGGCCGACGGGATCGCCAGCGCCCTGACGGACCTGGCTTCCCTGGAACTGGCGGCCGGCCGGTACCGGCGGGCCCTGACCCTGGCCCGCGCGGCCCGCAGCCGGGCCCGGCAGGCGTTGCAGGCCCGGCTCTATCTCAGCGCCATGGACGTGGAGGCGCAGGCCCTGGCGGCGCTCGACCCCGCCACTGCCCGGACCCTGGACGGCGTGGTCCGGGACCTGCGGGCGCTTGGCTAAGGGGCGCCATGCCGCCCGGACCGGGAAGGCAGGCCGCACCCGCCTCGGGCGGCCCCGCCGCCCCGGCAAGCGTGGCCGCACCATCCGGGCCGCCCCGGCGTATGGTGCGGTAGCGGCCGGCACCCCGGCCGCCCGAAGGGTGAAGATCCCGTGCCCGCGGCCTCGACTCCCGCCCCCACGACCGGCCACCCGCCCCGGCAGCCGGACTCGCGCCAGGGCCTGCTCGGAGCAACCCTCGGCCTTCTGGCCGTCGCCCTTTTCAGCCTGACGCTGCCCGCCACCCGGCTGGCCCTCGAGGTCCTGCCGCCGGGGCTGGTGGGACCCGGCCGGGCCGCGGGCGCCGCGGTGCTGGCCGCCCTGGCGGCCGGGATCCTGACGGGCCGGAGTCCCGGCCACCGGCGGAAGGCCCGGAACACCCCGAATCCTGGGACGGCCCGGCAATGCCCCGGCGGCCGCAAACCCTGGGGGCCGGTGTGGCCGCCCCGGGACGACTGGCCGGGGGTGCTGCTGGTGGCCTTCGGCACCGTCACCGTATTTCCATGGTTTTCTACCCTGGCCCTGACCCGCCTTCCGTCCGCCCACGGCGCCGTGCTCCTGGGCCTGCTCCCCCTGCTAACCTCGGGCTTCGCCACGTGGCGGGCCGGGGAGCGCCCGTCGGGCCGCTTCTGGATGGCCGCACTGGCGGGCAGTGGAGTGGTCACGGGATTTGCGGTCTACATGGGCGCCGGCAAGCCCCGGCCGGCCGACCTTTGGATGCTGGCGGCCATCGTGGCGGCGGCCGCCGGCCACGCCGCAGGCGGCCGCCTGGCCCGCCGCCACGGCGGGTTCCTCCCCATCGCCTGGGGGTTGTGGGTGGCCCTGCCCGTCACCCTGGCCGCCACGGCCGTCATGACCGCCCTCCCCGGCGCCGCCGGCGCCGCAGGGCCGGTGGCCGGACCGCCAGCAGGACCGGTACCAGGACCGGCGGCAGGACCGCCGGCAGGTCCGGCTGCAGCCGCCGGCGGGGTCCTCCCCTCCCCCGCACCGGTGCCCTGGGACAAGGCGGTCCTCGCCTGGCTGGCGTGGATGTACATCACCGGGGTGACCCAGCTGGCCGGGTTCGTCCTGTGGTACCGGGCCATGGCCCTGGCCGGCGTGGCCCGCACCAGCCAGCTCCAGCTGCTGCAGCCCTTCCTGACCCTGCTGGCCGCCAGGGTGGGCCTGGGTGAGCCGGTGGGCGGCATCACGGTGCTGGCGGCCCTGGCGGTGGCGGCCGTGGTGGCCGTGGGCCGCCGCGCCCCGGTGGACGTGGTGCCCGGCCCCGCTGCGCAGGGAGAGGCGCGCCTGCTGGCGAAGGGTTAAACTGCATTAGACTGCATTCATGTCTTGGCGGTTTGCAACGGGTTCGCAAGCCGGCCGGTGGTGCACGCTCGCCGGCCGCACACCAGCGCACACCACGCCAGGAGGCGCAGCGATGGAGGCCATCGAACCGGCCCGCGTCCAGCGGGCTTTGCAAGCTTTTGTGGGAGCACCGGTCTACCTGCACCTGGAGACGACCCACGGGGCCTACACCCGGGGCGGATTCGGCGCCTTCGCCCGAAACGTGCAGGTCCAGTTGGAGGACGCCGCCCTGCGCGGTGCCGGCCCCTTCCGGGCCGGGCTGCGGGTGGCCGGCGGGTGGGTCTACGCCGAGGGGCTGACCCACTGGCAGGAAGAACCGGGGCGGCTGATCCTGGAGGGGCACGACGACGAGGGACGGCTGACGGTGGTCCTGGAACTGAGCCGGAGCCCGTTCCCCCTGGCCACCCCCGGGGATGCCGTCCCCGCCGGTGAAGGGGGGGTGGAACCGGCTTCCCCTACCGCCCCGGAGGGGGTGCCGGCGGGCCGCACCGTCCCTGCGGGCCGGAGCGCACCGGAGGCACCGTCTGCAAGGGATGGCGGTGCCACCATCGCCGCCGGCCCGCCGGCCGAACCGGTGCCCGCACCGGTCCCGGCCCCCTGGGACCGGCATCTGGTGGTGGTCCTGGCCCATCCTGACGACGAGTCCTTCGGTGCCGCGGGCACCATGGCCCTGGCCGTGCGGCAGCGCATCCCCGTGACCATGGTCTCGGTCACCGCCGGGCAGATGGGCCGCCGGGTCGGCCAGCCGCCCCTGGCCACGCGGGAAGGGCTGGGGCCCCTGCGCATCGGCGAACTGCGGCAGGCCATGGCCGCCGTGGGCGTCGGCGACGTCCGGGTCCTGGGGGTCTGGGACAAGACCGTGGAGTTTCAGGACCGCAGCCGGCTGGCCGCCCGGATTCGGGGGATTCTCGAGGAAACGGGCGCGACCACCGTCATCACCTTCCACCCGAAGCTGGGCGGGCACCCCGACCACAACGCCACCGGCGCCGCCACCGTGGAGGCCGTCATGGGCATCCCCCCGGCCCAACGGCCGCGCCTGCTGTGCGTGCGCGGCCCGGTGCGCGATGCCGACCCCGGCCTGCCCCTGGTCACCGTCCCGGTGGAGGCGGTCCGGCCCCAGAAGGAGGCGGCCTTCCGGGCCCACCGCTCCCAGACCTACGGCTGGGAGGAGCGCATGGAACAGGACCCGGAGATGGCCCGGCGCTTCGCCCGGCTCTTCACCGAAGAGACCTTCTGGGTCTACTGGCCCGGCCCCGCCGGCCGGAAGGGCGGGGAGCCGGCCAGCGCCCAGGGCGATTCCTGAAGGCCCGTCCCTGGCCCCGGCCTCGGACCCTGATCTCACCTCTCCCGGCAGGAACCGGCCGGGACCCCACAACCCAGTGCTGGCGGCCCCCCACGACGGAAGAACCGGCCGGCCCGTGGCGGCCACCCAGCAAAGCCCCGTGCCGGCCACCCAGGAAAGCAAGGAGGCGCCCATTGGGCGCCTCCTTGCTCCTCAGCCTCAGGCCTTCGCGGCGGCCACCCGGGGACCTCGGAGTGCCGCCCCCGTCCCGAGTGCGGGTCCGCCGCCTTCACGGCCCCGGCGGGGGTCCCGGTCCTTACGGCTTGGCCTCACGGTTCACCCGCAGCCACCAGGGTGCCCGCATCACCTTGCCGCCGCAGTCCAGGACCAGCTCGCCGTCATAGTCGCCACTGGGCAGCCGGTCGCTGCGGCCACCCTCCATGCTCACCGTCAGGGTCGCGGTGGCGCCCGCCGCCAGGGTGACCTGCTCCGCCGACACGGTGACGGCCGGGTCGGCCGCATCCCGAACCACCGTGACCGTGCAGGTCTGGGTGGAGCTGCTGACGTTGTGCAGGGTGATGTCCTGGCGGCCTCTGACCGGTGCGTTGCCGTTGAAGTAGCCGAAGCTCACGCTGACCGGGTCCAGGGTGAGCGGAGTGGCATGCCGGGTCAGGTCGATCCGCCCGCCCCCGCGGGCCAGCACGCCGGGATCATACATGGCCTTCACCGGGTCCTTGACCACGCGGGCCGCCGTGTTGACCAGGGCCGACTTGACGTCGGCGGGCGACCAGCCGGGGTGCAGCTGGAGCAGCAGGGCGGCCGCACCCGCCACATGGGGCGTGGCCATGCTGGTCCCCTGGAACATGGCCCACTGGCCGTCGAAGACCGACGAGTAGATGTTGACCCCCGGCGCCGTGACATCGGGCTTGATCAGGTACGTGTAGGGCGTGGGACCACGGGACGAGAACCCAGCCAGGATGTCGCCAGAGCCGGTGCGGATCTCCGTCTCCACCGTCCCGTCGATGGTCACCGTGGCCTGGGGATCGGCAGCCAGCAGGTCGATCAGGAACTGGCCGTCGGCCATGGACACCATGGCGGCAGGGATGGTGGGTGCCGGCGCCGTCCCGTCGCTCCCCGGGGCGACGGGATCACCCGCCACGTTGTTGATGATCAGCACCCCCGTGGCACCGGCGGCTTCGGCATTGCGCACCTTGGTGGTGAAGGTGCAGCTGCCGCGCTTCACGAGGGCGATCTTGCCCCGCACCTCCGCCCCGTTCACCAGCGGGTAGCAGGCTTCCTCGGGCCGTGCCGAGCCGTCCCGGGCCAGTGCGTAGGGCGAGGTCACCCTGCCGAAGGGTGAGAAGTCGCCCGTGGCGGCGCCGAAGTCACGCCCCCCGGCGCTGACCGGGATGCCGATGTAATGGGCGTTGGTGGTCGCCCCCACGGTGATGGCCCGCGCGGCGCTGCCCGGCGATTCCACCGTCATGTCGCCCGGCCCCGAGTTGCCGGCCGCCACCACCACCACCACGCCGGCGTCCACGGCCGCGTTGACCGCCTCGGCCAGGTAGTCGTGGGGCCCCTGGACCCCGCCGCCCAGGCTCATGTTGACCACGTCCATGCCGTCCCGCACCGCATCTTCCAGGGCGGCGGCGATGTCGTGGCTGAAGGCCGAGCCCCCGTAGGCCACCCAGCCGGCGCCGAAGCCGGGGAACACGTTGTAGTCGTACAGCCGGGCCGCCGGTGCGATGCCGCTCAAGGTGTCCCGAACCGGCCCCTGCTGCAGGGTCGTCACGCAGCCGGCGATGGTCCCGGCCACGTGGGTGCCGTGGTCGCTCACCAGCACCTGGGAGGGATCGCCCGCGACGCCGCTGGCGTACACCTTCGACGGGATGTCCTGCTCGTCCACGTCCCCGTCGCCGTCGTAGTCCTTGCACCGGAAGAAGGGGTGGGTCCGGTCGATCCCCGAATCGATGACCCCCACCTTGATGCCCTCGCCCGCGCGGGCCCGGCCCTGGTCCATCTGGCCGTCGCCCAGCTTGGTCCAGAGGGCACCGGCCCCGGTCAACCCGGCGCTGACGTTCATGGCGGGCCGGTAGAGCCAGCTCTCGCTCACCCGCTTGACGCCCCGGATCCCCGCCAGCTGGCCCGGATTGTGGCCGTTCAACTCCACCACCAGGGCGTTGCCCGTCAGGAAGAACTCCCGCACCACCCGGGCCTTGGGGGCGGCCGACCGCATCGCCGCCTTGATCTGCTCGTGCCGGTCGCGCAGGTATTGCACATACGCCTGCACATCCCGGCTGTTGGCGTCCAGCTTCTTGCCCGGGGCAGGCTTGGTGGCCTTCAGCTTGCCGATGCCGCCCGTATACGAAGCGGCCGGCGGGTCGACCAGCTCCACGATGGCGTACCCCGTGCCGCCAACCGCCGGCTGCCCGCCCTCCTCCGTGAAGTCGTGACGGGGATCCGCCGCGACCCCTGCCGCCACGTTGCCGGCCAGGGCCAGGATCAGGAGCCCTGCCAGCAACGCGGGCACGTAACGCCTCCACCGCTCCATGCACATCCCTCCCGGGGACGGTATGGGGCCCGACCCGCCCGCCCGGCCGCGCTGGGCTGGGGGACGATGCGGGGATCGTCCACCTCAAGACGTACAAGAGGTGCAAGAACAATTCGGGGCGGCCGAGCCAGTTCCTGCCAGGCGGCGCCGAACAGATCGCCCCCGGCGAGCTTGCTCCCGCCCCCGCCGCCGCGTTTGATTGTGCCCCTGCCTCCGCCGGGCCTGTCCGCCTCCGCTTTGAATGACATTTTTGACCTTGCACAAGACCGCAGCATTCTTATAATATTGGCAACACAAATCCAATCTGGCAGGCCGAAGCCCCCTCCGGGGGCGCGGGGGAACCGTCTTTGGGGCGAATTCCCGGCCGCCGCGGCCCGGCCAGCGTTGGAACCCCTGCCCAAGCGGCACGGCGCCCGCTGAACGGCGCCAGGCGGCGGGCGGTAGGGTCCACCGCGCGGGCCACCGCGGCGACTCCGGGATAGGGCAGCCCGGCCCGAGCCCGCCAGCTAACCCCGTAGGCACGCGGGCGTTGGCATGTACGCCACATCCTGCCTGCTCTTTCCCCCTTGCGGCGGGGTTCCACCACCCCGGAAGCACCCGTCGTGTTCCTTCCCCCGCGTCCCCGCGGCCTGCCGCGGAGGGAGGTCGTTGCGTGAACACCGCGGCATGGCGGGCGGCGGACGGCCGCCGGCGCGCCCCGCGGGTCCGAACGTGGGCCCTGTCCCTGTTGACCCTGGTCCTGTTTCTCTTCACTGCAGCGTGCGGCAACGGCGCCCGCGGCAGCGGCAACACCGGTGACGCCCCACCGGCCGCCGGGGACGGCAACGGCGGGGGTGCCGCTGCCGGCGACAAACCCACCCTGGTCTTCGGCGACTTCAGCTGGGACAGCGTGCAGGTGCACAACCGCATCGCGGGCTTCATCATCGAGCACGGCTACGGCTACCCCGTGGACTACAAGTTTGGCGACACCATCCCGATCCTCCAGGGCCTGCAGGACGGCAGCGTCCACATCACCATGGAGATGTGGCCGGACAACATCCGCGAAGCCTGGCAGAAGGCCCTGGATTCGGGCAAGGTGCTGGACCTGGGCCAGAACTACCCCGAGTCCCCCCAGGGCTGGTACGTGCCCGCGTATGTCATCAAGGGCGACCCCGAGCGCGGCATCGAGCCCATGGCGCCGGATCTGCGCTCGGTACAGGACCTGGAGCGCTACTGGCAGCTCTTCGAGGATCCCTCCGAGCCCGGCAAGGGCCGGTTCTACAACTGCCCGACGGGCTGGGTCTGCTCGGACATCAACGCCCAGAAGCTCAAGGCCTACGGCCTGGACGACCACTTCACCGCCTTCAACCCCGGTTCGGAAGCGGGTCTCAACACGTCCATCACCACCGCCTACCGGCAGGGCAAGCCGTGGGTGGGCTACTACTGGGAGCCCACCTGGATCACCGGCAAGTACGAGCTGATCCGGCTGGAAGAACCGGCCTACAGTGAGGAGTGCTGGAACTCCGGCAAGGCCTGTGCCTACCCGCCCAGCCAGGTCCTGGTGGCGGCCAACAGCCGCCTGCAGGACATGGCGCCGGACGTCGTCGAGTTCCTCAAGAAGTACGAGACCACCCTGGACCAGACGGCGGCGGCCCTGGCCTACATGGAAGAACAGGGCGGCGACCCCGCCGGCGCGGCCCACTGGTTCCTCAAGACCTATCACGACTGGGAACAGTGGGTGCCCGCGGAGGTGCACCAGCGGGTGAAGCAGGCCCTGGAGGAGGTGAACTGACGTGACGGCATCTCCGACCGGAGGAACGGGCCGGGCGGGCGGCGGGCCCGGCGGCCGGGGGCCGGCCCCATCCCGCCCGGGCGGCGGGTCCGGTAACCGCGAACCGGGGTCTTCCCGCTCCGATGCCGGGTTGGGAGGCCGGGGGCCCGGACCGGCCCGCCCCGACGCCACCACCGGCCATCGGGGCCGCGGCCGCCCGGGCCGGGATGAAGCCGCCACCCCGAGCCCCGTGCTGCTGGCCGTCCAGGACCTCTGGAAGATCTTCGCCCGCCGGGACAAGGACATCGATGTCCATGATCCCGAGGCCGTGGCCCGGGCGGAGGCGCGGGGCGCGGTGGTGGCCGTGCGGGAAGCCAGCTTTCGCGTCCGGCGCGGCGAGATCTTCGTGGTGATGGGTCTCTCCGGCAGCGGGAAGTCGACCCTGGTCCGCTGCCTGCTCCGCCTGGTCGAGCCCACGGCGGGCCGCATCCTCTTCGACGGCGAGGACGTCACCGCCATGTACGCCCGCCAGCTCACGGCCTTCCGCCGCACCCGGGTGGCCATGGTCTTCCAGCACTACGGCCTGCTCCCCCACCGGACGGTGCTGGAGAACGTGGCCTTCGGCCTGCGCCTGCGGGGCGAGCCCCGCCCGGTGCAGGTGGAGCGGGCCCGGGAGGCCCTGGCCCGGGTGGGCCTGGAGAAGTGGGCCGGCCGCTACCCGGCCGCCCTGTCGGGCGGCATGCGCCAGCGGGTGGGCATCGCCCGCGCCCTGGCCCGGGACGCCGACCTGCTTTTGATGGACGAACCGTTCAGCGGCCTGGACCCCCTGATCCGGCGGGAGCTGCAGGACGAGCTGCTGCGCCTGCAGGAGGAGCTGCACAAGACCATCGTCTTCATCACCCACGACCTGCAGGAAGCCCTGCGCCTGGGCGACCGGCTGGCCATCATGCGGGCGGGGCGCATCGTCCAGGTCGGGAGGCCCCGGGAGATCATCCAGGCTCCTGCCGACGACTACGTCCGCCGGTTCGTCCGGGACGTGCGGGAGGCGGCCGCCCTGGCGGCGGGACCCCTGCGGGCCGCCGTGCCGGATACCCTTCCCGCGGCCGCCGGCGAGCCGCGGTGGGCCGCCGGGGAATCCTTCCGGGCCGTGGCAGCCGAACCGGCCGCGGGCGGGCTGGCGGAACCCCTGGCGGACACCCTGCTCTCGCCCACCCTGGAGGCAGGAAAGGCCGGCTGGGGTCCGGGCCGGAGGGGATCGGACCTTGTTCCCTGAAGCGCTGGAATTCCACGTGGCGCCGTGGATCCAGCACGGCCTGGCCTGGCTGGTGGACCGCGGTGGCGGGTTCTTCCACGGCATCTCCGTGGCCATCACCCGCTCGCTGAACACCATCGAAGCCGGCCTTCTGGCCGTGCCCTGGTGGGTATGGATCGGCGGGGTGCTGCTGGCCGGCTGGGCCATCACCCGGCGGCCCCTGACCGCCCTCACCCTGGCGGCCCTGATGCTGGCCATCGGCGCCTTCGGCTACTGGGAGGCGGCCATCGAGACCCTGGCCATGGTGATCGTGGCCGTGGCGCTGGCGGTGGCCATCGGCCTGCCCCTGGGCATCGCTATGGCCGAGTCGTGCCGGGTCCACGCCCTGGTGATTCCCGTCCTGGACGCCATGCAGACCATGCCCAGCTTCGTGTACCTGATCCCGGTGATGATGCTGTTTCAAGCCCTGGGACCGGTCCCCGGGACGCTGGCCACGGTGGTCTACGCCCTGCCGCCCGTGGCGCGGCTGGTCGACCTGGGCATCCGGCAGGTACCCGCCGACGTGCAGGAAGCGGCCCGGGCCTTCGGCGCCACCCGCTGGCAGCTGCTGGCCCAGGTCCGGCTGCCCCTGGCCCTGCCCAGCATCATGGCCGGGATCAACCAGACCACCATGATGGCCCTGGCCATGGTGGTGATCGCCAGCATGGTCGGCGCAGGGGGCGTGGGCGAGGCCGTGATGCGGGCCATCCAGCGGGTCGACCCCGGCGCGGGGTTCGAATCGGGCTTCACCATCGTGGCCCTGGCCATCGTGATGGACCGGCTGTCCCAGGGACTGGCCCGGCGCTGGCAGGTGCCCCGCACCGGCTGAAACGGGCAACGCCCGACCGGCGGGCGACGGAACCCCGGCAGCCAACGCGGCGGGCGGGCGGTTGGACGGCCGGGGCCCGGCTCCACCCGGCGGTGCAGGCCGGCGGGCCAGCTGGTGCGGCGGCAAGGCGGGCCCGCAGGCACCGGCCCGGGGGCCGCCGGGGCCCGGGCCGGAGAACCAGGAGCCCTCGGATCCCGGGGCGAAGGGCTGAGGGTAACGGGAGCAGCCTCCGGTGAGGCTCCCATGAGGAAGGAGCACGGCCTGGGTCATGGGCTGGTACCTGCGCAAGAGCTTCCGCCTGGCCCCTGGAGTGCGGCTCAACCTGTCCCGCTCCGGTCTGGGGGTGTCGGTGGGCACCCGGGGCGCCCGCATCGGCGTCGGCCCCCGAGGAGCTTACGTCCACGCCGGCACCGGCGGGATCTATTACCGCAAGACCCTGGCTCCCCCCGCCCGGCGCCGGGGCCGCCGCCACCGGGAGGCGGCGCAGGCTGCTCCCGCCACGACCGTGCGGTCGTTCCCCGACGGCCGGGTGGACGGCGGGCCGGCCACCGGCGCCCTGGGCTGCCTCGGCCTGGTGCTGCTCCTGGTGGCCACCGGCGTACCGTGGCTCTGGCCGCTGGCCGTGGGCACCCTGGCGGCCGCGCTGTTCTTGTCCTGGAAGGACGGGCAGCTGGTGCGCACCTGGCAGCAGGCCGCCGCAGCCTGCCAGGCCGGGCGCTGGGAAGAGGGCCGGCGGCTGGTGGAACCCCTGCTGTCCCGGCATCCCGAGGAGGCGGACCTGTGGCTGCTCTGGGGTCTCATCCTCTGGCAGGCCGGGCAGGAGGCCGAGGCCGCCGGCGCCCTGCTGCGCATCGACGCCTGCCCCGACACCCTGGGACGGCTGGCCGGGCGCACCCGCACCGCCTGGGAGGTGGAGTTCCGGCCCTGGCCCTTGCGGGTCGAGCTGCCGTCGGCACCGGGCGTCGACCTGTTGCAGGCGTACCTGCTGGCACGCACCGGCCGCCATGCCGAAGCCCTGGCCCAGCTGGACGGCGCTCTGGCCCTGAACCCCGGGTTTCATGCCGCCCGGCTGCTCAAGGCCCTGATCCTGGTGGAAGGGCACCGGGGCCGCGAGGCCACGGGTAGCGGGCCGGCCGGTTCGTCCCCCGGTGCCGGAGCCGCCGCCGGCCCCGGCGCCGGGGCCGGCGACGCCCTGCACCAGGCCGTGGCCCTCTTGCAGGACATCCCCCGGGACGATGCCCTCTATCTATGGGCGGTGGCGATCATGGGCCAGGCCTTCCGGGAAGCCGGCCACCCTGACCTGGCGGTGGCCACCCTGAGGACCGCGACCCGCTTCCGGCGCGACCCGGAGGCATTGAAGGCGATCCGCTACCAGATGGCTCTGGCCTACCGCGACCTGGGCGATCTGCGCCGGGCGAGGGAACAGCTGGCCCGAATCGTCACCGAAGACATCGGCTACCGGGACGCCCGGCAGTTGCTCGAACGATGGGGCGGGACCGCCCGGGGCGGCCGGGATCCCAGGCCGGGAGGAGGCGGCCGGGGAGGGCGGCCCGCCCCGGCCCGCGTCCCTGGCCGGCAAGAACCGGGCGCTGGCCAGGACGAGCCCGCGTCCCGGGGCAGCTGAACCCCCCAGAGGGCAGCCGGCCCGGAATCCCGAGGAGGTGGTGGCGGTGTCCCTGGTGGTGGTGGCGAACCGCGAGCCCCTCCGGCGGGAGGGCGACGGCTGGGTCCCGGCCGTAGGGGGCCTGGCCACGGCCCTCCTCCCCGTCCTGGAGCGGCGGGGCGGGGCCTGGGTCGCCTGGGGTGAGAAGGACGCCGGCTCCCTGCCCCTTCTCCACTATCCTCCCGCGGCACCCCGCTTCGCCGTGCACCGGCTCTTCCTGCCGCCGCGGGAAGTGGCCGGCTCGTACCACGGCATGGCCAACCGCACCCTGTGGCCCCTGGCCCACTACCTGCTGGACCGGGTGGAGATCCGCCGCGACTTTCTCACCGCCTACCGGTCGACCAACCGCCGCTTCGCCGAGGCCGTGCTCTCCCTGTGGGACGATCCCCACATCCCCGTCTGGGTGCAGGACTACCACCTGATGCTGGTCCCCGCCCTGCTGCGCGCCGCCCGGCCCCAGGGTCGCATCGGCTTCTTCTGGCACATCCCCTGGCCGCCGCCCGAGGTGTGGCAGGTCTTGCCCTGGCTGGAGGAGCTGCTGGCCGGCGTGCTGGGCGCCGACCTGGTCGGCCTTCACACCGCCGAGTACGTGGACAACTTCCTCGCCACCTGCCGCCTGCTGCCCGGTGCCGTGGTGCGGGGCCAGCGGGTGCTCTGGCAGGGGCGGGCCGTGCGGGTGGAGGCCCACCCCATCGGCATCGACACCGCCCGGTTCCGCCGGTGGGCCGCCGAGCCCCGCATCCGGGAGCGGGCCGCCCGCCTTCGCCGTGCCGCCGGCGGCCGGTTCGTCCTCGTGGGGGTCGACCGGCTGGATTACACCAAGGGCATCCCAGAACGCCTGGCGGCCTGGGAGCGGCTGCTGGAGCAGCACCCCCAGTGGCGGGGCCAGGCCACCCTGTACCAGATCGCCGTGCCCAGCCGGACGCGCCTGGAGTCCTACCGCCAGCTGAAGCGGCGGGTCGACGAGCAGGTGGGCCGGATCAACGGGGCCTTCATGCAGGACGGGTGGCTTCCCGTCCGCTACCTCTACCGGGCCTTCCCGCCCCAGGAGCTGGTGGCCTTCTACCTGGCCGCCGACGTCGCCCTGGTCACGCCCCTGCGGGACGGCATGAACCTGGTGGCCCAGGAGTACGCCTGGGTGACGGAGAATGGGGTACTGGTGCTGTCGAACCTGGCCGGGGCGGCGGCGGTATTGCCCGAGGCCCTTCGGGTCAATCCCTATGACGTCGACGGGCTGGCCGAGACCCTGCACGGCATTCTGGCGTCGCTGGCGGAGGGGCGCGGCCGCCGCACCTGGGAGGCGCGGCGGGCCGCCTTGAAGGAGCGGGTGGCCGCCCTGGACGTGCACGGCTGGGCGGCGCGGTTCCTCGCCTCCCTGGAACAGGCGCCGGCGGTGCCCGCGGGCCCGCCCCGGCGGAGTGCGGCGGCCCCTGGGGCAGCGACGGCGGCCCCGGAAGGCCCCCTGGGCGGCGGCTCCCCGGGCGGTTCCGCATGAGAAAGGAGCATTTCCCCTTGCCCAGGACTCCGGACCAGGACGCCCCGTTCCACCCTCTTGGGACCCCGCCGGGGACGCCACCGGCCCCTGCCCAGGAAGCGACGATCCCATCACCCCAGGAGCCGGACACGAACCGCCGGCCGGCGGGCGGGCGCGCACCCGTGGTGGTGGCCGGCGGCGGCATCGCCGGCACGGCCGTGGCCTTCGCCCTGCAGCCCCATGGGCCCGTGCTCCTGGTCGACGACGGCGAGTTCCCGGGTCTGGGCGAAACCCGCACGGCCGTGGGGGTGCTGAAGGCCGTGGCGGGTCATCCCCTGCTGGACGGGTGGGCCCGCACCACCTGGGATTTCGCCCTGGCCCAGCACCACCACCCCCGCTCCCCCATCCGCCTGACCTTCGCCGCCCTGAACGGGCGGCCGGATCGCGCCGCCTTCCTGGACCACCTCCTGTTCCTCGACGCCATGCTGCTTTTGGCCCGGCGCAGCGGCCTGCAGCTGCTCACCCGCGCCCGGGTGGTGGAACCGGTCCTCCGGGGCGGCCGGGTGGTGGGGGTGCGGGTCCAGCGGCCCGGCGGCCCCTGCGAAGCCATCCCGGCCGCCGCCCTGGTGCTGGCGCCCGGCCCGCGGCCGGACAGCCTGGCCATGGACGGCCTGCCCGGCGGGTTCGCCAGCCGGTTCGTCCGGGTGAAAGATGTGGTGATCCCCTTCCGGCTGCCGGAGGGCAGCCGGGCCGAGCCCGCCGTGTACACCCGGCGCTCCCTCATCTGGCAGTTCGTCCTGGGGCCCGAGCCCCGCGCCCTCCTGGCCGCTGCCCGCCTGGAAGGCGACTGGGCGCCCCCCTCCTTCGACCAGCTGGTGGCCCTGGTGGACGATCTGGTGACCCGCTTCGACCTGCCGGGCGAGGCGGAGCTGGACCGGACCCGCACCCTGATCGACCTGCGGGGTCCCGGCGGCCTGCCCTTTGCCGGCCCCGTGGCTCCCCTGGGCGGGGCCGAGGGGCTCTTCGTCCTGGCCGGGCTGGGGCTGGAGGGCCTGTCCCTGGCCCTGGGCGCCGCCCGCCAGGTCGCCGCCGCGGTGACCGCCTACACCGGCCTGGCCCCATCCCCCATGCGGTAAGGGCAGCAGGGGCAACCGGCGCTCGGTCTCCTCTGCATCGGGGCCGGCGGCACCGGCGCCCATCGCCCGCCGGACCCGGCGCCCACCGCCGGCCTCATACCCCACCCACTCCCCGTCGGCCCCCCACCTGCCGACCGTTCGGTCCCACCCTGTCCCGCCCGCCCTCGGCCACCTCCCCTCCGGTCACCCCGCCACCGCCCGGCGGCACCACCGCCGCCCGCCCGACCCTCATAAGGCCGGTCACCCGACCGAATCCGCTTAGTGAACCGTTCTGGGGGAACGGCGTCAACCACCCACCGCCACCGCGACCACCCTCGGCACCCAACGGTGGGCACCCGTCCCGACCGGCCGGTCGGTCGAACCGGCCGGCCGGGTGGCTGCACCCATCTCAGGCCGGCGGCCGTGCACCCCGGTGCCCGGCCGCTGCCTCCGGCCGGGCCGCCGCGGAGGCCTTCGAGGCGAGACCGGCGAGGGGCAAGGGCACCACCGGGATGCGGCCCGCCCCGTCGCCCGTCCTTTCCCCCAGAAGCGGGCCATCCTGCGGGAGAAAGGAGGGTGACAGCGTGGACAACGCCCGCATCGCCGGCCGGGGCCACCGGCCCGCCGTCCCGCCCAACCCCGGCGCCCCGGGCGGTACCGGCGCCGCCTGCGTTCCCGGCCGGTCGCCGACGGCCGGCACCGCCGGCGGCCTTTCGCCCGGCACGGCGCCCGGCCGCCGGGTTCCCCGGTACCGGTGGCGCCGCCGGTGGCAGCCGGCCCTCCCCGCCCTGGCGCTCCTGCTGGTGATCCTTGCGCTGGTGGCCGCGGGACCTGCCGGTGCCGCCAGCCCCGGGCCCGCCAGCCTGGAAGACCTTCTCGTCCCCGATCGCTACTTCATCGTGACCGCCGACGAGATGGTCGGGCGGGGGGCCAGCGTCATGCCCGTGACGGAACCCGGCGCCGGGCCCTTCGAGGTGATCGTGCGGTTCGAGTCGGCGGAGATCCGCAACCTGGCGCTAACCCAGGATCTCAGCCAGGGCTCTCCCCTGTACCTGCAGATCACCAGCCAGGGGGTGGCCCGGGTGACCGGCACCGCCATGCGCACCGACCTCCTGTCCCTGATCGGCACCATCCCGGGGGCTGCCCAGTCCGCCGACCCCATCCGGTTCGTGCTGGACCTCCTGGAAAGCGGCGGGCAGGTCACCCTGCGCGTGCGCGACATGGGCATGCGGGCCACCTGGATGCACACCGGCACCGCCGTGCTGCCGGGATCGGTCCTGCGCTTCGTCACGGACCCGGCCGAACTGGCCCAGCGGGACCGCATCCAGCGGGTGGAGCGGCAGGCGGCGGCGCTGCACGGCAGGTACCGGAACCCGGACGACCTGCGCCGCGATGGGCAGCGGCAACAAGCGGGGACAGGATCCGCCCTGCCGCTACCTTTGCCGAACCTGCCCTTGCCCCAACGGCCCGGACCCGAGATCCCGTCGGCGCCCCTTCCGGACCTGCCGCTGCCCAGGCCGCGGATTCCCGTCCCCGATGTGCCCGGCGTGCCGCTGCCGCCTGAGACCCGGGAGCTGGTGAACTGCCTGGAAGAGGCGCTGGACCGGGATCCGCTGTCCCTCCTGGACCTGGAGGCGCTGCGGCAGGGGGATCTGGCGGCGGCCCTTAAGCCCCTGCGCCACCTGGATCCCCAGGCCGTGGCGGGTTGCCTTGGGGAGGAACCGGCCCCAGAGGCCGGCTCGCCAGGGGCGCCGGGTTCGGGCCCGACCCGGCAGGGTTCCAAGCCGGCCCTTTCACTGCCGGTGCAGCCCCAGCTTCCCGACCTGACCCCGGCCCTGGCCTGTGTGGCCCAGTCCCTGGACCTCTCGGCCGGTGCCCTCCAGCCCCTGGCCGGCGATCCGTCCCTGGCGGCGGCGGAACTGGTGGGCGGCCTGGTCGAGCACCGCCTGGTGGAACCGGAGGAGCTGGGTCCGGTCACCCTGCAGCTGGCCCGGGATTGCGGCCGCTACTGGCCTGACCTGGATCGCCTGGTCACCAGCCTGCTGGGAGGAACCGGCTCGTCCGGCCCGGAGGCAGCGGGTCAGGACGGGACCGCCCATACCAGCGGAACCGGTTCAGGAACCCCAGCCGGCGACGGCCAGGGCGGCCTGCTGCCCCTGCTAGGAGGTCTTCTGGGCTCGGCGGGGCTGGGTGGACTGCTGCGCAAGGGGCCGTGAGGCACCGGGCAGAGGAAGCCGTCCCTGCCCGGCCCCCCGCCCCGGCATGACGAAGCCTGGACGGCAGGGTGAGCGGATCAGTACGTGGCATCAGGGAGGGGAAGACCCATGTCGTATGCCGTGACCACCGGGACCTTCTCCCGGCGCCGTTTCTGGGTCACCTTCGGCATCTCCATGGCCGTGTTGGGCGCCATGCTGTTCGTCATGATGTCCCAGGGCATCGCCCTGGCGGCCCCGCTGGCGGGAATCGGCGGGGTCATGCTGGAGTTCGACCGGCTGGAAGGCACGGGCTTTCAGATGTTGCCCGTCACCAACGACACCGACAAGGCGGCGGGCGTGCCCATGGCCCGGGCCAAGATCGACCACCTGGTGATCACCAACCTGCACCTGTACAAGGACCTCAACGTGGGCGGCAAGACGGTGCGGGTCTCCATCACTGCGTCGCCGGTAGAGATCAGCGGGCTGGTGCAGGACATGACCTACCAGGAGGCCGGCTCCATCTCCTTCAACCAGCAGACGGTCGACGAGCAGCGCGGCAGCAGCCCGCTGTCCATGACCGCACCCGATGTGGTGATCGAGGACGCCAGGATCGTCGCCCACTACCTGTTCCAGAACAAGGCCAAGCTGCCCGGGATGAAGCTGGAGGTCAAGGTGATCGACTGACGGGCGAGCCACCATCGGCCATCCAGGCGGGCCACCGGTGGAGCCGCCCCTCAACCCCCTGCAAGGCCGCGGGCCGGAGCATGATGCCCCGGCCCGCGGCCTTCCGCCCTCCCCGGACGGCACCGACCACCGGCCACCGCCGGCGACCGGTACCCCCCTGCACCCGAAGGGCCGGTGCCAAGCCCGGCCGCCCATCTTCAGTCGGCGGCCATGGCCCCCTCCCCGCCGGCCCGCTGCCAGGCTTCTTCCAGCGCCCGGCGGGTGTACACCCGGGCCAGATGGGCCCGGTACTCGGCGGAGGTCAGGGCGTCCCCGTCCACGTCCACGCCTTCCACCGCCCGCTGGGCGGCCTCCGCCAGAAGCTCCGCCGTGGGGACCCGGCCCGTGAGGTGCTCTTCCACCGCCGACGCCCGGTAGGCCGCCCCCGTCACCCCGTTCAGGGCCACCCGGACCGCGGCCGCAGCCCCCTCCCCGTCCCGGGCCACGGCGGCGGCGACGCCCACCAGGGCAAAGTCGGAAGCCCGGCGGGCCATCTTCAGGTAGCGGTACCCCCAGCTCCATCCCCGGTCCCCGCCGGCAGCCGCCGGAATGCGGACGGCCGTCACCACCTCATCCGGCTGCAAGGCGGTGATGAAGGGGCCGAAGAAGAACTCCCCCGCCGGGATCGTCCGCCCCCCGCCGGGCCCGGCCACTTCGATCTCCGCCTCGAGCGCCAAGAGGGCCGCGGGGTAGTCGGCCGCAGGGTCGGCGTGGGCGATGCTGCCGCCCAGGGTGCCGCGGTAACGCACCTGCATGTCGCCGATCACCCCGGCCACTTCGGACAGCAAGGGCGCATGCCGGCGGATGGTGGCGTCCGTCGTCACCTGGTGGTGGGTCGTCAGGGCCCCCAGGCGCAGGGCGCCGTCCGGTTCCACCGAGATCCCGGACAGTTCCCGGACCCGGCCCAGGTCGATCAGGACCTGGGGCTGGGCCAGGCGCAGCTTCATGGCGGGCAGCAGGCTGTGCCCGCCCGCCAAAAGCTTGGCCCCGTCGCCGTACTGCGCCAGCAGCCGGAACACCTCATCCAGGCTTTCCGGCCGGTGATAGGCGAAGGCGCTGGGGATCACCGCCCCTCCCCCCCTTCCGCGGCCGCCGCCGCTTCCTGGGCCTGCTGGATGGCCCGCCACACCCGCTCGGGCTTGCAGGGCATGTCGATGTGCCGCACGCCCAGGTGCGAGACGGCGTCGACGATGGCGTTGACCACCGCCGGCGTGGCGGCGATGGTGCCCGCCTCCCCGATGCCCTTGACGCCCAGCGGGTTGACCGGCGACGGCGTGCAGGTGAAGTGCGACTCGAAGGACGGGAGCTCCGCCGCCGTCGGCACGGCGTACTCCATCAGCGAGGCGTTGACGGGCTGGCCGTTCTCGTCGTAGACCAGCTCCTCGAACAGCGCCTGGGCGATGCCCTGGGCGATGCCGCCGTGGACCTGGCCCTCGGCCAGCAGCGGGTTGATCACGTTGCCGCAGTCGTCCACGCAGACGTACCGCAGGATCCGGGTGCGGCCGTCCTCGGTGTCCACCTCCACCACGCACACGTGGGTGCCGAAGGGGAAGGTGAAGTTCTCCGGCTGCCAGAAGGCCGTCTCCTCCAGCCCCGGCTCCAGGCCCGGCGGGAAGTTGATGTGGGACGCCAGGTTGGCGGCGGCGGCGATCTGGGTGAACTTCAGAGCCCGCTGGGGCGCCCCCTTGACCCGGAACTCGCCGTCCACGAACTCCAGGTCCTCGGGGCTGCACTCCAGCTGGTGCGCCGCGATCAGGGCGGCCTTCTTCTTCACCTTCTGCAGGGCGTGGTAGAGGGCGATGCCGCCCACCGCCGCCGAGCGGCTGCCGTAGGTCCCCAGGCCGATGGGCCCGCGGCCCGTGTCGCCGTGGAGCACCTCCACGTCTTCCGGCGGGATGCCCAGCTCGCTGGCGACGATCTGGGACCAGGCGGTCTCGTGGCCCTGGCCGTGGGCCGACGAGCCCGTGTAGACCGTCACCTTGCCGGTGTGGTGGACCCGCACCTGGGCCGACTCGAACAGGTTGCCCCCGTAGAAGGTTCCCGCCAGGGCCGCCGACGGCGCCAGGCCGCAGGCCTCGATGTAGCTCGAAATCCCGATGCCCAGCTGCAGCCGGTCGCCCCGCCGGCGCCGCTCGGCCTGTTCCCGCTTGAGCTCCTCGTACCCTACGGCCTCCAGCGCCTTGTCCAGGGCGGCATGGTAGTCGCCGGAGTCGTAGGTGATGCCCACCGGGTTGGTGTACGGGAACTCGTCCTTGCGCACGAAGTTCTTGCGCCGGACCTCGGCCGGATCCAGGCCGAGTTCGTCCGCCAGCCGGTCGATGGTCCGCTCCAGGAAGTGGGTGGCCTCGGGCCGGCCGGCGCCCCGGTAGGCGTCGGTGGGCGTCTTGTTGGTGAAGACTCCGGTGATCTTGATGGCGTGGTGCTTGTGGCGGTAGGGTCCGGGCGAGACGATGAGTCCCAGGATGGGGATGTAGGGCGTGTTCAGCTGGTTGTAGGCCCCCAGGTCGCAGATCCAGTTGATCCGCATGCCCAGGATCTCGCCGTCGCGCCGGGCGGCCACCTCCACGTCGATGATGCCCTCCCGCCCGTGGATGGTGGCGACGAAGTTCTCCCGGCGGTCCTCCACCCACTTCACGGGGCGCCGCAGCCGGCGGGCCAGGAAGGGGACGATGACCTCCTCCGGGTAGACGTTGAGCTTAGCCCCGAAGCCGCCCCCGACCTCCGGGGCGATCACCCGCATCTGGTGCTCGGGGACGCCCAGGATCCCGCAGAGGTTGATCTTGAGCAGGTGCGGGATCTGGGTGGTGCTCCAGACGGTGAGCTCGCCCGTGGCCGGGTGGCAGTCGGCCACCACCGCCCGGGGCTCCAGGGCCATGGGCACCAGCCGCTGCTGCAGGTGCCGCTGGCGGATCACCACGTCGGCTTCCCGGAACGCGGCCTCCACGTCGCCGCCGGCCGCCTCCCAGGTGTAGGCCACGTTGCTGTCGAACTCGGCGTGGACCCGGGGGGCGCCCGGATCCATGGCCCTCTCGGGGTCGACCACGGCCGGCAGCGGCTCATAGTCGACCTCCACCAGGGCCGCGGCGTCCCGGGCCGCCGCCCGGGTCTCCGCCACCACCACGGCCACCCCCTCGCCCACGTGGCGCACCACGTCGATGGCCAGGGGCCAGTGGGGCGGGTTCTTCAGCCCCTCGTACAGCCACGCACAGGGCAGGGGCGCCTGCAAGCCCTGCTTCAGCTCCTCGCCCGTCAGCACCGCCACCACACCCGGTGCCGAGCGGGCCGCGGCGGTATGGATCCCCCGGATCCGGGCATGGGCATGGGGGCTGCGCACCACGGCCACGTGGACCATACCGGGCAGCTTGATGTCGTCGGTATATGTGCCCGAGCCCGTGATCAAGCGGGGGTCTTCCTTGCGCTTGAGCCGCGCGCCAATGCCTGCAACCGGCACCATCTTCACCCCCCTCGCCGGCGGCCGGGATCAGTCGGCGGCCGCACTGCGCTGTTCCTGCAACCGGCGGGCGGCGTACTGCACCGCCCGGACGATGTTCTGGTAGCCCGTGCAGCGGCAGAGGACGCCCTCGAGCCCCTGGCGGATCTCCTCCTCCGTGGGGTTGGGGTTCACCTCCAGCAGGTGCGCCGCGGCCATGATCATGCCCGGCGTGCAGAAGCCGCACTGCAGGCCGTGCTGCTCCCAGAACCCCTCCTGGACGGGGTGGAGCCGGCCGTCCCGAGCCAGGCCTTCGATGGTCACCACCTCGGCGCCGTCGGCCTGCACCGCCAGCACGGTGCAGGACTTGACCGCCTGGCCGTTGAGGTGGACCGTGCAGGCCCCGCAGTTCGACGTGTCGCAGCCGACGTGGGTGCCGGTCAGGCCCAGTTCCTCCCGCAGGAAGTGGACCAGGAGGGTGCGGGGTTCCACCTCCCGCGTGTAGGTGCGGCCGTTGACCGTCACGGTGACCGTCACCCGCTGGCCGGCCGCTTCCTGGCCGGTCGCTGCCATGACGCCGCCCGACCTCCTTTCACGGGCCCGCGCCCGCTATGGCATTCCGGCTCCCGGCACCGGCACGGGGAACCGGGACCGAAGCTGGGGGATGGGTGCCGTACCACGGCACGTGCGGCTCGCGGGGTAGCCGGTGCGTGCCGCCCGGCTTGGGGCGGGCCGGTGCGGGGACGAACCGGCCCCCTGCCGTGCCTGGCACCGCCGGCCACCGTGACCGGAGACCGGTGGAAGGGCGAAAAGTGGCACGATGGGTGCTGGCGAGTGGCTGGAACCGCGATGCATCCCCCGTTAGGCAATGGAATACGGCGGACAGGTTCCAACTCCTGCCGGACCCCGGGCGCCCCGGCGAGCGCTCGTCCCCGGTCAGCCCCTTGCGTCGGCCCCTTGCGGGAGCGCGGGCGGCCGGGGGCGGGGGCGGGCGGTCACGGGTCGCCCTCGCCTGCGGCGGGGCTCGCGCTTGAGCGCGGGAAAGGGCAAGGCCGCCGGGCGGGCTGGTACAATGGCGGTATGAACGGTTCCCAGCGGCAACCCGGGACGGTGCCCGCGGCAGCCGCCGTGCCCCCCTGCGATCCCGTCGCGGCGGCGGGGGACGCGGCCGCCGCCATCGCCCGCATCCACCAGGACATCGTCGCTTGCCGGCGCTGCCCCCGCCTGGTGGCCTACACGGCCCAGGTGGCCCGGACCCGGCGCCGGGCCTACCGGGACTGGGACTACTGGGGCCGGCCTGTGCCCGGCTTCGGCGACCCCCAGGCCCGGCTGCTGGTGGTGGGCCTCGCCCCGGCCGCCCACGGCGCCAACCGCACCGGCCGCATGTTCACCGGCGATTCCTCGGGCGACTGGCTCTACCGCGCCCTGTACCGGGCCGGCTTCGCCAGCCAGCCCACGGCCACCCACCGGGACGACGGCCTGCGGCTCCACGGCGCCTATATCACCGCGGCCTGCCGCTGCGCTCCCCCGGACAACAAGCCTTCCCGGGAGGAGCTGGCCGCCTGCAGCGCCTTCCTCCGCCGGGAGCTGGACGTCCTCTGGCCCGGGGTCCGGGTCATCGTGTGCCTGGGGCAGATCGCCTTCGATGCCGTGCTGCGGCAGGTCCGGGATCGGGGCCTGGGCTGGCCTGTGGAGGTTCCGCCCGGAGCCGGTGCCCTGGCCGGGACGAACCGGCCCCGGCCGGTTCGTCCCCGCTTCCGCCACGGGGGCGAGTACCGCTGGCCGGCGCCTTCCCGGGTCCCCACCGCGGAAGACTCGGGGGACCCGGGGGACCCGGCGACCCCTGGGGAGCGTCCCCCGCTCCCCCTGCCCGTGCTGCTGGCCAGTTATCACCCCAGCCGCCAGAACACCCAGACCGGCCGGTTGACGGAAGCCATGTTCGATGCCGTCTTCCGCCGGGCCCGGGAGCTGGTGGACGGCGGGTACCTGCCGGCAGCCCCCGCCCCGGCCGCGCCGGGCGAGAGCCGGAGGGAAGGCGCATGACGCCCGGGGCCATGCAGCGCGGCCCGTTCAACGCCATCACCGACGTGGCCGGCGTCCGGGTGGGCCACGCCACGGTGATCCGCGGCGAGGGCCCCTTGCGGGCGGGCCAGGGGCCGGTGCGAACGGGCGTCACCGTGATCCTGCCGCCCGGCGACCTGCGCTCCATCTACGACGGCAAGTTCACGGCCGCCGCCCACGTGATCAACGGCTTCGGCAAGGCCCTGGGCCTGGCCCAGGTCACCGAGCTGGGCCGGCTCGAGACACCCATTCTCCTGACCAGCACCCTTTCGATCTGGCGGGCCGCCGACGCCCTGCTGGATCACATCCTGGCCGCCCACCCTGACATCGGCATCACGGCCCCCACGGTCAACGTGGTGGCGGGCGAGTGCAATGACGGCTGGCTGAACGACATCCGCGGCCGTCATGTGGGTCCGGCGGAGGTGGCGGCGGCGCTGGCGGGGGCCGCCGGCGGCCCGGTGGCGGAGGGCAGCGTGGGCGCGGGGACGGGCGTGGTCTGTTACGGCTTCAAGGGGGGAATCGGCGGCGCCTCCCGGAGGTGGCGGGCCGCCTTGCCCGGTGCCGGCGAGGTGACGGTCACCCTGGGCGGCCTGGTGCTGGCCAACTTCGGCCGCCGGCGCGATCTCACCATCGCCGGGGTCCCCGTGGGCCGGCTGCTGGCCGGCCCCGACGAACCGGCCGCCCGGCCCCGGCCGGGCGGCCAGGCTTCCCGGCCGGCCCCTGCCCGGCTCGACCCGGGGCCGGAGCCCGCCGGGCAACCCGGGCCTGGGGCCGGCGAGGGGGGCTCGGTGGTGGTGATCCTGGCCACCGACGCCCCCTTGAGCTCGCGCCAGCTGGGCCGCATCGCCCGGCGGGCCGCCGCGGGCCTGGCCCGGACGGGCACCGTCTACTGGCACGGCAGCGGCGATTTCGTGCTGGCATTCAGTACGGCCCGCGGCTACCCGCCCTACCTGCCCGACGAGGGCGCTTACCTCAACCCCTTCTTTGAGGCCGCCGCCGCCGTCACGGAGGAGGCGGTGATCCGGGCCCTGGTGGCGGCCCGGCCGGTCACGGGACGCGACGGCCACCGGGTACCGGCCCTGCCCGTCGACCAGGTGCGCCGCCTTCTGGAAGAACGCGGCATCGCCTGGGACTACGGCCCCGAGCCGGAGGGTGCCTAGGGGCATCCCGCCGCCGGCCCGCCTCAAGACCAATCCGCCGTCCCCGGCGGCACGGTCGCCTTCTCTCCGGCCCCTCCAGCGGCCGCGGTGGTGCCGGCCGGGGGGGCCGCTGGGGCCGCCACCGCCCCCGGCCGGGACCCCGCCCCGGCCATCCGCCGCACCAGCACCGCGTACATCCCCACCACCGGCAACAGGAAGGCGGCGCTGGCCACCAGGCCGGCTTCCACGGCGATGGCTGCCGCGATGCCGCCCAGGACGGGACCGCCGATGATCTCGCCGAAGGAGTGAAACTGCTCCACCATCGACAGCACGGTGGCCCGGGCCCGGGGATCGAGGCCCTGGTTGACCCAGGCCACCTGCAGGGGATCGTAGGTTTCGCGCAGCAGGGCGGTGAGCCAGTAAAAGCCGGTGGCCGCGGCCAGGGACCCGGCCAGGCCGAAGCCGGCCACACTGGGCACCAGCAGCATGCTGATGGCCAGAAGCATCCGCCCCACCCTGGCAGGGTCGCCCACCCCCCGCCGGCGGACGACCTCCGCAGCAGCCATGCTCAGCAGCATGGCCCCGGCGGTCAGCAAGCCGATCCAAACCACCGCCCCGGTGCCCGCCGGGCCCGCCGCCCCGCCCGCCGCTTCCCCCAGCTGGGGGAAGCGGGTCAATAGGTGCAGTTGCCAGAGACGGTCGAATCCCTCGCTGGCCAGCCCGTAGAAGATCCCGATGGCCAGCAGCAGCCGCAGGCCGGGCCGGCCCTGCACAGCCCGCCACCCGTGCCGCCAGGTCCCCCCCACCCCCTGCCAGAGGGAGTCGCCCGGTCGCCACCGGGGCCGGTACCCCCGTTCGGACATCATCAGAGCCAGCACCAGGGCCAGCACCCACATGCCGGCCCCAGCCACCCGCAGGGGCAGGTTCAGCCGCAGGCTGCCCAGTGCCACGCTGGCACCAATGCCCAGCAGCGTGGCCGCCTGGGCGGCCTGGGCACCGCGCACGTACAGGTAGCGGGCTCGTTCCTCCCCCACCTCGTCGGCGATCCAGGCGGCGTCGGCGCCGCTCGTGAAGGTGTAGCCCAGTCCCCAGAGTACCTGGCCCAGCATGATGGCCGGCAGGGCGGGCACCGCGCCTTCCACCAGCAGGCCGGCCCCGATGGTGGCCAGGCCCAGGAGGACCGAGGCTCGGCGCCCGTAGAGGTCGGCGACCACGCCCGTGGGCACCTCGCAGAGGGTGACGGTGATCTCCAGGACGGTGCCCACCAGTGCCAGTTCCAGGGGCCCCAGACCGGCCTGCTGGATGCGATAGAGGGCGGCCACGGTGTGGGCCGTGGTGAGAAGGAAGGCCATGCCGAAGCGATACGCCACGTACACCGATGCCGGGTCGCCCCCCACCGACGGGAGGGGAGGCCGGCGATCACGCCGCCACCATTCCATGGGCCCACCCCGGTCCGGCGCCGGGTGGGACCTTCCGGACCGGTCCCCACGGAGGAGCGGCCCGCGCCGCCCCGCCGGCGCCCCGCAATGCCAGTGCCCCCATCATAGAGGGGCATCGGGCCGACGTCACGGGGCCGGGGAGACCTCCCCGCCTGCAACCGCGCCCGGGCCCCCTTCTCCCGCGCCGCCTCCACCGGCCAGGCCCTGTCCTGGACTCGCCGGTCCTGTGAACCCGTCCCGTGCCGCCTGCTCTGCCGCAGCGGCCAGGATGGCCCGGGCTTCCGCCAGCTGCCGCTCCACCGCCTGGCGGGCCGTGCCGCCGTACAGCTTCCGGGCTTCCACCACCGCCCGCGGCGAAAGCCGCCCCGGGGCCTCGGGGCCGAACAGGGGGCTGTGGGCCCGCAGGTCGTCCAGGGTCAGGTCCTGCAGCCGGCGGCCGGCCCGGATGCAGTGCAGGACCAGCTCGCCCACGATGCGGTGGGCCTCGCGGAAGGGGACGCCGCGTTCGACCAGGTGGTCCGCCAGGTCGGTGGCGGCGGAGAAGTCGCGCTCCAGGGCGGCTGCCATGCGGTCTGCCCTCACCCTCATGGTGCGGATCATCCCGGCGCAGAGGGGCAGGGCGGCCTCCACGGTATCCAGGGCAGCGAAGACGCCGGCCTTGTCTTCCTGCAGGTCCCGGTTGTAGCTCAGGGGCAGGCCCTTGAGCACCGTCAGCAGGCCCACCAGGGCGCCGTAGACCCGGCCGGTCTTGCCGCGGATCAGCTCGGCCACGTCGGGGTTCTTCTTCTGGGGCATGATGCTGGAGCCCGTGCAGTAGGCGTCGTCCAGCTCGATGAAGCCGAACTCCTCCGACGACCACAGCACCAACTCCTCGCACAGCCGGGAGAGGTGCATCATCAGGATGCTGGCCGCCGCCAGGAACTCCAGCAGGTAGTCGCGGTCGCTGACGGCGTCGATGCTGTTGGGGTAGATCCGGCCGAACCCCAGCTCCCGGGCTACCTGCTCCCGGTCGAGGGGAAAGCCCGTGCCCGCCAGGGCGGCCGCCCCCAGGGGGCACCAGTCCGCCCGCCGACGGGCATCGGCCAGCCGGCCCGCGTCCCGTTCCAGCATCCAGAAATAGGCCAGGAGGTGGTGGCTGAAGAGCACCGGCTGGGCCCGCTGCAGGTGGGTGTAGCCGGGCATGATCACGTCCAGGTGCGCCTCGGCCTTCTCCACCAGCGCCTGCTGCAGCTCCCGCACCGCCGCCTCCAGCCGGTCCAGGGCTTCCTTCATGTAAAGGTGCATGTCCGTGGCCACCTGGTCGTTGCGGCTGCGTCCCGTGTGAAGCTTGCCCGCCACCGGACCCACCACCCGGCCCAGCAGGTGCTCCACGTTCATGTGGACGTCCTCCAGGGCGGGGTCCAGGCGGAAGGTGCCCTCTTCCAGGCGGCGCCGCACCTCGGCCAGCCCCTCCACCAGGGTCCGGGCTTCTTCCGGCGGCAGGACACCGCAGGCCCCCAGCATCCGGGCGTGGGCCTGGCTGGCCCGGATGTCCACCTCCAGCAGCCGGCGATCCACGTCGATGGAGGCGGTGAAGGCCTCCACCGCCCGGTGGGTAGCGGCGGTGAAGCGGCCGCCCCAGGGCTTGGCGTTGGACGGAACGCCCGGCTTGGCGCTGGCCGGGGGTTCGGGCCTGGCGTTGACCGGGGTTTCGGGCCAAACCTCGCCGGAGCGGGCCTGGTGCGGCAACGGAAGCTCGCCGGGTGCGGGCCCGGTTGCGGGCACGGGCGGTCGCCTCCTTTATGGTGTGGCATGACTCGGGTGATCAAGGTGATCACGCTGCGGGAAGGGGGCCGGGGTCGTCTTCCGGACCGGCGGCCACCACCGGGTCGCCGGTGCAGATCCACCCCGTGGTGAGGATCCGCGCCCGCAGGCCGCCGCGGCCGGCCAGGGCGGCTTTGAGCCCCGGGGCGACCCGCCCCTCCAGGTAACCGCAGGGATCGCAGGGTCGCACGCCCTCCACCCAGACGGCACCCAGGCGGAAGCGACGGCCTATCAGGCCGGCCAGGCGGACGCCGCGGGTCACCACGTTGCGCCGCAGGTCTGCGGGGTGCAGGGGCCGGCCCAGGGCCTGGGCGACGGCCGCCACCACCTCTTCTTCGATCAGCGTCAGCTGGACATCGGGCCAGCCCAGCCACGTCCCCGTCCCGAGGAAGTAGCGGTCGCCCTCCAGGCCCCGGCCGGCCACGGCCCGGGCCGCGGGCACCGTCACCACCGGCGCCCCGCCCGCCGGGGCAAGGCAAAGCAGCACCACCCGGCCGCCGGGCATGGTCCGGTCGCCTCCCATGTTACGCGCCGGGCGCAGCCGCCGGGCTGGCTTCGACCGCAGCACCGGCGCCTCCTGCCCCGGGTGCCCCCGGGCCGTGGACCGCCGCATGAACCCGCGTGGGCAGCCCCCACAGCTGGATGAACCCCACGGCCGCCCGGTGGTCGAACCGGTCACCGGGGGAGTAGGTGGCCAGCTCGTGGCGGTAGAGGGAGTAGGGCGAGCGCCGCCCCACCACCGTGGCGGTCCCGCGGTAGAGCTTGATCCGCACCTCCCCCGTGACGTGCCGCTGGGTCTCGGCCACGAAGGCGTCCAGGGCCCGCTTGAAGGGCGAGAACCAGAGGCCGTTGTAGATCACCTGGGCCACCTGCTGCTCGATGACCGGCTTGAAGTGCAGCACCTCCCGGGGCAGGCAGAGGGCCTCCAGGGCCCGGTGGGCCTCCACCAGCACCACCGCCGCCGGGGCTTCATAGACCTCCCGGGATTTGATCCCTACCAGCCGGTCTTCCACCATGTCGATCCGGCCCACGCCGTGCCGGCCGGCCACCTGGTTCAGCCGTTCGATGAGCTGGACCAGCCCCAGGGGCTCGCCGTTCAGGGCCACGGGCACGCCGGCCTCGAAGGCCAGGGTGATGGACTCGGGCTCGGCCGGCGCCCGTTCGGGGGCCACCGTCATGGCGTAGGCCTCCTCCGGCGGCTCGGCCCAGGGGTCTTCCAGGACCCCTGCCTCGCAGCTGCGGCCCCACAGGTTGGCGTCGATGGAGAAGGGGTTCTCCTCGGTCACCGGGATGGGGATGCCGTGCCGGCGGGCGTAGGCGATCTCCTCGTCCCGGGACCAGGCCCACTCCCGCACCGGGGCCACCACCTTTAGGTCGGGAGCCAGGGCCGCCACGGAAACGTCGAACCGTACCTGGTCGTTGCCCTTGCCGGTGCACCCGTGGGCCACGGCGGTGGCGCCGTACTGCCGGGCGGTCTCCACCAGCAGCTGGGCGATCAGGGGCCGCGAAAGGGCGGCCGAAAGGGGGTACCGCCCCTGGTAGAGGGCATTGGCCTGGAGGGCCGGCAGCACGAAATCCCGGGCGAAGCGTTCCCGGGCGTCGACCACCACCGCCTCCACGGCCCCCACCTGCAGCGCCTTCTGCCGGATGAAGTCCAGGTCCTTGCCCTCGCCCACGTCGGCCGAGAGGGCGATCACGTCATAGCCGTAGGTTTCCTTGAGCCAGGGAATGGCCACGGAGGTGTCCAGGCCCCCCGAGTAGGCCAGCACGATCTTCTCCGCCACGGCGGCGTCCCTCCATCTCGTCCCGTCAGGCCAGAAGAGCCAGCAGAATGGCTTTCTGCGCGTGCAGCCGGTTTTCCGCCTGGTCCCACACCACCGAATGGGGACCGTCCAGCACGCCGGAAGTCACTTCCTCCCCCCGGTGGGCCGGCAGGCAGTGCATGAAGATGTAATCCGGGGCCGCGTGGGCCACCAGCTGGGCGTTCACCTGGTACGGGGCGAACGCCCGGCGGCGATCCTCTTCCTCGCCTTCCTGCCCCATGCTGGTCCAGACGTCGGTGTACACCACGTCGGCGCCCCGGACGGCGGTCACCGGGTCGTGGCCCACCTCCACCGTGGCGCCCGTGCCCCGGGCCAGGCTGGCGGCCAGGGCCAGGATCTCCGGGTGGGGCTCGTACCCCGGCGGGCAGGCCAGCCGCAGGTGCAGGCCCAGCAGGGCCGCGCCCAGCAGCCAGGTGTGGGCCACGTTGTTGCTGTCGCCGACGTACGCCACCCGGATCCCCCGCAGCCGGCCCTTGTGCTCGCGGATGGTGAGCAGGTCGGCCATGACCTGGCAGGGGTGGTAGAGGTCCGTCAGGCCGTTGATCACGGGGATGGTGGCCGCCGCGGCCAGTTCCTCCACGGTGGCGTGGGAGTAGGCCCGCACCATCAGGGCATCGACATAACGGGACAGCACCCGGGCGGTGTCGGCCAGGGTCTCGCCGCGGCTCAGCTGGAGTTCCCGGGGGCTCAGGTTGAGCACGCGGCCACCCAGCTGCTGCATTCCCACCTCGAAGGAGACCCGGGTGCGGGTGGAAGGCTTCTCGAAGATCATGGCCAGGGTCTTGCCGTAGAGGGGTTCACCGCCCCGGCCCGCCTGCCAGTCCTGCTTGAGGGCGGCCGCCAGGTCCAAGAGGCCCACCAGCTCGTCGGGGGTGAAATCACCCAGCGTCAGGAAGTCCCGCCCGGCCAGGGCGGGCACAGGCTGGGGCGTACCCGGCGCCGGCATGGCCAGCGGTCCGGCCCCTCCTGCCTTCGTCCACGGGTTCACCGCGCTCCCTCCCGTCTCCGTCCAGACCGGGGCCCATGGGGGCCCCTCCTCAGACCGTCGCCGCGGTCACCCGGGCCAGGGCCCGCTCCAGTCGCTCCACCGCCTGATCCAGCTCATCCACCGTGATGGTCAGGGGCGGGAGGAACCGGACCACGCGGCCTCCTGCCACGGTCACCAGCAGGCCCTCGGCGAAGCAGGCCTCCACCACCGGGGCTGCCGGGCCGTCCAGCACCAGGCCCAGCATCAGGCCCCGGCCCCTGACCTCGCGGCAGCCGGGGTAGCGCCGCGCCAGCTGGGCCAGGCGGGTGCGGAGATACTCCCCCAGGTCTGCCGCGCGGGCCGGCAGGTTCTCCCGCTCCAGCACGTCCAGGGTGGCCAGGGCGGCGGTGGCCGCCAGGGGGTTGCCCCCGAAGGTCGACGCATGGGTCCCCGGTCCCAGGAGCTCGGCCAGCCGGCCGCTGGCCAGCATGGCCCCGATGGGCACGCCGTTGGCCAGCGCCTTGGCCAGGGTGACCACGTCGGGCCGGACCCCTTCCCCCTGCATGGCCAGGAAGGTGCCCGTGCGGCCGCAGCCCGTCTGGACCTCGTCGGCGATCAGGAGCAGCCCGTGGCGGTCGCACAGCTCCCGCAGCCCCGCCAAAAACCCGGGAGCCGGGGGCACCACACCGCCCTCCCCCTGGATGGGTTCCACCAGGATGGCGCAGGTGCGGGGCGTGATGGCGGCCGCCACCGCCTCCAGGTCGTTGAAGGGAACGTGGCGAAAGCCGCCGGGCAGGGGGCCGAACCCCTCGTGGTAGTGGGGCTGGCCGGTGGCCGCCAGGGCGCCCAGGGTGCGGCCGTGGAAGCTGCCGCTGAAGGCGATGATCTCCGGGCCGTCGCCGCCCTCGCCCGCCGCGGCGGGACCCGCGCCCGAAGCCGCGGCGGAGCCGCCGCCCCGGCGCAACCACCCGTACCTCCGGGCCAGCTTGATGGCCGCCTCGTTGGCCTCGGCCCCGCTGTTGGCGAAGAAGGCGCAATCCAGGCCCGTGAGCCGGGCCAGGCGGCGGGCCAGTTCTTCCTGCTGGGGGATCCGGTACAGGTTGGAGCAGTGCAAGAGCTGGCCGGCCTGGTGCCGGATGGCCTCGGTCACCGCGGGGTGGGCGTGGCCCAGCACGGTGACGCCGATGCCGCTGGTGCAGTCGAGCCAGGCCCGGCCCTCCTGGTCATAGAGCCACGCCCCCTGGCCGCGGGCGAAGGCCACGGGCAGCCGCCGGTAGTTGGGGAAGAGATGCGACCCCGGCACGGATCCCGTCGGTGCCACCTCCGACGCCACCGCCGCCGGGGCTGCGGGCAGTGCCGCCGCCGGCGCCGCGGCAGAAGTGGCCGGTACGCCCTCTGGTGCCGCCTTCGCAGTTGCTGCTGCCCCTCCGGCAGCGGCCCCTGGTGCCGCCCCCACGGCCCGTTCCGCCGCCGCCGCGGTCCCCGCAGCCGCTTCCGGTGCCCCCGCGGCCGGCCCTGCGGCCGCCGCGCCCGCTTCCTCCACCGTCATGCTCCCCGCTCCTCCCCCTGGGCTACCACCATGGTCCCGACCCCCTCGCTGGTGAAGAGCTCCACCAGCAGGGCGTGGGGCCGCCGGCCGTCGATGATGTGCACACTGCCCGCACCCGCCGCCAGAGCCCGCAGCCCTGCCTGCACCTTGGGCACCATGCCGCCGCGGATCTCCCCGCGGGCGATGAGTTCCCGGGCGGTGGCGGCGTCCAGGCTGGAGAGGGTTTCCGGTCGGCCGTCCCCGTCCCGGTCGGCCATCACCCCCGGCACGTCGGTCAGGAAGACCAGCTTTTCCGCGCCCAGGGCGCCCGCCACCGCCGCGGCGGCGTCGTCGGCGTTGACGTTGTACCGCACGCCTCCCTCCCCCACCGCCAGGGGCGCGATCACCGGGACGAACCCGGCCCCCAGCATCTGTTCCAGGAAGGCCGTGTTCACCGCGACGATCTCGCCGACGAAGCCGATGTCCCGGCCGCCGGGCCGCTTGGGGCGGGCCTGGAGGAGCCCGGCATCGCAGCCGGACAGGCCGACGGCCAGCGGCCGGCCGGCGGCCTGGTTGAGCCCCGTCACCAGCGCCTTGTTCACCTGCCCGGCCAGGACCATCTCCACCACCGCCAAGGTGGCGGCGTCGGTCACGCGCAGGCCGTCGACGAACCGGGCGGGCAGGTCGAGCCGGTCGAGCCACGCGGTGATGGCCTTGCCCCCGCCGTGGACCACCACCGGCCGGACCCCCAGGGCCCGCAGCATGGCGATGTCCTGGAGGACGGCGTCGCCTCCGCAGATGGGGACAGCGGGGATGGTCGCGGCCCCCTCGGGCACGGGCGCCCGCCCCGGCCCCGCGGCCCCTGACCCGCCCGGGGCTTGCTCCCAGCCGGAAGGGCGACCCGGCGCCCACCCCGGGCCGGCAGCTTCCCGCCCCGGGCCAGGACCGCTTCCGGGCACCGGCTCCCGGCCCGGGGCGGGACCCAGGGTGGAGCCCCCGTGCTTGACAACGACAATCCGGCCGGCGAAGCGCTGTACCCAGGGCAACACGTCGGTCAGGACGGCCGCCTTGACCTCCGCCGGCAGACCGGGGGCAGCCAGGCCGGCCGGGCCGCCGCCGCCCGCCTGCTCCACCGTCCCTTCCTGAAGGGCCTCCAGGGCCACGGCTGGGTTCCTCCCTCCCCCGCCGCTCGACCGCCTAGGTGCGGTAGCTGGCGTTGATGTGCACGTAATCCGGACTCAGGTCGCAGCCGTAGGCCCGGCCCCGGCCCGGCCCGGCACCCAGCCGCAGCCGGATCCGCACCTCGGTCGAGCGCAGGTAGTCCGCAGCGGCCGCCTCGTCGAAGGGCACCCCCAGGCCTCCGCGGCAGACCGGCACGGGGCCGAGGTCGATGTCCACCCGGGAGGGATCGAGGTCAACCCCCGAGCGGCCGGCGGCGGCGAGAATCCGGCCCCAGTTGGCATCGGCCCCGTGCACCGCCGACTTGACCAGCGGTGAGGAGGCCACCGTACGGGCCACCTGCCGGGCCGCGGCGTCGTCGGGGGCGCCTTCCACCTCCACGGTGATCAGGCGCGTCGCCCCTTCGCCGTCGGCGGCGATCTCCCGGGCCAGCCGGTCGCAGACGGCCTCGGCCGCCGCGGCCCAGGCCTCCCAGCCCGGAAGGCCCGGCGCCAGGGGCGGCCCGCCGGCCCGGCCGCTGGCCAGCACCACCACCATGTCGTTGGTGCTGGTGTCGCCGTCCACGGTGATGCAGTTGAACGTGCGCTCGGTGGCCTGGCGCAGCCAGGCCTGCAGCGCTTCCGGCTCCACCGCCGCGTCGGTGGTGATGAAGGCCAGCATGGTGGCCATCTGGGGGTGGATCATCCCCGACCCCTTGGCGGCCCCGCCGATGCGGGCGAACCGTCCCTCCCCAGATCCCGGCAGGTGGCAGAGGGCGCCCCACTGCTTGGTGCGGGTGTCGGTGGTGAGGATCGCCTCGGCAAAGGCGTCGCCGCCCGCCGGCCCCGTCACCGCCGGCAAAGCCGTCAGCCCCTGGCGCACAGCCGCCATGGGCATGGGCTCGCCGATGACCCCCGTCTGGGCCACCGCCACCAGCTCGGGCGCCACGCCCAGCACCGCGGCCGCCAGCGCCTGGATCTCCACCGCGTCGGCGGCCGCCCGGGGCGTGCAAACGTTGGCGTTGCCGCTGTTGCACACCACCGCCTGCAGGTACCCGCCCGACGCCGCCAGGGCATCCCGGGTCACGTCCAAGCAGGGGGCGTGGACCCGGTTCCGGGTATAGACGGCCGCCGCCGCACAGGGCGCATCGGCCACGATCCAGCCCAGGTCGGGCTTGCGTTTCTTGATGCCGCAGTGCAGGCCGCCGGCCCGGAAGCCGGCGGGCGCCGTGACACCCCAGCCCGGCTGCAGGGCATACCCGCCCGCCGCCGGCACGGGGACCGGACCCGGCCCGGCCGCCGGCATGGCCGTGGAGGTGGCCACCCCATCCTGCTGGTTCATCCCCGAACTCCTTCCCGGCCCTTCACCCGGTGCCCGCCCGGCCCGCCCCGGGGACGCCCTGGGCCGGCGGCCCGCGGGAGCCCGGCACGGCCCGGCGCCGTGCCCTCAGGGGAAGAGGGGCACCAGGTCGAGGCCCGTGGTCTCATCCCAGCCGGCCATGAGGTTGAGGTTCTGCACCGCCTGGCCGGCCGCACCCTTGACCAGGTTGTCAATGGCGGCGAACACGGTGATCCAGCCGGTGCGCGGGTCGTAGTGCAAGCCGATGTCGCACAGGTTCGAACCCTGCACGTGCTTGATGGCCGGCACCTGCCCCGGCGGAAGAACCCGCACGAAAGGCTTGCCGGCGTAGAAGGACCGGTACAGGCCGTAGAGGGCCTCGCCCGGATCGCCGGCCGCCTCCGCTAGCGGTTCCTGGCCCGCCGCCGCCTCGCCGCCCGGGCAGCCCCGTTCCTGCCCCGGCGGCCGGGTCCCCTGGCCCCCGGCCCGGCCAGGGCCGGACCGGGGCTGCCAGCCCGCCGGCGGCCGCACGTAGCAGGTGGCCAGGATGCCGCGGGTGACCGGCAGGAGGTGGGTGGTCAGCAGCACCGTCATGTCCCGGCCGGCCAGCCAGCCCAGCACCTGTTCCACCTCGGGCGTGTGCTGGTGCCGCCCCACCTTGTAGGGCGCGAAGTTTTCGTTCACCTCGGCGAAGGCCGTGGCCAGGGAGGCGCTCCGCCCGGCGCCGGAGACGCCGCTCTTGGCGTCCACCACCACCTGGCCCCCGGCCAGCGCTCCCGCCACCGCCAGGGGCGCCAGGGCCAGGAGGATGGCCGTGGGGTAGCAGCCGGGGTTGGCCACCAGCCGGGCCGTGCGGATCCGGTCAGAAAACAGCTCGCTCAGGCCGTACACCGCCTCCGCCTGGAGGGCAGGATCGGCGGCGGGCCGCCCGTACCAGGCCTCGTAGGACTGGCGGGGCAGGCGCAGGTCCCCGCTGAGGTCGATCACTCGCACCCCCCGCTCCCGGGCGGGCGGGAAGACCTGCGGCAGCAGCGCCGCCGCCTGCCCGCTGGGCAGGGCCAGGAAGACAAAGTCGGCCTCCAGCCGGTCCCAGAGGTCGGGGCGGGCGGCGTCGGCCAGGTCCAGGGACACCAGGCCCCGCAGGTGGGGGAACACCGCCGCCATGGGCTCGCCCGCCCGGGACGAACCGGCCACCGCCACCAGCTCGACCCGAGGGTGGCGCGCCAGCAGCCGCACCAGCTCCCCACCCGCGTACCCGCTTGCCCCCAGCACCGCAACCCTTGCTGTCACCGCTGGCCTCTCCTTCCCCGCATTCCCCGCCGCCGGCACCCCGGCCGGGCGGGGCCGTCCCCGCGGCGGGCCCGCCGGCCCGCTACCGGCCGTCCCACCGCCGGGGCGCCCGGGCCGGGAGGTGCCTGCCGGAACCGGGCCGGTGCCCGCGGGTGCCCCGGTGGCCACGCCAGCCGGGTCCCCCGGGCGAACCGGTCCGGCACTTGTGTATGAGTATACGTCCGTATGTATATTAATGCAATCCGTTGCGGAGGCTTCCTTACCGTGGGGGAAGGGATGGGTACCACAGGAGGTGGGCTTCCGGTTCATTCCTGACGGCTGTATTGTCAATCTAACACTATATAAGGTTGACAATGGGCGCGACCCGGGGTAGGCTGGTACCGTTACCAGCCGGCGCCCGGAGCAGGCCCATCCCCGGCCTGACCTGCCGGGCCCTGCCGGCCTGCCGAGGAGGGACGGACCATGCCATCCCAGCCCCCGCTGGATGCCCCGGACCGGGGGGCCCGGGCCGCCCCGGCCGGATCGCCGGCCGGAGAGGCGGCGGGGCCTGCGCCCCTGGCCGGGCCGGCCCACCCCACCCGCCTGGCAGCGGGAGGGAGCCGCACCGGCGATCTGGCAGCAGCTTCGGGCAGTACCGCGGCCACCCTGCGCCCGCTGGTCCTGGCCGGCCTGATGGCCGGCCTGACCGCCGTCCTCAGCTACCTGCGGATCCCGCTCCCCTTCACCCCCGTGCCCATCACGGGGCAGACCCTGGGCGTCATGCTTTCCGGACTGCTCCTGGGCCCGCGCTGGGGCTTCGCCGCCCAGCTGGCGTACCTCTTGCTGGGCGTCGCGGGCGTGCCCGTCTTCGCCGGAGGCGCGGCGGGGCTCGCCGTGGTGCTCGGCCCCACCGGCGGGTTCCTCCTGAGCTATCCCCTGGCCGCCGGGCTGACCGGGCTTCTCTTCCGGCCCGGCACCGCCCGCCGCCCCGGGCCGGCCAGTGGCGGCGAAGGGGCCCGGGGCGGCCCACGGACCACGGCACAGGCGGCGCAGCCGGCCCGGGATCAAGCCGCCTCCCCCGTTCGGGCGCCCGGCTTCGGCCGGGCCTTCGTGGCCAGCGTGGCGGGCGGCATCCTGCTGGTGTATGCCATCGGTGCACCCTGGCTGGCCGTGGAGACGGGCACCCCGTGGCCGGGGGTGGCAACCGCCGCCGTGCTGCCCTTCGTCCCGGGCGACCTGGCCAAGGCACTGGTGGCGGCCTGGCTGGCGCCGCGGGTGCTGCGGGCCCTGGGCGGCCGGCTCGCTCCGGGCACCTGAAAACGCGGCATACCCCGCCGCCGCCAGGGGCCGCGGGAAACCCGGCGGGCCTGCCCCATCCCAGGCAGGCCCGCCGGCCGCGTCGACCTCTTTTTGCCCGCTCGTCAACTCCGGCCTGTCCCGCCGCCGCTTATGCCGCCAGCAGCGAGAGGAAGAGCCGGGCCACCCGCAGATCCTCACCCAGCTCCGGGTGGAAGGTGCTGGCCATGCAGCGCCCCTGCCGTACCAGCACGGGCCGGCCCCGAAAGCGGGCCAGGACCTCCACCCCGGCGCCGGTGGACTCCACCACCGGTGCCCGGATGAACAGGGCCCGCACGGGGGCATCGCCCAGGGCGGGTACCTCCAGGTCCGCCTCGAAGCTGTCCACCTGGCGGCCGTAGCCGTTGCGCACCACGGCCAGGTCCAGCAGGCCCAGCCGGGGCGGCTGGCCTCCCTCCACCTGCCGGGCCAGCAGGATCAGGCCTGCGCAGGTGCCGAACAGGGCCAGGTCGCCGCGCCGGCTGCGTTCCGCCACGGCAGCCAGGAGCCCGGCCCGCTCCATCAGCCGGCCGATGGCCGTGCTCTCCCCTCCCGGAAGAACCAGCCCCTCGAGCCCCTCCAGGTCCAGGGGCACCCGCACGGGCCGCACCGCGGCGCCGGCCCGCCGGAAGTAGTCCAGGTGCTCGCTGACATCGCCCTGCAGGGCCAGGACACCGACGCGGGGCCGGTCCTCCCCGGCACCGTGCCCCCGGCCGCCGGCGTCGCCACCGCCTGTCCCGAACGCCACCTCGCCCCTCCCCTTTCCGTCGCTCCGGCACCGCCGTCAGGCGCTGCGCTGCTGCATCCGCTGGTCTGCCGCCAGGCTGGCCGCCGCCACCCCGGCCATGGCCTCCCCCAGGCCGCCCGAGATCCGGGCCAGCCAGGCGGGATCGTCGTAGTGGGCTACGGCCTCCACGATGGCCCGGGCCCGGGCGGCGGGGTTCTCCGACTTGAAGATCCCCGACCCGACGAACACCCCGTCGGCGCCCAGCTGCATCATCAGGGCGGCGTCGGCCGGGGTGGCGATGCCGCCCGCCGCGAAGTTCACCACCGGCAGGCGGCCCAGGCGCCGCACTTCCTGCAGAAGCTCCAGCGGCACCCCCAGATCCCGGGCCAGGACGACCAGTTCCTCGTCCCCCGCGGCGCAGGCCTGGCGGATCTGCTCGTTCATGCGCCGCATATGGCGCACGGCCTCGGCCACGTCGCCCGTGCCGGGCTCGCCCTTGGTGCGGATCATGGCCGCCCCCTCGGCGATGCGGCGCAGCGCCTCGCCCAGATCGCGGGCCCCGCAGACGAAGGGCACCGTGAAGGCATGCTTGTCGATATGGAAGCGGTCGTCGGCGGGGGTCAGCACCTCGCTCTCGTCGATGAAGTCGACCCCCAGGGCCTCCAGGATCTGCGCCTCGACAAAATGCCCGATCCGGCACTTGGCCATCACGGGAATGGTCACCGCCTCCATGATGGCCCGGATCCGGTCCGGGTCCGCCATGCGGGCCACCCCGCCCGCCGCCCGGATGTCGGCCGGCACGCGCTCCAAGGCCATCACCGCCACCGCCCCGGCCTCCTCGGCGATGCGAGCCTGCTCGGGGGTGGTGACGTCCATGATCACGCCGCCCTTGAGCATGCGGGCCAGGCCCGTCTTCAGGGCCCAGGTGCCCCGCAGGGGCCGGCCGGAGTCCCGGCCGGGTTCCTCCCCCGTCGCGACCGGCTCCGTCCCTGCCCGGGCCCGGACGGGTTCCCGGACCTCTCCCACCAGCTGGTCGCTGGCCACCGGCTCCACCTCCCACCATGCCGCCGGCATCGCCCGCGGGGCCGTTCTGAAAAAAGAACCCGGCGCCATCGGGAGGATGGGCGCCGGGCAGAGGTTTCCCGCAAGGGTACGGGGGACCCTTGCCTGGACGGGCGGTGCCGGGCGGAGGGCCGGCGGGCGGATCCCGGCCAGCGGTCGGGCAGCGGCCAGGGACCTGGCAGGCCGCCGCGGCCGGACGGAGACTCCGCAGGCCGCCGGGGGCTGGCCGGTCTTTCGCCGCTGGGCGGCCACCTGGGAGCCAGCCGTACCGCGCCCGCAACGCCCGGGTGCGCCACCTCTGCCCGTTCGGACTATACCGTCGGCTCCGGATTCTCACCGGATCAACCGCCGAGGCTGGCAGGCTCGTGGGCTGGCCCGCACCCGGGCCGCCCCATCACTGCCGGTCGGGAATTGGTGCCGGCACCAGGGCCGGCACCTCACCCTGCCCCAAAGGAAAGGCACACCACGTGGCGATGCAGCGTTTGTTATCCCTACCATGACGCCGCCGGCGCGATCTGTCAACGGCCCCCGGGCCGCAAGGGCGGCACCCGGTCCCGGACGCGCCCGCGCCATGGGTTCCGCGCCCGATTGCCTGTGCGAAGGCCCAAGCTCGGTCCCCGCCCGGGACCTGCCCCCCGCGGCCGGCATACATCGCCGTGGGAGGTGGAACACCGATGGCCCATGACGATGCTCGACCCACGGGCGGTGCCGGGGTCGAACCGGACACCCCGGAAGAAACCCGCGCAGCGCAGATTGCCGCCGGCGGCCCCGGTGAACCGGCCGGCGTGACGGAGCAGGCGGCGGCCAGCGAGGAGGTGGCCGCCGGGGCGGCCGGCGGCCCCATGGCCCCGCAGCTGCCGCCTCCGCCCGCGTGCCCCAACGGGTTCATCTACACGGTGCAGCCCGGCGACACCCTGTTCCTCATCGCCCAGCGGTTCGGGGTGACGCTGCAGGCGCTGATCGCGGCCAACCCGCAGATCCCCAACCCCAGCCTGATCTTCCCCGGCCAGCAGATCTGCGTACCCACGGGGGTGACCCTGCCCCCGCCGCCGCCGTGCCCCAACGGGTTCATCTACACGGTGCAGCCCGGCGACACCCTGTTCCTCATCGCCCAGCGGTTCGGGGTGAGCCTGCAGGCGCTGATCGCGGCCAACCCGCAGATCCCCAACCCCAGCCTGATCTTCCCCGGCCAGCAGATCTGCGTGCCGGTGGGCGGCCCGCCCCAGGTGCCCACGGTGGAGTGCTGCATGCTGCTCTTCCGCACGGCCAACGTGCCCCGGGGACCGGAGGCCGGCGGGGTGGCCCGCATCTTCCAGTCGGCCGCGGCGGGCGCCAACGTGCTGATCGGCACCATCGACCTGCCGGCGCCGACCACCTTCGGCGGCAACACCTTCGTGGCCTGGCTGCGGGGCGTGGCGCCCAACGGCCGCACCGTCAAGGTCCCCCTGGTCCGGACGAACCCGCTGCTGACGCCGCGGGTCTGGGCCGGCTCCCTGGCGGTGCCGCCGGGCCAGCAGCTGGCGCCCTTCAACGACCTGATCGTCACCGCCGAGCTCAGCGCCGACGTGATGCAGCCCAGCCTGAACCGGATCGTGCTGATCGGCCTGTTCGCCCAGTGCCAGCCCCAGCTCCTGTTCGGAGGCAACTCCGGGCCGGCCGCCGGCGGGAGCGGAGGCCAGGGCGGCTCGGGCGGCTCGGGGTGCTGCGGTTGACGGCCTCCGCGCCAGAGGGCGCTCCTTCAAGGGCCAGGGGGCCGGGACACCCGGGTGTCCCGGCCCCCTGGCCCTTCAGCGGCGACCGCCGCCGTCACCGGCCGCCCGCCGGGGAGCGGCCGGCCGCGGCCGGTTCGACCCCCCGGGGCAGGGTGCGGGTGATGGGCAGGACCAGCACCGCCAGGCCCAGCACCACCGTCATGGCCGCCCGGAAGGCGCCGGCCAGGGCCTGGCGCAGCGCCTCCAGGGCAGCGGGATCCAGGGCGGCCCGCCGCTGGGGATCCAGCAGCCAGTTGCCGGCATCGGCCCCCAGGCGGGCCAGGCCGGGCTGGCCTGCGGCCAGCAGGGCGCCTTCCAGCCGGGTGTTGATCACCCCGCCCAGCAGGGCGGCGCCCACGGCGCTGCCCAGCATGCGGGCGAAGGCCTGGGATCCCGTGGCCACGCCCCGCTCATGTCGGGGCACCGACTCCTGGATCGACACGATGTAGGTCGTCATGGCCAGCCCCATGCTGACGCCCACCAGGAAACAGCCGGCGGCCACCTGCAGCGGCGACCCGTCGGGGCCGGTCAGCCACAGCACCAGCATACCGGCGATGCCGAACAGGGATCCCGTCACGGCGGTGGCGCGGAAGCCCCAGCGCATCATCAGCCGGCCGGAGATGGTGCTCGCCAGAGGCCAGCCGATGGACAGGGTGGCCACGGCAAAGCCCGCCACCACGGGCGAGCGTCCCAGGACCCCCTGCACGAAGGTGGGGACGGTGGACGACAGCCCCACCAGGATGATCCCGCCCACCAGCCCGCCCAGGTTCCCCGCCCGGATGACGGGCCGGCCCAGCAGTTCCAGGGGCAGCAGGGGCTCGGGCGCCCGCCGCTCCTGGCGGACGAACATCCAGCCCGCGCCGAGCGCCAGGGCCAGCAGGGCCGCCGTGGTTCCCGAGAGCCAGGGCCAGGCGCTGCCTCCCTCCACCAGCTGGACCAGCAGGGCCGAGACGGCCACCACCATCCAGAAGGAACCGGCCAGGTCGACGGCCACCCGGCCGTGGCGCGGCGGCTCGTGCAGGAACAGCGCCAGGCCCAGGCAGGCCAGCAGGCCGATGGGCAGGTTGATGTAGAACACCCACGGCCAGCCGGCATACTGGACCAGCAGGCCGCCGGCCGCCGGCCCCACCACCGCCGAGACGCCCCACACGCTGGACAGGTAGCCCTGGATGCGCGCCCGTTCTTCCAGCCGGTAGAGGTCGCCGACGATGGTCATGGTGATGGGCTGCACCGCCCCGGCGCCCAGCCCCTGCAGGGCCCGGTAGGCCACCAGCTGCCCGATGGTGCTGGCCGTGCCGCACAGGGCCGAACCCAGGAGGAACAGGCCGGCGCCGGCCAGGAACACGGGCTTGCGGCCGTACAGGTCGGCCAGCTTGCCGTAGATGGGCACCGACGCCGCCGACGTCAGAAGAAAGGCCGAGAAGACCCAGCTGAACCGGGCGAAGCCCCCCAGGTCCGCCACGATGGACGGGATCGCCGTGGCCACGATGGTCCCCTCGATGGCCGCCATGAACATGGCCAGCATGAGGGCCGCCAGGATGAGCCCCTTGTGGGTGGCGCCCACCTGGGTACCGGCGGAGGCCGCACCCCTGCCGGCCGCGGCCGGTCCGGTCTCGGCCCCCGCGGGTCCTGCCCCCCGCGCCGCGGGTCCGGGTGTTCCGGACAGGCCGGCCGGGCGGGCCGCCGCCGGTATCCCGGCGCCCCCTGCCGCCCCCGGGTGGCCCGGGTGGCGCCGCCGGTCCTTCACGACGGGCGGGCCCCGGCGCCCGGAGCCCCTTCACCCTGGGTCGCAGCCAGCCGCCGCTCCACGGCCGCCACCTTGTCTGCCATGGTCTGGGCCCGGTCCCGGCGGTCGTCGATCTTGATCACCGTGGACACCCGCCGGGCCCCGCCCTCGAACATGGCCTCGTGCATGGCCCGGATCAGGCGCAGGATCTCGTCCAGGTCGCCCTCCAGGGTGGTGAACATGGGCCCCACCTGGTAACGCACCCGGTCCTGGCCGGCCAGCACCTCAAGGGCCCTGGCCACCCAGGGGCTGACGCTCACCCCCTCCCCCACGGGAGCGATGCTGACGGCTACGATGGCCACGGTTCCACCTCCCCCGAATCAGAGCCCGTCATCAGAGCCCGTAGAGCTCTCCGTACTTGCGGCGGATGTAGCGCAGGAAGGGCTGCTCGCTGAGCTCGGCACCCGTGACCCGGCGCACCAGTTCCAGAGGCTCGTACCGGGCGCCGTGCCGGTGCACGTGCTGCCGCATCCATTGCAGGACGCCGCCCAGCCGCCCGCGGGCGATCTCTTCCGGCAGGCCGGGTTCGTCCCGCAGGGCCGCCTCCCAGAGCTGCAGGGCGATCAGGTTGCCCAGGGCATAGCTGGGGAAATAGCCGAAGCCGCCCCAGGACCAGTGGATGTCCTGCAGCACGCCCTCCACGTCGTGCGCCGGTTCGATGCCCAGGTAGGCCCGGGTCTTCTCCCGCCAGGCGCCGGGCAGGTCGTCCACGGGCAGGTCGCCCGACAGGAGGGCCAGCTCCAGCTCGAACCGCAGCATGATGTGAAGATTATAGGTAACCTCGTCGGCGTCCACCCGGATCAGCGACGGGCGCGAGCGGTTGACCGCCCGGTACATCGCCTCGGCGTCCACGCCGGCCAGCTGCTGCGGGAAACGGGCCTGGACCCGCGGGAAGAAGAAACGCCAGAACTCCCGGGAACGCCCGATCACGTTCTCCCACAGCCGGCTCTGGGACTCGTGCACCGCCGAGGAGGCGCCGTCGGCCAGGGGGGTCCGGTGCCAGGCGGCGGGGAAGCCCTGCTCGTACAAGCCGTGGCCGCCCTCGTGCAGGCTGCTGAAGAATGCCGGCCCGAAGACGCGGGGGTTGATGCGGGTGGTCAGCCGCACGTCGCCGGTGGCCAGGGGCGCGGTGAAAGGGTGGATGGACCGGTCCTGGCGTCCCCGCTGGAAATCGAAGCCGATGGCCTCCAGGGCCTCCAGGGTGATCTCCCACTGGGCGGCGTCGGGGTAATCGCCATGGAGGAAGTCGTCCCGCACCCGGTCCTGCCGCTCGGCGATAGCCTGGACCAGCGGGACCAGGCCTTCCTTGAGGCGGGCGAAGAGCTCCCGCACCTGCCGCGTGCGCATGCCCGGCTCGTGGCCCTCCAGAAGGGCGTCGTACCGCTCTTCGGGGTAGCCCAGGGCGTCGGCCATCTGGCGGCGCAGCTCAAGCAGCCGGGCCAGGGCCGGGGCAAAGACGGCGAACCGCTGCTGGGAGCGGGCCTCCACCCAGGCCTGGTACCCCTGGGACGACGCCCGGGCCAGTTCCGCCACCAGGTCCGGAGGAACCCGGCGCGCCCGCTCGTAGTCCCGGCGGGTGACCCGCAGGAGGGCGGCGGCGTCGCTCTCCGGGTCCAGCTGGGCTTCCCACCCGGCCAGCTCGTCCAGCCACTGCCCCACCTCGGGAGCCGTAAAGGCCTCGTGGGCCAGCCGGTTCAGGGTCGCCTTCTGTTCGGCCCGGGCCGCCGCTCCGCCGGGCGGCATGTTGACCTCCTCGTCCCAGTTCAGCAGGGTGGTCGCCGCGTGAAGATCGCTCACCTGCCCCAGCCGCTCCAGCAGGCGATGGTAGGCCGGCGGCGCGTCCGGCGGCACCAGGCCGGTCGCCCGGCCCGTTGCGGTCACTCCTCTCGTGGCATCCTGCACCGGCGTCTCTGGCATATCCCTTCTCCTTTCCTGCCCGCAGCCGGGGCCGGCCCCGAGCCCCGCCGGCCCCGGCGACACCATGGGCCCGGACCCGGCCGGATCGGTGCGGAGGGGTGGCCGGAGGCGGGGTCTTGCCTGTCCGGGGCCATGGTGCTTTTTTTGGATATGTTGCGGTTCGGCGGCGGCCCGGTCAAAGCCTGCCAGATCCCGGCGAAGGCGACGGGGGCGGCCCCATGCAGGTCGCCGGATTCCGCAGGGCAACGGGAAAGCGGGAATGGAAGGCCGGCCCCCCAGGAAGCCTTTTGATGAAAAGCCGCCGCCGACGAAAGCCACAACCGCCGGTGACAGGATCCCGCCCCGCCGGACGCGAACCACAAGGCAACCCTGCGGCCCCGGGCAAGGTCCCCTGGCGCTCGTGGGCCAGCCGCGGCCCGGCGGGAGGCGGCGGGATCCCGCCCGGCCGGCAGCCGCCGGCCGGGCGGCAGCAGGAAAGGGCGTTGACGGTGGAGCACCATCTCCAGGCCAGCGGCGACGGCCAGGGGCCTGCCGCCGGACCCGCCGGTTCCGACGGCAAGGGTATCGCCAGCCTGTCTGCGACGGACACGCTGGCCACCTGGCCGGACGAACTGGCGGCGACCCTGGCCCGGGCGCGCATCGAAGTCGACCTGGACGTGCTGGCCGCCAATCTGGCCGCCGTGCGGCGGTTCCTCCGGCCCGGGACACGCCTCCTGGCCGTGGTGAAGGGCGACGGGTACGGCGTGGGCGCGGAGATGGCCGCCCGCACCTTCGCGGCCGCCGGCGCCGACGCCCTGGGCACCGCTACCCTGGAAAGCGCCCTGCGCCTGCGGCGGTCCGGCATCACGGCGCCCATCCTGGTCTTTCAGCCGCCGGAGCCACCGCTGCTGGACTTCTGGCTGCGGGAAGGCCTGCAGGCCACGGTCCATGACGCCGCGACCCTGCACGCCCTGTCCCAGCGGGCTGTTGCGCTGGGAGTGGGCCGCCCCCTGGCGGTCCACCTGGAGGTGGACATGGGCCTGGGCCGCGGCGGGCTGGCGCCCGGCCAGGTGGCGCCCCTCGTGGCGGGCGCCGCCTCCCTTCCGGGCGTACGGATCGAGGGGCTTTACACCCACCTGCCCACGGCCGCCCGGCCCCGCCTGGCCCTGCGCCTGCTGGACCGGTTCCTGCGGCTGGTCCGGGACCTGGAAGAACGCGGCCTCCGGCCGCCCCTGGTGCACTGTGCCGAGAGCCACCTGCTGGTCCTGGCCCCTTACGCCCAGCTGGACATGGTCCGGGTGGGCAACCTGCTCTACGGTTACGCGCCGCGGGCGGCCCGGCGGGCGGGCCTGGCCGTGCGGCCCCCGTCGCGGCTGGTGGTGCGCGTATGGGCGGTCCACCGGGCCGGCGACATGACCCCCGGCTACCGCGGCGGGTGGGCCCGGCCGGGGACCCCCGTCGCGGTGTTGCCGGTGGGGCTGGCCGACGGCCTGCGCCCCGCCCGGGAAGCCCGCCACTGGGGCGACCGCATGGTGATCCTGGGCCGCCGGCTGCTGGGCGCCCTGGGGGCCCGCCAGGTGCTGGGCGCCAGCACCGCACCCCCCGGCCCGCGGGTTCGCGCCGGGCACCGGGAGGTGCCCTTGCGCGGCGAGTTCATGATGAACCACTGCCTGTTCGACGCCACGGGTCTCCCCCTCGCCCCCGGCCAGGAGGTGGAGCTGCTGGTCAGCCGGCTGACGGCGCCCGCCCACCTGCCGGTGGTGTACCTGCGCGGCGGGCGTCCCGTGGCCGTGGCCTGGCCCCAGCGCCAGGTGCTGGAATGCGTCGCGGCCGGGACCGCAACGGCCGGGCCGGGTGGAATGGCCGGCGGGGACGCACCGGCGGCGGCCGAGGCTCCCGCCGGTGCCGGGGACGGGCAGGAACTCCGGCCGGTGACGGGGGCGGCGAGCCCCGGGGCAGGAGCGGCAAGCCCGGAAGCTGCGTTGGCCCCTCCTGTGGCCGGCGGCCCGGCGCATCCGGACGAGGAGACGATGGGATGAACCAGACAGCCAGCCTGAAGGTGGTCCGCGCCGGCCCCCAGGACCGGGAGGCCTACGACCGAGCGGTGGCCGGGTCCGGGAAGCCCCACTTCATGCAGCTCTGGGGCTGGGGCGAGGTCAAGCGGGCCACCGGTTGGGAACCTTTGCGCTTCCTGGCCACCCGGGGCGGCCGGGTCACCGGTGCCATGACGGTGCTGGCCCGGCGCCTGCCCGGGCTGGGGACGGTGTTCTACGCCCCCACGGGACCCGCCGTGGACTATACCGACCAGGAGACGGTCCGGTCGCTGCTGGCCGCGGCCGCCGAGGAGGCCCGCCGGCACCGGGCCTTCGTCCTGCGGGTCGACCCCGACATCCCCGCCGGACGGCGCGATGCGGTCGAGCTCCTGACCCGCCTGGGCTTTCGCCGCGGGACGGAGGCCACGGCCTTCGAGGCCCTGCAGCCGCGCTTCGTCATGCGCCTGGAACTGGCGCCGACCCCGGAAGAGACCCTGGCCCGCTTCGAGTCCAAGACGCGGTACAACATCCGCTACGCCGCCCGCCAGGGGGTGACGGCCCGGGCCGCCCGGGACGAGCAGGACCTGGCCGCCTTCTACCGGCTGCTGCAGCTGACGGCGGCCCGGCAGCGCTTTGCCGTCCGCGCCTTCTCCTACTACGAGGCGCTCTGGCGCCACCTGCTGGTTCCGGGCCATGGCCGCATCTTCCTGGCCGAACACCAGGGCCGGCCCGTGGCGGGAATCATGGTCTTCCGCTGCGGCGATACGGTCTGGTACCTCTACGGCGGGACCGATTACGAGGCCCGCAAGGTGATGCCCAGCCACGCCGCCCAGTGGGCGGCCATCCAGTGGGCCATCGCCGAGGGGTGCCGCATCTACGACTTCCGCGGCGTGTCCGGCAACCTGGACCCCTCCGACCCCCACTACGGCCTCTACCGGTTCAAGAAGGGTTTTGGCGCCGAGCTGGTGGAGTACGTCGGCGAGTTCGAGCGGGTCTACGCCCCCGCCCGCTACTGGGCCTTCCGCGCCGCCTTCGCTGCCCGCCGCCGGCTGCTGCGGGCCCTGCGCCGGAGCCGGGGCGGGGCCGCGGCCGCGGGAACAGCGGAGTGAGGCCGCCGGGGCACCGGTTCCACCTCTCCTCGGGCTCCAAGGGAGGGACGGGACGGGACGGGATCCGCCGGGGGACGCCGGCAGGGGCGCCGCCCGGGTCCATGGAACTTTCGGCCTACGGAGGTGGACCGCCGTGGATCACACCCTGGTCCAGCTGGAGTGGCCCCAGCCCGAGGTCGCCCTGGTGCGGCTGAACCGCCCGGACCGGCTCAACGCCTTCAACACCGCCATGGCGGAAGCCGTGGCGGCCTGCTTCGAAGACCTGCGCCGGGAGGAAGGCTTGCGGGCGGTGGTGCTCTGCGGCGCCGGCGACCGGGCCTTCTGCACCGGTGCCGACCTCAAGGAGCGCGCCACCCTGGACGAACAGGCCTGGTTCGCCCAGCACCACGTCTTCCAGCGGATGTTCCGGGCGGTGTCGGAGACGCCCGTGCCGGTCATCGCGGCGGTGAGGGGGTACTGCCTGGCCGGCGGGTTCGAGATCGCCCTGAACTGCGACTTCATCGTCGCGGCGGCCGACGCCCGCTTCGGCCTTCCCGAGGTCACCCGGGGCATCATGCCGGGCGGCGGCGCCACCCAGATCCTGCCCCGGGTCGTGGGCGAAGCCTGGGCCAGCCGGCTGATCATGACCGGGGAGATCATCGACGTGGAGACGGCCCGGCAGATCGGCCTGGTCACCGAGGTGACCGAACCCGAGCGGGTGGTGCCGCGGGCCCTGGAGCTGGCCGGGGTGATTGCGGCCAACGCCCCCATCAGCGTCCGCCAGGTCAAGCAGGCCATTCGCGCCACCCGGTCCCTGGGGTGGGAAGAGGGCCGGCGGCGGGAACTGGAGCTCTACGCCGCCTGCGTCCCCACCGACGACCGCCGGGAGGGGATGCGCTCCTTCGTCGAGCGGCGGCCCCCGGTGTTCCGGGGCCGATAAGCGGAGCCCGCGTCCCTGGACGGATCCGGGTGGCGCCGCCGGGCGCCGGCGGCCCGGGCGGACGGAGACCATCCCGGATGAAGGGCGGGGCCAAATGGCATCCTTTTCTTTCGGAAGGCGTTTTTCGAAAGGCGGCGAAGGCACCGCCCGCGAGGGGCGCGGTTTGGGGTTTCCGCGACGGCGAGGTGGCTAAGGGTGGAAGACCACAAGCAAGGCGCCGGCAACGGGGCCGGCGCCACGGCCATTAAGTACGGGGCCTGGATCATCATGCTGCTGGCCGTGCTCTATTTTCTGGCCAACTACGTGATTCCCCTATTCCGGTAAGTCCCGCGTGGACCGAACGTCCCCCTGCTCCGGGGCAGGGCAAGCCCTTGGCCGCGAAACGATGGCGAAAGCGGCCCGACCGCCATCGGCCGGCGCCCTCGGTCCTGCGCGCCAAGGCCAGCCATGCCCGGAGGGTGGGATCAACCCGCCCGCTCCCTCCACACCTGGGCCAATGCGGCTCCGGGGACCGGCGGGGCATTGGGCTCGTCGCGGCCGGATCCGCCCTTGACACCCCCGTCCGCCCCCTCGCTCGAAAGCCAACGGGATGCGGGCTGCAGCAACGTCACCGGCACATGCACCAGCCGCGCCTCCTCCATACCGGGCAACCGGCGGATCTCCGCCAGCAGGGACGGGGGCAAAGGATCGTCCAGGGCCAGGACCATGATGGCCTCGCCCCGCACCTGCCGCCGGGCCACCTGCATGGCCGCGATGTTGATCTCCCCCATGCCCAGCAGGCCGCCCACCTTGCCGATCATGCCCGGCCGGTCGTGATGCCGTGTGAGCAGCAGCCGGGGCGCCGGCACCATGTCCAGGGGCAGCCCGTCCAGGTGGACCAGCCGCGGCAGCCCTTCGGGGCTCAGGCTCCCGGCCACCGCCCGCCGCGGCCCCCGGCCGCCGGCCAGTTCCACCACCGGGACCGGCAGGTCGGGGTGGCGCTCGCTGCGCCAGCGCAGGGTGATGCCGCGCCGGGCCGCCAGCACCGCGGCGTTGACGGCGTTCACCGGGCCGTCCACCACCCCGGCCAGCAGGCCCTTGAGAACGGCCCCCGCCAGCAGCTCGAAGCCCCGCTCCGAGGGCAGGTCCCGGGCCGCCACCCGCAGCTCCAAATCCTCCAGCGGGCCGCCCAGCCCCTCGCGGTAGACCAGGCCCACCAGCTCCGCCACCGGCGCCAGGGGCCCGGCCGCGTGCCAGTCCTGATCCGACAGGGGCGGCAGGTTGACGGCGCCCCGCACCGGCTGGCCCTGCAGGGCGCGCAGCACCTGCTCGGCGATGGCCCGGGCATTGTAGGCCTGGGCTTCCCGGGTCGAACCGCCCAGGTGGGGCGTGGCCACCACGTTGGGCAGCTCCAGCAGGGGGCTTTCCCCCGGCGGCTCGGTGGCGAACACATCCAGCCCCGCCCCTGCCAGGCGGCCCTCGGTCAGGGCCTGGTAGAGGGCCTGTTCGTCCACGATGCCGCCGCGGGCGGTGTGGATGAGATAGGCCCCCGGGCGCATGCGGGCCAGGGCCTCGGCATCGATGAGGTGGCGGGTGGCCGGGGTGAGGGGCGTGTGGACGCTGACCACGTCGGCCCGGGCCAAGAGGTCGTCCAGGGAGACGGGCTCGGCGCCCAGCTCCCGGATGCGGGCCTCGGGCACGTAGGGATCATAGGCCAGCACGACCATGCCGAAGGCCCGGGCCCGCTGGGCCACCTCCTGGCCGATGCGCCCGAAGCCCACCAGCCCCATCACCTTGCCGCGCAGTTCCTCCCCGACGAACCGGTTCCTCTCCCAGCGCCCCTGGCGCAGGGAGGCGGCGGCCGGCACGAGCCGCCGGACCAGGGCAAGCAGCAGGGCGAAGACGTGCTCGGCGACGGCCACGGTGTTGCCGTCGGCCACGTTGACCACCACGATGCCCCGCTCGGTGGCCGCCTCCAGGTCGATGTTGTCGACCCCCACCCCCGCCCGGCCGATCACCCGCAGCCGGGGCGCCGCGGCGATGAGGTCCGCGGTCACCTTGACCCGGCTGCGCACGATCAGGGCGTCGGCGGCGGGCAGGAGATCCCGCTTCAGGGTCTCGAGGTTCGCCCCCGCGGCGTCGATGAGATGGCAGTGCTCTTCCAGCAGGGTCAGGCCGTCCCGGGGCAAGGGATCGGCCACCACCACCCTGGGCCTCGGGTTCATGCGCCCCCCTCCTCCCCCGCAACCTGGGCCCAGGCCGCCCGGGCGGCGGCCGCCGCGGCACCGGGCGGCACCGGCCGGCCGGCTTCCGCCAGCATGGGCCCCAGCACGGCGTCCAGGGCCGTCATGGCCGCCAGGATGTCGGCCGGCTCCAGGGCACCCATGTGGCCGATGCGGAAGGCCCGGTCCTTGAGGGGTCCCTGGGCGCTGACCACCACCACGCCGTGGTCGTCCGCCAGGCGGCGGATCACCTCTCCGGGCCGCACCCCGGCGGGCAGCGGCACCGCCGTCACCGTGGGAGAGGCCTCCTCGTCCCGGGCCAGGGGCTCCAGCCCCAGGGCCCGCACCCCCGCCCGCACCATGGCGGAGAGCAGCCGGTGCCGGCGGTAGACGTTCTCCTCCCCTTCGGCGGCGATCCGCTCCAGGGCCGCCTGCAGCCCGAACCAGAGGGTCACCGCCGGGGTGTAGGGGAAGTCGCCCTCGCCCGCCAGGTAGGGCCGCACGTCCCAGGTGAACCGGGGCAGCCGGGCCTGTTCCACCGCCTCCAGGGCCCGGGGCCCCAGGGCCACGATGCCCAGGCCGGGCGGCGTCATCAGCGCCTTCTGGGACCCCGTCACCGCCACGTCGATGCCCCACGCGTCCATGGCCACGGGGACCGCGGCAAAGGAGCTCACCATGTCGACCAGCACCAGCGCCTCGGGCGCCGCCCGGCGGATGGCGGGCACCAGCTGCTCCAGCGGCAGGAGCGCCCCGGTGGAGGTCTCCGAGTGGGTGAGGAACACGGCCCGGTACGGCCGGCCCGCCCCGCGACCCGCGGCCTCCAGCCGCTCCAGCACCTGTTCGGTCCGGGGGATCTGGCCCCAGGGCACCTCCAGGCGGTCGACCTCCAGGCCGTAGGCTTCGGCGACGGCGGCAAAGCGATCGCCGAAGAGGCCCATCACCACCGCCAGCACCCGGTCGCCCGGCGACAGGGTGTTGACCACCGCCGCCTCCAACGCCCCCGTCCCCGAGCAGGGGAACACCACCACGCGGCCGCTGGTGCGGAACAGCCGCCGCAGTCCTTCCCGCACGGCGGCGCTGACCCGGTCGAACTCGGCACTGCGGTGCAGCACCACCTGGCGGGCACAGGCCGCCCGCACCTCCTGGGGCACGGCGGTGGGGCCCGGCGACAGGAACACCGGCTCCGGGCGCGCCGGCGCCCCGGGTGCCGGCGCCTGGGCGGTTCCCAGGGGGGTGCCGGATCCCGGACCGGACGGGGAGGCGGCGTCAAACCCAGGACCCGGTGCCATGCCGGCTCCCTGGGCAATTGGGGTCTCGGGGTGGATACCCGAACCCGCGCCCCTGCCCGCACCGGCTGCCAGGGGCGATCCGGCCGCTGCACCGTGACGGCCGGCGACGCCGGGTCCGATCTCCAGCGGCTGCTGCATGGCGGCTCCCTCCTCCAGGGGGTCTGGCTGCTCCTGACCGATGGCCATGCACCGGGCAAGGCCCCATGGGGTCCACGAAAACAAAAGAACCCGTCCCCTCCGGGACGGGTTCTCACCCGCGGTGCCACCCCGCTTGACCTCACCCCGATTGCCCGCCGGCGGCGCGCCGGCTCCCCCGCGTCCGCTGGCCCTCCGTCGCACGCCCACCAGCAGCAGCGCCTCGCGGCGTCGCGCGGAGGTTCCCGTCCCGCGGGAGTACGGAACCAAACCCACGGCGGCTCTACCGGGGTGAAGCCCGCTTCAGGCCGTTAACGGCGGCCGGCCGGGCCCCTTCCGGTCCGGGCGGACCCTCGGGGCCACCTCCGGGGTGGATTCCCCTGCCCGCCCCACCGGCTCGCACCATCCGCCGGCTCTCTGGCGGCAGCGTCAGCAGGGTACTAGCCCCTTCAACGGCGCCTCGACCATCGTTCAGGTTTGGGCGGGATTCTAGCACAGGCGCCCCGGCCAGGCAAGGCGGCGTCGCGGGGATTTTGCGAATGTTCGTCGGCGTCAGGAATCGATCTTTCGACAGCGCGGCATTCGCGGACGTGCCTCCGTAGCTCGCAAGGCCCCGCGTCATCGCGTCATCCTTGACGGAGGAACCGCTCGTTCCTCCGGTAGCGTTCGGCCGTCGCCAGCGCCGCCAGGCCAGCCAGGCCCACCAGCGCCCAGCGGTTCGCGACCAAGGCGGGCGGCAGCGGCTGTCCCAGGGCCAGGGCTTCCACGATGGCAGCGGGATCGACCCCGGCCGCGCGCAAGCCGCCACTGGCCGCGAAGAGGTAGAGCGACCCGGTGAGGTCGCCGCGGGTGACGGCCTCCAGCGCCCACCAGGCCACGGCCGCCCCGGCGCCGGCCACCGGGGTCCGGACGAGCACGGCCACCAAGGCTGCCAGAGCGACGAGCCAGGCCGCGGCGGGCAGCGCGAGGCCCACCGCCCGTAGGCCGGTCCCCCAGGGGGCTCCCCCGGCTGGGGCCAGCCGGAGAACGGCCACGGTGGTCATCCCGAGGGCGACCAGGAGGTAGGTCGCCAGCGCCAAGCCGATCCGCTCTAGCACGACCACCGTCCGGCGAAACGGCAGCGCCCGCCAGAGTCCCGGCCGCCGCCCCTCCACGTCCGCCCACAGGGACACGGTCACGGGCAGGACGGCCAGGACCAGGAACTCCTCGACGAGCCGCAACAGGGTGTGCAGCGCCAGGGGGTGGCCCATCAGCCGCTCGGGCCACACCAACACCGGGACGAACGCCAAGCCCAACACCGCGGTGACCGCCAGGCCTGGTCGCGCCAAACGGAGGTGCAATCGCACCAGACCGGCGCTCATCGCCCCAGGACCTCCCTCAGGTCAGCAGCCGTCAGGGGCCGCTGGGCGGCCATCTCACGCAGTCGGCTCAACCGGGCCGTCACCTCAGAACGGGGGGTGCCGAGGAGCCAGCGCTGCACCTCTTCGTACCGCGGTCCGTCGGGCAGATTCTCACAGGGTCCCTGCGGCGGCGCCCCCCCGGCCCCCGGGGCGGTCGGCGCGTCGCCGCCGGGGGTCGGAAACGGCGGGCCTGCCGGCGTCCGACCTGAGGACGCACCCACCACATCGGCGAGAACGGCGAGCAGGCACCCCTCGGCGTCGCCTGCCACCTCCCGGCGTCCGTAGAGCACGGCTTGCGCCACCTGTTGCGGAACCAAGATGTTGGAGCCACGCTCGATGACCGTGCCGGTGTCCGGATCGAGGTGGACCCAATGGGCGTCGCCGCGACCAGGGGGCAGCGTGACCACCCGGGGTCGGACGGTCCGGCCGACCCAGCGGTAGGCCTCGACCAGGTCGCGGGCCCACCGCAGGGCATCGTCGCGGCTCCCCAAGTCCTCAGGGGAGTACCAGATTTCCGCGCTAGAGTCGTTCGCTTGCACCAGGTGCCCACCTACCAGTTCCAGGAAGGCCGTGGTGCCTCGCATCACGGTCACCGGTCCCCAGGGCCTCTCCACGGTCTGCAGATTCGACAGCACGGGATACCGACCCGCATGGCGAACCGTCACCTGGAACGATGCCCGCAAGCTCTCCGGGACGTACGGCGGCCGGGGCGCGGCGACGCCCGCCCACCGGATGGCGCCGGCGGAGGTCCTGTCCGGACCTTCGCCAAACCACCAGACCTCTTGACCGCCGCCGTCCGGATCAGCACGGGTGGCAAGGACCCGAGCCAAGGTCACCGCTCCCGGCAACGGGTACCAGCCATAGGACGGCGGCAGGCTGAGGCTGGCGGGCCCCACCTGGGCACCTCGCATGGGTGGCGGCGCGATGGTCATGCCCGCCGTCCGCACCGGCGGGTATTCGAAGGGCAACAACCACTGGTCGACCCGTCCCCGGTAGGACAGGGCGACCGTCGCCGCCCCGCGGGGTGGCAAGACCAGGTCTTGGATGCGGATGACATCGCCTTCCTGGGACCAGCGGACGGCATCGCCGCCCGGCGCCATCACCTCGAGCCGGGTCACGGTGAAGACGTGGCGAAGGGTGAGGACGGGATCTTCCACGGCCTCGCGGCCGCGGTTCTCCAGGCGGAGCCGGGCATGGACGACGACCTCCGGCGCCCGGCGGGCGTCGACGTCGAGTTCGTAGCGGCTGATGGCGAACGGGGGCGCCGGATCCGGCTCAGGACCAGCATAAAGGGAAGCAACCCCGTTCCGGGCGTAGTGCAGCAGCTCAGCACGGGCGGCGTCCGCCTGGGCATACAAGGTGGCGACGAAGCCTGCCGACGATGCCAGGGTGAGCAGCACAAGGGCGGCTGCGGTCATTCGCAAGCCCCATCGCACCCGTGTCTTGACCCAACGGCCCCGGCGGTAGGCCAGGGCCAGGGTCACCACCACGACCCCGGCCGCCGCCAGGTACAGCACCCGATGGGCGACAAACAGGGGCACGTCTTCGGCGAGGGCCGCCAACGCGACGTCCTGCCAATCCCCAGGGAGCATCCCCGAGCCGGTCCACTGTAGAAGCCACGCCACGGGGATGAAGGGTCTGACGAGAGATTGGAAGACATATGGTCCCACAAGGCCCGCCAGCCACGTGGCCAGGATCGCCGCGAACAGCGGCAGACCCCGCAAGCCCAGCCCCAACGCGCCGCCGAGGACACCGGCCCACAGCGCTCCCGAAACGATCCACAGCGTCAGCAGGCCCCACTCGGCGAGCACGTAACCCCATGGTAGTCCGGCCGACCGGGCCAGTATGGCCATCCGCACTGCCGGCGGCACCACCGCCCCCAGGGCCGCCAGCAGAGCCAGGGGTGCCGTCCCGGCGAACTTGCCCAGGACCAGGGCCGCCTTGTCCACCGGCCAGGACCACAGCACCGCGGCGCTGTCCTCATCCCGCTCGGGATCGGCCGCCAGCCCCGCCAGCACCATGACCCCCACCTGGAGGAAGGCGAGGAACTGGGCCGCCTGCTGGAGGACGCCGGCTCCGGTCTCCGCCACGGTCTGGGTCACGGTCACCAGGCCCGTGGCCAGGCCGCCGGCCGCGGCGGCCGGCAACCACCAGCTGCGCCGCACCCGGGTCCAGGTGAAGCGGGCCGCCGTCCGGAAGGAAGCGAGCCAGCTCACGGCCTGACCTCCTTCCCGCCGGAGGGCGAACCGGCGCCACGGCTCCCCGTGGCCCCACCGGCGGAGTCGCCCCCCGCCGTCCTCGCCGGTTCCTCCGCATCCGGCGCTTCCGAACCGGTCACCCGTTGCGGCGGCGGCGCCCCGGCCGGGTCCCCCGGGACCCCCCGGCGACCGGCCGCCAGGCCCCGCAGCAGGGCCACGTAGCCGTCTTCCACCCGGGGTTCGGCGGGGCGTGCTCCCGGGGGCTCGTGCCACGCCAGTACCCGCAGCAGGGCAGTGCCCCCCTCCCGGCGGGACGAGACCACCACGGCCCCTTGGGGCGCACTCCCTTCCACTTCCCAGACCAGGCCCGCGGCACAGGCGGCCAGGTCCTGGGGCGGTCCCAGCCAGCGCAGCCGCCCGCCGGCGATGACGGCCACCTCCTCGCAGGTGGCGGCGATGTCCTCCACCACATGGGTGGAGAAGATGACCAGCCGCTCGGGGCCCAGGCCGCCCAGGAGCTGGCGGAAGCGGACGCGCTCCTCGGGGTCGAGCCCCGCGGTGGGTTCGTCCAGCAGGATCAGGGAGGGATCCCCCAGCAGGGCCATGGCGATGCCCAGGCGCCGGCGCATGCCGCCCGAGAGGCGGCCGGCCCGGACATGGCGCACGTCCAGAAGTCCCACTTGCTCGAGCCGGTGCTCGATCTCCCGCCGGCGGGCGGCCGAGTCGGCGATCCCCTTGAAGATGGCGGCGAAGTCCAGGGTCTCGTAGACCGTCAGCTGGGGGAACCAGCCGCCTTCCTGCGGGAGGTAGCCCAGGTGCTGGCGAACGGCGTGCTGGTCCCGGGGCAGGGTCCAGGGCCCGATGCGGACCTGCCCCTGGCTGGGTTCCACCAGGGTGGCCAGGATGCCCAGCAGGGTGCTCTTGCCGGCTCCGTTGGGCCCCAGAAGACCCAGCACGCCGGGTCCCCAGGACAGGTTCACGCCGTCAAGGGCTACCTTCCGGCGGCCGTAGACCTTGCTGACACCGGTCAGGTGCAGCCGCATGCCCGTTTCCTCTCCCGCGCTGGCCGTGGCAGTCGCCGCGGGACCGCCCCGGCGCCATGGGGCCTTATGACGGGTCGCGTCCATCCTCCATCCTCCCCGCACCGTCGCTTCCACCCGGAGAGACGGGCGAGATCGCCGGACGTTCCCTACCAGCGGCACGCCGGCCGGGAGGATCCGGCCGGCGTGCATTGCTCAGCGTCTGCCAGCGTCCATTTCCCATCTCGCTCAGGCACGTCTGAAGCCCAGGCGGGCGACCCGGGCGGCCCCGTAGCCCAGTAAGGCGCCAAGAACGTTGAGCAGTAGATCGTCGACATCCCACGACCCAGTCCCCAGGAAGAACTCGGCCGTCTCCAGGATGCCGCTGGCGACCAGGGCGCTGGCGGTTACGAGCCGGGCCGATGCCCGCCGCGGCCAGCACCAGACCCAAAGGAGCCCCCACGGCACGAAGATCAGCACATTGCCGGCCAGGTTTTGCATTGCTACCCCGGGCGACGGCTCGCCGGCCAGATACCCGGCAATGGTACGGAAAGGAATCAGGTTAACGGACCAGCGCCAGCGGGCCACGAGCAATTCAGGGTCCAAGCCGTTACGCCACAGCGGCGCCGGAAACTTGAATACCGTCACGCGTAGGAGAACCGCCAGGTACACCCCAAAGGCGAGTGCCCGCAGCCAGCCCCACCCCGGCCGCCGCCGGGCCTGGTTGCGACGTATGGGTACCACCGTCCCCCCTGTTTCCTGCTCCTTATGCCGTTTGCACCGGTGGCCCCGGCGCGGGCCCTGCTCCGGCTGCCGACGCCGGGCGACGGGCGGCGCGGAGCCTCGCTCACCGCCCCGGCAGGACCAGGCACTGGTCCGCCAGATCGGCCAGCCGCCCCTCGCTGTCGACCACCACCGCCCACACCGGCCGCCCGCCGGCGGCCGCCGCCCGGTATTCCTCCAGGGCGGCCCGCAAAAGGGTCACGCCGTCATGGTCCAGGCCACGGGCGGGTTCGTCCAGGATCCAGAGGGCCGGGCGCGCCAGCAGGCTCTGGGCCAGCAACCAGCGGCGCCACTGGCCACCCGAAAGCTCCTCCAGGCGCTGGCGGGCCGCACCGTCCAGGCCCCACCGCCGGAGGGCCGCGGCCACCGCCTGCCGTGGCTCGGGCACGGCCCGCAGGGCGGCCAGGTAGGCCAGGGCGGCGGCCACCTTCATCCGCCGGGCCACGCGGCCTTCCTGGGGCACGTATCCGGTGCATCCCCGGACCGCGGCCAGGGCGCCGGGTCCTGCCCCGGGAAAGGAAACCGGCTCCCCGCCGGGAGCCGGCCAGGGGTAGTGCACCTGCCCCCGGCGAGGAACGGCCAGCGTCGCCAGCACCCGGAGCAACAGCGACTTGCCCGCCCCCGGCGGCCCTGTGACCAGCACCACCCCTGGTGCCAGCACGGTGTCAGGGACCGCCACCGGCTGCCGGCTCGGCAGGACCAGCTCCTCCCACGCCAGGCGCCGCACTCCGGCCAGGGTCAGGGCCATGGGGTCCATCTCCCCACGCCAGGAGCCCCATTCATACGGCCACCTCCCCGGCGCCCGCCTGCTTGGCCAACCCCCGCCCCAGCAGGGCCGCCGCCAGGAGCATGGCCGCCTGCACGGCGACCGCCGGCAAGGGACCCGCGGCCAGCGGGTTCCAGGGGCCGAGCCAGTGGCCCCCCAGGGTCACGGCCGTCCACAGGCCGGCGGAGGCCAGCATGGCGCCCAGGGTGCCCGCCCGCATGTGCCACCACAGGGCCCACGCCGCCGCCAGCCAGAGGGGCGCCAGCCGGGCCAGGATCACCACCAAGGTCCCGCCGAGGGTCCCGGCCGCCGAACCGGCGACCGCCCCGGTGGCCGGCCACGCCGGAACGGTGTCTGGGGCGGGACCCCCGGGCGGCAGGCCCATGAACGCCTGCACCGCGGCCGGCTGGATCCACCCCGCCACCAGGATGAACAGGGTCGCCAGCAGGCCCGCCACGCCGGCCCGGGCCAGCAGCCGGCTGGCCGCAGGGAACGGCGACAGGGTCTCCAGATCGGCCCATAGCCGCTGCCGCCGGGGCCAGACGGCCGCCAGCGCCACCAGGGTGCCCAGCCACGGCGCCACCAGGGCGAGGCTGTCGGCGGAGAGCAGGATGAGGCGCCAGCCGTCCAGCACCGGCCGGCTTGCGGGACCCAGGGCTCCCGCCCCATCCCCTGCCGCACGGAGCGCCGGGGTCCAGTCCGGCATGAGCCCCCGGGCCGTCTCCACCGCCACCAGGTGCAGCAGCAGGCCGCCGGCCATCAAAAGCAGTTGCAGGGCGAGAAACGGCAGGGGAAAGCAGCGGGCTTCCGCGGCCAGAAGCCTCAGCAGCTGCACCATACGAGGCCGCACCGTACCGGCCGGGATCAGGGTGTCCCGGTCCAGCGGCCCGCCGCCGGCCCGGGCCGGGACCGGGCCGGCGGGCAGCGCGGCAACGGGCTCGGGTTCCTCCTGCCCGCCCGCCGTCGCCAGCAAGGCCCGGGTCACCCGGGGCACCAGGTCCTGGGGAACGGGTCCGGGCTCGGCCCGCAGGGCTGCGAAGTCCGCCCACAGAGCCTTCACCTCCGCCGGGGAGAGGGGATCGTCCCCCTCCCGGCGGGCCCCTTCCGCCGCTTCCTGCCAGAGCATCTCCCAGGCCTGCGCCGCACCCTGGGGAGCCGCCGTGGCCCCCGCGAGACGGGGGTCATCAGACCCTGCGGCCGGATCGTGGTCCGGAGCACCGGCCGGGGCCGCGGCGGAGGGGTTGGGCGCAGCAGGCCGTTCTTCCCCAGCCGGTGCGGGCCGATTCGCCGCCGGGGGCTCCCGCCGCTCGCCCTTGCGGCGAGCCGCCACGTCAGGGCTCGTCATCGCGCGTCACCTCCCCCTGGCCGCCCGCCGGTTCCAACTCCCGGTCCAGCTCTTCAAGTGCCTGGCGCAGGCTCTTCAGCGCCCGGTGCAGGCGGGACTTGACGGTCCCTTCGGCCACGCCGAGAATGGCCGCCACCTCGGCCACCGGGCGTTCCTCCAGGATCCGCAGGACCACCACCTGCCGCCAGGGTTCCGGCAGGGTGCCAAGGGCCGCCCGCAGCCTCTCGGCCCGGGCCGCGTGGCCGGCGCGCCAGGCCACCACCTCCGCCGGATCGCAGCCGGGGTCGTCCACCGCGGCCCCGTCAGGGGAAGATCCGGCGTGCCAGGGCGGCGGTCCCTCGGGCAAGGCGGCCGCCAGGGCCACCCGCCGGCGGTAGGCGCTGCGGGCGTCGTCCCGCAGCCGGTTCGTCAGGATGGTGTAGAGCCAGGGGCCCAGGCGGGCGGGCATGGTCCCGGCGCGGAAGCTGCCCAGCGCCCGCACCAGGGTGTCCTGCACCAGGTCCTGGGCGGCTTCGGGATCCGCTCCCAGCCGGAGGGCATAGCGGTACAGGCGGGGTGCCCAGTGCTCGGCCAGCCGCTGCAGGGCGGCCGGATCGCCCGCCCGCAGGCCGGCCTCCCAGGAGGCATCCACCTCCGGCTCGCGGAAAGGCGTCCGGGAGGGGGAACCCGCGCCGGCAAGAGCCCCGGCGTCTCGGATCCCAGGGTCCAAGGTCACCCCCATGACGGCCCGTCCGGGAAGCCCGCCCGCCCGTGCGGCGGGGGCTTCGAGCCGGCCGCCATCCCCTTCCCCGGCCCCGAGCCCTGCGCCGTCAGGGCAGCGGGCGACTGCCGAGTGGCTGCGGGTTCCGGGTTGCCGCGGGGAACGGCGGGATCCCAGGCTGCGCAGCCGCCAGGGGATGTCCGCAGCATAGCCGCCGCCGTCCAACGTTGCGATCCTCCTCCCCCACCCGCCGGCCGCCCCCAATCCCCAGTTCAGCGCCGCCAGCCTGGCGAAGGGCGGCGTGCCGGCCAGGCATGGGGTCCCATCTCGTCAAACAAGACGAACCACCCCCGGCCGGGTTCCCGCCGGGGGACCGGCCAGAGGGGCAGCCAGATGGCCTGCGCCCTTGGCGGGTGCGCCGCAGGCGCAGGCGGGAATGCGCCCCATCCTTGAGCTGCGCCCCGTTCTCTCACCAGCGCGGCCGGAGGGGCGCCTCTTCCAGCTGCAGGTGGGTCGACCGCAGGTAGGGGTACAGCTTCAGCCCCCGGCCCAGGGCCCGGTTCAGCCCGATGTAGGCCAGCCAGCCCAGCAGGGGCAGGTAGACCCGGCCCGCCAGCCACCATCCCCCAAGGCCCAGGAGCAGCGGCAGCACCGTGCTGTGGGCGGCGTTGTACAGGAGGAACCAGCGGCGCGGGACCAGCGGTTCGGGCGCCTCTCCCGCCGGGCGCCGGCGGCCGCGGGCCCCCTGGGCCGGGGCGGAGCCCTGCACCCCATCCCTCTCCAGGCGCCGTGCAGCCCTGCGGAAGGGAATCCCACCGATCACCCCGGGCAGGACGAAGAACGCGGCAAAGGCCACCCAGCCGCCGCCGGCGGCAGCGTAGGCCGTCACCGCCGCCACGGCCAGCAGCAACCCCTCCAGCCGCAGCCACCACTGGGCCACGGTTTCCCCCTCCCCTCCGCCACCCTCGTACAAGCCGCAACCGGCTCCGGAAGGCCAGGCCGCGGGCCGGACCGTCCGCGGGGCGGGCGGCCGGCAAAGCCGCGGGCTCCCCCCGCAGGCGCCGCTCCGGGCTTGCTTCAGCCGGCGCGTCATTCGGCCGGCCAGCGGACGTCCAGGCGGCACCCTGCGGATGCGGACCACGGGCCGCCGGTGCAGGGCGGTCAGCGCCGGGGCGCCGGTTCGTCCAGCAGGTCCCAGGCCAGCAGTGCCGCCCCCACCAGTCCCGCGTCCTTGCCCAGGGCCGCGGGTACCAGGGTAACCGCCGCCAGGTTGGCCGGCAGGGCCCGGCGACGCATCTCGGCCTCCATGGCCGGCGCCAGCAACGGGTAGCGGGCCATCACCCCGCCCCCCAGCACCAGCCGGTCGGGGTTGAACAGGTTGACCGCGCTGGCCAGCCCGATCCCCAGCAGCCGGGCGTATTCCTCCGCCACCGCCCGGGCCCGTTCATCACCCGCGGCCGCCGCGTCCAGCAGCTCGCGGGCGGTCCAGCGGCCGCCCGGCCGGCCCGGCGGGGGGCCGAGGCGCTCGGTGGCGAGACGCCCCAGGGCGGGCCCGGCGGCCACGGCCTCCCAGCAGCCCCGGTTGCCGCAGCCGCACGACGGCCCGTCGGGGTCGACGGTGGTATGGCCGATCTCCACCCCGTTGCCGTTGACGCCGCTGAACAGGCGCCCGCCGATCACCAGGCCGCCGCCGATGCCCGTGCCGACGGTGACGTACACCATGACCTCCGCCCCGCGGCCGGCACCCAGCCGGGCTTCGGCCAGGGCCGCGGCGTTGGCGTCGTTGTTGACGGCCACGGGCAAGCCGAGGCGTGCGGCCAGCTGGTCCCGCAGGGCGAACCCGTTCCACCCGGGCAGGTTGGGCGTGCCCGCGAACCGGCCTTCGGGCAGCACCAGGGGACCGGGCGCGCCCACCCCCACCGCCTGCGGCCGGCGGCCGGCCTCTTCCGCCAGGTCCCGGACGGCTGCAGCGATGCGGTCCATGGCCGCCGCGGGGCCGGAGGGCGCGTCGGTGGGGAGCGTCCGGCCGGCCAGCACCTGGCCCTGGCGGTCGACCAGGCCGAGCGCGATCTTGGTACCCCCCAGGTCGATGCCCGCCACCACGGGCTCCTCGCCCGGCCGGGCGGGGGGCGGGGAGGCTGCGGGGGCCGCGCCGTCCTGGGCGGGCCGGGCGGCGCCCCTGGGGACGCCGGCGGGCCAGGCGCCACCCCTGTCGTTGCCGGCGGTGCCGGCGGCACCGGCACCGCCCCGCGCGTGCGCTCCCGAGGCGGCACCGCCCCGCGCGTCCGATCCAGAACGGTAAATGTAAATATGGAACGTTCCCGTCATCGATCGCGCCTCGCAAACCGGATGGGATCACACACCCCGATGGGTTCCGCCCTAGAGTTCACCGGGTGGCGCCGGCGGTCCTCTTGGAACCCGTAGCCTCCCGGTCCCTCTGGCGCCCGCCCGTTCCCCTGGCACCCCGTCATCCGTAGTACAATGCGGTTGTCATGACCCCCATGCGCGTTCCCGTCCTCCGCTCCACCGCCCGGCCCGGGCCCGCCGCCCGCTACGGGCTCCTGGCCCTGCGCTTGGCCTTGCTGGCCGGGCTGGTGGCCGTGGCGGCGCGGGTGATACGGCCCGCCGACCTGGCCACGCTGGGCCGGTTCCTCCGGGACGAACCGGCCCCGGCCCTGGCAGCCGTGGCCGCGTACGCCGCCGCCTTTGCCCTGCGGGCCTGGGCATGGCAGGTGCTCCTGCCGCCGGGGGGCCGCCGGCCGCCCTTCTTGCTGCTCTGGCGCCTCACCCTGGCGGCCAACCTGGTCAACCACCTGGCGCCGGGCAAGCTGGGTGAAGTCGCCCGCATCGCCCTGGCGGCGCGAGCCGGCCTGCCCCGGGCGGAAGCCCTGGTGTCGGTGGTGCAGGCGCGGGCCGTGGACACGGCCGCCTTGCTGGCGGTGGCGGCCGCCGCCCTGTTCCTGTCGCCCGCCCAGGCGGCCGCCGTGCCGGCGGTGGCCCTGGGTCTCGCCGTCCCCGTGGGGCTGGCGGCGGGAGCCCGCCTGTCGCCGCGCCTGGCCCGGCGCTGGCCCCGCCTGGCACCGGTGGCCGGCGCCCTGGCCGCCGTCTCCGGGCGCCGGCTGGCCCTGGCGTGGCTGCTCTCGGCCCTCAGCTGGCCCCTGGAGGCGGGGATCCTGGTGGTGGTGGCCCGGGGGCTTGGCGCGCCCCTGGACCCGGCCGCCGCCCTCACCGCCACCCTGGTGGCGGTGGCCGGCCAGGTCCTGGCCATCACCCCGGGCGGCCTGGGCACCTACGAAGCGAACATGACCCTGGCGCTCCAGCTCTACGCGGTGGAACCCGCCGCCGCCTTCCGCATCGCCCTGGCCACCCACCTGGCCAAGTACCTCTTCGCCTTCGCCGCCGGGCTGGAGCCCGCCTGGCGGCTGGCGGGAGGCCCGATACGCCTGCTGGGCCGGTTGCGGGAGTGACGGGACAGGGACGCAAACTCGAGATACGTTTTGCGGATTCGTGAATGCGTCCTTGCGTGAGGACTTCGTCAATGCGGCCCGGTGTGATGCCGCCGGTTATCCTCGCTCTTCAGCCAGTACCGGATTCCCTTGCCGGCCAGGGGCTCGTCCCGAAAGCGCGGGATCACATGCAGGTGAGCATGCATGATGTGCTGCCCGGCGGTGGGACCGCAATTCCACCCAAGGTTGTACCCATCGGGACGGCATTGCTCGTCGAGCAGCCGCTTCACGTCCTGTAGCAACGAAAAAGTGGCCGCCCACTCCTCCTCGGTCAAGTCCAAGACCGTCTCCCGGTGCTGCTTCGGGACGATCACGCCAGACCCGATCAGAACCTTTTGCGGCTTTTGCAGGAAGAGACAATGCTCGTTCTGCAGCACGACCCGTTGTTCCGGGTCAATGGCCAGGTGACAAAACGGGCACCGTTCCACGCAGATCCTCCTCGTCCCCGCCGCTTCGTCTTCGTCGCCCAATGACCGCCGTCGCCGGCGTCGCCGCCGCGGGTTGAGGCTGCTGGGCAGGAGTGGTACAAGTACAGGCATCAACGGACAGCGCCTTGACCGGCGCCCTACCGCCCATAACGCCATTCTGACATGCCCTCCGGATGGGAGGAAACACCGTGGCCGTCGTGCTGACCACCCGCGTTGAGGCCGTACTAGGAGCCTGGGATGCCGGAACCTTCGTGACACAGCGGGTTGAGGCGGTGGAAGTGGATTTCGGCGGCATCCCCGGCGACCGCCACCACGGCCTCACCCGCCCGGCGGGCAGCCGGGAGCCCATGTACCCGCGGGGCACCCCCATCCGCAACCGGCGCCAGCTCAGCGCCGTGTCGGTGGAGGAGTGCGCCGCCATCGCCACCGGCCTCGGGCTCGATGCGGTCCTGCCCGAATGGCTGGGCGCCAACCTGCTGCTGGAGGGCCTGCCGGAGCTGACCCGCCTGCCGGCGGGGGCCCGGCTGCTCTTTCCCGGCGGCGCCGGGCTGGTCTGCGAGGGCGAGAACCGCCCCTGCCGCCATCCGGGCGAGGTGCTGGCGGCGCTGCACCCCCTGCACCCCGAGCGGGAGGCTTTGCCCGTGCGGTTCGTCCAGGTGGCGCGGGGGCGGCGGGGTATCGTCCTCTCCGTGGAGCGGCCGGGCCGCATCGCCCAGGGCGACCGGGTGCGCATCTGGCTGCCGCGAAGCTAGAGCCTCGTCGCGGTGGTGGCACCGGCAACCCGCCGCCGGCGAGACGCCCGCCGCCGGCTCCTTGGGACGGTCACCGGCTCAGTCCCGGCGCTCCGCCCCGTCGCTGCCGGGCCGGAGCCGCCGCAGCTTGACCTCACGCCACCGAGCCTCAGCGCAACCTGGCCCCCGGCCGCCGGGGAGCAACCTTCCCGCTCCGGCCCGTCACTGCCGAGCCGGAGCCGGCACCGCCTCCGCCTGGGCGTAACTGCGCTTCAGCTCCTCATCCGGCAGGAAGAACAGGCAGAAGAGCCCCATCACCGCCATGGCCGCCGTGTAGAGGTACACCTGTCGCAGGGCCTCGGTGACAGCTTGGTTGAAGGCGTTGCGGAAGGTGGCCACCGCCTGGTCCACCTGCTGCTCCATGGCCCGGCGGATCTGGGCGATGGCCTGTTCTTCCGCCTGGGCTGCCATGGCGTCCACCCGGCCGTCCAGCGCCTGCTCCGCTGCCGCCAGGGCCGCCTGGCGCACCGCCGGCTCGGCCGGCGGGTGCTCCACCAGCTGGCGCAGGGAAGCGGGCAGCGCCGGGTTGGCCAGCAGGGCCTGCCGGGCCTGCTCGTCCCCCTGGAGAGCCGCCGCCAGGGCCGCCTTGAGGCCCGCCACCTGCTGGCGCACCTGGGCGCGCACGCCGCCCTCGGGCAGCTTTTCCTTGAGCGCCGCGGGCACCCGCGGGTCGGCCTGCAGCCGCGCGTAGGCCTGTTCGTCCCCGCGCAGCGCCTTCTCCACGTCGGCCAGCACCGCCTCGAACCCCTGGCGCACCCGGGCCGCCAGGTCCGTCCCGCCCGTCATGCCCTCGGCGGGCATCTGGATCGACTGGGTCGCCGCCTGGTAGGCTGGCGGCAGGTGCCGGATCATCCCGTCGTGAAGGGCGCCGCTGAGCACCGTGCCGAGCAAGGCCACGGCCACTGTGGACCCCACCTGGCGGAAGAACTGGGTCGCGCTGCTGGCGGTGCCGAGGCGCTCCCTGGAGACGCTGTTCTGCACGGCCATGCCGTAGAGGGGCATGGACGGGCCGAAGACGAAGCCCAGGAGGACCATCAGCACCAGCACCTGCCAGAGGGGCGTGTCGACCCGCAGCACCTCGTGGAAGACCAGGAACAGCGCCACCGAGCCCACGGAACTCACCAGCAGCATGGGCTTGTAGCGCCCGTACCGGGTGGCCAGTTGGCCTGCCAGCAGGCTGCCGGCCATGGTGCCGAAGGTCAGGGGCGTCAGGGCCAGGCCCGAGTTGGAGGCCGAAAAACCCTTGACCTGCACCAGGTAGAGGGGCAGGAACATCACGCTGCCCAGGAAGGTGCCGCCGAAGAAGAGCAGGGCCAGCACCGACCAGCGGAAGGTGGGGTTGGCGAACAGGGTCAGGTCGAACAGCGGCTGCGGGCTGCGCCGCTCGACGGCGATGAACAGGCCGAGACCCACCGCCGCCAGCGCCAGGAGCCCGACGATGACCGGCGAGCTCCACGGGTAGGTCGAACCGCCCCAGGCACAGGCCAGGATCAGCGGCACCGTCCACAGGGCCATGGTCACCGCGCCCGGCAGGTCGAAGGCCGACCGCCGCACGGGCGGCAGCAGCGGCATGTGCCGCAGCAGGAAGTAGAGGGCCACGATGCCGACGGGCATGTTGACGTAGAAGACCCAGCGCCAGTTGATGTGGTCGGTCAGAAGGCCGCCCACCCAGGGGCCGATCACGCTGGACAGCCCGAAGACGGCAGCAAAGACGCCCTGGACCCGGCCGCGCTCCCGGGGCGGGTAGAGCAGGCCGATGGTGGTGATGGACGTGGCGAAGAGGCCCCCGCCGCCGATGCCCTGGAAGGCGCGGAAGGCGATCAGGGCGTCCATGCTGGGCGAGAGGCCGCACAGGGCCGAGCCGGCCAGGAACAGGCTGGCCGCCGTGGTGAACACCCACTTGCCCGGCAGGAGCTCGTTGAGGCGGCCGAAGATGGGCAGGGCCACCACGGTGGCCAGCAGGTAGGCCGTGGCCACCCAGGCGTAGCGGTCCAGGCCGTGGAGTTCCTCCACCACCCGGGGCATGGCCGTGGCCACGATGGTCTGGTCCAGGGCGCCCAGGAACATGGACAGCAGCACGCCGATCATCGCCAGGCGCCGCTCGCCCGGACGGTAGCCGGCCGGCGCCGCGCCGGCCTCAGCCACCCCTCCGGCCTGAGCCGCCCCTCCGGCCGCGGTGCCGGCCCACGCGCCGGCACCGGGCGCCGAGGCCGGTTCCGCGCCGGGGGACGCCGCCGTGGACGGCGACCCCCCTCCCGACCGGCCGGGGGTGCCCGCCCCGGGCCGGCCGCGGGCTACGGTCTCACGGGTCATGGGGTTGCGTTCCTTCACCGGACACCGCTCCTTCGCGTTCCGCCGATCCTCCCGGGAGATCCTCGTGCAGGCGCGCCAGCAGCCGGGCCAGCAGGTCCCGTTCCTCGGGAGCCAGGCCCTCCAGTCGCCGGTTGACGGCCTCTTCCAGGCAGGCGCGGGCCGCCCGCAGGGCCTCCTGCCCCTCCGGGGTCAGGGCCAGCCGGTAGCGCCGCAGGTCCTGGGGATCGACCTGGCGCCTCACCCAGCCCTCGGCCTCCAGGCGCCGCAGGATGTGGCTGGCGGTCGGAGCCGGCACGCCCATGGCCGAGGCAACGCCGGAGGGCGTGCCGCAGCGCCGCACCATGGCCAGGGCGAAGGACGCCATGCGGAAGAGGCCGTGCCGCTCCAGGCAGGGCGTGGCCTCCCGCAGGACGACCTGCTGCAGGCGCCAGATGTGCTGAAGGATCTCCCAACCGTTCATCATGGGGATCGTAGGCGGGGCGAAGATCGTTGTCAAGCGAAATATTTTCACTATAAAACAAGCTCCGGCTGCCTGCGGCGGGGATGGCCCGCTGCCGCCGCTTGGATCGCCCGTGGCATTGGCAGCCACCGCCCGCAGCGCCTGTGGGCGACCGCCCGCCGCGGCCCTGCCGCTAGGACTGCCCGCCGCCCGCCCCGCCGGCCAGCCAGGACCGGGCCTCCCGCAAGAGCCGCAGCCGCTCGGCATAGGGCACCGTGCTGCGGCCCGACGGGTTGGGCGCGACGAACTCGGCCACCCCGGGCACCGTCTGGCGCGGCTGCAGGCCCCATTCCACGGGCGCCGTGCGGGCCAGCCCGGCGTAGGCCCGGTAGACCTGCTTGCCCAGGAGGATCACCAGCCGCGGCCGGAAGCGGGCCACCTTCTCCCGCAGGGCGGCACCGCCCGCGCGGAGTTCGTCCCAGGTCAAATCGGCCTCCCCCCGGGTGGCCCGGGGCACCACGTTGGTCACCCCCAGCCCCCACCGGGGCAGCAGCCCGTCCTCTTCAGGCCGCAGGACCCGCGGCACGAAGCCCGCCTCGTGCAGCAGGCGCCAGAACAGGTTGTTGGGCCCGGCGAAGTGGTGGCCGGCGGTGGCGCTGGCCCGCCCCGGGTTGAGCCCGACGAACACGGCCCCAAGCCCCGGCGCCAGCACGTCGGGGACCTGCATGCGCTCCCAGTGGAGCGCCCGCAGTTCTTGCAACACGGGCATGGCCTCGAGATCCTCGGGGGTCACCGCCTCCCAGCGGATGCCCCGCGGCTTGGGGTAGGGGGTGCGGGTGAAGATCACCTCGTCGGGGGTGACGATGATGTCCACCGAAAGGTCGTGGGGCGCCACGGGCAGCCGCTCCACGATCTGCAGGGGGTGGACCGTGGTCACCACGGGCAGTTCGGGATGCCCGAGCTCCCGCAGGAGGGCGTACTCGTAGTCCGCATAGCCCTCCCCCTTCCCCGCCCGGGCCCCGTCCCGGGTGACGGCGACGGCGCCGGCCACCACCAGATCGATGGGCGCCGCCTCCGGAGTCATCTCGTCCAGGGTGACGAACCGGCCGTACTCCGCAGCCCTGCCCAGCTGGGCCGCGCGCCGCTCCTCGCCGCGGGGGACGTCTTCGGGCCGGATGCGCAGGAAGGCCCCGCGGAGGCGCGGCGTGGGCATGTACACGGTCTTGCCGTCGGCCAGGGCCATGGCCCGGACGGGCAGCTGGGGCGTGTCGGGGTTGACCTTCAGGGCCCGGGCGCGGCGGTAGACGTCCAGCTCCCGCAGCCGGGCCGCCGCCCGCTCGGCGCCTTTGAAGTTGGGGATGCGGCCTTCGATGGGAAAGGGGAAGCGGGCAGCACCGGCCTCCCGCAGCCGCCGGTACACCTCTTGACGGGCCGCTGCCTTGGCGGCGCCGGCCTCGCTGGCAGAGCCGGCCTCGCTGGCGGATCCGGCCTCCCAGGAGTGCCCGGCGCCCGCCGGCGCCCTGCCGCCGCCCTTGCCCTCCCCGGCCGCCGGCTCCAAGGCCCTCTCCCTCCATGCGCCATCTTTCGCCACAAGCTTCACCCGCGCTGGTCCGATCCTGACCCGCTGAGCGGCGCAGGCCCGTACCGGACCGCGGCGGCAGGATATGCCTTCACGTGACTTTTGCTGCAAGGACTGGTCCCGTTCCTCCAACACTTTTATCATGTTCATCGGACCGTCAGCATTTGTCGGGGAAAGAAAGGAGGGACCCGCCTCACAGCGGGGCAAAGCACATGAACAGCTTGCTCTGGATCCCGCTGGCCGGGAGCCTGCTGTCGCTCCTCACCGGACTCGTGTTTGCCAACCGCATCGTCCGGCTGCCGGTGGATCACCCCGCCGTGGTCGACATCGGCAGCCACATCCAGGCGGGGGCGACGGCGTACCTGAACCGCCAGTACCGCACCCTGGCCGTGGTGGCCGCGGTGCTGTTCATCATCCTGGCGGCCGCGCCGGGGATGGGCCTGACGACGGCCGTCTGGTTCCTCGCGGGTGCCGTCCTGTCAGCAGCGGCGGGTTACATCGGGATGAACGTGGCCGTGCGGGCCAACATGCGCACGGCCATGGCGGCGCGCCAGGGGCTGGCGGCCGCCTTCCGCGTGGCCCTGCAGGGCGGGGCCGTCACCGGCCTGATGGTGGTCGGTCTCGGCCTGCTGGGTGTGACGGCGCTGGTGTGGCTCACCGGCGCCCAGAACAACTCGGCGCTGGTGGGCTTCGGCTTCGGCGCCAGCCTGATCTCGGTCTTCGCCCGCCTGGGCGGCGGCATCTACACCAAGGCGGCCGACGTGGGCGCCGACCTGGTGGGCAAGGTGGAGGCCGGCATCCCTGAGGACGACCCGCGCAACCCCGCGGTCATCGCCGACAACGTGGGCGACAACGTGGGCGACGACGCCGGCATGGCGGCGGACCTGTTCGAGACCTACGCCGTCACGGCGGTCGCGGCCATCCTCCTGGGCCTGCTGACCCCGGAGTTCGCCGGCGATTCCCGGTTCGTCTTCTTCCCGCTGCTGGTGGGCGCCGTGGGCATCGTGAGCTCCATCGCCGGCGTGCTGGCGACCCCGCCGGCCAAGCCGGGGGGCATCATGCGGGCCCTCTACCAGGGCGCCCTGGCCAGCGGCATCATCGGCACCATCGGCTTCTTCGCGGTGACCCGATGGCTCGGCCTGGACATGAGCCTGTTCTATGCCTCCCTGATCGGCCTCGGCGTCACCGTGGCGATGATCATCATCACCGAGTACTACACCTCGGCCAACTACCGGCCGGTGCAGAACATCGCCCACGCCTCCCAGACCGGCCACGCGACCAACATCATCGCCGGCCTGGCCGTGGGCATGCGCTCCACGGCGGTACCGGCCCTGGTCATCGCCGTGGCCATCCTGCTGGCCTACAACCTGGCCGGGCTCTACGGCGTGGCCATCGCGGCCATGGCGATGCTGTCCCTGACGGGCATCATCGTCACCATGGACGCCTACGGCCCCATCACCGACAACGCCGGCGGCCTGGCGGAGATGGCCGACCTGGAAGACTCCGTCCGGGAGGTCACCGACCAGCTGGACGCCGTGGGCAACACCACCAAGGCGGTGACCAAGGGCTACGCCATCGGTTCGGCGGGACTGGCCGCCCTGGTGCTCTTCGCCTCCTACGTGGAAGAACTCGGCAAGGCCGGCGCCCAGGCCCTGACCTTCGACCTGGGCGATCCCTACGTGCTGGCCGGCCTCTTGATCGGCGGCGTGCTGCCCTTCCTCTTCGCCTCCATGAGCATGGAGGCCGTGGGCCGGGCGGCCTTCGACGTGGTGGAGGAGGTGCGGCGCCAGTTCCGCGAGATCCCGGGCATCATGGAGCGCAAGGCGAAGCCCGACTACGGCCGGGCGGTGGACATCGTCACCCGGGCGGCCCTGCGCGAGATGGTGGTGCCCGGCCTGATCCCCGTGCTGGGTCCCGTGGTGGTGGGCCTGGCCCTGGGTCCCAAGGCGCTGGGCGGCCTGATCGTGGGCTCGATCATCACGGGCCTGTTCATCGCCATCCAGATGACCAACGGCGGCGGCTCGTGGGACAACGCCAAGAAGTACATCGAGATGGGCCACTACGGCGGCAAGGGCACCGAGGCCCACGCGGCGGCGGTGACCGGCGACACCGTGGGCGACCCGTACAAGGACACGGCGGGGCCGGCCATCAACCCGATGATCAAGATCATCAACATCGTGGCCCTGCTGATCGCGCCCATCGTGGCGTCCCTCTGGCTGTAAGCCGGGGCAACCGCGGCGAACGACAGAGCAAACCAGCAGCAGCGTGGAACGGGGGCAGGATGCACTGGGTATCCTGCCCCCGTTCTTCAGACCAGGGCTCCATCTTATCGACCCGTAAGCAGTCGCCGGACCTCCCGGTAAAACTTATCGAAGGACGGGCTTCTCTGGCGCGCAAGAACAAGATCCATCCGGCTGGCCAGGGCAGCTTGGGTCCACGGTTTCCCGATAATCCCTTGGCGGCTGCATCTGCCTTCTGAGATATTCCTTGCTCCCGCGGATCGCTTCCGGATCGGGGGGTACGGTAGCGTCCTCACGAATGCCCCGGCAACCCCGCAGGGACTCAACGGCGGCAAGGAACCAGGTTTCGAACTCCTTGTGGGCCAGAACGACTGCCACCGGGAGCGGTGACAGCCTGGCGGCAAGATCGCTCTGCAGGGCGGGCCCGCAGTGGGCCGAACAATCATCGTCGGCATCGAAGAGAACGAGTACACCTCCATGGCGACCCACACGGCAAGCGGCCAACAGGGCTGCCTGGTGCAGCCGGGGCGAACCGGCATGAAAGTGGCCGCGCTGCACACGAATCGGAGGGAGGATTTCCAGGTCGTACATCTCCAGGTCGTGGGCAATGCGGCGTAGAAGGACGGGCACGGCGTCCACCTCACCGTGGCCCTCCACGATGCTCGCCAGGCGCATATCCAACCTTCCTTACCCGCAGTCCTTGAACCTCATTCAAGGGCCAGCCGAGTTTGCTCGTGGGGAGATGCTGACGCGCGGGACCGCTCCGGCTGAAGTTGTCCCAACCTCAGCAACTCGCCAGCCGTGTACAGGTGCTCGCGGATGGCGCGGCGCGTGGTGATGTCAACCGGGGCAATGAGCGTTTCCCCCTGATCGGCCTCGACGGCCAGCAACATGTCATCTGTCAGGTCGGGGTGATCGAGCAATTCCGGGCTGTGGGTGGTGATCACGATTTGCGTTTGGCGGGCTGCCTCTAGCAGCGCATCCATGAGCTTGACCGCGGCTCCCGGGTGGATCGCGATCTCTGGCTCCTCGATTCCCACCAGTGGAACCGGGAATCTGGTCATGGCCTGCGTCTGAAAAGCGGCCACCAGGACACCCAGAGCCCTGAGCGTACCGTCAGAAACGTTGGCTGCCGCAAAAGTCCACGGGTCCCGGGCACCCCGAACCGCTTGGCGGAACCGCAGCGCTGCTTTATGCTGCAGGTAGACAACCTCAACCGACCGCACGCCCGGAACCACCGCTTGTAAGTACTCCATGATGCGATCCAATACATCAGGGTTATTCTCATGAAGCCGCCGGATCACGCTGGCCATATTGCGGCCGTCCCGACTCAACAACTCGCCAGGGTCCGGATCTTGGATATCCTTAATGACGTCCGGATTCAGGTTATAGAAGCCCATGTGGGAAAGGCCGTCGTATAGAGCACGAAACTGAGGCAATCCCGATACCAGCGTCAGGTAGAGGCGATCGCTTTCAATGTGCTCCGGTCCCAGGTTGCCGAAGCTTGCCCTGCGGACAGTCCCCTTCTCCACTTCGTAAAAGTGCTGCCCCATATCGGCCGTCCGAATGGCGCACGTTTCGTGAATCACCTGATATCCCGCACCGCGGGTAGAGCCGATCCTGAAAGCATATTCGGCCTCCGCCCCATCACGAAGGTTGACCTTCAGTTCAATATCGAAGTTATGGGGATGTCCGTGGGACCGCCGGCGTACCTCGTTGATCCCGCCTCTGTCCCGTATGGCGTGTTCTAGGGTCGTTCGCAGAGCATCCGCCACGAAGCGCAGGGCATCTAGGAAATTACTTTTGCCAGAACCGTTAGGCCCTACGAGCACCGTAACATGACTCAAATGCACCTCGCATGCAGCAATGCTCTTGTAGTTCCGTACCCTGACCGACTGAATGAAGGGGCGCCCACCCGCCACCGCTCGTCACCCCTCTCGCGCGGCGTGCCGCAACGACCCCGTGTCCTTTCCCGCATCGCATCAGGTGAGTCCGCCTGCCGTAAGTATCGTACCCATCTTGAACCAAGAATGCAGCGAACCAGATCATGTGGCGAGCTTGGTCAGCTGGCGGGATGAAACATAACAATGACGGCCTCTACCCTTCCTTGCCGTGACGCCCCGTCCCTAGCGCCAGCTCTCGCGGCGATCCCCGCTCCGGCGGGAGCGGCCCCCCGCTGACAAGCCAGGACGTCCCTGGGCCCACTGGTGATGCCACCGCACCCAGGCCACGTACCGCGCCAGCCCCTGCTCCAGCGAGACCCGGGGCTCGTACCCGAGCCGCTCCCGGGCCCGGCCGATGTCCGCCCAGGTGGCCGGCGCGTCGCCAGGGGCCGGCGGCTGCAGATCCAGGGCGATGGGCCGGTGCAGGACCCGTCCCAGGGCGGCGATCAGCTGCTGCAGGGTGAAGGGCCCTCCGCTCCCCAGGTTGTAGATTTCAAACCCCGTGCCCGGCTCCAGCAGGGCGGCCCAGGTGCCTCGCACCACGTCGCCCACCTCGGTGTAGTCGCGGCGGCTCTGGATGTCGCCGAACACGGGGATAGGCTGGCCGGCCAGCGCCCGGGCCGTGAAGCGGGCGATGGCCATGTCCGGCCGCTGGCGCGGCCCGTACACCGTGAAGTAGCGCAGGCAGCTGACCCCGATGCCCAGCAGCCGCTGGTACGTCAGGGCGTACTGCTCGGCCGCCGCCTTGGATGCGGCATAGGGCGACAGGGGCGCCGGCGGCATGTCCTCCCGCCAGGGACCGGGCTGGGCGCCGTAGACCGACGACGACGACGCCACCACCACCCGCCGGACCGTCCCCGGGTGCCGCCGGATGGCCTCGAACAGGGCCACCGTGCCGCCCACGTTGGCCTCCAGATAGCGCCGGGGCTCGGCCAGGGACGGGCGCACCCCCGGCAGCGCCGCCAGGTGGGCCACATGGGTGAAGCGGTGACGGGCGAAGAGGCGGTCGAGCAGCTCCCCGTTGCGCACGTCCCCCCGGACGAACCGGAAGGATCCTGAAGCCCGCGCCGCCCGCAGGCGCAGAAGCTCCACGTTGGCCTGCTTCAGGGCCGGATCGTAATTCGACGCGAAGGCGTCCAGCACCACCACGTCGGCGCCTTGCACCAGCGCCCACTCGGCCAGGTGGGAGCCGATGAAGCCGGCTCCGCCGGTGATCAGGAGCCTCATGGCCGGTCCCCCCGGCCCCGGAGGGCGGCCCACAGGGCGCGCTGCCGCCCGTTCAAGGCTTCCGGGCGGGGTCCTGCCGGGCGGCCCTCCCCCCGCCGCTGGCAGCCAACCTGCTCAAGGGCTTGCCCGCCCTGGCCGGCCTGGCCGGGCGTGTCGCCCTGGCCTGTCACCGGCCTGCCGCCCGGTCCCCCGGCCGCCGCTTCCATCGCCGCCCCCTCCGCCGGCGAAGGACCTGCCGCGGCAGGGGCCGGTTCGTCCCCCTGCGGGAACCAGTGCAGGGGATGGCCGGCCTCCACGGTCACGGCGACCCGGGTGCCCACCGGGTAGTCGTGGACGTGCACCAGCTCGCTGCCCACCACGGTACCGCTGTCCAGGCGCACCCGGTAATGGTAGTAGCCGTCCCGCCGCTCCCGGCCGGCGATGACGCCCGTGGCCCCCGGCCCGGTCCAGGCGGCGGCGCGCCCGCCCGCCAGAGGACGCAGGGTGATGTCGTCGGGCCGCACCAGCACCCGCACCGGCGTGCCCGGCGCCACGGTGACGCCTTGCCGGAAGAACCCCAGCTCGGTGGCGATGCCGCCGGGTTCGACCCGGCCCTCCAGCAGGGTGGCAGGTCCCATGAACTCCGCCACGAAGGGGGTCAGGGGCCGGTAGTAGACCTCCTCCGGCGTGCCTACCTGCTCGATGCGGCCCCCGTGCATGACCGCCACCCGGTCGCCCAGGTTGAGGGCTTCCCGCCGGTCGTGGGTCACCAGCACGGTGGTGGTCCCCGTGCGGCGCAGGATCTCCCGGACTTCTTCCCGCACCTGCTGGCGCAGGTCGGCGTCCAGGTTGGAGAAGGGTTCGTCCAAGAGCAGGATCTGGGGCCGCGGGGCCAGGGCCCGGGCCAGGGCCACCCGCTGCTGCTGCCCGCCCGAGAGCTCGTGGGGGTAGCGGTCTTCCAGGCCCTCCAGCCGCACCAGTTCGACCATCTCCGCCACGCGGCGCCGGCGCTCGGGCCCCCGGGGCAGGCCAAAGGCGATGTTCTCCGCCACCGTCAGGTGGGGGAACAGGGCATACTCCTGGAACACCAGCCCGGCCCGCCGTTCTTCGGGAGGAACCGGCCGGCCCGCTCCCGCCACCACCCGGCCGCTCAGCTCGATGCGGCCGGCGTCGGGCACCTCGAAGCCGGCGATCAGCCGGAGGGTGGTGGTCTTGCCACAGCCGCTGGGCCCCACCAGCACCAGGATCTCGCCCCGGTACACATCCAGGTCCAGGCCCGCCACCGCCTGGGTGGGCCCGAAGCGCTTCACCAGCCCGCGGCAGCGGATGACGGGCGCGCCGGCATCCTTCACGCCTGCCACTCCCCTTCCCGGCGCAGGATCAGCATGACCGAGGCGGCCGACGCCGCCACCAGCAGCAGGGACTTCACCGCCGCCTGGCCGAAGAAGCCCTCGGTGATGGAGTTCCAGACCGAGGTGGCCAGGGTGCCGAACCCCGCCGGGCTCAGAATCAAGGTCAAGGGCAGCTCCTTCAGCGTCACCAGGAACACCATCCCGGCCCCGGCCAGCAGGCCCGGCCGCACCAGGGGCAGGGTCACCTGGGCCAGGACCTGCCACGGCCGCCGGCCCAGGGTGCGGGCCACTTCCTCCAGCTTGGGATCCACCTGCAGCCAGGACGCCCGCAGGGGGCCCAGGGCCGTCGGCAAGAAGACGATCACGTAAGCGGCCACCAGCAAGGCCACCGTCTGGTAGAGCGGTCCCAGGAACCGCACCCCGAAGAAGACCATGGCCAGGGCGATGACGATCCCGGGAATGGCGAAGCCCACGTAGCTGGCCCGCTCCACCAGGCCGCTCAGGAAACCGGGGAACCGGGCCCCCAGGGCCGCTACGGGCAGGGCGGCGGCCACCGTTCCGGCGGCGGCCAGGGCGGCGACGGCCAGGGAGTTGAAAGTGGCCGGCCCGAGTAGCTCCCACCAGCTTCCCTCCAGCACGCCGCGCACCACCCAGTAGGCCAGCACGCCCAGGGGGACGCCCAGCCCCAGCAGGACTACGGCGGCGCAGAAGGCCAGGGCGGGCCAGCGCCACGGGCCCAGCGGAACCGGCGCCGGTGGCCGCGGCGTGCCGGGGGTGTCCCGGTGGTACCGCCACCGCTCCCGCAGCAGGGCGTCCAGTCCCAGAATGGCCAGGGCCGCCGCCACCAGCACCAGGGCCAGGCCCCCCGCCGCCGCCCGGTCGAAGGCGGCCTGGTACTGGACGTAGATCGCCCACGTGAAGGTCTCGTAGCGCAAGGTGGTCACGGCGCCGAACTCGGCCAGGGTGTACAGGGCCACCAGCCGCGCCCCGGAGAGGATGGCCGGGCGCAACTGGGGCAGGATGACGCTCCGGAAGGTGGCGCCGCGGCCGCGGCCGAGGCTGAGCGCCGCTTCTTCCAGCGCCGGGTCGAGGCGCGCCAGGGCGGCCCGCACCGGCAACAAGATGTAAGGATAAGTGAAAAGGGTCATGACCAGGTAGGCGCCCCAGAAGCCGTGCAGGTCCGGCAGCCGCTGGACGCCCAGGGGCGCCAGCAGGCGCTGGAGGAGCCCGTGGGGCCCCGCGGCGACCACGTAGAGGAAGCTGCCCACGTAGCTCGGGATGGCCAGGGGCAGCACCGTGGCCACCGCCCAGAAGCGCCGCCCGGGGAGATCGGTCCGTACCACCAGCCAGGCCAGGGGTACCGCCAGGATGACGCCCGTGGCGGTCACCGCCGCCACCAGCCCCAGGGAGCGGCCGGCGATGGCCCAGGTGGCGGGCCGGAAGAGCAGCTCGGCCACCCGGTCCCAGGCTCCCGCCGTGCGGATGAGCAGGTAGGCCACCGGCAGCAGCATCGCCGCCGCCACCAGGGCTGCCGGCACCACCAGGGCCAGCGGCGGCTGGGGGCCCTGACCCGGCCCTCCCGCCTTGCGGCGGGCGGCCTCCAGGAAACCGGCCCGGGGGCCCGGACCGGGCCGTCTCGCCGGCTGGGGGGCTGGCACCGGGGTCCGCGCGGGGGACCAGGCCTCTGCCACAGGGGTCGCCTCCTCGGGTTCACTGTAGCACGGCCGCGGCCGAATTGATAGACATTCTCTATTTCAACAAGGCCTGGCCCTTGGCCCAAAGGTCCCGGCGGTCAAGACGGCCGCTCCCGTCCTTCCGGTCAAGCCGCCATCCCCAGCTCCCCAATGCCCAAAGGACGGCCAGCCACAGCCCCGTCAGCCAGGGGGTGCTCCCCGCCCAGGAGCGGTAGTCCGGGAACAGCAGGCCCATGGCCTGGAACCAGCCCACCGGCATGGCGAAGGGGTCGACGGCCACCGTGACCTGCCCCAGGTTGACCGCCCGCACCAGGGCCGCCGTCACCGCCACCGACAGCCCGGCCAGCAGGAAGAAGGCGCTGCGCGCCCCACGCCCGCCCCGCTCGAGCACCAGGGCCAGGGGCAGGGCGTAGAGCGGCAGGACGGTCATCACGGTGCGGCCGGGGAACCACCAGCCCATCATGGTGATGGCGACGAAGACCGCCATCAGGTGCTGCACCGCGATCAGGCCCAGGGCAAGACGCGGGGCGCCCTTCCGCCGCGCCATGAGCACCAGCCCCGGCAGCGCCAGGAGCAGCACGGGCGCCCAGCGCGCCAGGCCGAAGCGGCGGTCCACGAAGAGCCCCCAGAGCCGGTAGAACCGGTTGGCCAGGTCCGTCACGTGCGCCCGCAACACCTCGGGCGTGGAGTCGCCCGCGTACACCACGTTGACCGAGTAGGGCGTCAGGGCGCCGAAGACCCGCAGGTGGAACAGCACGTAGGGCACGGCCAGCAGCACGCCCGCCCCGGCCAGCGCCCAGCGGCCCTCCCGCCCGGCCCTCCAGAAGGCCGCCGCGGCCACCACCGCGGCCAGGGGCGCGTATTTGATGCCCAGCCAGAGCAGGGCGGCCAGCAAGAGGGCCAGCATCAGGGCCCGGGTCACCTCCCGCCGCGGGGCTAGGCTTCCCCCGGCGTCCCGGGCCCCTGCCGCCAGAGGGAGGTGGCGGGGACCGCCCGCAGCCCGAGCCGGATCCCCGGCCGCCGGCCCGCCGGCCTCCAGCAGCAACAGCGCTGCCACCAGCACCAGGGCGGCCGGCACCTCCGGGTAGATCTCCGTGGCGTAGACGAAGGGCGTGGCCGCCAGGGCCAGGGCCAGGGTCGCCCAGGCGCTCCAGCGCGCCTCGCCCGTCACTCGGGCCACCCAGACGTAGACCAGGGCGAAGGTCAGGGCGGCCAGCAGCTGGAGCTGGAGCTGCGCGCCCCGGAGGCCGCCCAGCGCGAAGCCGGGGATCAGCAGCACCGACAGCCCGGGGTTATGCGGGCTCAGGATGCGCCCGTCGGCCGTGGGGACCGACTGCATCCAGAGGCCGTCGGGATGGTCGAAGAAGGCCCGGTAGGAATGGCGCCGGTACTGCTGGCTCAGGTCCAGGTCGCCGTCCTCCAGCAGGCTCTGGGTGGTGAGCAGGTAGAACGGCTCGTCCCCCGTGATGGCGGCGCCCTGGCTGGCCCGCAGGCCCGCCGAAAGGCTGTAGAGCGCGGCCAGCAGGACGAACAGCGCCACGGCCCTCCGGGCCATCCTTGCCACCCCCTTGTCCGCGGCAGCCGCCTGCACCCGCCAGGCGAAGCCGCACCCGCTGCTGCTCAGCGACCCGGCGCGACCACCCGCTCCCGGGCTCCCCGGCCGCTGCTCCGGCCCGGCGGTGCCCGGGCCGCCGGGCGGCGGTCGCCGTCCCGGCTCTAGTCGCCGTCCCGGCTCCGTCTCCACGCCATGCCGGCCCCGGCACGGGATGGTCCCGGCTGCGTCCCGGTTGCATCGCGGCCCCTGCCCCTTGGCCCGCCCCTGCCTGACGGCAGCCTGGGGAACCCGACCCTACCCGGCCGGGCGGCCGGCGTCAGCCGGGCCGACGGCCCCGCCCCCGCGGGTGGATGGCCAAACCTGGGCGGCGGCCCCGTCCCCGCCGGTGCCGCCGGCTCCCGGCCTGCCCTTCAGGCTGTCCCGGCGGGCTTTCTCAGGGCAGCACGCCCGTATCCCGCAGCAGGTTGACCGTCTCCCGGATCTGGGCCAGGTCGCTCTGGTCGATGGCCGGCGGGTCCAGCTCCTCCATGGGCGGCACGCCCTCGGGAAGCGGGATGCCGGCGATCATCGGGAACTCCTTGGTCTCTTGGGTGAAATAGCGCTGGGCCTCCTCGCTCAGCAGGAACCGGACGAACCGCTCCGCCGCCTCCTTCTGGTCCGTCGAGCGCAGGATGGCCGCCCCCGTCACGTCGATCACCGCGCCGGGATCGCCGTTCTTGAGGAAGTGGTTGCGGGCGGCGAAGCCGGTGCCCAGCTCCTCCATGAGGCGCGGCACGTAGTAGTGGTTGGCCACGCCGATGTCGATCTCGCCGTCGGCCACCGCCCGGACGATGCTGATCAGGTTGGGGTACTCCTTGGGCTCATTGGCCTTCATGCCCTCCAGCCACTGCCGGGCCGCCTCTTCCCCCCGGGTCAGCCGGATGGCGGTGACCAGGATCTGCCATTCACCATGGGTCGGTGCCCAGCCGACGCGGCCCTTCCACTTGGGGTCGGTCAGGGCCATGACCGAATCGGGCAGGTCGCGGGCGGGATCGATGCGGTCCTTGTTGTAGACGATGACCTTGGACCGGCCCGACACCCCCACCCACTGCCCGTCGGGCGAGCGGAACCGCGGGTCGACCTTCTCCAGCACGTCCTGGGGCAGCTGGGCCAGCAGGCCGGCTTCCCGCAGGGGGCCCCAGCCGCCGGCGTCGGACAGGTACAGGACATCGGCCTCGGTGCGGTCCCCCTCTTCCAGCAGGGTGTTGACTAGCTCGGCCGTGCTGCCGTAACGCACCCGGATGTCGATGCCCGTTTCCTTCGCGAACTGCTCCAGCAGCGGGTGGACCAGGCTCTGGGTCCGGCTGGAGTAGATCACCAGCTGCTGGTTGCCGCCGCCCAGCGGGCCGCACCCCGCCAGGACGAACCCGGCCAGCGCCAGGAGGAGCACCGACCCCAGGAGCCGGCGCCCGGCCGCCAGGTAGCGGCGCCAGCCCGAGGCCCCGGGACCCCGGTGACCGGCGGTTCCCCGGGCCCGCCGGGCCCGCGGTGAAGCGACGGGATCGCCGTCCGGGCCGCCCCCGGGTGCGGCGGTGGGACTCCAGCCGTTGCCCGCTGGCGCCGGCCGCCGGGAGGCGGCCGGCGCCGGTTCGACCACGGTCTGCAAGGGCCTCATCTCCTTCAAGGCGTGACGGTGAGTTCGGCCACCATGCCCTCTTCCACGTGGCTTACGGCGTGCTCGCCCTCACCCTCGACGATGTTGCAGATCAGTAGGTAGCGGCCCGGCTGCAGGGTGAAGAGCCCCGAGGCCTGGGTACCGGCGGCGAAGGCCTCCACCTCGCCGATCATCTCCACCTGGTCCTCGGGCACCCGGCCGTCCACCACGGGCAGTTCCTCCGGCCCGGCATCGGACCGGACGATGACCAGCTCGTGGGGATGCTCGGGGCCGGCGTTGGTCACCAGGAAGTAGACCTGACCGGCCTTGACCTCCGCCGGTTCGACCTCGATGGCCCACTCCTTCAGGGTGACGTTGACCTGGGCGGCGCCGGCCGGCTTGGGCTCCACGTGACCCGCCGCGGCGCCGCTGTGGGTATGGGTGCCGGAGACGCTGCCGCTGTGGGTGCCGGAGCTGCTCCCGCTGTGGGTGCCCGACCCGCTGCCCGAGTGGGTCCCGGTGCCCGAGCCCGACACCGACGGGGTCGAGCTCTCCGGGTCCACCGACACGGTCCCCGGCCGGTCTTCCCCGCGGCCACAGGCCGCCAGCACCACGACCGTCAGGACCAGCACCGCCGCCAGGGCGGCCCGCCCCAGCCAGGCCCGGCGGCCAGGCCGGTGCCCGCCCGGGCGCCCGTCATGTACCGTCATGGAACCACCCTCCTTGCGGGCCCTCCGGCCCGCTGGTGTGCCTGCTGGCGATACCTCAGGTGATGTCTCCGGGCGGTGGCCGGGCGGGCCACCCCCCGGTGAACCGCCCCCGCCGGCCTCCCGGCGGGCTGGGCGGGCCCCTGCCCGTCCCCCGCTTTCCGCCCCTCCTCGCCGCCCCCACCGCTGCCCGCCTGGCGCTGGCCGGCTCGGGCTGCAGCACCCGGCTCCCCCGAGGCTGGCCGCGAGCCCGCCCTCCTCCGCCCGGCGTCTCCAGTGGCCTGCGCCGGCACCACGGCCTCACCCCGTGCGGCCCGCGGGCCGGACCAGCTCCGGGGCCGCCGGCCCCTGTCCCGGCGCCACCCCCTGGCCCCGGGCCCGTGACACGGGCGGGCCCAGCCTCGGCAGCCGCCCTGGCACCGGCTCCACCGGCAGGCGCAGCTCCCGCACCATGGCGGGGAGCACCCGGCGGGCGTAGTCGCGGAAGCGGACGAAGGACTGGCCCGTGGATCGGAACTGGTAGTGGATGGGCACCTCGGCCAGGCGGAAGCCCTGGCGCAGAAGGTTGAGATTCATCACCTGGGCGTAGTTGTAGTCGTGGACGATCCGGCAGCGGCGGAGCGCGGGCCGGCTGAAGGCCCGCAGCCCCGTCTGGCCGTCGCTGATCCAGCGGCGCAGGATCAGGGCCTGCAGCAGGGTGAAGGCGTAGTTGCCCAGCCGCCGGTACCAGCGCATGCCCCGGATGCGCCCGCGAAAGCGGGAACCCAGCACGTAATCGGCCCGGCCTGCCATGATGGGCGCCAGCACGTCCGGAATGGCCTCGGGCGGGTACTCGCCGTCGGCGTCGATCATCACTGCCGCCCCGGCACCCAGGCGGTAGGCCAGGCGCAGGGCCTGCCGCACGGTGTAGCCCAGGCCGCGATTGCGGGGATGCCGCACCACCAGGTCCGCCCCCGCGGCCCGGGCCACCTGGGCCGTGCCGTCGGTCGAGCCGTCGTCCAGCACCAGGACCAGGGTCTCCCATCCCGGCCAGGCAGGCCGCGGGATCCGTCGGATCACCTGGCCGATGGCCGCCGCCTCGTTGTAGGCCGGGAGGAACACCACCACCAGCCGCCGCCCGGGGGTCATGCCGGCCACGCCTGGGGGCCGGTGGCCACGCCCCCGGGCTGCGCGCCGGCCCCGGGCTGCGGGCCGGCCGCGGACCGCTCCCGGCCCGCAGCCCGGCCGGGCGGTGGCATCCCCTGCCCCGCCGGCAGAGAGCCCAAGCCGTGCCCACCGGCCGGTTCGTCCCGGGAGATGCACCTGGCCGGTTCGGGCCGGCGGATGCCCTCGTTCCCTCACAGGGCGGCCCTCCCCTCGGCGGCGAAGTAGCGGTCGAGGTCCGCGGCCAGGTCGGGGGCACTCGGATCCAGCGCCTCCTCCAGCACGGGCCCCCGGGCCCGGGCGGGCAGGGGGAGGCCCAGCAGGTGCGTCAGCGTTGCGGCCACCGACACGATGCTGTGGTGCCGTTCGCTGCGCCGGTCCCGGGCCACGTTCCGCCCCACCAGGAAGAAGGGCACCCACCGCTCCCCCTCGCCCAGGTGGCCGTGGCCGCCGATGCCGTCCCCCTGGCCGTGGTCGGCACAGATCAGGAAGGTGGCGTCCCGGGTGTAGCCGTGGCGGTGCATCCAGGCGAAGAAGGCCTCGATGTGGGCGTCGGCCTCGCGGATGCGCTGCAGGTATTCCGGGTAATGCACGCCCCGGGCATGGCCGGTCTGGTCGGTGGCGATCAGCTGGACGACCAGCAAATCCGGGTCGTCCCGCTGGAGGATCTCCCGGGCCGCGGCCATGATGTTGCCGTCCACCTCGTCGCCGTTCTGCACGCTGGTGATGGCCCGCACGTGGTCGCCGAAGGCGTCGATCAGGTGGGCGATCCCCAGCAGGACGCCCTTGCGGCCGTGGCGCGCCAGCACGTCGAAGGCGCTCTCGACCCGCACGCCCAGGCGCAGCACCAGGTTGCTGGTGATGCCGTGCTCCCTGGGGTAGGTGCCCGTGAACATCGAGCTGAAGCAGACCACCGTCCGAGCAGGATAGACCGTCTCCATCCGGTCGAACCGGGTCCCCCGGGCCGCCAGCCAGTCCAGGAAGGGGGTCTCGGCCCGCTCCAGCTTGTCCTTGCGGCACCCGTCGATGACGATGACCACCACCCGCTGCGACGGCTGCGGCAGCGGCGGGGGCACCGGGGCGTAGTCCGGGTACTCGGCCGGCCGCCAGTTGAACCCCAGCCGGTGGACCACCGCCCCGTAGGCCGCCACCGCCAGGGCGAAGAGGAACACGGGCAGGAGGTCCTCCATGCGCCCCGCCGCGGCGGCGGAGGCGGTGCCCGGTCTTGCCAGCAGGTGGTGCCACACCGCCAGGGTGAGGAAGGACTTGGGCAGCTGTTCCTGGGCGTTGCCGCTGGTGGAATCGGCGTTCTTGAGGACGAGCTTCCAGAAGCGGAGGAAGTTCCAAAGGGTCGTGCCGGTGCGCAGGTGGTAGTAGATCGTTCCCCAGACGATGACGGTGAAGAAGAAGTACAGCCCGGCCGACAGGACCACCGCGGCGGCCGGCGGCCAGCCGAAGAACAGGCCGAAAGCCAGCAGCGGCGGCCAGAGGAACCAGCGCAGGTGCAGGGGGAAGTCCCAGCGGATGTAGGCCAGCACCAGGGGCAGGCTGGCCAGCAGGGCCAAAGCCAGACCCGTCCCGCCCCCCGCCAGGGCGCCCCGGCGCCAGGCCGGGTCGGCCGCCACCAGAACCGCCAGCAGGCCCAGGTTGAAGATCGGGTAGAAGCTCTTGCCCTCGTTGAGCAGGTTCCAGCCGCGGGCTGCGATGACCTCAAAGGCCGATGCCGCTTTCACGGGCACGCCTCCACTCCGGTCGCGTTGCGCAGGAGGTCGGTTTTTGAAAATGAGTGTCAATAATGGTGACCCGCGGCCAAGTATAACGGCCGCCGCCCGGGGCGTCAAGACGAGCGGGGCCGGATTTCAGGGCAAAGGAAGCAAGCAAAGCAAAACCAGGCGGGGCCGGGACGCCGCAGCGTCCCGGCCCCGCCTGTGGTCTCCGGGCTCCCTCTCGCCGGTTGCGATGAAACGGAACCGCTGGGCACTGCCGGGCGGAGGCGCCACCCCCTGCCGGCCGGCGCCGGGCGCGTCCCGCCGCCGGCGGCCGGATTGGCCCACGGGTCGCGTGCAACCGCCGGGCCCCATCCCACCGCCGGCCGCAGGCGCCACGCCCCGGGTCGGGTCCAGCCGCCGGTCGCCAGGGGCTCCGGTCCTCCCGGCGCCCCTCACCCCCGCAGGGGGCCCCGGGCCCGTTCCAGGGCCGCGCCGACCCGCAGGACCGTGGCCTCGTCGAAGGCCCGGCCCGCGATCTGGATGGCCAGGGGCAGCCCGCTGGGGCCGATGGCCACCGGCACCGACAGCACCGGCTGGCCCGTGACGTTGAAGGGCGCCGTCAGCCGGATCAGCGCCTCGGGCACCGGCTCGGCGCCGGCACCCTCGGGCTGCCACGTGGCCTGCCCCAGCCGCGGCGCCGGGATGGGCAGGGTGGGCGCCACCAGCACATGGCAGCGCGCCATCACCGCCGCCGCCCGGCGGGCCAGCTCGGTCCGCAGCCGCTGGGCCAGCAGGTAGTCCCGGGCCAGGAGGAACTGGCCCAGCTCGAACCGGACCCGCACCTCCCGGCTGTAGTCCCCGCCCTGCCGTGCCAGGGTGGCCGCATGGTAGGCGCCCCCCTCGGCCAGGGCCAGCAGGCGGTTCACCAGGGTCAGCACCCCGGCGGCGGGAAAGTCCCCTTCGCCGGGACCCGTTCCTCCGATCTCCACCAGCTCGGCCCCCATGGCCTGCAGGTGCCGGAGGGCGGCGGCGAAGGCCTGCTCGACCTCCGGGTGGATCCGGTCGCGGGCCCAGGCGGCCAGCACCCCCACCCGCACGCCCCCCAGGTCCCCGGCGGCCCCCGCTGCCGCGGCCTCGACCAGGCCCTGGGCGGTGGCGGGCACGGTGGCCGGATCCAGGGGATCGGGTCCGGCCAGGACCTCCAGCACCCGGGCGGCGTCGGCCACGGTGCCCGCCAGGGGCCCGGTATGGTCCAGGGACCAGCTGAGGGGCACGGTGCCGTGCCGGCTCACCCGGCCGTAGGTGGGCTTGAGTCCCACGGTGCCGCAGGCGGCGGCGGGAATCCGGATGGAGCCGCCGGTGTCGGTGCCCAGGGCCACGGGCAACAGGCCCGCCCCCACCACCGCACCGGAGCCGCCGCTGGACCCCCCCGCCGAGTGCTCCAGGTTCCACGGGTTGTGCACCGGGCCGTGGAAGGGCGTGTCGGTGGTGGCGCCGAAGGCGAACTCGTGGGTGGCCGTCTTGCCGACGATCACGGCCCCCGCCGCCTCCAGCCGCCGGACCACCGTGGCGCTCTCCCGGGCCACGTGGCCGGCCCGGACCCGGGAGCCGGCCGTGGTGGGCACCCCGGCCAGGTCGATCAGGTCCTTCAGGGCCACGGGCACCCCGAAGAGGGGACCCGGACCGCCGCCGGCCCCATCCCCTGCCCCACCCCCGCCGCGCCGCCAGCGGGCCAGCTCCTCATCCCGGCGGCGGGCCGTGGCCAGGGCCTGTTCGGCCGTTACGGTGACGAAAGCGCGAAGGTCCCGGTCCAGGGTTTCCACCTGCTCGAGAACGGCCCGGGTGACCTCCTCGACCCCCATCCGGCCGCGGCGGAAGGCTTCGACCAGTTCCCCCGCGCTCACCCCGGCCAACGGCCCGCCGGCCATGACCCGCCGGCCGGGGGCCGCCCAGGACCCGGTGGCCCGGGTGGAACGTTCCCGGTCCCCGCCTGCTGCCGCGCGCCCGGACCCGGTCCCGGCGCCTTCCGGCCCGGAAGGCGAAGCCACCGGGCGGGCCGCCCCGTAGCCCGTCCCGCCCGCCGTGCCCAGGCGTTCGAGGGTTTCGACCGGCAGGCCGGGGGCGGCATGGTACGCGGGATGGCCGGGGTCGAAGGCGATGGCGGGCAGCGTCTCGCCCAGCACCTCCTCGCCGAAGGCCCGCAGGCGGGCGACGAGCCCCTCCAGGCGGGCGGCCGTCTCCCGGATCACCTCGTCCTCCACCGCGCCGCGGCCCAGGAGCTCTTCAGCCATGGAACGGACCAGCTCTTCCAAGAGGGCACCCCCTGTTGCCTTTGCTTTGCCGGGGATTTCGTGACGGGCCGGCCCGTCCCTACCCGGCCGCGGCAAGGGGCCGGGGGAAAAAACGGGGCGGGCCCGGCAGCCTGGGCTCGCCGCCGCCGGACCCGCCGGAGGATGACCGCCTGGACCCAGGGGATGATGCCCGCGACCCGGGCGCGGTGGCGGTGGCGCCGAGGTGCGGGCCCGTGGGAGCGGCCCGAGACCCGGTTCAGCACCCTCAGCCGCCGGCCGCCTGGGCCCCCTCCCGGGCCCCCGCCGCCCCGGCCGCCGTCTCGGGGCTGAGGAAGCGCACCAGCTCGCCGGGCGCAAGGCGCACGCCCACGTAGAAGGGGCCGAACTCGCCGTAGCGGGCGCTGGCCTCGTCGAAGCGCATCTCGTAGACCACGCGCTTGAAGTCCACGGGGTCGTCGGCGAAGAGGGTGACGCCCCACTCCCAGTCGTCCAGCCCCACGGACCCGCTGATGATCTGGGTGACCCGGCCCGCATACTTGCGCCCGATGAGCCCGTGGCTGTGCATCAGGCGGCCGCGTTCTTCAAAGGGCAGGGTGTACCAGTTGTCGGCGCCGTCCCGCTTCTTGTTCATCGGGTAGAAGCAGGCGTGCCGGGCCGGGGGGATGGCGGGGTACAGGCGGGCGCGGACGAAGGGCTCCTGGCGCACGTCCCGCTCGGGACCGCCGGGTCCGGAGCGGTAAAAGCTGAGCTCCGTCACCGAGACGTAGGAGTACGCCGGCTCCAGATAGTCGCCCAGGGCCGTCCGGGCCAAGGCCGCCTCCAGCTCGCCCAGGTCGGCCAGGGCCGGGCGGAAGTGGAGCCACAGCAGGTCCGCCTTGTGGCCCACCACGCGATAGAGGGCGCTGGCCCCCTCGCCCGTGTCCCCTGCGGCCTCCACGTGCCGGAGGAACGCGGCCGCCTCGCGGGCAATCTGGGCCCGCCGGGCGGGATCCAGGGCTTTCCAGCGGCGCCAGTCCAGCCGCCGGAAATCGTGCAGGATGAACCAGCCCTCCAGGGTGAAGGGCGGTGCATTCTGGGTCGACTGGGGGTTGGCGGAGTGATGGCTGGTTTCGGTTCCACCGGGGTGCATGGGCATCCACCTCACCGCCACGAGCATGACAGAAGGCGCCGCAGGCTACAAGGGCGGCGGGGCCGGACCGGGCGGGCTGGGCCGCCCGGTCCGGCCCCGCCCTGCCCCCTTCCCCCCCCGTCCTCCAGGGTCCCCTGCCCTCACCCGTCCTCCAGGACCAGCAGGGCGGCACACTCCACGTGGGCGGTGTGGGGGAACATGTCCACCGGCTGGACGGCCTCGAGGCGGTAGCGGGCCCTCCGCCCCCGCCGCCGGCCGCTGCCGTGGACGGCGGGCGCCGCCGGCGAGCCCGTGTCGCAGAGCACGGCCAGGTCCCGGGCCAGGGTGACGGGATTGCAGGAAACGTAGACGATCCGGGGAGGCGCCAGTTCGAGGCACGCGGCAAGCGCCGCGGGCTCGCAGCCCTTGCGTGGCGGATCGAGGAGGATCCCGTCGGGCCGGCCGCCGCGGGCCGCGGCCCCGTCCCCGCCTCCGGCGCCGCCCTGGCTCTCCGCGGCCAGGCGGGGCAGGACGTCCTCCACGGCGCCGGTGATGAACTCCACGCCCTGCAGGCCGTTGCGCTCGGCGTTGACGCGGGCGTCGGCCGTGGCCTCGGACACCACCTCGATGGCCGTCACCCGGTAGCCGGAGCCGGCCGCCCCCCGGCCGGCGGTGCCGGCAGCCAGCCGGGCCGCCGCCAGCAGCGCCAGGGTGCCGATGCCGGCGTAGGCATCGATCAGCCAGAAAGGACGGTCGCCCGCCGCAGTCCCGCCGTCCCCCGTCCCGGGGTCCCGCCTCGCCCCGGTGGCCCCGGCGTCCCGGGCCGGCCGGCCGGCCGCGGTATCCCGTTCGGCCACCGCCGCCCCCGGGTTCGAACCCGTGGCGGCGGACCCGGCCTCCCGGCCCGCCAGGGCGTAGTCCAGGGCCACCTGGTAGAGCCGCTCGGCCTGGACGGGGTTGACCTGGTAGAAGGACTCCAGGGAGATGCGGAACTCCAGCCCGCCCAGGCGGTCGACGATCCACGGCCGGCCGGCGATGGGCACCGTCTCCGGGCCGAGGATCGCATTGCCGCGGCGCCGGTTCAGGTTCTTCACCACACCCGCCAGGGCCGGCACCTGTTCTTGCAGGTGCCGGGCCAGCCGCTCTTCCCCCGGCAGGCCGTCCCCGTTGATCACCAGCCCGGCCAGCACCTCGCCCGTCCGCAGCCCCACCCGCACCACCAGATGCCGCAACAGTCCCTGGTGCCGCTCCTCGTCATAGGTGCTCGTCGCCCGGCCGTCCGGGTCTTCCTCCAGCCAGCGGCGCAGGGCGGCCGCCACCTGGTCGATCACCGGGTGCTGGATGGCGCAGCCGTGTTCTTCCAGGTCGACGACGGTGTGGGTGCCGGGAGCGAAGAAGCCCATGGCCACCCGCCCGCCGGGTAGCCGGCGGACGGGCAGGGCGGCCTTGTTGCGGTAGAACCAGGGCGGGTCCATACCCAGGGTCTCGGCTACCGGCGGCGCCTCCAGCCGCCCCACCCGCTCCAGGGCGTCGACCACCAGGCGGCGCTTCCAGGCCAGCTGGGCCGGGTACGACAGGTGCTGCAGCCGGCAACCGCCGCAGCGGGCAAAGAGAGGACAGGCGGGGCTTACCCGGTCCGGCCCCGGCGCCAGCACGGCCTCCGCCGCCGCCCGGGCGTAGCGGGGCTTCACCTCGGTCACCCGGGCGCGGATCCGGTCCCCCGGGGCGACCCAGGGGACGAACACGGCCATGCCGCCGTAGCGGGCCACCGCGTCCCCGCCGGCCGCCAGGGCATGGGGTTCCAGCTCGACCACCTGGCCCACCTGAAGGGGGGCGGGGGATGGGGCGGCCTGGGGGGACGCGGGGGACACGGTGGGCGGCCCGTGCCCTGCCGGATCAGCGGCCGCCGCCCGGTGCCCCTGCGGTTCGGCACCCTGCGGCCGGCCCCCCGGAGCGGGCCGGCGGTGAGCATGGTGCCGGTCCGCGGGCTGCCCGGGGAACCGGGTCCCGGAACGCCGGGAGCGGGCTCGTGGGCGGTGGTGCGAATCTTGTGGCATGACCAGTCCTCCCGGGCCGGTCCAACCCGCCGGGGCAGGGATGCCCGGGCGGGCGGCCAATTCTGTACATACACATGCAACGGGCCCGCGGGCACCGCCTGCGCGGCCTGCAGCCTGCACCGAGGAGGCGCATGGGACGTGGCCGTCGATCCCGTATGCGGCATGACCATCGACGAGTCGACCGCCGAGGAGATGGGTATCGAGACGGTGCAGTACCGCGGCACCACCTATTATTTCTGCTGCCCCTACTGCCGCAAGCAGTTCGAGCAGGACCCGGAAAGGTACATCAAGCAGGCACCGGGAACCCACCACGACGCCATCCACGGCGACGGGCCGGCCTGACCCGGCCTGAACCGGCCTGCTGCGGCGCCGGATCCCTCAGCCCCTCCGGCCGTCCCCCGGGTCTTCTCCCCTGCGGCCGGCAGGTCCCACCGGCGTCACCGGGCGGCCCGGCCTCCCGGCTTCCGGGGACGAACCGGCCGGCCCGGCCCTCGCGCCGGCCTCCGGGTCCGTCGCCCGGCGGCGGGCCGGACCCTTTCCCCGGTGGGGCTCTACGTGCACGTGGACGTGCGTCACGTCGGGATCCTGGCGCAGGACCTGTTCGACCCGGTCGGCCACGGCGTGGGATTCCTCCACCGTCAAGCCGGGGTCGACGGTAATGGTCACGTCGATGGCCGTGGCCTTGCCCAGGCGGCGCCCCCGGACGTCCCGGACCGTCTCCACGCCGGGCACGCGGGCCACACGCCGGCCTAGCCGCTGCACGCGCTCCGGCTCGAAGCCGTCCAGGAGCTCATGCGTCGCCTCGCTGGCCAGCCGCCAGGCCGTCCGCACCACCAGCAGCCCCACCACCACGCCCGCCACGGGATCGAGCCAGGTCCAGCCCCGGCCGGCTCCCCAGATGCCCACCACCGTGCCCAGGCTGACCAGCGCATCGGAGCTGTGGTCGCGGGCGGCTGCGCGCAGGGCGGGGCTGCCGGTGCGCCGGGCCAGGGCCCGGTTGTAGAAGTACACCGCGGCCATCACCGCTGCCGCAGCGAGGCCCACCCCGGCCGCATAGGGCTCCGGCGGCTCCAGGTTGGGCGCCAGGGCGGCCTGCAGGGCCGACAGGCCCACGTTCAGCCCCACCATGCCCATCACCGTGCCCACCACCAGCTGGGCGACGGTCTCCGCCCGGCCGTGGCCGTAGCGGTGCTCGGCGTCGGCCGGCCGCGCCGCGGCCCGGATGCCCCACAGGACGGCCAGCGATGCCAGCACGTCGGTCAGGTTGTTGAGCCCGTCGGCCAGCATGCCCCGCGACCCGGCCCGCCAGCCGACCCCGATCTTCACCGCACTCAACACGACGTAGCTGGCTGCGCTCAGCCAGGCCCCCTTCAAGCTGGCCCGGACGGCCTGGTCCTGCCCCTGGCGGTGAGCCCGCGCCTGCGCCGTCACCGGATTTCCTCCCCACAACAAGGTTGCCGTCGTGCAAATCCCTCGACACGCAGGGAGGGAGGCCCGCCACCCAGGGGTGCGGCCTCCCTCCCACAACGGTTCCAGTATAGCCTCCGCCACCGGTCCGGTGAACCCCGGGTGCTCCTGCCGCTCCCCAAGCGCCCGGGATCAGCGGGCGCTGCCGCGGCCGGGGGCCGGCATCCACTAGCGCCGCCCGGCCACCAGCCGGCGCTCGTCGCGCTCCCGCGCCGCCAGCACCTCGTCCCGCAGGGCCTCCCACACCCGCTGGTAGGTGGCCGCGTAGGCCGGGTGGCTGCGCAAGGTGTCCAGGTCCCGCTGGCGCGGGATGGCCACCGGCACCTGGGCCTTGATCCGCCCCGGCGAGGCGGTGAAGACCACGATGCGGTCGGCCAGGTGGATCGCCTCGTCGATGGAGTGGGTGACGTAGAGCACCGTCTTGCGGTTCGCCTCCCAGAGGCGGAGCAGCTCTTGGGCCAGCAGCAGCTTGTTCTGCTCGTCCAGGGCGGCGAAGGGTTCATCCATCAACAGGATCTCCGGGTCGACCGCAAAGGCCCGGGCCACGCTGACCCGCTGCTTCATGCCGCCGGAGAGCTGGTGGGGATAGGCGTCGGCGAAGGCTTCGAGGCCCACCAGCTTGAGGTAGTGGTCGACGATGCGTTCCCGCTCGGCCCGGGGCACCCGCCGCAGGGCCAGGCCGTAGCCGATGTTGCGCCGGACGGTCATCCAGGGGAACACCGACTGCTCCTGGAACACCATGGCCTGCAGAGGCCGGGAGGGATCGCTGCGCGCCACCTGGATCTCGCCCGCCGTGGGCCTCTCCAGGCCGGCCAGGATCCGCAGCAGCGTGGTCTTGCCGCAGCCCGACGGCCCCACCAGGCAGACGAACTCGCCCTCCTGCACCTCCAGGTCGACCCCGTCCAGCGCGGTCACCACCCGGCGGCGGGCGACGAACTCCTTGCGCAGGCCGCGGATCCGGATCTTCCACCGCTCGGACATCCTCATCCCCCCTGAAGCCGTCCCGTCACCCCGGCTTCCCCTCGCGGCAGGCCGCCGCCCCGCAACCTCCGTTCCGGCATCGCCGGCCCTGGGCCCCGCCTAGCGGGGGCGCCAGGGCAGCACCAGCCGCTCCAGTTCGTTCAGGGCCATGGTGAAGGCGTAACCGAAGAAGCTCATCAGCACCAGGCCGATGAACATGGCGGCCATGTCCCAGACCTGGTAGGAGTTCCAGATCAGGTAGCCCAGGCCGCTGCGGGCGCCGATCATCTCGGCGGCCACGATGAGCAGCAGCGAGACGCCCATGCCCAGCTTGAGGCCGGCGAAGATCATCGGCAGGGCGCCCGGCCAGGCCACGGTGCGGTAGAAGTCGAGGCGGGAGGCGCCGAAGTTGCGCGCCACGTCCACGTAGATCCGCTCGATGTTCACCACGCCGGCCACGGTGTTGACCAGCACCAGGGTGAAGCAGCCCAGGGCAATGGTCACCACCTTGAAGGCCTCGCCCACGCCGAAGATCATCAGCAGCAGCGGCAGCAGGGCGATCTTGGGGATCGGGTAGATGGCCGCCACGATGGGCTCCAGCACCGCCCGCACCAGGGGGAAGAGCCCCATGGTCAGGCCCAGGATCACCGCCGGGATGGCGCCGGCGGCAAAGCCCAGGATGACGCGCAGGAGGCTGATGCCCAGGTGCTGGGCCAGGGTCCCGTCGGCCACCATGGCGGCAAACCGCACGGCAATCCGGCTGGGCGGCGGGAAGAACCGGGGATCCAGCATGCCCGCCCGGACCATGAGCTCCCAGATGAGGAGCAGGGCGATGGGGCTGACCACGGAAAGCCACCGCTCGCGATCGAGCCAGGGGACGCGGCGCCCCGGAACCGCCCCGGCACCGCCGGCCCGGCCCCGCCGGGATCCCCTTCCGGGCAGGATCCCCGCCCGGCGCCGGCCGGCGCCGTTGGCGCCTGGAGCCAGGGCACCGGCTTCGGGCCGGCGGTCGTCCGGCCCGCCGGGCCCCCTTTCCGCGGTGGCCCCCGCGGGGACCACCGCCTGCCGGTCCTGCCGGCCCCCCGCGGCGGCCGGCGCTTCCAGCCCCGGCCGCCGCGCCCAGCCGTCGCCCTGCACCTGTCGCCGGTTCAGCATGGCATTCCCTCCTTGACCAGACTCCTGGCTACCCGCCTCCCGGCCCGCCCCGGAGGGACGGCGAACGGTGGCCGGGAAAGGGAGCGGTCGCCGGGCCGCGGGAGTGGGACCCGGACACCCCCCAGCCGCTTGCGACCGCCCCCAAGTTCACCGGCAGCCCCTCAGGGAGGCCCCGCCTTCCCTATTGACCCCCGTCGTACGGACCAAGGACCTGGACCGCATACTCCACCAGGGACTGGTCCACCACCTTGTTCAGGTCGATCTGCCCGGTGAAGTAGCCCCGCTCCCGGTACCAGTCCAGCTGGGCCTGCAGGCTTTCCACGTTCAGCCGCCCGTCGGGGTTCAGCCCCGGGACGTAGACCTTCTTCCACAGCTCCGGGTCCTTCAGGGCGGTGTACTTGGTCATGATGGGGATGATCTCGGCCATCTTGGCCTCATCCCGCTTGACGAAGGCGTCGTTGTAGTCCCGCAGCGCCTTGACGTACGCCAGCATGAAGCGCTGGGACAGTTCCTTGTCGGCGACGAACTTGGGGCTGGCCAGCACCTCGGCGATCTGGAAGCCGGGCGCGTAGTCCCGGGCCGCGTCGCCGAAGCGCTTGAGGATGCCCTGTTCCTCCGCCTGGGTGATCAGGGGCTCAATGTGCATCGCCACATCGACGGCCCCGTTGGCCAGGGCGGCGTTCATGTCGCCGAAGGACTTGATGATCACGTACTCCACGTCGTCCCGGGTCAGGCCCGCGTGCCGGAGGGCCAGATCGACGAACTGTTCGTCCAGCGACGCCTCGGCGGTGATGGCGATGCGCTTGCCCTTGAGGTCGGCGTAGTCCTTGATCTCGGCGGCCTTGCCGGCCGCCACCGTCAGGTTGAAGTAGGAACGCCCGGGGACGTTCTCGCCCTTGGTGGCGATGAGCCGCAGGTCAAGGCCGCTCTGGATGGCGTTCCAGAGGCCGACGCTCAGCACCCCGCCGGCCACCTGCACCTGGTCGGCCGCCAGGGCAGGCAGCATGTAGGCGCTGGACTCGAAGGTGACGAACTCGGGCTTGATGCAAAGGTCGCGGAAGTACCCCTTCTCGGTGGCGATGTAGAAGCCCGCCCCCGACGGGGCCCCATCCTCCGCGATCTTGACGGTGACCTCCTGGGGCAGCGGCGGGACGCCGGCCAGGCCGGGCCGCTGGCTGCAGTCGCCGGCGGCCGCCCCTCCGCCCCCGTCCCCGCCCCCGCTGCCGCCGGCCGCTCCACCGGCCGGTGAGCCGGACGGGGTCCCGCTGCCCGTGCCCCCACCGGCGCCGCAGGCGGCCAGCAGCAGAGCCGCTGCCAGCAGGGCTGCCAGGGCGGGAAGAACGTGGCCCCACCGCCTGCTATTCCAGATACTTCCTCCCATACTCGACCCCCCGCATGGATTGCCGCCGGCCGGCGTCAGGAAACCTGACGCACCGGCCGTGACGACTACCCCACGATATGCCGTGGCCATGGGCGGGTGTGCAGCAGCGGGCCCTTCCGTCACGGGCCCCAAGGACGGTGGGGGATCCGGAGGCAGGGGGACTCGCAGGCCACCTCCCTCAGCCTGGGCGGGGGCCTGCGGTGCCGCCCGCCCGGCCGGGCGGCGAGAGGCGGCAGGGAAGGCGGCGGCCCGGGGGGAAAAGCACCGGTGGCGGCCGTCAGGGCGCAGGCCGCAAGCTTCAGGGAATCCGGGCGGGATGGGGCGAGGCGGGGCGGCGGGAGGGACGCGGCCCCACCGGGACGCTCCCCCGCCGGGCCGTTCCACCCGTCGGGAAGCGTTGAACCTGCGAAAGGAAGCCAGCCTGCCCGATCCGCGGCCGGAGCCGGCGGGTCGAGGAACTTGCCCCGGCTGGGGGGACGGGAAGGAGCTGGAGCGACGGTGCCGATGGAGCCGGATGCAGGTCCCGCCCACCGCGGGCCGGCCGTGCAGGACCGCTACCCGGACGACTTCGCCTGGTGCTACGGCTGCGGCCGGCACAACCCTGCGGGCCTGCACCTGAAGACCTATCCCGACGGCGATGAAACCGTCACGGTGTTCGAACCCCGCCCGGAACACATGGCGGTGCCCGGGTTCGTCTACGGCGGGCTGATCGCCTCTTTGATCGACTGCCACAGCATGGCCACGGCCTCGCTGGCCCTCTATCGCCGGGACGGCCACCGGCTGGGCGATCCCGAGCCGGTGCCGCGCTGTGTCACCGCGTCGCTCAAGGTCGACTACCTGCGGCCAACGCCCCTGGGAGTTCCCCTGACGGTGCGCGGCCGGGTGGTGGAGCTGGGCCAGCGCAAGGCCGTGGTGGAGAGCGAGCTCTACGCCGGCGAGACCCTTTGCGCCCGGGGCCAGGTGGTGGCGGTGCTGGCCCCACCGGCCATGACCCCGGGCCCGGCCGGCGCGGAGCGCCGGCCGGGTTGAGCGGGTCGGTCAGGACGCGTGCCAGGAGCGGTGCCGGAGGGTGTACTTCTCGACCCGTTCCGGCACCACCCGGTACCCCAGGCCGGGCTCCTGGGGCACCTCCACCGTGCCGTCGGGCCCCACCCGGACCGCCGGGTCGATGACATCCTCGTGGTAGTACCGGTCGCTTCCCGACGTGTCGCCGGGCAGCGTGAAGCCGGGCAGGGTGGTCAGGGCGATGTTGTGGGCGCGGCCGACGCCGGTCTCCAGCATCCCCCCGCACCACACCGGGATGCCGTAGCGGCGGCAGAGGTCGTGGATCCGCCGGGCGTCGATCGGCCCTCCGACCCGGCCCTGCTTGATGTTGACGATCCGGCCGCTGCCCAGGGCCAGGGCCTCCCGGGCGCCGTGGACGTGCTTTACGGACTCGTCCAGGCACACCGGCGTGGCCAGCTGCCGCTGCAGGGCGGCGTGGTCCAGCAGGTCGTCCTCGTGCAGGGGCTGTTCGATCATCATCAGGCCGTAGTCGTCGAGGACCCGGAGCCGGCCGGCATCGGCCAGGGTGTAGGCGGCGTTGGCATCGACCATCAGGGGGATGCTGCCGAACCGCTGCCGCAAGGCCCGGACCGGTTCGACCTCATAGCCGGGCTTGATCTTGATCTTGATGCGCCGGTAGCCCTGCTCCAGGAACCGCTCCACCGTGGCCAGCAAGGCATCCAGGCTGGGCTGGATTCCCACGCTGACCCCCACGGGAATCCGCCGGCGGGCCGGGTAACCGCCGTACTCCTGCCACAGCGGCACGCCCCGGGCCCGGGAACGGGCGTCCAGCAGGGCCATCTCCACCCCGGCCTTGGCCATGGGATGGCCGCGCACCCACTCGCACGCGGCCCGCCACTGGCCGGGCGTCGCGAAGGTGCGGCCGGGCAGGGCGGGCAGGATGAACTCGGTGAGGACGTGCCAGGCCGTGCCCGTGGTCTCGTAGCTGTAGCCCGGGTCGGCGTCGGCCACCACCTCGCCCCAGCCCTCCACCACCCCCGCCTCCGGATGACGGGCCTCCAGCCGCACCAGCAGGCACTCCCGCCGGTCGACCCGGCCGTAGCTGGTCTCGAAGGGCGCCACCAGGGGCATACGCAACCAGAAGAGCTGGACGCCGGTGATGGTCAGCGGCACGGCCTCCACCTCCGGCTCGGCAGGCATGGGGGGAAAGTCCAGAACGCCCGGACCTTCTGATCCCGCCGCCGGTGCCACCGCATCCCGCTGCGCGGCAGTCGCCGCGGCCCCGGCTTCCGCTGCCGCCTCCTGCCACTCGCCCCGTTCCACCCTGTCCCGCTGCTCCACGGCGGTTCCTCCTCTCTCCGGCGCCGGCCCGGAGCCCGGTCCTGCCGGGTCCGGGATCCTTCCCGCCGGCCCCTGCCCCCTGGCGAAAGGTCCCAGGGCCGCGCCGGTCGCATGGATTGGGCGTTGCGGAAGAAAAAGGCGGGTCAGGGGGAGGCCCGCCGCGCCAGCACGTACGTCACGATGGCCCCACCGGGCCCGGGCAGGCACCGGTCCAGCAGGTAACCCGCCCCCAGCGCCGCCTCCAGCACGTGGCGCAGGTGGAACCGCCACTCCAGGCCCCACTGGGGCCGGTTCTGCCGCCACTCGGCGAAGCGGGCCGGGATCAGCACGGCCACCTCGGGTTCACCACCGGGCGCCTGCCAGTCCAGAGGCACGGGGAGCCCCCCATCGTCCCGCACCCGGTTGAGCACGGGCCGCTCCGCCGGTCCCGGCGCTGGCGGTACCGGGTCGGGCCGCAGCTGCGGGCGGTGCCGAGGGCGATCTCCCGGTGCCCGGGAACCCTCGGGAGCGGAGCCTGGGGCGTCCCCGGCGGCCGCCGTCTCCGCGCCGGCCCCCGGGCCTGGTGCGCCGGCCGGGACCGCCAGGCCCGACCGCCCCGAGTCCCCCGGGCCCTCGCCGGCCCCGGCCCGCCGGGCCACCCGGCGGCTGGTCAGGTACCACTCGATGACCACCCGGTCGGCCGGCAAGCCGCGGTTCAGCTCGTCGTCCAGCACCCCGTAGAACTCCCGCACGTAGCGGCGCGCCACGCCGCCCAGGCGGGTCAGGTTGAGATAGCCGTTGCGGGCCTGCAGGGGGTCGTAGGTCCAGGTGATCAGGTGTAGCCCCTGTCGAAGCGCCCACTCCCGCTGGGCCAGCTTGAGCCGGCGGCCGATGCCCCGGTCCCGCAGCTCGGGCCGCACGGCCAGCAAGTCCGAATGGAAGACCGGCTCCCGCCGGCCCGGCTCGCCCGGAACGGGCGGCGGCCCGTCCGGCGGCCCGGCCGCCGCGGCAGCGCCGCCAGCCGGTTCCTCCAGGCCGGGAGGCACGGGCTGCCGCTGGCGCCACCCCGGGAAGCCGAAGCAGAAGCCGGCCAGCTCGCCGTCCAGCCAGGCCCCCAGGACGGACCCGCCCACTTCCAGCACCGCCCGCATGGTGGCCGACGGCACCAGGGGCGGCCCGCCCCACACCGCCTGCTGCAGGGCTTCGGCCTGGGCCAGCTCGGCATGCCGCTCCAGGGGCCGGATGACCAGTTGCAAGGCTCTCCCCCCTTCTCCGCTGACCGCTTCTCCCGTGACCGGGAATTCCGCCGGCGCCGGGCGGCCGGCCCTGGGCCGGTCCCCGGAGCGGGCCCGGGACGGCTACGGGGTCGCGCCCCCGGCCGGATCCGGGCCCGGTGCCGCCCCGGCGGGCAGGCCGCCGGACGGTGCCCCGCCCGCCGGGAATCCGCCGGCTGACGGGTCGGGCCGGATCCCGCCGGCCGGCACGGTGCCGGCCGGCCCCTCTCCGGCCGCCTCCGGCAGGCCGGTTCCCGCCCGGCCTGCCCGGGCCAGGCGCTCCTGCCGGCGGAGCCGAGCCTCCGCCTGCAGGCGCTGCTCGTCGGGCGTCTCGGCGATGACGGCGGGCACGGGGGCCGGGCGGCCGCTGTCGTCCAGGGCCACGAAGGTGAAGAAGGCCGTGGCCGTGTGCCGCCGCTGGCCGGTGCGCAGGTTCTCGCTGTAGACGTTCACCCGCACTTCCATGGAGGTGCGGCCGGCGTCCGTCACCTGGGCCTCCAGCAGGATCGCCTCGCCCACGCGGATGGGGTGCAGGAAGTCGATGCGGTCGACCGAGGCGGTGACGCAGATCCGCCGCGAGTGGCGCGCCGCCGCCAGCGCCCCGGCGATGTCCATGAGGTGCATGACCTTCCCGCCCAGGATGTTGCCGAGGGGGTTCGCATCGTTGGGCAGGACCAGTTCGGTCATTTCCACCCGGGATTCCCGGGCGGGCCGCGCCGGTGGCACGGGGCCCGTATCGGGGGCCGCCGGGGGGTTCTCGGCGGCGGGCTCCGGCCGGCCGGGCTCCCCGGACGGGCGCGCCCCCGGCAGGCCGGCATCCCGGGCCGGGCCCGTTTCGGGATCCTGCGGCTGCTGGCCGTTCATGGGCTCACCCCGCTGCGCGGGAGGGGCCGGTCGGCCGGCCCCTCCCCCACGGTCCTGGCTCTCGTTGCCCATGATACCACGGCCCTGCCGCGATCCCACGACCTGCCCCGGTCCCGGCCGCCGGCGGGCGGCAGCCATCTGCTTCGCGCCCCGGGCGACGCCCAGCGCGCCCCGCCCGGCCGCCGGGGAGCCTCCCTGTCCCCGCCGGGCTCGGCCCTAGCGGGGCTGCGGGTCGCCGGGTTCCTCCCCGTCCCCCGCCACCCCGGCCTGCGGCCCGGCCGGTCCTTCCCCGGACGGGGTCGCCTGCTCGCCCGCCGCCGGTGCCCGCTTCCGCTCCTCCTCGGCCAGGACCCGGCGGAGGACCTTGCCGATGAGGCTCTTGGGCAGCTCGCTGCGGAACTCCACGGCCCGCGGCACCTTGTACTTGGCCAGCCGCTGGCGGCAGAACTCGATGATCTCCTGCTCCGTGGCCGTCTCCCCCGGCTTGAGGACCACGTAGGCCTTGACCATCTCGCCCCGGTAGGGATCGGGCACGCCGGCCACGGCGGCCTCCAGCACCTTGGGGTGCTGGTAGAGGACCTCCTCCACCTCGCGGGGGTAGACGTTGTAGCCGCCGGTGATGATCATCTCCTTCTTCCGGTCCACGATCCGGAAGAAGCCGTCCTCGTCCATGGTGGCGATGTCGCCGGTGTAGAGCCAGCCGTCTCGGAGAGTACGCTCGGTCTCGTCGGGCCGGTTCCAGTAGCCCTTCATCACCTGGGGGCCGCGGATGACGAGCTCGCCCACCTCGCCCGGCCCCAGCACCCGGGTGCCGGTCTCGATGTCCACGATGCGGGCCTCGGTGTCGGGCAGGGGAATGCCGATGGTGCCGTTGCGCTTGCCGGGGCCCGTGGGGTTGACGTGGGTGACCGGCGAGGCCTCCGTCAGCCCGTAGCCCTCCACCAGCGAGCCGCCGGAGAGCCGCTCGAACTGCTCCTGGACCTCCAGCGGCAGGGGGGCGGCGCCGCTGACGCACGACTCGATGGACGAGAAGTCATACCGGCGCAAGTCGGGGTGGTTCAGGATGGCCACGTACATGGTCGGCACGCCGGGGAACATGGTGGGCCGGTAGCGGGCGATGGCCTTCAGCACCTCGCCCGCGTTGAAGCGGGGCAGCAGGATCATGGTGCCCTGGATGGCGATGGCCAGGTTCATCACGGTGGTCATGCCGTAGACGTGGAAGAAGGGGATGACCCCCATGATGCGGTGGCGGGGCCCGTCGTCCACCTTGCCCTGCAGCACCCACTCCGCCGTCTGCAGGGCGTTGGCCAGCAGGTTCCGGTGGGTGAGCATGGCGGCCTTGGGCCGCCCCGTGGTACCGCCGGTGTACTGCAGCAGCGCCACCTGATCAGGCTCCACGGGCACCGGCACCGGGGGCGCTCCGCCGCCGGCCTCCCCACCCTCGCCCAGCACGTCCTGGAACCAGAGGACGTCGTCGTTTTCGCGGATCTCCGGCCAGGTGCCATCGCGCCGGGCCTTCAGCGGGTAGAGCAGGCGGAGCAGGGCCGGCATGTACTCGTTGACCCGGGTCAGGATCACCGTCTCCAGGCGGGTCCGCGGCCGGACCTGGCGCACCGTGGGATAGGTCATGTCCAGCGCCACCAGCACCCGGCAGCTCGAGTCGTTGAGCTGGAACTCCAGCTCCGGCGCGGTGTAGAGCGGGTTGTGGTTGACCACCACGCCGCCCGCCTTGAGGACGCCGTAGTAGGCGATGACGAACTGGGGGCAGTTGGGCAGCATGATGGCCACCCGGTCGCCGGGCCGGACTCCCCGCCGCACCAGGGCCCGGGCGAAGCGGTCGGCGGCGTGGTTGAGCTGGGCGTAGGTCAGGGTCCGGTTGAAGAAGATCACGGCCGGGTGTTCGGGCCGTTCCCGCGCCGCCTTGTCCAGCAAGCCGTAGAGCGGCATCGAGGGATAATCCAGGCGATGCCGCACCCCCTCGGGGTAGAAACGCAGCCAGGGGAACTCCCCCGCCTGGGCTTGTCCCGCCGGGGTCCCCGTTCCCGCCAGGGATTCCGCCACGGTACTCCCCTCCCTGGCCCCCAGCCTCTCCGCTTCTCCTGGCCGGGGGCGTTGCACGCACCGGCAGAGCGACCGGCCGGGCCGCCGTCCGGACCGGCCAAGGCTAATCGCCCGCCGCCTGCCGGGCCTCTCCTCCTGCGGCGGCACCGGCGGGACCGGCCAGGGCCTCGTCCACCAGCTCGACAAAGTCCCGCACGCGCACGCCGCGTTCTTCCGCACCGGCCACGGCCTTGACGCCGGTCTCCATCATCGCCAGGCAGAAGGGGCAGCCGGTGACCACCACATCCGCTCCGGTGCCCACGGCCTCTTCCGCCCGGTTGCGGTTGATCTTGCCGCCGGACTTGTCCTCGTACCACATGTGGGCGCCGCCCGCCCCGCAGCAGAAGCTGCGCTCCCGCGACCGCCCCATCTCCAGCCGCCGGGTCCCCAGGCCGTCCAGCACCTGGCGGGGCGCGTCGTAGACGTCGTTGTAGCGGCCCAGGTAGCAGGGGTCGTGGTAGGTGACCTGCAGCGAGCGGTGCAGCTCGCGGGCCAGCTCCAGCTTGCCCTCCTCCATCAGCTTGAACACCAGCTCGCTGTGGTGGATCACCTCGTAGTGGCCGCCGAAGCGCTTGTACTCGTGCTTGAGCTGCTGGAGGCAGTGGGGGCAGTGGGTGACGATGCGCTTGACCTTGTAGCCGTTCAGGGTCTCCACGTTGGCCTGGGCCAGCATCTCGTAGTGGTACTCGTTGCCGCTGCGCCGGGCGGGGTCGCCGGTGCACTGCTCCTCGGGCCCCAGCACGGCGAACTTGATGCCGGCCCGGTCCATCACCCGGGCCAGGGCCCGGGCCACCTTCTGCACCCGCTCGTCGAAGGCGCCGGCGCAGCCGACCCAGTAGAGGTACTCGATGTCCTCGGGGTCGTCCAGCTCCGCCATGGTCTTGACCGGCAGGTCCTTGTACCAGTCGGTGCGATCGGCGGTGGCGCCCCGGTAGGGGTGCTGGCGCGTCTCCAGGCTCTCCATGGCGCTGGCCAGGGTCTCGGGCATCTCCGCCTTCTCCATGGCCAGGTAACGGCGCATGTCAAGGATGGTGGGCACGTGCTCGATGAAGACCGGGCACGCCTGCTCGCAGGCGCGGCAGGTGGTGCAGGCCCACAGGGTCTCTTCCTTGATCACGCCGCCCGCCAGGATGGGCAGGTGCTCGACGATGCTGTCATAGGTCTCCTGGTCGCCGGCCAGCTGGGCCGCCTTGGCCCGCAGCAAATCGTCCCGGTAGGCCCGCACGTGATCGCGCAGGTCCAGGATCACCCGCTTGGGCGACAGGGGCTTGCCCTCGGCGAAGGCGGGGCAGGCCGCCTCGCAGCGGCCGCATTCGGTGCAGGCGTCCAGGTCCAGCAGCTGCTTCCAGGTCAGGTCCAGCGCCGTCCGGGCCCCCAGGCTGGCCGTCTCGTCCTCCAGGTCCATGGGCTTGGGCTCGCCCTTGGCGTCCAGGTTGCTGAAGAAGATGTTCAGCGGCCCCGTCACCAGGTGGAAGGCCTTGCTGTACGGAAGCGCAGCCAGCCAGGCGTGCCAGGTCAGCATGTGCAGCAGCCAGGTCCCGGCATGGACCGCCCGCAGGGCGCCCTCCGCCGGCAGCACGGCCGCCAGGGCCAGGCCCGTCAGGTAGCCGAAGGGCGACCAGAGGGCCCAGGGATCGGCCGTCACCACCAGCCGGATCCCCTCCAGGACGAACCCGGTCACCATGATGACCAGAAGCCCCAGGAGCAGCAGGAAGTCGGCCCGCTTGCCCTTCTCCAGCTGGCCCGGCCGCATCACGTACCGCCGCCAGAAGAACACCGCCAGGCCCACCGTGGCCAGGGCGCCGAACACGTCCAGGGTCAGGCTGTGGAAGTACAGGTAGAACCGGCCCCGCAGGATGGGGATGCCCAGGTCGTGGTGGATCATCACCACCAGGGTGCCGATGAACAGCACGATGAAGGCGAAGAACAGCAGCGCGTGGGCGATGCCCGGCAGCCGCTCCTTGAGCAGCCGCCCCTGGCCCAGCCCGTGGATCAGGACGCGGCGCAGGCGCTGCCCGGGGCGATCCCACCGCACCTCGGGCCTGCCCGCCATCCAGGTGCGCACCCGCTGCCAGGCACCATAGGCCATCACCGCCAGGGCCACGGTCATGCTGATGTACATGATCCACACGAAGCTGTGGGGAACGTTCCACTGGACCTGGCGGGTCGCCTCGGCGACGGCAGGCATCGCCTCCGGCATGCTCCTTCCCCCCTCGCTCCTTGCCGCCCCCGCCCGCCGGGAGGCGGTCCGGCCCCGGGCGGCGGCCGCGCCGCCCGGGCACCGGCGTCCGGGCCGGCATCAGCCGGCCTTGAGCTTGCGTACTTCCTCGATCAGGTGGGGCAGCACCTTCTGGTACTCCATGGGCACCCCCAGGCGCGCCACCTCGAAGATCGGCGCCTCGGGATCCTTGTTGATGGCCACCACGGTCTTGGCGCCGGCGATGCCGGCCAGGTGCTGGCTGGCGCCGGAGATGCCGATGGCGATGTAGAGGTCCGGCGCCACGATCTTGCCGGTCTGGCCCACCTGCCGCTCCGGCGGCGCCCAGCCCTCGTCCACCGCCGCCAGGGAAGCGCCCACCGCGCCACCCAGCAGCCGGGCCAGTTCCTCCAGATCCTTGAAGGGCTCGGGACCGCCCAGGCCGCGGCCGCCCGAGACGATGACCCGGGCTTCCTCCAGGCGCACGCCGCCCTCGTCGGCGACCCGCACCTCCACCCGGCGCAGCGGCCGGTCGGTGCCGCTGACGGGCAGATCCTCCACCTCCGCCGGGGACGAACCGGCCTTCTCCGCCGCCGGGAAGGACCCCGGCCGCACCGTGGCCACCTGGGGCGACTTCTTCAGCACCACGTCGGCTACGGCCTTGCCGCCGAACACCGGTCGCGACCACACGATCCGGTCCCCGTCCCGCCGGGCCTCGATCACGTCGGTCACCGCAGCACCCCCCAGCCGGGCCGCCAGCCGCGGAGCCACCTCCCGGCCGCGGGGGTCGGCCGGCAACAGGACCACCTGGGGCTGGAGGCTCTGGCAGGCCGCCGCCAGGGTCGCCACGTACGCCTCGCCGCCGTAGCTCTCCAGGTCCCCGTCGGCGGCGTAGGCCCGGGCACCGTAGGCGCCGGCCTCCGCCGCCGCCTCGCGGGCGCCGGGTCCCAGCACGGCCACGGCCACGGGACCGTCGCCGGCCAGCTGCCGGGCGCCACCCAGGAGCTCGGCGGTCCCCTGGGTCAGGCCCTTTCCGTTCCACTGGACTACCAGGATCATGGCATGTCCTCCTCCCAAGGGCGGTTCAGAGCACCTTCAGCTCCCGCAGCCGCCGCACCAGGGTCGCGGCAACCTCCGCCGGATCGTCGCCCTGGATCATCTCGCACTCGGTCTTGCGCTCCGGGATGCGCAGCGCCAGCACCTCGCTCGCCGCCTCGCCGGCCAGCGCCCCCTCGTCCAGTCCCAGATCGGCCAGGGTCCACTGGTCGATGGGCTTCCGGTTGGCCATCATCACGTCGCGCACCTTGGGCAGGCGCAGGACGTTGCTGTCGTCGTTGGTCACCGTGACCACCAGGGGCAGGGAGGCTTCCAGCACCTCGCGCCCCCCCGGCGCCTCCCGCACCAGGCGCAGGCCGCCGCCGGCCGGTTCCACCTGCTGGACCAGGGCGGCGCAGGGCCAGCCCAGTTCCTCCGCCAGCAGGTACCCCACCTGGCCCTGGTCCCAGTCGCCCGCCTGTCGCCCGGCCAGGACCAGGTCCACCGGGCCCGCCTGGCGCACCGCCGCCGCCAGCACCCGCGCGGTGGTGGCCGCGTCGGGCAGGTCCAGCCCGCCCAGGTCGACCCGCACGGCCCGGTCCGCCTTGAGGGCCAGGGCCTTGCGCAGCCCGTCGGTGGCCTCGGCGCCGCCGGCGCTGATGACCGTCACCGAGTCCGCCGCGCCCTTGTCCTTGAGCTGCAGCGCCAGCTCCAGGGCATTCTGGTCAAAGGGGTTGATCACCACCGGCGCGTCGCCCCGCTCGGGACGGCGCCCGTCGGCCGCCACCCGGAACTTCCGCGCCGGCAGCTCCGGGTCGAGGATGGGCTTGACCAGCACCACCACGTTCCAACCCATCCGGCTTCCCCACCTTTCCCTGGGGTTGTCAAAGGGTTTCGGCCACGGCCCGCCTTCAGGGCGCCCGGCCGGGCGTCCGGGCCTGGCGCCCCGCCCCGCCCGGCGCCAGCAGGCCGTGGAGGATCACCTCAACGAACTGGTCGCCGATCTGCTGCGGCGTCAGCCGGCCGTCGGCGCTGTACCAGCGGTACATCCAGTTGCAGGCACCCAGGATCGCCAGGCAGGCCGCGCCGGGGTCGACCGGCCGCAGCTCGCTGGCGGCCACCCCGCGCGCGATGAGCTCCGTGAGCCGCCGCGTGTACCGGCCCGTCTCGCCGCGGACCTTCTCCGCGTGCTCGGGCGGCAGGGCGTGGGACTCGCGGAACAGCACCGTCAGCGTCTCCTGGTGCTCCGCCACCACCTTGACGTGGGCGCGGATCGCCGCCGCCAGCTGCTGGGCAACGCTCCCCCCCGCCGCCTCGATGCGGTCCAGCTCGGCGTGGAAGAGCCGCATGGTCTCGCCGGCGATCTGCAGCAGGAGCGCCTCCTTGCTGCGGATGTAGTGGTAGAGGGACGCCTTCTGCAGGCCCACCGCCTCGGCGATGTCCTGCATGGTGGTGGCGTAGTAGCCCTTCTGGCGGAACAACTTGCGCGCCGCGTCCAGGATCTCCTGCTCCCGGCTGGCCATGCCGTCGCCTCCTGCGCTGCCCCGTCCCACGCCGCAGCGGGGCTTCCGCCCGCCCGCAGCGGTGGCCCCAGACCCCCTCCCGGCTCGGGTGCCCCGACCGACCGTTCGGTCGGGGCGGGGGCATAAAAAAGGGCGGCGCGGACGGCTCAGGACGAACGCGGCCCGCGGGCCGCCCGCCTGCCCTCCGGACGCCCGCCCTGTGCGGCGGGTGTTACAGAGATTCGGCGCGCCCGGCCCGTTTCCTCCCCGGCCGCGGCGGGCCGCCCTGGGGGATCCTTGGGGTGCCGCTAGTCGCTTCCAGCCCCCTGCCCCCGCCCGGCCTGGTCCTCCTGCGCCTCCTGTCCCGCCTGCCCGCCGTCCTGCCCCTGGCCCGCCTGGCCGCCGGCCTCGCCCTCTTCCACCGGCTTCTCCAGGGCAGGCAGCACCTGATCTTCCAGGTAGGACAGGTCGTCGGGATCGAGCCGGTACACCCACGGCCCCTCGCTGGTCATCACGAAGCGGCCGCCCTCCTCCGCCGGGGCGCCCACCCGGATCTCCAGCCACGGTGCCGCCTGCTGGCCCGGCGCCGGCTGGAACTCCAGGCGGATCCGGCCGTAGGGCTCCGCCAGGCCGTACCGCCGCTGGGCGGCGGGTTCGTCCCCCTGGTCGGCGGCGAAGCCGGCGGCGCGCCACTGGTGCAGGGCGAACCAGAGCTCCGACAGCTGGCTGCTGTCCTGCTTGCCCACCGGCCGGCCGTCCCGCTCCATCGACCAGCTGGTGCCCCCTTCCTCCCGCACGAACACCAGCCGCCGGCCGTTCCAGTCGACTTCCACCCGCCGGACCCGCTCGTCGTTGAAGGGGAGGAACATGGTTTCCCGCAGCTGGCCGGGGGGCAGCTGCAGGGTGTCCGCCACCCCCGGGGCGATGAGGTACACCTGGCGGCCGCCCTCAAGACGCGCGTAGGTGCCGCCGCCCGTGAGGGGGCTCCGGGCCCCCAGTTCCAGCACCCGGGCTTCGCCCTGGCCGGCAAAACGGACCGTGACCCGGGTGGCCGGCCGGTCCAGGCCGTACTGGGCCAGCTCGCCTTCGGGGACGTCCTCGGCCACCACCCGCTGGGCCACCAGCCGGCGCAGGTTGTCGGCGATGGTGGTGGCATACTCGTCGGCCACGGGGTACGGGCCCGGCTGGTGGATCCACCAGCGGCGGCTGGACAGCAGGCCGTCGATGGTATCCGCGGCCACCGGCCCCTGGCCGGCGAAGGGCCGGTCGGGCGACACCACTAGCTCCGGCGGCGGGCCCGGACGCAGGACGATCCGGCCGTCCTCGCCCTCGATCACCACCTCGCGCACCGCGGCATCGCCGGCATCCCACACGACGGCCGTCTCGCCCTCACCGGCCTCCCCGTCGCCGGGCTGCCGGTCCCGGGTGGCCCAGGCGTACACCGCCAGGCCGGCCGCCACCACCAGCAGGAACAGCCCCAGGAAGGCCTGCTGAACCGGCCCGCGGCGGCGACTGCGGCGGCTCATGCGTGCCGCCTCCTCCACCAGATGCCGAGCCCCACCAGCGCCACCAGGGCCGGGAAGCCCAGCACCAGGCCGTAGAAGATGCCCACCACCGCGCCGGGGGTCAGGACGATGGGCGTGGACGCCAGCTCCTTGGGCCGGATGGTCAGCCGCTCTTCGGACCCCACCAGCCAGTTGACGGCGTTGACCACGAAGTCCCGGTTGCCGGGCACCCGGTCCAGGTAGTCATTGGCGACGAAGGCGGCACTGCCGACCACCACCGCCACCGGGCGCGGGCCGCCGGCCGGCTCCGCCGCCTCGGACCCCGCATCCTCCCCTTGCCCGGCGGTTCCTGAGGCGGCCTCCTGATCGCCGGCGCCGCCCTCTTGCCCGTTCCCACCGGTACCGGCCGTCCCCTGGCCCAGCTCCCCTTCCACCGCCAGGGCCAGCGCCAGCGGGCCGGGCCGGTCCTGGCTGTCCTGCCGGACGGCCCGGGCCCGCAGATCCGTCTCGCCCCACGCTGCGTCGCTGGTATGGAGCAGCTCGGTGGTGGTCAGCTGGGTGTCCTCCCTGGGCGCCAGGCTGCGGCTGCCGGGAAGGACCAGCACCAGGTCGCCCCGCTGCAGGGGGTCGACGATGGGATGGCTGCCCAAAAGCGGCATGGGCGAGAGAGGATCCTGCCCCAGGAAGGCCCGCTCCGGGTCGACCACCACGTCCGCCGCGGCGTCGACCCCCACGGTCGCCAGCAACCGTTCCAGCTGCTCCAGGCGCGGCTGGTTGGGCACCGGGCCGTAGAGGACCAGCAGCCGCCCGCCGCGTTGGACGTACTCCTCCAGGCGCTGGCGTTCTTCCTCGAGAAGATCGCGGGTGGGACCGGCGATGGCCACCACGGCGGCGTCGGCAGGCACCTCGCCCTTCTGGGCCAGGTTGAGGGTCTCCACGGCCAGCGCCTCACCCTCCAGCAACCGGCCCAGGGTCGCCAGCTCCCCGCCGGGCGTGCCCTCGCCGTGGCCCGTCAGGAAGTACACCTTCTTGCCGCCACGGCCCGTCAGATCCAGGAGAGCGCGGGTGATGGCCTGCTCCGCGCGGATCTCCAGGCCGCCGCCCGCACCGTAGCCGAACAGGCTGAGCGGGTCGATCTTGCGGTAGTCGTCGCCCGACTCCACCACCACGGTGTTGTAGGTGTCCACCTCGTACCGGCGGGCCGTGGCGGGTTCCCGCTCCGGGTCGACCACCTCGAGCCGGATCCGGTCCGAGTTCCGGTCGTACAGCTCCAGGATGCGGCGCAGGGTGTCACCCTCGGCCGATCCGGACTGGAGGAACCCGTAGAGGGTGACGTCCTGGTCGAGCTCGCTCAAGACCTGGTGGGTTGAAGGCGAGAGGGAGTAGATCTTTTGCGCCGTCGCATCGTACCGCCACGAGTAGCGGGCGGCGAACACATTGGCCAGCACCAGAAGGGCCAGGACGGCCACCGTCAGGACGGCCGTGTTCGTCCCCCGCCACAGGACCCGGCGGCGATGGGCATCGGCCCGTTCGGCCATAGGCGGTCCTCCTCAGCCAGTGCTCATGAACGTCGTGGTGCTCCGCATCACGTCGCTGCTCCGCCTCACGTCCTCACGTCATGCTGCTCCGCAGCGAAGCCGCCGCGCTTGACGCTGCGCTTCGCGTCCTGCCGGGCGGGCTGCAGCCGGCCATCCCGCGGCCGTTCCGGTCGCCTGCGCGTCCCGGCGGACGCAGCCGGCCGGCGCAGAACCCGCCGTCAAGCGGCCCAGGTGCGCCGCTCCACGTTGCGCACGGCCAGGAACAAAAAGCCGGCGATCAGCGTGACGAAATAGACCAGGCGCCGGGTGTCCAGCACCCCGTTGATGAAATCGCTCAGGTTCTCCCAGACCGAGGCGGCGCGCAGCACGTCGCCGGTGGTCCCGCCGACGGAGCCGGCGGCCCAGTCCAGCATGTAGAGGGCCAGCAGGATGCCGAACCCGGCCACGGCGGCGATCACCTGGCTGTCGCTCAGGGTCGAGGCCAGCACGCCCGCGGCGGCAAAGGTGGCGGCCACCAGCCACACACCCAGATAGCCGACCAGCAGCATGGGCCACTCCACCCCGCCGTAGGCGGCGGTGACGGCCGGGTAGATCCCCGTCACCAGCAGGAGGACGGTCAGCAGGGTCAGCACGGCCAGAAACTTGGCCAGCACCGCCTGGTTCAGGGTGATGGGCGAGGTCAGCAGGAGTTCCGCGGTGCCCCGTTGCTGCTCCTCGGCCCAGGAGCGCATGGTCAGCGCGGGCACCACGAACAGCAGCAGCACCACCATGTGGTCGAGCAGGAAGCGCAGGTCGGGCGCCTGAAAGCTGGCCACCACGGCCAGGTAGTACCAGCCCGTCAGGGCCAGGAAGACGGCGGCCACCACCCACCACAGGGGGGACAGCCAGAAGGACAGCACGTCCTTGCGCCACAGGGCCAGAAGCCCGTGCCAGCCCACGGCCCTCACCTCCTGGCGGCGCCTGCGGCCGGGCGGCGACCCCGCCGGTCGCCGGCCGCCGCCCCGCCCCGCCCTTGCTCGCCCGGGGCGGAAGGCGCCGGTTCGTCGGTCACCAGCTGCATGAAGATCTCCTCCAGGGTCATCTCTAGGGGGCGCATCTCCAGGATGGGCCAGCGCTCGGCGGCCATGGCGTAGAAGATCGGCTCGCGCACGTCCCGGCCCCGCGCCGTCACCTCCAGCCGGACCACCGCTTCGGGCTCCGGGCCCGTCCGGTCACCGGGCGCGGCTCCCGCCCCGGCCGGGGCCGGGGCCGCCGTCCTGGGGCCGGGCTCCAGCAGCCGCACGGCTTCCACGCCGTCCAGCTCCCGCAACCGGCGGGCCACCGCCTCGGCAGGCCCCTTGACGGCCAGCTGGAGGGCCGTTCCGCCCTGGAGCGCCCGGGTCAGGCCTTCCGGCGTGTCCTGGGCCACCAGGCGGCCCCGGTTCATGATCAGCACCCGCTGGCAGGTCTGGCGCACTTCCGGCAGGATGTGGGAGCTCAGGATCACCGTGTGCTCCCCGGCCAGGTCGCGGATCAGCTGGCGCACCTCCACGATCTGGGCAGGATCCAAGCCCACGGTGGGCTCGTCCAGGATCAGCACATCGGGCTTGCCCACCAGGGCCTGGGCCAGGCCGACCCGCTGCCGGTAACCCCGGGACAGGTTGCCGATGAGGCGCTTCCACACGTGGGCGACGCCGGTGCGCTCGGCCGCTTCCTGGGCCTCCGCCCGCCGCCGGGGCCGGGGCACGCCCTTGAGGGCCGCGACGAACAGCAGGTAGGACTCCACCGTCATGTCGGGGTAGACCGGCGGATTCTCCGGCAAGTAGCCTACCCGCCGTTTGACTTCCAGGGGTTCTTCCCAGGTGTCGAACCCGGCCACCCGGATGGTGCCGGCGCTGGGCGGCATGTACCCCGTGATGAGGCGCATGGTGGTCGTCTTGCCCGCGCCGTTGGGCCCCAGCAAGCCGACGATCTCGCCCCGCTGGACGGTGAAGGTCAGATCCGTCACCGCCCGGTGCTCGCCGAAGCGCTTGCTCACGCGGGAAACCTCGATCATGGCAACCCTCCTCCCCTCCGGGCAACCCGGCTGCCGCGAAACAGTATAGCATTGGCCCCCGCCACCCCGCGGGGCGCGGCAGGAGCCAAATGTAAAGGATTTGTTAACGGGCAGGACGGGCTTCGGGTTCGCCGGGGAGGGCTCCGCGGGAGTTCACCGCGAGACGGGGACCCGCAGGTTTACCGCAGGGAGGGGGCCGGCGGGACGGACAGGAATCCCTCTTCCGCGCGGCCGGGACCGGCCGGGTTAGGACCGAAAGGCGGCGGGTCAAGCCGCCCGGCCAAGACGGGCCCCGGGGGCACCAGGGGGCGGAAGGCGGGATCCGCCTCGCCGGCGGGCAGGGGCGAGAGCAACTGGCCCAGGGGCACGATGGCAAGGCCCCGCCGCTGGAGGCCCTGGATCATGGCGGGCAGGGCCTGGACCGTCACCGCCGTGGGGTGCATCAGGATGAGGTCGCCGGGCTGGGCCTGGGTCACGATGCGGCGGGCCATGACCTCGGGAGCCGGTTTCATCCAGTCCACGGTATCGAGGCTCCAGTAGATCAACCGCACGCCGGCCGCGGCCGCCGCCTGCTCCACGGCGGCGGTGCGCACCCCCCGGTGGGTGCTGTAGAAGCGGATGGACACCGGGTCGACCCCCGCCGCCCGGGCCACCGCCTCCGCCCCGCGGCGCAGGTCGGCCAGCACGGTCTCTGCGGGTGCCCCTTCCAGGTCGAGGGCATCGGAGTAGCCGTGGTTGCCCAGCTCATGGCCGCCCCGGACCATGGCCGCCACCAGGTCGGGATGGGATTCGGCCCAGCGCCCCACCGGGAAGAAGGTCACCCGGGCGCCGCCCTGGGCAAGGGCATCCAGCATGGCGGGCAGGTACTCCTCGCCCCAGGCCACGTTGACCAGGAAGGTGACGGCCTGCTTGCGGCGGTTGCCGTGGTAGACGGGCTCGGCGGGAAAATCGTCCAGGTCCTGTCGCGGCGGGAGGGCCCGGAAGGCCAGGTCGACCCGGCTGCCCCGGCGCGCCCGCAGAATGGCCTCCAGGCTGGCGGGAACGTCCAGGGCCAGGCCGGCGGCGCCGGGGATGACCGCCCGGTTGGCCGGATCCAGGCGGGCATCCTCAGGCGGCATGGCCACCTGCCGGGCCAGGCCGGCCAGCCAGGACTCCACCTGCTGCCGGGGCCAGCCGCCCACGGCCACCGGCCCGACCCATACATCCGGGGCGGCCCGGGCGGGCAAACCGTCGCCACGGCCGCTCCACGGCAGCAGCCGGAAAGGGGACCAGCCCGCCTTTCCCAGCGCCATGGCCGCCGCGATGAGCAGGATCCACCCCGCCGCCCACCGCCACCGCCGGGCCCCTGCAGGTCCCCGCCGGCCACGACCACCTGCCGCCATAGGCCACGCTCCCCTGGATGGCCGGCCGGTTGTCCGGCCGGCGACGGCGGGCCGGGCCGGGCCGGCCGGCCAGGCCCGCCGCCACCGTTGCGGGCGGGTCCGGCTCCTGAGCCCGGTCGCCGGATCCGGAGGCGAGACCCACCCGCCGGGTCACCCTCCAGGTCACCTCGCCGGACCGGCCGGCCCGGCGGGGCGCCATCCCGGCCCTGCCTCCTGGGCTGGGCGGGCCCGCCCCCCTTTCCCGCCCACTCCGAGCCTATGGGCCGGGGGACTCTAGCATGAGTGGGATCCGGGCGGTGACGGTGCCCGTGGCCGACGTGTCGAAGCCGCCCAGGGCGGCCAGCTGGCGGCGCACCCAGGCGTCCCCCAGGCTTCCCAGGAGGGCCTGCACCGCCGGTTCGTCCAGGACAGAGCGCAGGAAGACCAGATCGTAGGCCACGGACCGGAAGGGGATGAAGTCGAGCCCGTAGGCGGCCGCCACGGCGGCCGTGGTGATGCCGGCGTGGGCCTGGCCCCGGGCCACGGCCCGGGCCACCTCCAAATGGTCCGCGGCCTGCCGGTCGAAGCCGGCCACCGCCGCCGGGGGAATCCCGGCGACCGCCAGGCTCTGCTCCAGCAGCGCCCGGCACCCGGCTCCCGGCTCCCGGTTGACCACCACCACGCCGGGGCGGGCCAGGTCGGCGACGCCCCGCAGGCCCAGGGGGTTGCCCGGCGCCACCACCAGGCCCTCCTCCCACACCCCCAACCGGACGACCACGGCCTCCAGGCCCTCCAGCACCGCCCGGATCAGGGGCAGGTTGTCGGGCTCGCCGGCGGAACCGGCCAGGTGGACCCCGGCCCCGTGGACCATCCCCGCCCGTAAAAGCTCCAGCGCCTGCCGGCTGTTGGCCGGGATGCGGTGCAGGGTCACCCCGTACCGGCCCGCCCCCAGGGCGCGGGACCACAGGGAGAGCTCGGGAGCGCAGCCGGCGATGAGGATGCTCCGGGCCAGGTCGCCCGGGGGTTCCAAAAGGGCGGCCCGCCACCGGCCGCCCGCTCCGGGGCCCGGGGCCGGCCCGCCGCCGGCGGGCGCCAGCAGCCGGGCCCCGGCCGGCACCAGCCCCGGGGTGAAGGCGCCGTCGCCCTGGAGCAGGTGGCCCACCCAGCGCCCGCCCACCCGCCCCACCAGAATCCGGGCTCCGGCTCCGGCCGGGACCGGCCCCCCATCCCGGTCCTGCCGGGGGGTGGCCAGGGCCGTGGCCGGTGCCAGTTCGACCACCATCTCGGGTGCCGGCTCGTCGAGGCGGAACAGGTCTTCCACCCGGCAGCCCAGGGCGCGGGCCAGGCGCATGGCCACGGCCAGCGAGGGGGTCATCCGCCCGGCCTCGATGGCGCCGATGGCCTGGCGGGACACGCCGGCCCGGACGGCCAGCTCCCGCTGGCTGAGCCCCAGGCGCCGGCGGGCCTCCCGCAGGCGGCTGGCGACACCCTCGCGGCCTGGCCGGGCCCGGCCGCGAGCCTCCGGGCCGGCCTCGCCATCGCGGCGCCCCGGGGCCCCTCCATCCGGCGCCGGCTGGTCCCCGGGCCGGTGAAGAGGCCGGCGGGAAGGCCGGTCCGGGTGATCCCGGCGGTTCCACCGGCCGGTCATGAGCGGGCCCTCCTTCCCGGCGGCGCAGAGAGCCTTGCCGGGATCCCCCCGACCCCAACGGGAAACCCCGGCCCCCCGGGCCGGCGCCAGCGGTAGCCGGCCCCCAGGGAGAGGGCCGCCACGGCCGTCAGCAGCAGCGCCAGGCGGCCGGCCAGGTCGTCCCGCCCGGCCTGGACGGCGCTGTAGATGGCCAGGGACAGGGTCTGGGTACGCCCCGGGATGTTCCCCGCCACCATCAGGGTGGCGCCGAACTCGCCCAGGGCGCGGGTAAAGGCCAGCAGCACCCCGGTGGCCACCCCGGGCCACGCCAGGGGCAGGATCACGTGCCGGATCAGGGCCCAGCCCACCGCCCCGTCGATGGCGGCGGCCTCCCGCACCTCGGGCGGGATCTCCTCCAGGGCCGCCCGGGCCGGCTGGACGAAGAGGGGCAGGGCCAGGACCGCCGCCGCCAGCACGGCCGCCGCCGGCGTGAAGATCAGGGTGCTGCCCAGCAGGTGCCGGCTGAGCCAGCCCAGCGGCCCCCGGTAACCCAGAAGCTCCAGCAGGTAGAACCCGAGGACCGTGGGCGGCAGGGCCAGGGGCAGGGTCACCAGCACGTCGACCAGCGTCCGGCCTTTCCAGCCCGGCCGGGACAAGGCGACGGCCAGGGGGAGCCCCGCGGCCACCACCAGGACGGTGGCCGCCGTGACCACCAGCAGCGAGACCTGCAGCGCCTGGATGCCGTCGACCACCCGCCGGCCTCCTCCCCGGACCCCGGTGCTCCGGTGCACCGGTCTCCCGCCCGTTTCCGCACCCCGCTTCCCGGCCGCCAGGCCAGCGCCCGCACCCTGGGGCCCGAGGCACGGTCCAGGCGTCGCCGGCCCGGCGGCCTCACCCTGGGCCTCACGATCACCCGAGGGAAGCCGGGCCCTCGTCCTGCCCCGCGGGGCCCCACCTGGCCGTGCCGGCCTCAGGGTGGCGGCGCAAAGCCGTGTTCGTCCAGGATGGCCCACACCTCGGGCCCCAGGAGGAAGTCCGCGAAGACCCGGGCCGCTTGGGGCTGGGGGGCGCTGCGCGGGATGACCAGGGGGTAGACGATGGGATCGTGGCTGCCGGGCGGTGCTTCGGCGACCACCCGCACCCCCGGGGCCGTGGCGGCGTCCGTCGCGTAGACGATCCCCGCGTCGGCGGCTCCGGCGGCCACATGGTGCAGCACCTGGCGCACGTCCTGATCCAGGACCAGCCGGGAGGCCACCGCCGGCCAGAGCCCCAGGTGTTCCAGCACCTGCCGGCCGTACTGCCCCGCCGGCACGTGGGCCGGGTCGCCCAGCGCCACCCGGCGGACCTGGTCTCCCGCCAGGTCCGCCCAGCTGCGGACCCGTGTCCCGGGCCCGGCCGGTCCCGGGCCCGCGGGGGCCACCAGCACCAGCCGGTTGCCCGCCAGCACCCGCACGTCGCCGGGTGCCGCCAGGCCGGCCCGGATCAGGCGGTCCACCGGCGGGCGCCCCGCCGCCACCAGGAGGTCAACCGGCGCCCCGGCCTCCACCTGGGCCGCCAGCGCCCCCGACGAGCCGAAGTGGAATCGCACCCGGATCCCGGGACGAACCCGGCCGAAAGCGGCGGCCGCTTCCTCCATGACCTCCTGGAGCGAGGCCGCCGCCGCCACCAGGATCTCCGTGCCGCCCGGCGGGCCTTCCCCCGGACCGGCGGGTGGCCCGGGCGGCCCACCTTGCGGGCTGGCATGGGAGCCGGCCGGTTCCTCCCGGGAGGATGCCGGCACCAGAGCGCCGGCTCCGGGCCCCCCATGCCCGTCCCGGGGTAGCCCTTCCCTGCCGCAGCCGCCCAGCCCCACCAACACCAGCACAAGGACCAGGCCGGCAAGGATGCGGGCAGCCCGGCTCGCCCCCCACCGCCGGCGGCGGCGTCCGGCGTGCCGTGGGAGAAGCGGGCCCGCTGGGCGGCAAGTTCCCGGAGCGGCATCCTCCATGGCCTGCACGGCTCCTCCCGCCCCGGCGCCCCGCCCCCGGACCTGGGGATGGCCCCCGGAGCTGCGGGTTGACCTGCCAGGGGGGTGGGGTGCTGGGGCTTGCGGATTGGGGATCGTAGTTCCCCGCGGCGGACGCAATTCCTGTTGGCTAATCGGCTAGTTTACATTGCCTCGCTCCACCCCGCCGGTGCCCCTGGCCCATGGGACCCGTGCCCCTGGCCCATGGGACCCGCGCCCCTGGCCCGTACAGCGGGCCAGCCCGCGGACCCGTCCTTCGGGCCGGCCCCTCCTGGGCGGGGTGCCCCGAGAAGGGGGAGCCTCGGGCCGGCGGCCTCTGGCGCCGGCCTCGGGCCAACTGCCGGCCACTACCTGGGGCCGGCGGCCTCGACCCGCTGTCTCCGGCGGCGCGACCCAAGTCCCCGGGTGCCGGTGCCCCCGGCGAGCCGGCAAGATGCCGGACAAAAAAGTGCAGCGGCCCCGGCAGCCGCTGCACCCTGTCCTTTCCCTGCGCCGTCCCCCGGTCCATGCGCCGTCTCCCGGCTTCACCACAGCCGGGCCGCCCGGGCCCCGCCGCGGCCGGGCGGCCCGGGCTCACCCCTCGCCCAGCTTGGCCAGGATCGCCTTCATGTAGGCCGGCAGGTCGTCGGGCGTCCGCGAGGTCACCAGGTTCCCGTCCACCACCACGGGCTCGTCGACCCACTCGCAGCCGGCGTTGCGCATGTCGTCGCGAATGGCCCGGACGCTGGTGGCCCGCCGGCCGCGCAGGACGTCGGCCGAGACCAGCATCCAGCCGGCATGGCAGATGGCCGCCACCAGCTTGCCCTGATCGTGGATCTCCCGGACGAACCGGACCATCCGCTCGTCCCGCCGCATCTTGTCCGGCGCGTAACCGCCGGGGATCACCACACCATCGTAGTCTTCCGGCCGGACCTCGCCGATGGACTTCACCGCCTTGGCCGGGTAGTGGTGCTTGCTGGTGTACGCCCGCTCCCGCTCGCTGCCGATGAGCTCGACCTGGTGGCCCGCCTCCAGCAGGCGGTAGTAGGGATACCAGAGCTCCAGGTCCTCGTACATGTCATCGACCAGGATGGCGATGCGCCTTGCCGCCATGGGTGCCACCTCCCCTTTCGTGCATCTCAGCGGCTGCCACCCGCCAGGGCTGCCTGGACCGCCCCGTCGCCCGCCGCCACCTCGGCCAGGACGGCGCAGACCGCCTGCAGGAAGTCCTCGTCCTCCGGCCCGAAGGCGGCCAGCCGGTCGCTGTCGATGTCGATCTCGCCGTACACCCGGCCCTGCCGGGCGATGGGGACCACGATCTCCGACCGGCAGGAGAGGAAGCACTGCAGGTACCGCGGGTCCTGGCGCACGTCGGGGACGTTGGCCAGCTGGCCCGTGGAGGCGGCCCAGCCGCACAAGCCCGCGTTCAGGGGAATCTCCACGTGCTGGGTGGGCTGGGGGCCGTCCCAGGCCCAGAGCTTGAGCCGGTCCCCCTCCACCATGTAGATTCCCACCCACGAGTAGTGGGGGAACTCCCGGTACAGGTGGGTGCACACCGCCTGGGCCAGGTCACGGAAAGGCTGCCCCCGGCCGGCCTCCTCCCGCAGCCAGGCCAGGGTCCGGGCCCGCCGGGCCTCCAGATCCCCCGGGGCCTCTCCGGCTTGCCCGGCCCGTTCGTCCCGTTCCCGCTCCGCCATCGCCCATCACCTCATGCCCTGCCCGCCCCGGCGCCGCCCACCATCTCGCCGATGACGGGCTTGCGCTCCAGCCGGTGCCACGCCTCGACGAACCGCACCGTGCCCGTGCGGTAGCGCATGGCCACCGAGTGGGTGTAGGCGCCGCGGCTGGTGAACTGAACGCCGCGCAGCATCTCCCCGCTGGTGATGCCCGTGGCGGCGAAGATCACGTCCTCGCCCCGCACCAGATCCTCGATGCGCAGCACCCGGGCCTGGTCGATGCCCATGGCCTGCATCCGCCGCCGGTCCTCGTCGTCCTCGGGCCAGAGCCGGCCTTGCAGCTCGCCGCCCAGGCAGTAAAGGGCCGCCGCCGCCAGGACGCCTTCGGGGGCGCCGCCGATGCCGACCATGAGATCGATGCCCGTCCCCTCCAGGGCCGTGGCGATGGCGGCCGAGACGTCGCCGTCGGAGATCAGCCGGATGCGGGCACCCGCCCGCCGGATGCGGGCCACCAGGTCCGCATGGCGCGGCCGGTCCAGCAGGATCACCGTCACGTCTTCGACCCGCTTGCCCAGGGCCCGGGCCACGGCCTGGAGATTGTCCTCGATGGGCCGCTCGATGTCGATGGAGCCCGCCGCCGCCGGGCCGACGGCGATCTTCTCCATGTACATGTCGGGGGCGTGGAGCAGGCAGCCCCGGGGCGCCACGGCCAGGACCGCAATGGCCCCCGGCAGACCCTTGGCCACCAGGTTGGTCCCTTCCAGGGGGTCGACGGCCACGTCGACCTCGGGCCCCCGGCCGCTGCCCACCTGCTCGCCGATGTAGAGCATGGGCGCCTCGTCCATCTCCCCCTCGCCGATGACCACCGTCCCGCGGATGTCCACGGTGTCGAACACCGCCCGCATGGCGTCCACCGCGGCGCCGTCGGCGGCCTTCTTGTCCCCCCGCCCCATCCAGCGGGCGGCGGCCAGGGCGGCCGCCTCGGTCACCCGCACCAGTTCCAGCGTCAGTTCCCGTTCCATCCCGGCTGCCTCCCCTCCCCCGCGGCCGCCACCCCCCGGCCGGACGAACCGGCCCGGGCGGCCTCCGGGCTCCCGGGCCGCATCCCGCGTCGGGATCAGGCGGTCCAAGGGGCCCTGCTCTCCTCGCCCCTGGCCCGGACGGCGCTCACGCCTTGCCCGAGGAGCCGAAGAGCCGCATCTTCTCCTTGACCTTTTCCTTCATGGCCTCCCGGGCGGGGCCCAGGATCTTGCGCGGGTCGATCTCCTGGGGCTTCTCCGCCATGATCTCCCGCGCCCGGCCGACGAAGGCGGCCCGCAGCTCGGTGTCGATGTTGATCTTCCGGACCCCCAGGGGAATGGCCCGCCGGATGTGCTCCTCCGGGATCCCGCTGCCGCCGTGCAGCACCAGCGGCAGGTCCGGCATCAGCTGGTGGATGCGGGCCAGGCGGTCGAAGTCCAGCTTGGGCTCGCCCTTGTAGAAGCCGTGCTTGGTGCCGATGGCCACCGCCAGGTAGTCGACCCCGGTGCGCTGGACGAAATCGGGCACCACCTCGGGGTCGGTCAGCACCACGTCCCAGTCCTCGACGCGGATCTCTTCTTCCACCCCGCCGATCTTGCCCAGCTCGCCTTCCACGGAGACGCCCACGGCGTGGGCGGCCTCCACGGCCTTGGCCGTCAGCCGCACGTTCTCCTCATAGGGCAGGTGGGATCCGTCGAACATCACCGAGGTGAATCCGTAGCGCAGGCACTCCATCACCTGCTCGAAGCTGGGGCCGTGGTCCAGGTGCAGGCAGATGGGCACCCGGGCCTCTTCCGCCGCCGCCGTCACCAGGGCGCGGATGTAGCGGATGCCCGCGTACTTGATGGCGCCCTGGCTGGCCTGCAGGATCACGGGCGACCGCTCCTCCTCGGCGGCGGCAATGATGGCCTGGATGATCTCCATGTTGTTGACGTTGAAGGCGCCCACGGCGTAGTCCCGCTTGCGGGCGTCTTCCAGGAGCTCGATGCCGGTGACCAGCGGCATGTCGAGAATCACCTCGCGCGAGGGTAGTCCACACCGCTCCCACGATAGCAAGAAACTTCCGTCCGGGGAAAGCGGACCTCAGGCCTGCAGCGGCCGGGAGAGCCCGCTGTGGCCCGGCCGCACGGCTCGGAACCACAGCGCCTCCCCGGTGGCCAAGAGCACCCGCACCCCGCCGGTGGCGTGCTCCCGCCGCACCTGCTGGATGTGGTGGAGCAGGAGCACCAGCTCCCCGGCCGCCCCCTCGAAGCCCAGACCCGGCCCGGCCGCATCCCAGACCAGCTCCCGGGCCTCCGAGGCCACGTCGGCAATCACCGCGTGCCCGCCCCCGAACTCGATCCAGACGTCCAGGGTGGCCCCCGCGTCGACGGCATCCAGCAGGTCCAGCAGGGGGCCCAGGCGACCGGCGATGCCGGCCAGGGCCGGGTCCGCCGCAGCCACCCGTTCCAATGCCTGGGCCAGGCGCTGCCGGCTGCTCACCGGCCGCCGTCCCCCCCGCCCGGCCTGCCGGCTTCCACCGGCACCTCGAGCTGCAAGCCCTCCAGCTGGGCCCAGATCTTAGGCCGGGCCTTGCGCAGGTTGATGGGCCGGCCCCGGGTGTCGATGAAGGCGTGGCGGGTCTCGCCTTCGGCGACCACCTGGGCGCTGCCGGCCGCCCGCAGCCGGTAGGCAAAGTCCATGCGGGTGGGCGTCAGGCGCACCAGCTCCACGTCCAGCTCCAGCTCGTCGTCGTAATCCACCGGGCGCAGGTAGCGGCAGGTCGCCTCCAGGACCGGGAGGAACACCCCCTCGTCCTCCAGGCGGCGGTACGAGAGGCCCAGGCGGCGGATCAGCTCGGTGCGACCGTCGGTAAACCAGTCGAAGTAGCGCGCGTAGTACGCCCGGCCCATGCGGTCCGTCTCACCGTAGCGTACCCGCAGGCGCAGGGTCCAGCGGGCCAAGACCATCGCCTCCTACACGTCCACCATATCACCTGGCCGGGGCGGGCCACCCTGAGGCAGCCCGCCGTGCCTTGACAGGCCACCTCACCTTGTCAGGCCGGCTTGCCTTGACGGGCCACCCTGACCCATGACGGCTGGGTCGCGGGCAAGGTCGCCCCCGAGACGGGGTGGACCCACGAGACCATCCGGGCACAGATGGACGGATCCCCGGCTAGTCTCCCGTGCCTGTCCCGCCGGCCGGAAGGCCCGGCCGCGGCCGGCCGGGGCCGCGAGGACTGAAGAAGGTGCGGTACAGGCGGGCGTAGAGGCCGCCGCGGGCGATGAGCTGGGCGTGGGTCCCCGCCTCCACCACCCGGCCGCCGTCCAGCACCACGACGCGGTCGGCCCGCAGGGCGGTGGAGAGCCGGTGGGCCACCACGATGCTGGTACAGCCGCCGGCCGCCAGCAGGTCCAGGGCCTGGTGGATCCGTTCCTCCGACTCGGCATCCTGGAAGGAGGTCGCCTCGTCCAGCAGCAGGAGCCGCGGCCGGCGCAACAGGGCCCGGGCGATGGCGATCCGCTGCCGCTGGCCCCCGGAAAGCCGCACGCCCCGCTCCCCCACCGGGGTGTCATAGCCCTGGGGCAGGGCGGCGATGAAGCCCGCCGCGTTGGCCAGCTCGGCGGCCCGCTGGATGGCGGCGCGGCTGGCGCCGGGGCAGCCGTAAGCGATGTTGTCCGCCACCGTGCCGGAAAAGAGCACCGGGTCCTGCATCACCCAGGCCACCTGGCGGCGGAGTTCCGCCAGGTCGAACCGGCGCACGTCCTGCCCGTCCAGCAACACGACCCCCTGTTCGGGGTCGTAGAACCGGGGTATCAGGTGCAGCAGGGTCGTCTTTCCTGCACCCGAAGGCCCGACCAGGGCGATGCGCTCGCCGGGTTCGACCCGCAGGTTCACACCCCGCAGCACCGGCGGGTCGCCGGGCCGGTAGCGGAACCAGACTCCGGCCAGCTCCAGGGCCGCCCCCGCGGGCGACGGCCGGCCGGGCCGCCCCGCTGCCCCGGGCCGTGGCAGGGCCTCCGCCCCAGCGGCGGCGCCAGCGGCCCCGGCGCCGCCGCCACCCCCGGGCGCCCCAGGTCCTCCGGGAGGCCGCTGCGCTCCCTGAGGCAGCGCGGGGCCTCCCGCGGGACGCGACGGGCCGGCTCCGGCGATCGCCGGCACGGCTACGGCCCCCCGGCCATCCTGGCCGGCGCCCGCCCGGACCTCGCCGCCCGCCTCCGGCGGGAGCAGGCGGTCCGGGCGGTCCGGTCCGCCGCCGGCCGCTGCTTCCCGGTTGCCGCCGGCAGGCGGTACCCCCTCGGCGGGCAGCTGCAGGATCTCCTGGACCCGCTCCATGGCCGCCAGGCCCTCCTGCAGGATCAGGTGGAAGTTGACCAGGCTCCTGACGGGTGCCAGCATCATCCGCAGGTAGAGCACCAGGGCCGCCAGGGTGCCCGGGCTCAGCCGGCCCGCGATGGCCAGGTAACCGCCGGCGAAGAACAGCAGCAGCAGGCCCAGGTTGCCCATCAGGTCGGCACCGCTCTCCATCCGCCCGATGAACCGGCGCCGCGCCATGTTGAGGGCACGGTAACGCTGGCTGGCCGCCGCCAGCCGCCCGGCCTCGCGGGTTTCACCGCCAAACGCCTTGACCGTGGCGATGGCGCCCACCGCCTCGGTGGCCGCGGCCCCGATGCGGCCCGCCTGGGCCTGGATCTCCCGGCTGAGGCTGCGGATCCGCACGGTCTGCAGGTAGAACCAGGCTCCCGCCAGGGGCAGCAGAAGGACCAGCCCCAGCCCCAGGGCCGGCTGCAGGGCCACCACCGTCGCCACCACCGCCAGCACGCCGCCGAACTCGCCGGCCAATCGGGCGAAGACGGCCTGGATGAACCTTTCCACCGCGCCGGTGTCGGTGGTCAGGCGGGCGACCACGGCCCCCTGCCGCTCCCGGTGGAAGAAGGCCAGGGGAAGGGACAGGATGTGGCGGTAAAGGCGCACCCGCAGCTCGTGCACCACCCGCTGGGTCAGGTCGAAGGAGACGTAGACGGCGGCATAGTGCACGGCGGCCCGCGTCCCCACCAGGGCCAGGGCCACCAGCGCCCCCATGGCCAGGCGCCGCAGGTCGCCGGCGGGGATGGCCACGTCGAGAAGCCAGCGGAAGATCTGGGGGATGCCTAGATCGAGCCCGGACCGGGCCAGAAGGAGGGCGACGGCCAGCACGGCCTGGGTGCGGAAGGGACGCAGCAGCTGGCGATAGGCGGCCCAGGCACCGGCTCCCGGTTCCTTTCGGTCGGTGCCGGCGGTACCGGCGGTGCCAGAGGGCTCCGCGGCGCCGTCGCTCACCCCGGGCAGCCCGGTTCCCTGACCGGAGCGGGCCGCTCCGGAACCGGGAGTGGCACCGGCCGGGGAAGGGGCGGCACCGGACGAGGAAGAACGGCGGCGGTTCCAGCGGTTCATGATGAGCCTATTGTAACGCGGCCCGGAAGCCCGGGGCGCATCGCCGGGCGCCCCGGCGGCGCCAGGCGCCGGGCGCCGGCACCGGCCCGGCCACCCTCCCGGGCGCCCTCACCGGTTCCCCGCACCCGGGCCGGAGGCTCCAGTCTCACCGAAGACCTCAAGCCCCTGGTACTGGATGTCCTCGCCCGGTTCCAGGCGGATGTAACGGGGATACCCGTCCCAGGTGAGCTTCAACCACATCGGGGTCTGGAGGGCCGCCCGGAGGGCGCGCCGCTCCTCCCCGGACAGCACGGAGGGGTCCGGCACGCCGGTGACCCGCGACACCAGAAGCCCGGGCGATTCGGTACCGGGACCCACGTCAAGAGGCGCATGCCTATCGCTGCCAAAGACCAGCAGGCCCGAAGGGATCCAGGGCGCCAGCGCCGCGTTGAGCCGCACGCCCGCCACCACCCCTCGCAGCGCCCGGCCGCCGGCCGGTTCGATGCGGACCTCGAAATGGACATCCCGCCACGGCACCTGGCGCGAGGGATTCCGGGGATCGGGCCCCGGGCGGGTCACCGGCCTCACGGTCACCCGGGCGGTGACCCGCACATCGCCGGCCAGTTCCGCCGCCGGCAGGAAGCGGTCGAAGGGAGGCCAGCCTTCCACGTCATACAGGGTCACCGGTTCCGGTTCGGGTGGGCGCGCCCCGCAGGCAGGCGCCGACAGGGTGATGGCCGCCAGGAAAAGCCCCCATGCGAGGGCCGCGCTCGTCCGGCGGCGGGTACGTGGCATGGGATGCTCCTCCCCTCCGAGAAGCGCCCTGTCGCCGGGTGCCGCGCCCGGCCGGCACCCCGGCTGCGCCGGCCGCCGCCCCCCAGATGAGCCTGCGGCTTCGCCGGTCTGGGTGGCTCTGGATCCCTTCCTTCGAAACCCAGGCCCCCGTTCCCTTCCCCGCTCGATCCGGACCGGCAGGCACTCCGCCGGGACGCGGAAGGGCGCCCCAACCGGGGCGCCCTTGGCCGTTTCCTCGGACCGCCGCCTGGCCCGTCAGCGGGACAGCTCCCCCAGCCGCACCGCCCGGGTGTGGACCGTGGGAACCCACTGCCGGTTCCGCGGGGTGAGCAGCGCCCACAGCACCAGGGCGATCCAGGAGTACTGGAACAGCGGCAGCAGGGGGATGAACCGGTACGGCCGCAGCGGCAGCCGGTCCAGCACCAGCACCAGCAGCGGTCCCGCCAGGGCAAAGAGGGCCGTCAGGCGCACAGGCCACTCGGGCAGGGGGATCCAGCCCCACTGGGCCAGGGCCGGCCCAGCCACCAGGTTGAGCAGGGAGGCTGCCGCCGTCACCACCAGGTGCAGCGGCCGCGTCAGGTCGAAGACGAACTCGAACTTCACCGGATCCAGCTGGCGCAGGCCGGCCCAGAGCAGCCGGGGCGCGTGGATCAGCATGACCTGGACGTTCCCCCGGGCCCAGCGCACCCGCTGGCGGCAGGAGGCCACGAACCCCGTCACCTTTTCGTCGTAGATGCGGGTCTCCCGGGCGAAGGTGGTCACGTAGCCGTGCAGCAGCGCCTTGGCGGAGAACTCCAGGTCTTCCGTCAGGGTGTTCACATCCCAGCCCACCCGCTCCAGCACTTCCCAGGCGATGCACATGCCCGTGCCGGCCAGGGCGCCGCACAGGCCCCAGTTGTGCCGGGCCTGCAGCCGCCAGCGGTTGCTCATCCAGAAGCTGAAGGCGAAGGCCGCGGCCACCCAGCTGTCGTCGGGGTTCTTGGCGTCCACGTAGGCCTGGATGATCTTCTCGCCCGCCGCCAGGTGATCGTTCATCACCTGCAGGAAGTTGGGCTGCACCAGGTTGTCGGCGTCAAACATCACCACGGCGTCGTAGCGCCGGCCCAGGCTGGCGATGCGCTCCAGGGCGTAGGCCACGGCGTACTGCTTGCCGCGCCGGCGGTGGTCGAAACGCTCCCACACGCGGGCCCCCGCGGCCCGGGCGGCGGCGGCCGTCCCGTCGGTGCAGTTGTCCGCGATGACGAAGACGTCGTAGAGGTGGCGCGGGTACTCCTGGCGCCACAGGCTTTCAATCAGGGGGCCGATCACGGCCTCCTCGTTGTGGGCGGGGATCAGCACCGCAAACCGCGCTCGCGGCGCGGTGCGGGGAACCGGGCGGGGATTGCGCAGCCCCCCGAGGTACACGGCCAGGTTGTAGACCACCACGAAGACCACGGCCGCTTCCAGGCCGCGCAGGAGCCACAGAGGCCAGGCCGGCGTGCCGATCACCGTGGCCGCCGGATCCAGGTACGTCACGGTTCTCCCTCCCACAGGGCCTCCTCGGCCCGCGAGCCCGGGGCGGCAACCCGGGAACTCAAGCCCAGGGCGGGGACCCCGGCGACCCGGGTCGCCTTCCGGAATTCCAGCATAGTCCGGCTGCAGGCGCCGTCAATGGGTTAGGACGAACGCAGCCGCTCCGGGGTTCCCCCCGGGTCCCCGGCGCCACCCGCCGCGGGCGCACCGGGGCCGGCCGGGCCGGGAAGCCAGGCCGGCAGCGGGTAGGCCGAACGGACTGCCCGCCCGCCCACCTGCAGGTCCAGGTGGAGCACCAGGGGCAAGGCCCGCGCCGGGGGGCCGGGTTCGTCCCTTCCCGCACCGGTGGCCGGCCTCGCCCAAGGCGAGGGTACGGCCTCCTGGGGCCACCGGCCGGTGATCCAGCCCACCGGCACCAGGGACCTGGCAGCGGCCCCGCAGGCCATGGTGCCGGCGGCCAGCACCTGCCGTCCCGCCACCAGCTGCCACGTCCACCGCCCTGCCAGGGGCCGGGCGGTGTCATTGACCAGCCACACCGGCAGGCGAAAGCCGCGGCCCGGGCGGCAGCGCCGGGGCCACGCCCCCACGAGCAGGCGCACCGGCGCAAGGACCTCCCGGCATGCCCGGGCCGCCTCGCGGGGCCGTCCCTCGGCCGTGTAGAGGCCGTAGGCCGGACCGCCAGGAGGGTCGTTGAGCGCAAAAAAGAACCCGCCGCTGGCCGGGTAGGGCCGCCGGCGCAAAGCATCCCCGCTATACCTTACGAATCGCGCCTGGGCAGTCTGGTCGCCCGCCGGCCAGCCAAGGGACGCGATCACCGTAACATGGGGTGCCAGGCGCCACCGCCGTTCCAAGGCAGCGGGGTCGGGGACGTCCCCCGTGGGAAAGAACCGCATCGCCCCGCCGGTTCGGGTCCAGGACGGGGCACCCGCCCGTTCCAGGACGGGCCGGCCGGGGTCCATGGCGGCCAGCTGCCGCGCCAGGCCGGCGGCCACCCGGCTGGCCGCCGCCTGCAGCCACAGGATCCGAATGCCCGGCGGCACCCGGCCGCCCACCCCCTGTAGCTGTTCTTCGGCCAGGGGCAGGGCCGGCTCCGGGCAGATGGACCAGGCGATCACCGCAGGCCAGCGGCCTGCCTCTTCCACCCAGGCCGCCAGTTGTTCCCCCAGCGCGGTCGCCGCCTCCGGGGTGGGGCACCCCACCGGAGGCAGGTCCTGACAGAGGACGACGCCCAGGCGGCTGGCCGTCTCGTAGAGGGCGGGGTGGGCCAGGTGGGCGTACACCCGCAGGGCGTTGAGCCCCAGGGCCCGGGCCCGCCGGACCCAGGCCCGGGCCTGGCGCGGGGTGATAGCCCCCGGCCAGGTAGCCAGGGGCAGCAAGCAGGCGCCCCGGAAGCGCAGGGGCTGCCCGTTGAGGTACCAGGCGCCCTCCAGCCGCCGGATGAAGCGGACGCCGGCCAGGACTTCCACCGCGGGGGCCGGCCCCCAGGCCGCTGCGGGCGAGGCGGGTTCCCCGGAGCCGGCGGAGACCAACGGCGGCTGGGCCGTCCCGCCGGCAGGCTCGAAGCCGGCCCGCAGGCGGTAGAGGTGCGGCCGGCCCCAATCCCCTACGGTCCACAGCCGTGGGGAAGGCAGCGCAAACCAGACCTCCCAGGTGCCGCCGGGCGGCCGGGCCTCCACGTCCCAGGCCGCCCGGGCACCGGGGCCATCGAACCCGTCCGGCTCGATCTCGATCCAGCACCGGCCCTGGACGGCTTCCGTGGCCAGGTAGCGCACCCGGGCACAGCCGTACGCCACGGCCGGGCCCGGCCCGCCCGCCGGCAGGTCCGGGGTCTCCCCCCTCGCCCCGGGTCGCCAGGGGACGCGGAGGGGCCGTGGTCCCGCCGGCTCCGGCCGTGCCCATGGCCCTGCCGGACCCGGCAGCGGGCGACCGGCGGCCCTCCCGCCGCCCCGGCCCGCTGCGCCGGACCCGGACCCCGCCCCTTCTGCTTCGTCCCGGAAGAACCAGCTCACCGCCACCGGCACCACGCCGCGGACGAACCGCAGGCGGACCGGACCCGCCAGGCCCGGTGGGAGGAACCCCGGCGGAACCGCTTCGGGCCGGGCCCAGGCACCCCAGGCCACCGCCTGGACCCCCCCGGGTCCAGCGCCTTCCTGGGCGCCGGCAAGCAAGGCCGGTCGCCGCCTTCGTCGCCGGCGGAGGCGCCGGCTTTGCCGCCCCTCCTCCCCTCCTCCCAGTGGCCCGGCCACTTCTACGACCAGCCGGTTGGTCCCGGGTCGCAGGGAGCGGGTGACGTCGAGGTCCGCGGTGACCTGGCCGGCGCCGGGGACGTCGTAGGCGTCGCCGTTGACCTGCACCCGGGCCCGGCCCAGCACCATGGCCAGCTCCAGATAGGCCCGGACGTCCTTCCCACCCAAGAGCCCCGGCGGCACCTCCACATCCCGCCGGTAGACCACCGCCCGCGGTGGAGCCGAGCCTGGCGGGCATGGGGGCTCCTCGGGTACCCGCACCCGGACCGGCGGGCCAGCCCGGCCGGCCCAGGTGACCTCCCAGGTCCCTTCGAGGCCGATCACGGCCTGCGCACCGCCGGCCGCGGTCCCCAGCCCCGCCGGCCTGTCGGGCCGTTCCTCCCAGGGGCTGGGACGGGAGCCGCCCTGGGAGCGCGGTGCCAGGGGCCTGCGCCCGTCCCGGGGCGGTTCGGGGGCCGTCAGGGGTGAGGGGTCGCCGGTTCCGTGATCTGGCCGGTGATCTGCAGAGTCTGCCGTCCATCCCATGGTTGCCACCTCCGGCCGTCCCGGACCAGTCCGGCAACGGACAACCCTGCCGGGGACAACCCTATGCGGCCTTGCCGCGGGACATGAACGGGTCGCTGCAGCTCCCCTCAACGCCCTGCCCGCCGGCCCGACATCATGGATGCGAGCTCGGGGGCCGCCGGCGGGGCGGCAACCGGGCAGGAACCGGCGGCGACCGTCACGGGTGCGTGGGACGCGCGGGCCACGGGCAGAGGCTGCAGCCGCGACCCGGCGGCGGGCGCAGGCCGGGGCCGTCGCCGTAGCCTGGGGCCGCCACAGGGCCGGTTCGTCCCGGGAAGGAGGAGGGCGATGCGGAAGGTTCACGGCAGGGAGGGTGGAACCGGCGCCGGGCCGCCGGGCCGGGGACCCGTGCGGGTGGTCAACCGGACCCGGGGGACGGAACTGGGCCATGCCATTGCGGTGGCGGCCTCGTGGCGCAGCCGGAGCCGGGGCTTGCTGGACCGGGACGAACTGGCCCCCGGGGAAGGCCTCTGGCTCTGGCCGTGCCGGTGGGTCCACAGCTTGGGTATGGGTTTTCCCCTGGACGTGGTGCACCTGGACCGGTCGGGCAGGGTGGTGGCCGCCTACCGCCTGGTCCCCGGGCGGGTCGGCCCCCTGGTGTGGCGCGGCCACAGTGTGCTGGAACTGCCCGCCGGCACCCTGGCGGCCACGGGAACACGCCCCGGCGACCGCCTGGCGTGGGAACCTGCGTAGCACCACCGACCGGCGGCAGCAGCTGCGGCTGCACCCGGGCGCCGGCGACCGGCCGCCATGCTGATTTCTGTCAACCCGTATAGCGACGGCCTCCAGGTGGCAGGATGAACCTGCCGCCCAAGCCGGAGCCCCAATGAGGAGGTGCCCGGATGTTCCCGCAGGTGGAGCTTTACGTTCAACCCGGCTGAGGGGATTGCCGCCATGCGGAGGAGTTCCTCCGCCGGATGGGGGTCGAGTACACCGCCTACGACGTGCGCCGGGACCCCGACGCCTACGACCGGCTGATCCACCGCTACCAAAGCCGGGTCACGGCCACGGTGGTGATCGGCGAGAAGGTGTTTCGCGGCTTCGGGCGCAACCGGGAGGCCATCGAGCGGGCGCTCAGGGAGGCGGGTGTCACAGGGAGCCCGCCGGGCCCGGGCGGCGGCGATGGCGAGGGCGGCTAGCCGGTTTCGCCATGGTGTCACCGGGTTAGCTCACCGGGTTAACAGGCACGTCGAGAAGGCCGGGACAGCACGCAGGGCGGGCAACGCGAGAAAGTGGCGGGAGTCCCGGGCGGATCGCCCGCTGCCCGCACCTGCGCAAAAGGCCCAGGCACCGGCCCGAGCGGCTCGCCCGCTGCCCGCGCCCCTGCAGCAGGACCTGGGACCGCCCCGGGCGGATCGCCCGCTGCCCTGTCCGCTCCGCAGACCCCCGGGACCGGCCCGGGCGGCGGTCGGCTGCGGAGACCGCCCGTCCCGGCCCGCCGGTTCATCAAAAGATGGGCAGGTACTGATCCAGCTCCCACTGGTGCACCTGGACGCGGTAGATGTCCCACTCCGTCCGCTTGGCCTCCAGGTAACGGCTGAACAGGTAATCCCCCAGGGCCTCCCGCACCAGCCCGCTCAGGCGCATGTCGTCCAGGGCCTCGCCCAGGCTGCCCGGCAGCGGCTCGAGCCCCCGGGCGGCGATCTCGGCCGGGTCCAGCTCGAACACGTTCTCCTCCAGCGGCGGGGGCGGTTCCAGGCGGCGCTCCAGGCCGTCGGCACCGGCCCGCAGCAGGACGGCCAGCGCCAGGTACGGGTGGCAACAGGGATCCGGCGCCCGCCATTCCAGCTCCCCCGCTTCCCAGCCGGCCACCAGCCGGGCCAGGGGAGCGTGGGTGTCGCGACCCCAGACCACGTACACCGGCGCCTCGAACCCCGGCACCAGCCGCTTGTAGGAATTGACCAGGGGATTGGTCACGGCGCAGAGGGGCCGCGCATGGTGGAGCAGCCCGGCCAGCCAGTGGCGGGTCACGGCGGCCCGGCTCCAGCCCGAACCCGGCGCGGGACGAACCCGCATCCGCACGTGCAGGCCCGAGCCGTGGGTGCCGGCCCGGGGCTTGGGCAGAAGGGTGGCGTGCATGCCGTGGCGCTCCGCCACGGCGTAGACGGCCCGCCGGGCGATCAGCAGGTGGTCGGCGGCCGCCAGGGGCGGCTGCCAGCCCAGATCGATCTCGTGCTGCGCCGGGGCCACGGCGTGATGGACCGACTCCACCACGATGCCCATGCCCTCCAGCGCCAGGGCGATCTCCTGCCGCACCGGCTCCCCCGCGTCCCGCACCGAGAGGTCCAGATACCCCGTCCGGTCCGGCACCCGGACCTCCGGGCGGCCCCGGCGCCGCCGCAGGAGGTAGAACTCCATCTCGAAGGCCAGCTCCACGGCGACGCCGAGCCCGTCCAGCCGGCGCACCGCGGCCTGCAACCGCTCCCGCGGGCAGCCGTCGAAGGGGCGCCCGTCGCGGGTGTAGATCCCGGCGGGCACCATGGCCACGCGGCCACCCGGCTCCCAGGGCAGGACGAACACCTGCTCCCCGCCGGCCCGCAGGCGCATCTCCCGCTCTTCGACGCGCATGAACCCTTCCAGGGACGCCCCGTCCACCCGCACGCCGCCGTCCCAGGCGGCCGCCGCCTGCTGGACCGGCAGAGTCAGCCCTTTCTGCACGCCGAGGACGTCGGCGTACACCAGCTGCACCAGCTGGATGCCCTGCTGGGCCAGTCGCCGGGCCGGTTCGTCGGGAGGAGCCGGCTCAGCCGGCGGCCGGCGCATCGCGCCCTGCCTCCCCCGGCGCCGGCGGGTTGCGGCGGCGCTGCCAGCGGCGCACCTCGTAGAGCACGGTGGGGTCCAGGGCCGGGTACAGGCTGCGGGCGGTGCCCATACCCGGCACGGCGGGAGCCGGCCCGCGGAAGAGGCGGTCGATGCGCCCCAGGCCGGCAGGCGGCTCGGCGACCCCGGCCGCCGCGCCGGAGGCGCCCGGGCGGTCGGGCCAGCGGGACCCCGGCCAGCGGGGCGAACCCGCCCCCGGCGGGCGGTGCACCGCCGGCGTTGCCGCGGCCAGGGGCCAGGGCTCGGCCGCGGCTCGGGCCGCCGGCACGTCGGGAGGTCCCATGACCTCGTCGCGGCCGCGGCGCTCCAGCAGGCGGCGGCGGATCTCGTCCAGGTGCAGCCCCTGCTGGAGCAGCCACTTGATCTCCAGCAAAAGGTCCACGTCCGCCTGGCTGTACCGCCGCTGGTTGCCCGCCGTCCGCGCCGGGCGCAGCAGGCCCGCCTGCTCGTAGTAGCGGATGCGGCGCTCGCTCAGGCCGGTCAGGTGGCACACCGCGCCAATGGAATACAGGGGCAGGTTGCGGTGCCGCGACACGCCAGCCCCCTCCCCTTGCCGTGGGTTCTTTCATACATATGGCGGCACCGGCAGGTCCGTTCCCCTCCGCCCGGCCTGCGGCAACCCGGGCAGGGGTGACGCGGCCGTGCTCCGGCGCCCGCAGCACGGCGTGGCAAGGGCAGGACGGCCCGGCGGGGCGTTCTTGCGCGGCGGCCGTCCCGGATCGTCCCGGAGCCGCCGGCCGGCCGCCCCGGACCTTCCGCCGGAGCTCCCGCCTCCCCTGTCAGGTTCCCTGACATTTCGGGACGCCCGCCCCGCCGCGTACAGGCACCCCGGCCCCGGCCGCCTCCATAGCGTGTAGCATCGCGCTTTCCCGATGATCCGCACGGGGTTCCGGTCACCGGCGTCTCGGGCAGCAAGAGGGGGATACCAGGATGGCCACGGGTCACGGACGGGTGCGCCATTTGTTCGCCAGCGGCAACACCGGCCACGGGTTTCAGTCGTTCTTCGAATACATCGCCTGGCCCGAGCCGCGCCGGGTCTTCGTCCTCAAGGGCGGGCCGGGCACCGGCAAGTCGGCGGTCATCCGGATGGTGGCAGAGGGGCTGATGGAGAAGGGTGTGGGGGTGGAGCTGTTCCACTGCCCGTCGGATCCGTCCTCCCTGGACGGCGTCAACGCACCCGAGCTGGGGCTGGCCGTGGTGGACGGGACGCCGCCCCACGCGGTGGAGCCGCCCCTGCCCGGCCTGGTCGGCCGCCTGCTGAGCCTGGAGGCCACGGCCGGCCGGGACCTGCTGGCGTCCCGGCAGGACAGGATCGACGCTACCGGGCGGCGGGTGCGCCAGCGCTTCCAGCTGGCCCACCGCTACCTGGGACTGGCCCTGGAAGCCCTGGGCCTGTACGAGGACTTCTACGAGCATGCAGGGGCTCTTGACCTGGCGGCCCTTGACCACTCCGCCCACGAGATCGAGGCCGCCGTCTTCGAGGGGCACCGGGTCGTGCGCGCCGGGCGGCGCGGGCGGATCCGGCGCCTGTTTGCCAGCGCCGTGACCCCCGAAGGGCCCCGCCACTATCTGGACAGCCTGCTGGACCCGCTGCCCCGGCGGGTGTTCATCCGCGGCAACCCGGGCACCGGTTGCGCCACCCTGGTGGCCCGGGTGGCGGAAGCGGCCCTGCGCCGGGGCCTGGACATCGAGGCCTACCACTGCGGCCTGCACGGGCAGCGCCTGGACCACGTGCTCATCCCCGAACTGGGCGTGGCGGTGGTGCACAACGCCTACCCCCACACCTACGAACCCAAGACGGGCGACCTGGTGATCGACACGGCGGCCTTCGTCAACGTGGAAGCCCTGGAACGGTACCGGGAGGAGATGGAGGTCGCCCAGGCCCTCTTCGGGCAGGCTTTCGACCAGGGCATCTGGTACCTGCGCCGCGCCCTGATGGCCCACCAGGAGCTGGAGGCGATCTACGCCACGCCGGAGCTGCGCGCCCAGGTCGAGGCCTACGCCAGGGAGATCCTGGCGGAGGCCGGCGCCCTGATGGAAGAACAAGCCCGGCGGCGGGAGCGCCAGCAACTGGCGTGACGAGGTCCGCCCTGCGGCCCGGCCGGCACCACCGGGGCAGACCCGACGCAGGAGGACCGGCCAACCGGTAACGGCACCCCGGGCGGGCGGGGCCGGCTCGTCCCGGCCGCAGCCTTTCCGGCCGCGGCCGGCGCTCCCCGGGCCCCGGCGGACCCCGGAGCCCCGCTGTCCGGTCGCCGGTCCCGTAAGGTACGCTAGGTGCGGAGGCGCCTCTCTGGCAGGCGCCACGCCAGCAAGCGGCAGGGAGGGCGACCATGGCCCGCGACGCGACCGTGCCCGGGCAGGAGCGAGCAGCGCAGGTGGAGGGCATCCACCACGTCACCATGATCGCCGGCGATCCCCAGGCCAACGCGGACTTCTACGGCGGCGTGCTGGGGATGCGGCTGGTCAAGCGGACCGTGAATTTCGACGACCCGGGGACCTACCACTTCTACTTCGGCGACGAGACGGGCCGGCCCGGCACCCTGCTCACCTTCTTCCCCGTGCCCGGCGCCGGCCGCGGCCGTCACGGCGCCGGCCAGGCCACCCTGGTGTACCTCTCCGTTCCGGAAGGAACCCTGGACTACTGGCAAGGGCGCCTGGAAGGATTTGGCGTGGCCTGCCACCGGCGGCCGGGCCCCCTGGGCCGGCAGGCCCTGTTCTTCCAGGATCCCGACGGCCTGCCCCTGGCCCTGGTGGAGGAACCCGGCCCCGGCGGGCCGGGCTGGCCGGGCGGGCCCGTGCCCGCCACCGCCGCCATCGGCGCCGTCGCCGGCGTGCGCCTTACGGTTCGCGACATCGAACCCACGGCCAGGATCCTTCGGGAGCTCGGGTACCGGCCGGCGGGCGGCCGCTCCGGCCGGGAGCAGCCGGGATCCCAGGGGACGGATGGCGCTCCCGCCCCACCCGCCCCGCAGGAACCAGGGCCGGCCTCCCCGCCCCAGCTCTGGGTCGCCGGGCCGGGCGGCACCGGCCGCTGGCTGGAGCTGGCCGGCGACGCCCGTGCTCCCCGGGGCACCCTGGGGGCGGGCACGGTGCATCACGTGGCCTTCCGCACGCCCACGGACCGGACCCAGGCGGCCTGGCAGCAGCACCTCGCCCGGCTGGGCCTGCACGTCACGCCGGTCCAGGATCGCCAGTATTTCCGCTCCATCTACTTCCGGGAGCCGGGGGGCGTGCTCTTCGAGATCGCCACCGATCCACCGGGTTTCTTGATCGACGAGGACCGGGACGCTCTGGGCACCGGGCTGCGCCTGCCGCCCTGGTACGAACCGGCCCGGGCGGCCCTGGAGCAGGCCCTGCCGCCGCTGCACCACCCCAGCGGTTTTGGGGAGCTGGGCTTCATCCACCGGTTCGCCCGCGGTACGGATGACCCCGATCGGGCCCCGGTGCTCTTGCTCCTCCACGGCACGGGAGGCGACGAGCACGACCTGCTGCCCCTGGGTGCCCATCTGTGGCCCGGGGCCGCCCTATTGAGCCCCAGGGGCCAGGTGCTGGAGGACGGCATGCCCCGGTTCTTCCGCCGCCTGGCGCCCGGCGTGCTGGACGCCGCCGACCTGCGCCGGCGGGCCGGCGACATGGCCCGGTTCGTCACCGCGGCGGCGCGCCGCTACGGTTTTGACCCGGGGCGGGTGGTGGCGGTGGGTTACAGCAACGGCGCCAACCTGGCAGCAGCCCTGCTGCTGCGCCACCCCCGGCTGCTGGCGGGGGCGGTGCTGTTCCGGCCCATGGCCGTTCCCGTGGAGGCCCCTGAGGCGGGTGCGCTGGCGGGGCGGCCGGTTCTCGTCGCGGCCGGGCGGCAGGACCCGGTGGTGCCTCCAGAGCAGAGCCTCCAGCTGGTCCGGACCCTGGAAGCCGCAGGCGCGGCGGTCACCCTGCACCGGGCCGGCACGGGCCACCAGCTGGAGCGGGCCGAGCTGGACGCCGCCGCCCGGTGGCTGGCCGTCGAGGCCCGCTGGCCGTGGCACGGCAGCGGGGAGGGCCCCGCAGCCACGGAGTGAAGGGCTCGAGGCGTCCACCCGAGAATCATTGGGGCAACGCGGAGGCCAGGGATGCGGCCTGGGCGATCCCGCGCCCTGCCGCCAGGGGGTATGCCGCCATGGGCGGAACCAGGACGGCTGCTACCGGGGAGCCACCGGTGCCGGACCCGTGGGACGATCTGGAGTCCCTGTGCCGCCTTCCCCACCGGGGCACCTGTACGCCCGAAGAGGGGCGGGCGGCCCGCTGGCTGGCGGCGCGGCTGGCGGAGCTGGGCTTTGAGGTCGACCTGCAGCCCTTCACCGCGCCGCGCCACACCCTCTACCTGGGCCCCGGCCTCACCGGCCTGGTGCTGGCGGCCCTGGGCCTGGCCGGTGCCCGCTGGGCCGGCCCCGGAGCCGGCAGCGGGCTGCTGGCCCTTATGGCCCTTGTGACCCTGGTTCCCCTGCTGGGGGAGCTGGCCTTGTGGCCCGGCGGCATCCCCGTCAGCCTGGCCTGGGTGGTGCCGCGGGGTCGTTCCCAGAATGTGGTGGCACGCTGGCCGCAAGGCGCCCCGCGGGCGGCAGCGGCCCGGCAGCCCGCCGAAGCGGGCCCGGGACCCTCGGCAGCGGGACTGCCGGCGGCCGGCCCGCAGGAGCCGCCCGGCGGCCGGCGGGGTGAGCCGGGGCCGCTGCACCTGGTGATCACCGCCCACTACGACACCCAGTGGGGCAGCTGGCTCTTCGCACCGCGCTTTCTGCCCTGGCTGCAGGCCTTTTTCGTTGCCGGGTATGCCGCCTTCGCCGCGGTGCCCCTCTTGCTGGCGGCCCGGGCCGCGGGGATGGCCGCCGCCGCGCCGCTGGCCGCGGCAGCCCTGGTTTCCGCGGCGGTGGCCGGGTTCCTCCTGCTCAGCTGGGCCACCGGGCGGCCCATCAACGGGGCCAACGACAACGGCTCCGGGGTCGCCGTGGCCCTGGCCCTGGCAAGGCGCTGGGCTGCGCGCCCCCTGCCGGGGGTCGAGCTGGTGGTGGCGTTGACGGGGGCCGAGGAGACGGGCATGCGGGGCATGGCGGCCCTGCTCTCCCACCCCTGGTTCCCGCGGCCGCGCGGGAGCCGGGTGGCGGTGCTCAACATCGACAACGTGGGTGCCGGCCGGCTCCACTACCTGACGGCCGAAGGCATGCTGCTGCCCGTGCGCTACGACGCCCGCCTGGTCCAGGAGGCCCGCCGGCTGGCGGCGGCGCTGCCGGCGGGCCGGCTGACCCCGGGGCCGCGGCCCCTCCTGCCCACCGATGCCCTGGTCCCCGCGGCGCGGCGGATCCCGGTCATCACCTTCCTGGCGACCGGTCCCGGCGGCCGCATTCCCCATTACCACTGGCACACCGACCGCCTGGAGCACGTGGACCGTGCCCATCTGGCCGAAGTCGCCCGCGTGCTGTGGACCTACGTGGCCCAGCTGGCGGGTGAGCCGCGCGCCGGCCGTTATCCGCCCGAACGGGCTTCCGCGAACCGGCCCAGGACGTGGACCTGACGGCGCGGGCCCGCCGCGCGCCGGCCGTTACCCGGCCTGAACGGGCCCCTGCCGCGCCGGGCGGGCCCGCCGGGCGCGCTTCCGTCCCCAGGGCGGGCAGGCTATGGCTTGCGGGGACTCCGCTCGCCCGGGCCTTCGCGGCCCGGGCCCGAGTCCGGGACCAGGGCCGGGCGCGGGATCGGGTTCCGGGGCCGGCCGCGGCGCCGGCCCCGGTCGAGGGACGGGGGTTGAAATCGGTTATCCATCCGAGTGCGGGAACCTCCGGGATGGGATATAAAAGAACGGTGGACCGAAATCCCGTAAGGAGGGACTTGCCCAGCATGAAGCGCGCACGCCGTTCTCTGCTGGTGGTCGCGGCCCTGATGCTGCTGGCCCTGCCGGTCCTCGCCGCTTGCGGCGGCGGTGGCGGCGGCGGCAACGAGGGCAACGGTGGCGACCAGGCGGCCGGAAACAAGATCACGGTGACCGCCCAGAACATGTCCTTTGACCAGACGGAGATCAACCTGAAGAAGGGCCAGACCTACACCATCGAGCTGGTCAACAACGACTCCGTCCAGCATGACCTGGCGGCGGAGCAGCTCGGTCTGGAAATCGGCCTGACGGATCCCGGCAAGAGCACCTCCGTCGAGTTCACGCCCCAGCAGACGGGCGACTTCGAGTTCATCTGCACGGTGCCCGGCCACTCCGCCACGATGAAGGGCACCATCCGCGTCACCGAGTGACGTTCCCGGGTCGCCGAGGCACAGCAGGCCTGAAGCCCGGAAGCGGTGCGCGGTAACGCGCGGATCACATCCCCGCAAGCTCGGGAGGCAGCCGGCAGGCTGCCTCCTTTCTTGTCCTCTTGTCCCCCGCCGCCGGGTCCTTGCCCGGGCTGCCGGCGCCACCCGGGCCCCCTGGCGCGCCGCCTCCCCACGTAAGCTATATTGGTGGCGAGAACCCGCCGCCCGGCGGCCCGTCACCGGACCGGCGCCGCGCCACCAAGGTCCGGCGGGCCCCTCCCCAGGGCGGCAACGAGGTGACCCGGGTGCGGCCGACGCCCAGCATGGAAGACTACCTGGAGACCATCTACGAGCTCATCCGCAGCAAGGGCTACGCCCGGGTGAGCGACATCGCCCTGGCCCTGAACCTGCAGCCGTCCTCCGTCACCCGCATGGTCCAGCGACTGGACGAGCAGAACTTCGTCACCTACGAGCGATACCGGGGCCTGGTGCTCACGGAGCGCGGCGAGGCCATCGGCAGGGCCATGCGCCAGCGGCACGAGACGCTGGCCACCTTCCTGCGCCTGCTGGGCGTGCACGACGAGGAGGTGGTCCAGCAGGATGTGGAGGGCATCGAGCACCACGTCAGCCGCCAAACCCTGGAGCGCATCGAGCGGTTCGTCGCCTTCGCCCGGGCCAACCCCGCGTGGATGAACCAGCTTCACGCCGCCATGAACACCGGCGGCAGCGCGGCCGGCCCTGGGAACGCCGGCGGCCCGCCCGCCGGGGAAACGGCCGGCGGGCCGGACGTCCCTGGCAGCAGGGGGAGCGGGAGGCCGGCCTGGGACGGGCCGGCGCGGGGTAGCGAGGCCCCCGCCGGGCTTGCCCGCCACCAGGCTGCCGGCAGCGGGGGCGACAACGGGGCGGGTGGTGAAATGGCGGGCGGCGACGAGGCTCGCGGGGCCGCCCGCGGCCCGGACGCCCGCAGCCAGGTGGCCGGACCGGCCGGTTCTACCCGCCCGCCTCGCAGCGGACGTAATCCTTGAAAACGTAACCCGTCTCGCCCCCCACCAGCTGCACCTCGGCCCAGAAACCCTCGAAGGCCATGACGATGACCGGCGTCCCGCGGCCCACCCGGGCCAGGACCTCGGACTTGCCGGAGGGCCGCTGGCGGACGTTGACGTCATCGTGGGTGACGACGCCGAAACAATGGAACCGCTCGGGAACCCGGTCCTGGAACAGTTCGAGGCTCTGGAGCTGGAAGCGCTGGTAGTTGTACATCATCTGCGCCAGGCGCCGCTCCGTCTCCTTGGTGGCGGCATCCACCAGCTGCTTGTAGTGGTCGAGCAGGGGACGCTCCTGCTCCCGCAATTCGGCCGCCAGTTCCTTGATCCGCGACACGGTTCCTCCCCCTTCCGGTCAAGCGGCGTCGGCGGTGCCGGTGCACCGGCCGGCGGTGACCCGGCCGCCACCGGACCCGTATGACCCTATGCAGGGGAAGAACCGGACATGCCGGGAGGTGTTCCCTTGTCCCCCATGCCGGAAGCCCATCCCTTTTCCGAACCCTTCGGCTTTCTGCCGCCTCCCTCCCCGCCCTACGGCGTGGTGGTGGCAGGAGGTGACCTGGACGAACCGGCCCTGGTGGCCGAAACGGCCCGCCTGGTGGCCGGGGCGTCCCTCTGCATCGCCGCCGACGGGGGCCTGCGCCTTCTGCGGGCAGCCAGCCTCTGGCCGCATTTGCTGGCCGGCGACTTCGACACCCTGACCGCCGCGGAAGTGGAGGCGGCCCGGGCGGCCGGCGTGGAGGTCCGGCGCGTTCCCCCCGCCAAGGACTTCACCGACACCGAGCTGGCCCTGGACCTGGCCCGGCAGCGGCTGGGCCCGGCTCCCCTCTACCTGGTGGGCGGGGTGGGAGACCGGGTCGACCACACCCTGACCAACCTGTTGATGGCCGCGCGCTGGGTGGCCGGCGGCCACGCCCTCAGGGTGCTGGCCGCACCCGCCCACGTCGCGCCCCTGGTGGGCCCCGGCGAGGTCCGGTTCCAGGGCCGGCCGGGGCAGGTCGTCTCCCTGGTACCCCTCACCCCCCGGATGACCGGCGTGAGCACCGAAGGGCTGGTCTACCCCCTGGCGGACGCCACGCTGGCCTGGGGAACGGCCTACACCGTCAGCAACGCCCTGGCGGGTACCGAGGGGGCATTTCGCGCCCGGACCGGGCTGGGGCTGGTGATCCTCCAGCGGCGGCACTGACCCGGCCGCCCGCACCCCCCAGCCTGAAAGGGCCGTGCCGTCGGCCGCCCTGGGGACGGTCCGGGTCGACCACCCGGGCACGGGCCGGAGCTGCGGTGCCGCCCCCGGCCGGCAGCCGCCCGCACCGCCGCAATCCGGACCGGAGCGGCGTTGCCCCGGCCCGGCCCCTCAGGGCGCCACCCGCAGGGGCACCAGCCGGTGCGGATCGCCTTCGAACGCGAGCCGCTCCGGGTAGAGCCACGCAGCCAGCCGTTCAAGGCCTTCCAGGGCCGCCGGGCCCGCCCCCAGCAGCTGGGCGGGCGGCAGGTAGAGCGCCGTGCCCACCGCCGGTCCGCCCGGCGGGACCACGGGCGTCAAAAGCGGGGTCACCACCCGCACGGGACCTGGGTGGCCCAGGGCCCGCCACCCCTCCTCGCCCGCCTGCCAGCCCGCACCAGCCCCGGCCGGGACGTCGAGCCGGGCCAGGCCTCCCCAGCGGCTGCCCGGGCGGTGCCACCACGCCGCAATCCCCGTCCCCCCTGCCCTTTCACCCGGCCTTCCCTCCGCCGGCAGGCGCCCCCCGGCCCGCCGCACCAGGGTGGCCACCGGGCTGCCCGGCTGCGCCCAGACCGGCGGTTGATCCCACGCCAGCACCACCACCACCGGCCGTTGCGCCTCGGGCACCCCAGCCACGGCGGCTGCGACCCGATCGAGCCGGCGCCGGTAGGCCGCGGCCAGCTCCTGGCCGCGGCCGGGCTGGTTCAACCACCCGGCCAGGCGCCGGGCGGCAGCGGGGAGCTGGTCCACGTCCCGCCACCGCAAGGTGGCCGCCGGCCAGCCCAGGGCCCGCAATCGTGCCGCCAGCCCCGGCTGGCGGGTCACCGCCGGCAGGACCACCAGGCCTGCACCGCTCTCCCGCAGGCGCTGCTCTTCGGCTCCGGCGGGGAGGACGATGACGGCCTCCTCGCCCAGAAGCGCCCGGGCCAGGTCGCAGAGATCCCGGCCGCTGCAGGCCACGCGCCGGGGCGGGCCGGGCAGCGCCACCCGCTGGCCGAGATCGTCCCGGAACACCCAGCGGCCCGGCGCCGGGGCGGGGGAACGGGCGGCCGCCGCCACCCAGCCGGCGGCCAGGCCCGCAAGGGCCGCGGCCACCCAGACCCATCGCCGGCGGAAAAAGTTCACGGGCACCGGGATTGCCCCTCCCGGTGCCCATGGCTATGTCCCCGCCCGGCGAGAAAGACCGCGTTCTCCCGCCGGCACAGACCATCTCCCGCCGGCGGGTTTCAACCCGCCGGCTTTCAGTTCGAAGATCCGCCCGCTCCCACCGGCAGGGCCGCCAGCCTCTCCTTGAGCCGCTGGATGCTGGCGATGGCCGAGGGGTCAAGGCCCCTCAGCAGGGCAGCGTAGACCGAAACGAAATCGCCGAAATAGGAAAGGCTGAGCAGCTGCGCCAGGCGGCTCCGGCCGTGCCCCGCGACGGTGACCCAGCCGGCCCGGCCGTCCACCAGCTCGGCGGTGATGGCCATGCGCGTCCGGTTCCGCGGGTGGTCCGGGCCGGCCTGCAGGCAAACCACCAGCGGCCGGTGCGATGCCCCGTCCCGCCCGCCGCTGCCGGTTCCACCCGCCGCCCCGTCCAGGGGCACTCCCTCCCAGCCCATGATCTCGTTGTGGTTGAGCTCGGGGAACGCGTGGTAGTGCGCCAGCAGCTTGGCGTTCTCGTTCAGCTGGCACTGCCAGCGGTAGGCCGCCGCCTGGCCCAGGCGCCCGGCGCCGTAGATGAACACCGGCCGCTCCAGAAGTTGCCGCGCCAGCCGGTGGGCGGGGCCTTCCGGGCCGCCGGGTTCCAGCTCGCGGGCCTGGCGGCGCAGGACGGCGATGGCTTCTTCCACCTGGGCCGAAGGATCGCCCATGCCGGTCCAGGCGCAGGTGAGGTACAGAACCGGTAGCATCAGGTAGCCCAGGGCGGCCCGGGGCGCCAGGCCGCCGGGCACCCGGACCTGCCGGACCGGCCGCCCGGCCGCCTCCGCCGCGGCTGCCCGCTCCAGCAACGGCCCGCCGCTGGCGACCGCCACCACCGCCGCCCCCCGGGCGAGGGCTTCTTCGAAAGCGCTCAGGGTCTCCTCGGTGGCCCCGGAGTAGCTGACGGCAAAGACCAGGTCCCCGGTCCCCACCCAGCCGGGCAGGCCGTAATCCCGGTGGACCACCACCGGGACCGGCGCTTCCGGCTCCAGAACCGCCGCCACGAAGTCGCCGCCGATGGCCGACCCGCCCAGGCCGGCCACCAGCACGGCCCGCGGGGTGCCCGCCAGGGGCCGGGGCAGGTTGGCCGCCTCCCGGCCCAGCCGCAGGGCTTCCTCCAGCTGGTGGGGGAAGGCCGCGACCGCGCCCAGCATCCCTTGCCGGTCCAGTTCCCGCAAGGCTGCCCAGTCGGGAACCACCGTCCCCGGCCCCGCGGCTGCCGGTGCCGGGGGCGGCGCCCCTTCCTCCTGCCGTGACGGGTTGCTTACCCGCTGGTTCGAATCCATCCGCTGGGCCTCCCTTTGCGCCAGTCCCTCGATCCGCCGGCACCGGCCCGCTAGCCGCCCTCCCGGACCAGGGGTCCGGCAAGGGGTGCGGGGAGCCGGCCGCGGCCGGCCTCCCGGCGCCGGCCGGTAACCGCTACCCGTCGCGAGTGTTGCCGCCCGGTTCCGGTTCTTCCCCCAGCGCTGCGGCCTCCGCCGGGCCCCCGTCCCCCAGGGGCGGGATCACGTCGACGCGGGCCTGGGGCGCCGCGGGCCAGCCCGGGGGGGCTGCAGCGACCACCCCGGAGCCCTCCAGGGCGGCGGCCGCCGCGTCGGCCAGGTCGCCGCCGCCGGGCAAGCCGGCGGCACCGAACCCGCCCGGCGGCACGACCAGCCGGTAAGGCATGTAGAGGCGCAGGCGCGAGCCCTCGCCCACAGGCCACAGCCCCAGGGCGAAGAGTTCCGCCTCGATCTGCACGGGGTTGGCGTCCAACCCCCGCGACCGGCACCAGTCCCCCAGAGCCTCCAGGTCGACCACCCGGTCCGGTCCCGACCAGGAGGCCACCACGTCGGCCAGGATGGCCCAGGCCGTCGCCGGCGTCTCCACCCACGCCGCCGGCAGGTGAACGGGGCGGCGGGGCCAGAGGCGGGTCACCGCCTGGTCCCACAAGGCGGCCCGGGCCAGGGCGCCCCGGCCGCGACCCCCGCCGGCAGCCGCCGGTTCGTCCGCCGCGGCGGCCGCTGCGGCGCCGCTGGGCTCTCCCGCCCCGCCCGCCGGTGCCACCCGCTCCGGGACCAGCAGGGAAATCCAGGGGTCGAACCAGGCGGTAACCAGCCATTGCCGGCGCAGCCGCTCCAGCAGCTCGGGGCCCGGCTCCTCCCCCCGGGCGCCGGCGGCCCGGCGGATGCGGTCCGCCAGCCAGCCGGCGGCCTGGTCCAGGGCCGGCACGGCGGACTCCCGGTGCCCTGCGGGCCCGGTTCCGCCAGCGCCCCCGTCCCCGCCCGCGGCGGCGGCGACGTCAAGGGCCGGCCCTGCATCCCCCTGGGCCAGCTGGCGGAAGGCTCCGTGGAGCACGACGGCGTGGGCGAAGGCCGGGTCGGCCAGAGCCAGGGCGGCCAGCTGGTCGATCTCGCCGCCCGCCCGGACCCACCCGTCGTTCAGGGACGTGGCCGTCCAGGTGTCCTCCACGCCCGTCAGCCAGCCCATGGTGGCCAGGTAGGCGATGACCTGCCGGGCCTGGGAACGCTGCCGCCAGCGGCCCAGGTACGAGGTGAGTTGGGACGTGTCGTACACGTGACCGGCCAGAAGCTCGGCCAGCAGCCCGCGTACCGCCGCCAGGTTGGTGGGGCGGGGGCCATAGGCAGGCACCCGCACCGTCCCCGCGGACCGGGGGTCCGTCGCCAGCCACGCGGCCAGGCCGAACCGGTCCCGGCCGTAGCGCAGTACGGCGGTGTCCTCGTTGAGGGCCCGGGCCACCGTCCGCCGCGGGTAGCTGCGCACCCGCTGGACGGCCGCGACCACCTGGTCCAGGCTGGCCGGCTCCCCGGCTTCGGCCAGGGCATCGCGGCACAGCTGCGCCAGGTTCCGCTCCGGCTGCCGTTCCCAGTGGCTCAGGCCGTAAATCCCCCGGTCCACGCGGCGGAAGGGCTCCCCCGACGACAGGATGGTCAACACGTGGGTCGGCGGCATCTTCCGCCCTTCGGGCAACAGCTGGTTGACCAGCCGGGTGAGCTCGGCGTAGTGCAGGGGCCGCCCGTGCCGCTGCAGCGCCTGGTAGACGTAGTCCCGGGCCCGCATCCTTCGTCCCGCGCGCCAGTTGGCAAGGCCGTAGGTCCCGCCGGGGAAGCGGGCGAAGGAAGCCTGGGTGGTCACCACCGCCCGGGCCAGCGCCTCCGCAGGGGCGGGCAGGTCCCCCATGCCTTCCTCCAGGTGGGCGGCCAGTTCGGCCAGGGCCAGCGGGCGGCCGGCCGCCGCCAGGAACTCCTGCAGGCGCCGGGCCGCCTCCGGCAGGTGCTGGGCGATCTCCGCCGTCGACCAGGTCGACCCCGCCACCCGCCGCAGCCCGGGCGTCACGTGCACCAGCAGGCCCACCAGCCGGACCGCCTGGTCGGTCGACTCGGGCACGCCCACGGTGCCGTCCTGGCGCAGGGCCTCGGCCAGCTCGGCAGGCCCCGCGGCGCCGCAGCGGGTCGCCGCAGCCCGGACCGCGTCCACCAGCGGCTGGAAGCGCTCCAGTCGTGCCCGGGCCCTGGCGCGGCGCAGCGCCCGCCCCTGCACCACGCTGACCCACTGGCGGGTGGTCTGCCAGCGCGCGGCGATGGCCGACAGGTCGTGGGCTTCCTCCCCCAGCAGGCCGTACCGCAGGGCCAGCACTTCCCGCTCCCGGTCGGGCAGCGGCTCGATCAGCTCCTGCAGCCAGTCCTCCAGCCGGCGGGGGAACGCTCCCCTGCGGCTGCACTCCTGCCGGTACTGGTGCAGGCTTTGCAGAACGGCCGCGACGCCGCTCTCCCCGAGCCCGCGCAACCGGCGCAGCCCTTCCTGCGTAAAGCCGGCCAAGGCCCCGACGGTGTGCAGCCCCGCCCGCTGCAGGGCGGTGACGACCCGGCGCGGCAGGAGCAGGGCACCGATGGGAGCCGGATCGTCCATCAGGTCGGGGGCCAGGGGGTCGCCGGTGGCACCGCCGGGTGGCGGCAAGGGCCGGCCCGATTGCAGGGCGTCCAGGCGATGGCAGATCTCCGCCAGCGAGCGGGGCCCGAGCCCTCGCAGCCGCTGCAGCCCCGGTTCCCCCAGCTCCAGCAGCTGGCCCACGGTCTGGATCCCGGCCCGGCGCAGGGCCCGGTAGGCCCGCTGGCCCAGCCCGAGATCGTCCACGGGCCGCCGGCGAACGGCCTCGGGGAACCGCTGGGGGTCGTACCGGGTGGCCCGCGCCAGCAGCTGCCGCTGGTAGGCTCCGTCGGCCATGACCCGCGCCAGCTCGGTGACCAGGGCCAGCAGGCCCCGGGTCCCCATGCCGCGGGCGGCCAGAAGCCGCGGGTCATGCCGCCAGGCGAGATCGCCCACGGTCTCGTAACCCCGCTGCTGGAGCGCCAGGCGGACCCGAGGCGGGATGTCCAGCAAGTCGAGGGGGATCCCCGCCAGGCCGGTCGCCGCGGCAGCGGCGCCGGGTTCGCCTTCGGCCCCGCTCCGGTCCCCGGCCCGGTGGTCACCGGGCGAACCGGCCTGCGCCGGCTCCGGCTCCGGAGCAGGGGCCGGCCCTCCGGCGGGCGCCGCCTCCTGGGGCTGGTCCAGGCGGGGCCCTGCGCCCCCGGTGTCCGGCCGTTCCAGGTGCGGTGCGCCAGGCGCCAGGGGCCCATCAGGCGCCAGTTCCATTCTTTCCCCTCCGTACGGGCGCCGCCCAGCGGCCGCGGGAGGCCGGCCCGGCCGCCCACGGGCCATGGAGCCGCAGGGCCGGGGGTGCCGCCGGTGCGGTGACCAGTGGGGGTCGCCACCCACCGACCGCGCATTTTCGACAAAACCTGTCGAACGATGGCGAAAGAGGGGGCGACCACTTATATCAATCGTGTTCGATTGTAAACTTTTCTTGACGCTTTCAACCAGAGCGGATCGCAAAAAGCCTGCCCCGCCCGACCAGAGCGGTTGGCCGGGACCATGCGAAGCAACAGAGGGCATGATCCCGGCCGGGCGTGGCGGGCGGTGGGCTGGTCATCCGCCCTCACCGGAAAGGGACCGGGATCCCGCAGGACCCCGGTCCCCGGCCGGGAGCTGGCCCGGTCCGCCCGCCAGCAGCAGGCTGGTGAGCGGGTGGTCAGCGGGCAGGCTGGGAGGCGTACATCTGGCGCAGCTGCTCCGGAACGTCGGGATCACGCAGGGTGGTGGTATCGCCCAGCTGGCGCCCTTCCACGATATCCCGCAAGAGGCGCCGCATGATCTTGCCGCTGCGGGTCTTGGGCAGGTCGGGCACGAACAGCACCCGGTCGGGCCGGGCGATGGGGCTGATCACCTTGGCCACGTGCTCCTTGAGTTCCGCCTCCAGCTCGGGACCGCCCTGCCGGCCGGCCTCCAGGATCACGAAGCCCACGGGCACCTGGCCCTTGACCGGGTGAGGTGCCGCGATCACCGCCGCTTCCGCCACGGCCGGGTGGGACACCAGCGCGCTCTCGATCTCCATGGTGCTCAGCCGGTGACCCGCCACGTTCATCACGTCGTCCACCCGGCCGAGCACCCAGAAGTAGCCGTCTTCGTCGATCTTGGCGCCGTCGCCGGGGTAGTACACATCCCGGCCCCACTTGGACCAGTAGGTGTTGACGTAGCGCTCCTCGTCGCCCCAGATGCCCCGGAGCATGGAAGGCCAGGGGCGCAGGATGGCCAGGTAGCCGCCGCCTTGGCCGGGCGGCACGGGGTTGCCCTGGTCGTCCAGCACCGCCGCCTTGATCCCGGGGAAGGGCCGGGTGGCGCTGCCGGGCTTGGTGACCGTCACCCCGGGGAGCGGGGTGATCATGATGGCCCCCGTCTCCGTCTGCCACCAGGTGTCCACGATGGGGCAGCGGCCGCCGCCGATGTGCTCGTGGTACCACATCCAGGCCTCCGGGTTGATGGGCTCGCCCACGCTGCCCAGGAGGCGCAGGCTCGAGAGGTCGTGCCGCCGCGGGTACTCGGGGCCGTCGGCGGCGAAGGCCCGGATGGCCGTGGGAGCCGTATAGAAGATGGTGATGCCGTATTTCTCGATGATCACCCACGGCCGGTCCTTGTCCGGCCAGTCGGGCGCCCCCTCGTACATAACCACCGTGGCGCCGTTGGCCAGCGGGCCGTAGACGATGTACGAATGGCCGGTGATCCAGCCGATGTCGGCCATGCACCAGTACACGTCGTCTTCCTGCAGGTCGAAGACCCACTTGGTGGTGGCGTACACGCCCGTCAGGTACCCGCCCGTGGTGTGGACGATGCCCTTGGGCCGCCCCGTGGTGCCCGAGGTGTACATCATGAAGAGCATATCCTCGGCGTCCATCGCTTCGGGCGGGCACAGCCGCTCCGCCTGCTCCATCAGCTCGTGCCACCAGCGGTCCCGGCCCGGCGTGAAGGGTACCTCATGGCCGGTGCGCCGCACCACCACCACAGCCTCCACATCCTGCTTGCCCGCCAGCAGCTTGAGCGCCTCATCGGCCTGGGCCTTGAGCGGAACCACCTTCCCCCGGCGGTAGAACCCGTCAGAGGTGACGAGGAACCGGGAGCCGGCATCTTCCATGCGCGAGGCCAGGGCCTGGGGGCTGAAGCCGGCGAAGACCACCGAGTGGGGCGCGCCGATGCGGGCACAGGCCAGCATGGCGATGGGCAGCTCGGGGATCATGGGCAGGTAGATGGTCACCCGGTCGCCCTTCTTCACGCCCAGGCCCTTGAGGACGCTGGCGAACTTGTTGACTTCCCGGTAGAGGTCATAGTAGGTCAGGGTGCGGGTATCCCCCGGCTCACCTTCCCAGATGATGGCGGCCTTGTTCCGCCGCGGCCCGCGGATGTGCCGGTCGACGCAGTTCACGCTGGCGTTCAGCTTGCCGCCGAGGAACCACCGGGCATGGGGCGGGTTCCACTCCAGCACCCGGTCCCACTTCTGAAACCACTCCAGCTCTTCCGCCCACCGGGCCCAGAAGCCCTCGGGATCCCTTTCCGCTTCCTCGTAGACCGACTCGTCCCGCACGTGGGCGCGGGCCCGGAAGGACTCGGGGGGTGCGAAACGCCGTTCTTCCCGGAGCAGGGCATCGATGGGCCTTCCTGCCGCGTCTGCCATGGTGTCCCCTCCCTCTGCGGGCTCGGTCCCGCCGGAATTCGTCCCCTATACCTCTAATTAGAACGGAACTCGCTCAGATCCTGCGGCCGGCGCCCAACCCCTCCTCCGCGGGGACGGCCCGAGCGGGTCCCGCACGTCCCTCCGCCCCGGGCCCCGGGGACGCGATTGACGCGAGGCGCGCCGCCGCGTCGCCGCCGCGGCGGCCGGGCATGGCGAAGCCGCGGCACCGGGAAGGCGCCGTCGCGACCCTACCGCCCGGCCCTTGCCGGCCCCGGGCAAAAGCCGGCCCCGCGGCGCCGCCAGGGCCCGCGGGGCCGGCGCCCACCGGCCCGTTCGTCCGCCAGATCAGTCGGCGGTGGCTTCGGTGGCATGGGTCTCCTGCCAGATGGACACCACGCTGGTCTCCTTCAGCAGGAAGGTCCCCACCACGAAGGTGATCAGGGCCACCGCCGTGGGATACCAGACGCCGGCATAGATGTTGCCCGTGCTGGCCACCAGGCTGGCCGAGATGTACGGCGTGAGGCCGCCGAACCAGCCGTTGCCCAGGTGGTAGGGCAGCGACAGGGCGGTGTAGCGGATCTTGCCGGGGAAGGTCTCGACCAGGAAGGCGGCGATGGGCCCGTAGACCATGGTGACGTAGAGCACCTGAATCCAGACCAGCAGGGTGAGCACCACCGGATTGCCGGCGTTCTGGTGCATCAGCTGGTACAGCGGATAGTAGGTCAGGGCAGCGATCAGGTTGCCTGCCATCATGATCGGCTTGCGGCCGATGCGATCCGACAGGTGGCCGAAGACGACGAAGAAGGGCGTGCCCAGGGCCAGGGCGACGGCCACGATGATGTTGGCGGTGACGAAGTCAACCTTCAGGGTATTCTGCAGGTAGACCAGGGCGTAGAACTGGCCCGTATACCAGACCACCGCCTGCCCGGCCGTGGCACCCAGCAGGGCCAGCAGGACCAGCTTCCAGTTGCGGAACGTCTCTCGAATCGGCGCCTGGGTGGTCTTGCCCTGGGCCTTGAGCTGCTGGAACAGGGGCGATTCCTGCAGGCGCATGCGCATCCACGCCGAGAGCACCAGCAGCACGGCGGAGAGCAGGAAGGGGATTCGCCATCCCCAGGCAGCAAAGGCTTCCGGGCTCATGGACAGGCGGACGATGAGGATGACACCCAGCGAAACGAACAGGCCCAGCGTGGCCGTGGTCTGGATGAAGGACGTGTAGAACCCGCGCCGGCCGTCGGGGGCGTGCTCGGCCACGTAGGTGGCCGCGCCGCCGTACTCGCCGCCCAGGGCCAGACCCTGCAGGAGCCGCAACACCAGGACGATGAGGGGTGCGGCAATGCCGATCTGGCTGTAGGTGGGTACCAGGCCGATGGCCGTGGTGGCACCGCCCATGATCAGCAGGGTCATCAGGAACGCGTACTTGCGCCCGATCAGGTCCCCCAACCGCCCGAACACCAGGGCGCCGAAGGGCCGCACCAGGAACCCGGTGGCAAAGATGGCCAGGGTGTTGAGCAAGGCGACGGTCGGGTTCCCCTTGGGAAAGAAGGCCGAAGCAATGACGGTGGAGAGGCTGCCGAAGATGTAGAAATCATACCACTCGATGACGGTACCGCCGGCCGAGGCTGCGATGACACGCCAGATGTTCCGGCTGTCCGCAGGCCCGGCCGCAGTGGCACTGACGGCCCCCATGCAGGAAACCTCCCCTCTCGCGGTCCCTGGAACGCTCCTGGCCGGGCGCCCTGCCGGCCAGGGCCCCCACCGGTCCCCAGTACCGGTGCGAAGCCCCTGCCTTTCCCCGTGATGGCGCCGCCGTGATCCAGAGGGTCGTCACCGGTCCGCAGTACCGGCGCGATGCCCCTGCCTTTCCCTCCGGCTCCCGCCGGCAGCTTTCTCCCTCCCCTTCTCTTTCATCGCCCCCTTTCAGCGCCATGGCTTCCGGCCGGGGCACGCCTGTTCCAGGAACGTCCCATGGCACGATATGGGATGCCTAATTCCGCGCCGGCGGCCCAAATCCTGCCGGCCGCGGGTGGCGGGCACCTTCAAGACAACGAATTTCTGTTCCAGGCCTGGAACTTTAAAGCGGGTTCCGCTAGGGGGTGGGGATGAAGGGACGAAAAGCGGCGCAATAGCGGGCAGTACGGTGATTGCCGGCGGGCTTCCTGGCCGGGGCCAGGGTGCCGGCCCAGGCTGCCGGCACCGTCCAGGGGCATCTAGAAGCGGCTCCTTGCCACCCGGGCGGCGAGCCACCGTGTGGCGAAGAACACGCCGACCGCCAGGGCCAGGCTGGCGGCCCCCGCCGCCAGGTAGCCCACCGTCGCGTAGGGAGCCAGGGTCGCGCGGGTGAAGGCCAGGGCCGTGTCCAGCGGCAGGGCCTCCCGCCAGCCGTGGGGGAAGCCGGCCACCATCCACTGGCCGGCCATGCCGAAGAGGTACAGGGCCAGGCGCTCCAGAAGAACCGGCCAGGCCGCGAAGGTCGCCGGGTAGAGCCAGCCCCGGCCCCCGGCGGTGCAACCCGTGTAGACGCCCGCCACCACGTAGGGAATCACCACCAGGGCCGCCGCCATCCGGCCTGCCCCCTGGGCGCCGGCGCCGAAGAGGGTGCTGCCCGCCGCGGGCACCGCGCTGTAGACCGCCGTCAAGGCGTAGGTGACCGCCAGGAGGAACCAGCCCAGGGGCGCAGGATCCACCGGGGGTGGAAGATCGCCGTCCCCGGCCGGCAAGGCTTCCCGGCCAGGGATCGCCGGGGTCGCCTGCCCTGCCTCCGGCGCCCCGGGCCGGCGCTGGAGCCGGGGAAGCCACCGGCGCCGAAGGCGCCGGGGACCCGCCTCCGCCCCCCGCGCTGCCTGTTCCCCCAGGCGCAGATCTTGTTCCACCCCCTGGGCCCGGACGTCAGCAGGCCGGATCAACAGCAGGTCACGGCCGCCCTGCCCGCCGGCCCCGCCCTCCCCGGCTCCACCCGCCGGCCCGGGTCCGGCCGCCTTCCCCCCTCCCGCGGGCGGCCCCGCCCGGCGGCGGGACTCCTCGGGTACCTGCCGGCCGTCTGCACGGGACATCCAAGCCACCCTCCCCCGGGCGAAACCACCGCCATCCGGGTCACGCCGTGCCCGGCACAGGTCACGCCGCGGCCGGCGCCCGACCGCCCGGACCGGGCACCCGACGCCGCCGTCCCTGCCCTCTCCCCGGGCAGGCCACGTCCCGGACCGCGTCCCCGGCGGTCCAGGCCCCGCACCGGCCGCTTCCCCGCCGGCGTCCCCCGGAGCCCGGTCCTTCCGTTGCCCGGCGTCCTCTGCCCGTCAGTTCCCTCCCGCACGGGCCGGTTCCTCCCGCCGGGCCTCCCCGTCCCGGACGACCGGACGCTCCACGGGTGCGGCGGGCATCGGGCCAGGGCCCGTGAGGTCCCGAGCCCCGGTTCGTCCCCGCGGTTCTTCCCCACAAGATCCGCGACGCCCTTGCATACATCGCATCGGAGGCCCCGGCCGGGAGGAATGGCGCGAACCCGTCCGTGTTGGGCCGGTCGGCGGCGGCCCGCCGCACCGCCCCAGCCCCCGCGCCCACCGGCCCAGCCCAGCCGGAGGAGGTGGAGGTCCGTGCATGCCCGCAGGCGGCACCCAGGCCCGGTGCGGGATTCCGGCGGGGAGACGGCACTGCTGGCCGTACTTGCGGCCGTGCTGGTGCTTGTGCTCCTGTCCCAGCGGGCCCATGCTCCCGCCCCCTCGAACCGTGACGGCCCGGTCATCGTGCTGGACCCGGGCCACGGCGGCATCGACGGCGGCACCCACCTCCAGGGGCGCATTCTGGAAAAGGACCTCACCCTGCAGCTGGCCCAGGCGATGGCGCCCCTGCTGGAAGCCTCCGGGTTCCGCGTGGTCCTGACCCGCACCGCCGATTACGCCCTGGCCCCCGGCGACGACGACGCCAGCGTGCGCCGCGACCTGGAGGAGCGGCTGCGCATCACCCGCGACGCCCGGGCCGCCGCCCTGGTCAGCCTGCACGTCAACGCCGCCCGGGACAGCCGCCTGCGCGGCCCCATCGTCTTCTACCAGTTCGGGGACGAACCCGGCCGCCGCCTGGCGCTGGCCGTCCAGGCGAGCCTGAACGCCGCCTTCCCGCCGGAGGCCCGCAACGAGGCCCTGCCCGCCGACTTCTTCCTTCTCGCGAAGGCGGGCCGCCCCGCCGTGCTGGTGGAGTTCGCCTTCCTGACCAACCCCGCCGACCGCGCCATCCTGCTGAGCCCCCAGGGCCGCCGGCACCTGGCCGCCGCGGCGGTGGAAGGCCTGGTCCGGGGGCTGGCCCAGCTGGGTGTCCGGGCGCATGGCGTTCCCCCGGGTCGGTGACACTGCGGGCGGAGGGATGCCCGATGAACCCGCACCCGTGTCGCCGCCGGGGGTGGAGCCTGCTGCCGCCGCGACGCAGCCCAGCCGGCGTGCCCCCCGCCCGCCCGGGACGGCGGCGGGGAGTCCCTGCCGTCACCGCCCTGCTGCTGATCGCCCTGTTCCTCGGCGCCTGCCGGGCCGGCGGCCCGGCCTCCCGTGCCCCCGCCAAGCCGGGGCCCGGCGCAGGGCCCGGCACGGGCGGCGCCGCGGACATCGTCGGCAAGGACCCCGTGGTCTACGGGTTCTACACCGAACCCGAACCGCCCCTGGCCGGCTCCTTCGAGACCATGGTCCGCCACGCCCGGGACCTGGATGTGATCGTGCCCTTCTGGTTCCGGCTGGCGGAAAGCGGGGACGGCACCATCGAAGCCTACGCCGCGCCGCCGCCCGAGCGCCGCAAGCAGGTGATCCGGGAAGCCCACCGGCGCGGCCTCAAGGTGGAACTCATCGTCCACAATCTGCTCTACGGCTCGGGCGAGCGCAGCGCGGCCACCGCCCGCCGGTTCCTCCGGGACCCCCAGGCCCAGGAGCGGGCCGTCCGCGGCCTGCTGGACATCATGCGGCAGGAGGGCTACGACGGCATCCACATCGACCTGGAGACGGTGCCGCCGGAAGAGCGCCCGCGGCTGACGGCCTTCGTCCGCAAGGTGCGGGACGCGCTACCGGACGGCAAGCTCCTCAGCATCGCCGTCTTCCCCCGGGACCGGGACGACCGCACGGACCCCAACACGGGCGTGTACGACTACGCCGCCCTCGGTGAGGCCGTCGACTTCTTCATCCTGATGACCTACTCCGAGCACCGGGCGGACACGCCGCCGGGTCCCCTGGCGTCCCTGGACTACGTCGACCGCATGGTGCGCTACGCCCTGCGCTACGTACCGCGGGACAAGGTGATCGTGGGCCTCGGCGCCTTCGGCTTCGACTGGGGCGGCGGCACCTTCCCGCGCTACCTGGATCACGCCCAGGCGGTGCAGCTGGCCCGCCAGCAGGGCGTGGACGTGCGCTGGGACGACCGGGCCCGGGTACCCTACTTCACCTACACGGCCGAGGACGGCTCCAGCCACGCGGTGTACTTCGAAAACGCTCGCAGCTGGGCGGAGAAGATCAACCTGGTTCGGCGGCACCGGGTGCGGGGCGTCGCCATCTGGCGGCTGGGGATGGAAGACCCGGCGGCCTGGCGGGAGATCGCCCGCAGGCTCCGGTGAATCCGAGGCCGGTCAGAGGTAGATCATCTTCACCGTCATCCCGCCGTCGACCACCAGGTTCTGGCCGGTGATGAACCCGGCCTCCGGCGACACCAGAAAGGCGCAGGCGGCGGCCACGTCTTCGGGCCGGCCCACCCGGCCCACCGGATGCTGGGCGTGGTCCTGCTCCCCCACGGGCTCGTGGCCCGTGTCGATCCAGCCCGGGCTGATGGCGTTGACCCGGATGCCGTAGCGGCCCAGGCTGACGGCCAGGGCGTGGGTCAGGGCCAAAAGCCCCCCTTTGGCCGCCGCGTAGGGCTCCCCGTCGGGTTCGGACATGAGGGCGCGGGTCGAGGCGATCTGCACGATGGCGCCCCGCCCGGCCTGCCGCATGTACGGCACCACGTGGCGGGCACAAAGGTAGGCGCCCGTCAGGTTCACCGCCAGCACCCGCTGCCAGGTGGCTTCGGCCGCCTCGTGCTCCAGGGGGACGAACCCGCCGATGCCGGCGTTGTTGACCAGGATGGTGGGCGGTCCCAGCTCCCCGGCCACCTGGGCCATGGCCCGGGCCACCGCCCCGCTGTCCGCCACGTCGGCCTCGACGGCCACGGCCCGCCCGCCCGCGCCACAAGCCTCTCCGGCCGTTCGCCGCGCCCCCGGGCCGTCGATGTCCAGCACGCCCACCGCCGCGCCTTCCGCCGCCAGCCTCAGGGCGATGGCCCGCCCGATGCCGCGGGCCGCCCCCGTCACCACCGCCACCTCCCCGGCCAGCCGACCGGCCGTCCACGGCTCCTCCTGCCGCATCGCCCGGCACCTCCTGGTATATTGGGGAAGAACGGGCCCCGGCCGCCCGGAAGGAGGATGCCCTTGCGCCTGGTGGATCAGTGGCGCCGCGCCCTGGCGCGAGCCCGCCGGGGCGAGCTGGCGGTGTTGCGCCAGCCCTGGCACCGGCCCGTGCCCGGCGGGACGGTGGCCCCGTACCTGGTCAAAGTGCTCTGCGCCGACGAAGGGCGCCTGGCGGCCTGGGGCACCCGCTACGGGCTTCCCGCCCGGGGCATCTGCCGCCACGGGAGCATCCCCCATTACGACCTCTGGGGCCCGCTGGCCGACCGGGCCTGGGCGGAACTGGCCCCCGCGACCCTGGGCACCGGACCGGATGCCGGCCCGGGTGAGAACGCTGAAGGGGCCGGGCCCGGCGCACCGCCTCCAGGCGGAAGCCCCTTTCCCCATCAAGGGTCATCTCCATCTCAAGGAGGAACGGTCTTGGACCACCGCAACCCCGAACGGCCTGCCGGCATCGACAGCCAGGCGCCCGGTCCCGCCCCGGCCGGAGGCGGGCCCGGCCCCCGGGCGGTGGTGGCCGTGCTGCGCGGCCCCTGGCCCGCCGGCGACGCCGCGGCCCGGCTGGTCCGGGCGGGCTGGCCCGGTGCCGGCGCCCTGTACGACCGCTGGCAGCACGTCCTGGAGATCGCGCCCTTGCCGCCCGAGCTGGCCCGCCGCCTGGCCCACGAGGCCGCCGGCCAGACGGGCTTCGCCACCTGGCGCCCCTACGCCGGCGCCGCCAGCCTGCTTTTGGGCGGCTCGCTGCCCCAGCTGTGGTCCCTGGCCTGCCGGTGGGGCGGTCACCCTGCGGTCCCGGACCCGGGCAGAGGCCCGGAGCCCGGAGGAACCACGGCGGGCCTCGGCGCCCCGTTCACCGGCCGTGACCAACCCGCCTCCGGCGAGGACCTGACCCGCTCTGCCGGCCACGCCCTGGCGCGGGCTCTCCTCTCGCTGCCCCATCTCCCGCCCGGGCGGCTGGGGGCAGAGGGCGGCGCCGCCCCCTTGTCGCCCGCCGGGGTTCCTGCAGGCTCCCCGGTCGGGGGAACGGCCCCCGCCGGGCGCGGGAGGGCGGGGCCGGTTTCCGCGGCGCCGGCGGCCGGCGCCCCCTGGCCCGCCGGGGGGTTCCCGGCGGGACCCGTGCCCCTGGCCCTGGGTCCCCGCAAGGTCGACTTCCGGGGCCGCTCCCTGCTCTTCGGCCGGCGCACCCTGATCATGGGCGTGCTCAACGTCACCCCCGACTCCTTCTCCGACGGAGGCCGCTACAACGCCCCCGACCGGGCGCTGCGCCGCGCCCTGGAGATGGTGGCCGAAGGCGCCGACCTCATTGACGTAGGGGCCGAGAGCGCCAACATCGCCGCCTCCAAACCGGAACTGGAGGAGGAACTGGCCCGGCTGGTCCCGGTGGTCGAGCGGCTGGTGCGGGAGGTGGACGTGCCCATCTCCATCGACACCTACAAGGCGCCCGTGGCCGAAGCGGCCCTCGAGGCCGGTGCCCACATCATCAACGACATCAGCGGCCTGCACGCCGACCCCGACCTAGCGGCCGTCTGCGCCCGCTACGGTGCCGGGGTGGTGATCATGCACCTGCAAGGCCACCCGCGGCGCCTGGCCCGGGAACCCCGCTACGACGACGTGGTGCTGGACGTCGCCCGCTACCTGGCCGAGGGCGTGCAGCGGGCCCTGGCCGCCGGCGTGCGCCCCGAAGCCATTGTGGTCGACCCCGGCATCGGCGTGGGCAAGCGCACCCGGCACAACCTGGAGATCCTGGAGAACCTGGGCGCCTTCCGCAGCCTGGGATACCCCGTCCTGCTGGGCGCCTCGCGCACCTCGGTGATCGGGAACATCCTGGAGACGCCCATCGGCGACCGGCTGGAGGGCACGCTGGCCACCACGGCCCTGGCCGTGGTCCACGGCGCCGACATGGTGCGCGTCCACGACGTGCGGGCCAACGCCCGGGTGGCCCGCATGGCCGACGCCCTGGTCCGCGGCTGGGACGAACCGGCCGGCGGCTGGCCCTTCGACGCCGTCACCGGCCGGCAGCGCCGGCCCCTGCGGGAACTCGGGCGGCTGCCGGTTCGTCCGGGAGATCAGTCCAGGACGTGATAGCGCAGGTAGAGCTCTCCCTCGTGGAAGAAGGCGCTGGCCAGGCTGAGGCGGACCAGGGGATCCAGGGCACGGGGCCCCATCACCATGGTCTTGTCCTCGGCGTAGCCGGCGATCTTGGGCGCCACCGTCCAGAAGAGCTCATCCACCACGCCGGCCTCCAGCATGGCGAAGTTCACCGTGGGGCCGCCCTCGCTGAGCAGGCGCTGGATGCCGTAGCGCTCCCGCAAGAGGGCCAGGGCCGCCCTCATCTCCACTTGCTCCTCCCCGGCGAAGGCCACGTCGGCCACCTGGCGCACGGCCTCCACCTTGTCGGCGGGGGCCGCCCGGCGCGTCAGCACCAGCGGCCGCCGCGGCGCTTCCCGGAAGAACCGGGCGTCCAGGGGCAGGTCGCAGGAACCGGTGATCACCACCGGCAGGGGCTGGGGCGGCAGGCCCCGGGCCTGCCGCCGCTCGGCGTACTCGGCGGGCACGCGCGGCGGCACGTCGTAGGCCCGGACGGTACCGGCGCCGCGCAACACGGCGTCCACCGGCGCCCGCAGCCGGGCCATGAGGCCGTGGTCCACCTTGCTGCCGATGGGCTCCTGGACGGCGCCGCGGCCCATGGTGACCTTGCCGTCCACGGTGGAGACCATGTTCACCAGCACGTAGGGACGGTGGGGTGGCCCGGCAGGAAGATCCAGGTCGTCGTAGATGGTGAGAGGATCGGGCCACGGCCGCGCCTCCGGGAAGAGCTGCTGCACGGGTGTCACCTGCCTTTGCCTTGCCGTAGTCCGGCTCGGGTCCGGGGCGGGCCGGCGCCAGCCCGCAACGCCCCGCCGCCAGGGCCGCCGGTCCCGGCCTGCCGCCCTCCGCGTCCGCCCCTGGCCTGCCGCCCGCCGCGTCCGGCCCTGGGCGCCCGCCGCACCCAGCCCTGGGCCGCCCGCCGCCGGGGGCCGCCCGCACGACCCCGCGGCTCCCCTCCCGGCGCCGGACCACGGGCGGACGGCACCGGCGTGCCGCCTGGGCGGCGCCGGCAGCACCACCTCACGGCGCGGGATCGCGCCGCATGTGACGAGGTGGCGGCGCCCGGTGCACGTCGCCGCCGGCCGGGCGCGGGCACGGCCTGGATGCCCCTTCCAGGGACGGGCTCCGGCTTGATCTTATCCTTTGCCGCAGGCCCGCGAAAGCGGCTCCGCGCCCGCGCCAGGGAGTCGCAGCAGGCGGGAGCCGGAGGCCTCAGACCCTCGGGCGAGGCCGCCCGGCCGCATCCGCGCAGGCCGGGTGCAGAAAGCGAGAAGGCGCCGGGCGGCGTGGCCTGGTTACCACGCCGCCCGGCGCCTCTGTCCTGTGCGAGGGGCGGGACTCGAACCCGCACGGGATAAACCCACACGCCCCTCAAACGTGCCTGTCTGCCAGTTCCAGCACCCTCGCACGGCCGCCCGGCCCTTCCGGGCCAACGGCTTTCTTTCTGGACGGGAAAGGCGGACAGGATTTCCTGTCCGCCGGTGCCGAAGGTGGGATTCGAACCCACACGGGCGTAAGCCCACGGCGCCCTGAACACCGCGTGTCTGCCAGTTCCACCACTTCGGCATGCTCGCTGCCGGCTCGACCGGCTGCGCAGTTCGTAATATAGCACCTGCATGCGCCCGGCGCAAGCCCCTCCTGGCCGGCGACGGGGCAGGGCCGGTGGCGGTGAGGAAGGCCGGGCCTACCGGCCCAGGCGCTCTTCCACTGCCGCCGTGCCGGCCGCCGCCAGCTGCTCCACCCTGCCCCACACGGCCGGCAGGTGACGGTAGAGCCAGCGGTAGACCCGGTAATCCCGCAGCACGCCGGCGACGAAGTGGCGGGTCTCCGGAAAGGGGATCTCGCCCGGCCCCTGGGCGGGGTGCCAGTGGCCCCGCGCCATCCAGTCCGCCACCGTTCCCTCCCCACCGTTGTAGGCGGCCAGGGCGGCCACGGGATCCCCGCCGAACCTGTCCAGCAGGTATGCCAGGTACCAGCACCCGAGGCGAAGGTTGACCTCCGGCTCGAAGAGCCGGTCCGGGTGGAATCCCTCGATTCCCAGGCGGGAGGCCGCCCACGCGCCCGTCTCGGGCATGAGCTGCATCAGGCCGCGGGCGCCCCGGCTGGACACGGCGCGGGGCTCGAAACCGCTCTCCCGCCGGATCACCGCCGCCACCAGCAAGGGGTCCAGCCCGCACGCCCGGGCTTCCCGCTGAATCAACGCCGCCATCGGCACGGGATAGGCCGCGTACAGGACGGCCATGGCGACCAGCGCGGCGACGGCCAGGGTCGTACCCCACCCCAGCCAGCGCACCATGTTCAGCACCCGCTGCCTCCCTCCGCACCGGTACGGCGACCGGAACCCGCCCGGTCCTCCGGACGGTCGCCGGGCCTGGAGCCCTGCCAGGTCGCGGAGCCCTCTTCACGCAACACGTGCCGGCGCCACGCTGCCTCCACCTGGCGGCGGGTCGCCTCCAGGTCGCCGCCGTTGTCGATCACCACATGAGCCCGGGCCGCCTTCTCCTCCAAGGGCATCTGCGCCGCCATGCGCCGTTCCAGCTCTTCCGGGGAGAGGTCGGGGTCCCGCTGCCGCAGGCGCTGAAGGCGCACGCCGCGCGGGGCGGTGACGACCCAGATCTGGTCGACCAGCTTCTCGGCCCCGACCTCGAAGAGCAGGGGCACGTCCCACACCACCGCCGGATGGCGTCCTGCCGCCATCAGGGCGCCGATGCGATCCCACGTGCGCTTGCGAACGGCGGGATGAACGATGCCCTCCAGCGCCTTGCGCGCCGCATCATCGCCGAAGACCCGGCGTCCCAGGGCCCGCCGGTCCAGGGTGCCGTCAGGACGCAGGATACCGGGGCCGAAGGCTTCCACCAGCCTGGCCAGGGCCGGCTCGCCGGGTTCGACTACCTCGCGGGCGATGGCGTCGGCGTCCACCACGGCGGCACCCAGGGACGCCAGCATGGCTGCCACGGAACTCTTGCCGCTCCCGATGCCGCCCGTCAGACCGATCAGCAGGGGCCGGCGGGCGGCGCGGGCGCCGCCGCCCGGCATCACAGGTCGACCCGCCGGCCGCCCAGTTTCTCCAGAGAGCTCTCCCGCAACGGCTTTTCGGAGCTGATGGTCAGCCGCCAGCGGCCGCCCTCCAGGGGCTTGATGGCCAGTTCCCCCGTCACGCCCAGGTTCTGGCGCAGGCGCTGGACCGCCGCCTCCAGCTTCTTCTCGTCTTCGAATTCCAGGGCCACCACCATCATGGGGCCTCCCTCCCATCCCCGCCCGGGCGATGCCCGGCGGCCGCCACGATGATCCCGCCCGGATTATACCGCCTGCCGGGGCCGGCGGCGAAAGCCGGATGCCAGGCCCCATGCCGGCAGCTGCCGCCGCCGGGCGCCTGCACTGAACGGACGCGAGCACCCGCTTCCTGCCTGGCCGGAGACGCCTTCCTGCCGGATGCCGATATTTTTCCTATTCTGTTGAACCCATGCCCGATGACCATGGATTCAATAATGCCACGTAAATAGCGACTTTTTATAATTTCAACGACAACCGTAGATATAAGTCCCTTTCGGAAGCAAGGAGGGAATGAAATGCGGGCTACAGCGATGGAGCAGGCTACCCCGCCGGCCCGAAGCTTGACCGGCCGGGGCGGCCGGAGCCGGCGCCCGGGGCTGCCCCTGGTGGGTGCGGCCCTGGCGCTGGCCTTCGTGCTGTCCGGGCCGGCGGCGGCCCTGGCCATCGCCGCGAAGCCCTCGGAACAGGGCGGTGTCGCCGGGGCGGCAGGGTCCGGTCCGGTGGCCGTGACGGCGAAGGCAAGCCTGGCCGGGGCCGAGGACGAGAAGAGCGCCACCACGGGTGGCCTGGTGGCAGCGGTCCAGCAGGCCGAGCAGCGGGCCGCGGACCGGGCCGAGAAGGCCGGTGGGCGGAAGAACCCGGCCGGCTCGCCGGACCGGGCCGGCGCGGCAGGCGGTGACGAGCGCCAGGAGGCGGCGGCAGCCGGCTCGGCCCGGGAGCGCGGGCGCGCTGCCGGCCCGGCGCGTACGCCTGGTACCGGGCAGGCCGGTCTGCGGGCCCAGGCGCGGGAGCGCGCCATGCACCTGACTCCCCGGGAACTGCGGCTTCTGGCCCAGATGATCGAGGCGGAGGCCGGCGCGGAGCCCTACGAGGGCAAGGTGGCGGTGGGCGCCGTGATCCTGAACCGGGTGCGCAGCCCCCTGTTCCCGGACACGGTCGAGGAGGTCATCTTCCAGCCCTGGCAGTTCGAGCCCGTCCTCAACGGCTGGTTCTGGCGGGAGCCCAGCGCCGCTTCCTGGCGCGCCGCTCGCGATGCCGCCCGGGGTCTGGACCCCACCGGCGGAGCCCTTTACTTCTGGAACCCGGCCAAGTCCGGGTACCAGCCCCACCTGGAGTCCCGCCCCAGCGCCGGCTGGATCGGCAATCACCGCTTCGCCTACTGAGGTTGGAGTTCGTTCCGGACCTCGCGAGCCAGCCCTCGCGAGGTCCGGAGTGGCTGTTGCAACGCGAGGTCCTGACCTGGCTATTGCGAGCGGTGGCTCCTTCTCGATCCCACGCGATGGCTCCACCCGGGGGCGGGCGCCGTGACCGGCGCCCGCCCCCGGTTTTTACCAATCCCTTGCCATTTATCCCTCCCGGCTCTACAGGAAACATTTTGCTAATGCCTGCGAATATTGCAGTTTTCTATAATTCGTTTCGTCCATGTTACATCCAGATTTCGTCCGGGGAGGGAGACGCATGGCGAATTGTCGGTGGCGGCGCGCGCTGGCCGGCCTGCTGGCCGGGGTGAGCCTGTCCGTCCTGGCCGTGATGGGCAGCACGGTCCCGGCGGCGGCCTCCGGGGGCGGTCCGGCCTTCGTCACCCATTACGTCCAGCGCGGCGAGACCATCTGGAAGATCAGCCGCAAGTACGGGGTTCCGATGGACGACATCGTGCAGCTGAACCGCCTGCCGTCGGCCAGCGTGGTCTGGGCCGGCACCTACCTGGCGATCCCCAGGATCGACCGCTACGACATCTACACCGTGCGGCGGGGCGATACCCTGTTCAAGATCGCCGCCGCCTACGGGCTGGCGGCCGCCGAGCTGCAGCGAGCCAACGCCCTGGCCGGTGACCTGATCCTGCCCGGACAGCGGCTGATCGTGCCCCTGGGTGGTGCGACGGGCGCGCCCTCGGGCGGGACTGCCGCGGCGGCACCCGCGCCGGCTCCCTCCCGGTCGCAGGCAGGCGGGCAGGGGGTGCGCGCGACCGACTATGAACTGCGCCTGCTGGCCCAGATGGTCGAGGCCGAGGCGGCCGGCGAGCCCTACGTGGGCAAGGTGGCCGTGGCGGCCGTGATCCTCAACCGGGTGAAGAGCCCGCTGTTCCCCGATACCGTGGCGGGCGTGCTGTTCGAGCCGTACCAGTTCGAGCCGGTGCTGAACGGGACCTTCTGGCAGGAACCCAGCGCCGAGTCCTGGCAGGCGGCCATCGACGCGGTCAACGGCTGGGATCCCACGGGCGGCGCCCTCTACTTCTGGAATCCCGTCAAGTCGGGCTACCAGCCCTTCCTGGAGAGCCGGCCCAGCGCGGGCTGGATCGGCAACCACCGGTTCGCCTACTGAGGTTCCCTTCCGGCGGTGCCGGCCGGCGCCGGCCCTGGCGGCGGCACCATCCCGCACGGGCCCGGGGCGACGGGCGGGGTGGACGCCGGGATTGACGATGCAGGACTCCATCGGGCACGGTCCCCGGCCGCCGGCCGGGGACCGAAGGCAGGGGCGGGGACTCAGGGTCCCCGCCCCTGGCCTTGCTCCGGCAGGTTCCAGGCCGTTGGCTGCGCGGCCGGTGGCGAAGGCCTTCCGCTCCCCCGCCGGTCTGCGCGCCCCTGCGGGCGCCCCTTGTCCCGCCCCATTGCCTTCCACGATTGGACCGGCCTCCAGTCGGCCACGCTAGTATAGTCCAACCCCGGCCACCGGCCGCAGCGGGAACTGCCCGGGACCGGGCCGCCGCAGGGTCACGCCGGCCGCCGTCCCCGGTGGGGACGGCCCACCCCGGGCCGGCGGGTTGCCAGGCGGCGGTCCGTACGGACCCTGACCCGGGCCGGTTCCCGGCACAGATTCGACCTGCGCCATGGAGTGCCGCCCCCTGCGGTGCCGGCGATGGGGGCGGGAACCCGAGACGGGGTGGACCGGCAAAGGAGCGGGAAGCGATGACAGGACCAGATGGCAGGCCGCGCCCCGGTGAAGGTCGCGGTGCTCCGGCAAACCAGGGAGGGAGCCAGGGCGGGGCCCTGCACCCGGGCGACCCGGAGGGCGCGGCCAGCGGGCCGGCCCGGGTGAGGCCGGACGGCCGCCGCGGCCGCCCGGTTCAACCGGAAGCGGGGGCCCCTGAGCGCGACGACCTGACCGCTGCCGGCGCACCGGCCTCCTTCACCGACGACGACCGCTGGATCGACGAGCTGGAGGACCTGGCGGACAGCCAAGCCCGTGCCATGGGCATCCGGCCCCAGGTGGAATTCGAGGTGCCGGGCTTGCGGGTGACCGCGGACATCGGCGGGGAGGAACCCGGCCGCACCGCGTACGGCGCGCCGGAAGCGACCCGGCCGGCACCCGGCGAGGGCGGGCCCGCCACGCCGCCCGGTGCCGCCCGCCGCCCCGGCACCCGCCACGGCGGTGCGCCAGGACCCCGGAGATAGATCCCGGGGCCCGTCCCGCGGTTCCGATGGAGCAGGCGGCAGGGAGCCGGTTGCCAAGCCGGCGGGCTCAGCTTGCCGAGCCGCGCGGGACCGGGCACCACCCGGGTCCGCTCGGCTGGCAGCGAGGGCAGTAGTGGCTGGTGCGGCCGGCCAGGCGCAAGGCTGCCACGGGGGTGCCGCAGCGGGGGCAGGGGAGGCCCTCCCGGTCGTAGACCGCCAGCCGGCGGCCAAACCGGCCTTCCCGCCCCAGCCCGTCGCGGTAATCGGAGAAGGTGGTGCCACCGGCCGCCACGGCCTCCCGCAGCACGCTGCGGATGGCCCGGGCCAGGCGCGCCACCTCCTGGCCCGTCAGGGATCCTGCCGGCCGGGCCGGGTGGATGCGGGCGCGGAAGAGGGCCTCGTCGGCGTAGATGTTGCCGAGCCCCGCCACCACCCGCTGATCCAGGAGCACGGCCTTGATGGGCGCCCGGCGCCCGGCCAGGCGCCGGCCCAGTTCGGCGGCGCCGAAGCGGCGGCTGAGGGGTTCAGGCCCAAGGGTGTAGAGGCCTTGCAGGCCGGTTCCTCCGTGGGGTCCCTCCGGGACCGTGCCCCCCGCCCGGCGCTTTGCCGGCCGGCCGCGGGCGCGGGCCAGGGGGTTGTCCGGCAGCAGGTACAGCCGGCCGAAGCGGCGCACGTCGGAGAAACGCAGTTCCTCCCACGACCGACCCGGACCGGGCTCAAGCTCGAACACCACGTGGGTGTGAGGCGGCCGCGGCTCGCCCCGCCGCGCCAGGGTAAGCCGGCCGGTCATGCGCAGGTGGATCGCCAGCCACAGCCGCCCGCCACCCGGCCCGGCCGGACGAACCCGCCTCCCGGCCGGTTCGTCCGGGAGCACGGGCGCGGTGTTGAGCCCGGACCCGGCCGCAGGATCCCCCGCCGCCCGGTGCAGCTCAATGAGCAGGTACTTGCCCCGGCGGGCAAAGCGGCCCAAACGGGTTCCCTCCAGAACGGCCCGAAAGGCCTCCGGCCCGATGGCCTCCCCCCCGGCACCGCACACCACCTCGGGCCGCAGGACGTGGACCCGGGTGATCCGGGCGCCGGCCAGATGGCGTTCCAGGTCGCGCCGGATGGTCTCCACCTCGGGCAGTTCAGGCACCGGCGTCCACGGCCTCCATCTCGTACCAGTTGGCACCGGATTTGACCTCGACCACCAAGGGGACGTCGAGGCGGAAGGCGCCTTCCATCTCCCGGCGCAGCAGGGCGGCCACGGCCGCCACCTCCGCGTCGGGGGCTTCCACCAGCAGCTCGTCGTGGACCTGCAGCACGATGCGGGCCCGCAGCCCCTCTTCCGCCAGGGCCCGGTGGACGCGGATCATGGCCAGCTTCATGATGTCGGCGGCGGTGCCCTGGATGGGCGTGTTGATCGCCACCCGCTCGGCGTTCTGCCGGATGTGGAAGACCCGGTGCCGGATCTCGGGCACCGGCCGCCGCCGCCCGAGCAGCGTGGTCACCTCGCCCTGCTGGCGCGCCCGCCGCACCGTCTCCTCCATGTACCGCTTCACGCCGGGATACCGCTCGAAATAGCGTTCCATGAAGCGGCGGGCGTCGGCGCGGTCGATGCGCAGGGCGCGGGCCAGCCCGAAGTCCGTCTGGCCGTAGGCCAGGCCGAAGTTCACCGCCTTGGCCACCCGCCGCTGCTCGGGGGTCACCTGCTCCAGGGGCACCCCGAAGATCTCGCTGGCCGTCCGGGCGTGGACGTCCTGCCCCTGGGCGAAGGCCTCCACCAGGCCGGGGTCGCCGCTGTAGTGGGCCAGGACCCGCAGCTCGATCTGGGAGTAGTCGGCGGCCACCAGCCGGTGTCCCGGCGGCGCCACGAAGGCGCGGCGCAGGGAGCGGCCGGGTTCGTCCCGGATGGGGATGTTCTGCAGGTTGGGCTGGGTGCTGGAGAGCCGGCCCGTGGCCGCCACCGTCTGCTGGAAGGTGGTGTGGATGCGGCCGTCGGGGCCGATGTGCTCGGCCAGCCCGTCCACGTAGGTGCCCTGCAGCTTGACCAGCGACCGGTATTCCAGCACCAGCTCGGCGATGGGGTGGCGGGCCGCCAGGGTCTCCAGGACCTCGGCGTCGGTGGAATAGCCCGTCTTCGTCTTCTTCACCACGGGCAGGCCCAGCCGTTCGAACAGGATCTGGCCCAGCTGCTGGGTCGAGTTGATGTTGAAGGTCTGCCCCGCCAGCTCGTAGATCTGCTCGGCCAGTTCCTGGCTGCGCCGGGTGAAGAGCCGGCCCAGCTCCTCCAGCTGGCGCCGGTCGACGGCGATGCCCGCCTCTTCCATGGCGGCCAGCACCGGCACCAGGGGCAGCTCGATCTCCCGGTAGACCCGCTCCAGCCCCCGAGCCGCCAGCTCGGCTTCCACGGCAGGGCGGAGCCGGGCGCACAGGGCCGCATCCCGACCCAGCAGGGAGGAGGTGCATACGGCGGGGTCGCCGGGGCGGTCGGCGGGTCCCTCCTCCAGGTCCCAGCCGAAGAACTGGCGGGCGGTGTCCACCAGGTGGTAACGGTTGCGTACCGGGTCCAGCAGGTAGGCGGCCAGCTTGAGATCCGTCACCGGTGCCGGAAGAACGGGCCGGACGTGCCGGACGTGCCGGCCCGCCCGGGCGGGCGGTCCTTCACCCTCCGGGCTCTGGGCGGTCTGGGCGGCAGGATCCGGGTCCTCCCCTGCCGCGCCCGCCCGGCGGAGCAGCCACCGGTACAGGGGCTTGAGGTCGAAGCCGGCCAGCGGCCGGCCGGACAGCGCCTCCCGGACGCGACCGGCCGCGTCCCCGGCGGCGTCCTCCGGCTCTCCCGCCAGCCAGGCGCCCACCCTGCCCGCTGCGGCCAGGCCGAGCCCCGCCAGCACGGCACCGGCACCCCCCTGGGGACCTTCCGCCTCCCCCAGCCAGGCGGCGACCACCGCCACGTCACCGCCGGCCGCGGTCGCATCGGTTTCGCCCGGGTCCGGAGAACCCTGGGCAGTACCGGCGGCAAGGCGGCCCAGGGCCTCATCGAGCCAGGCGGCCACGTCCCCGGCAGACAGCGGCTCGACCTGAACAGGCAGACCCGCTCCTTCTTCCCTGGATCCTTCTTGCCTGCCCCCCTCTCTCCGGGCTCCTGCTGCCCCGACCTCGTCCTCCCCGGCTCCCACGCCCTCCTGGGCCACGGTGGCCGTCCCCGGCGCACCGGCAGCGCCACCTGCACCTTCACCGGGCGGTTCCGCGGCCTCCTGTCCCGCCTGGGGCGTGCGCTGGGCCAGGCCCAGGCGGTCGAGCAGGCTGCGGAACTCCAAGCGCAAGAGCAGGGGCCGCAAGAGCCCGGCATCGGC